>NZ_JBHSIB010000018.1:0-14873 GCF_042653325.1 Massilia sp. GCM10023247
ATTAAGCTAACCAGTACTAATTGCCCGTACGGCTTGTCCCTATAACCTTAGCAGGTCATAGTAATTCGAGATTACAGTGCTGTTTGTTGACACGACAGTTACTACTCACAAAACCTACTTCTTCCAGATTCTGAGCCGCGTTCATTGAACGATGCTCGTACAAGTCATGCCTGATGACCATAGCAAGTCGGTCCCACCCCTTCCCATCCCGAACAGGACCGTGAAACGACTTTGCGCCGATGATAGTGCTGCAACCAGTGTGAAAGTAGGTTATCGTCAGGCTAGTTATAAAGAAAAAACCCGCTGAGTACGCTCAGCGGGTTTTTTTTCGTTCAAGAACCCCGCAGGTTCGGGCCCACACTGTGGACCCTCAGCCCTGCGGGTTTTTTGCGTTTGGGCTTCGGGTCGTGAAACGGTGGGGGCGCAGGCGCGGCCTGGCCATACCCTACGTTATGGAGAAAGGGTAATCTGCTAATAATGCTGGCTGCAGTGATATTAAAGTATTTATACTGCAAGTTCCCGCAGCTACATTATTGATCCCGTGATCCCAGTCCGCCGCGCTCTCCCTACCTTCTTCCTAGGATCTATTGTTTGCGCCGGGCTGGTATTTTCCAGCGCCGCGGACGCGGCGCCTCTGCCCGGAAGCTGCGATATGGGCGAGCAGGCGACCATACCGCTCAGGTTTGCCGAAGACCTGCGTCCAGTCGGCGAGGCCGTCGTCAATGGCTCCACGGTGCCCGTGATGCTCAGTACCGGCTCCGCGGAATCGCTGGTGTTCAATAAAAAAACGCTGGATCGCCTTGGCGTCGAGGTACGCAGCTCGACGAGTACCCTGTTTCCCAGCGATGAGCGTAATCCGACAGGCGCCGTATTGTTGCGCGAAATAGCGTACGCCTTCGTCGACGACTTCTCTTTCGGCCCATTTAAGAGGAAAAAGGCGAGCTACCTGGTCGAGGATTTCATGGACGACACGTTCGCAATCAGGGCCGGCGCCGGCAATCTCCTGCAAACAGATGTCGAGCTCGCCCTCGATGCCGGTTATCTGAAATTCTTCACGCCACAAGGCTGCTTTCGCGAGCACCTCGCGTATTGGGATCTGCAAGCGGTAGCCGTCCCGGCAATGGGGGATGTCTGGAAACGCGATCCCCGTCTGGTGTTCAAAGTCCGCATCGCCGGCAACGACGTCCTGGCCATCCTGTCGACCGGCACCCCGCATTCCTACCTGCCCAAGCCGACAGCTGAACGACTGGGTTTGAGCGCCAGCTCGCCCGGCGCGACACGGGAACCCCCCGTGCCGGGGCACGGTCCTGACCAGCCGGTGTGGAAGGTTCCGGTTCCAAGCTTGTCGATTGGCGCCCTGGACGTCAAGAACCTGGACTTACGCGTGATGGACCTGCCCCAAGAGGGCGAGATCCTGGTGTTGGGCGCCGATTTCCTGCACCGCTATCGGGTCTACGTTGCCAGGAGCCAGATGCAATTCTACTTCTCGCCGATCGATGCCCCGAAAGCCTTGAAGCGCGGGTCGGTCAAGGTGATCCCGTCTGCTCCTGAATGAAACCAGGTGTCGAGCCACATCAAGCGCCCTGCAACCGGGCGTTGAACGGGCTGCTGCGCTCGAGCTTGGCCCACAGGCGGTCGTGCAGCGGCAGGACGAGGACGTTACAGATCGGCTCGACCAGGGCTGCGATGCCGCCCATGGCCAGCGAGCCCGTCGCCACAAACATCACGCCGAAAGCAACGCCCGCATGCAGACCGGTCTGGCTGATCTTCTCGCCGGCCAGCGCCAGCGCACGAGCACGCGCGTCAGCCGCTCTACGCCGCCATGTCGCCCAGGCCGCTTCGTGGTAGGGCAGCAGCAGCACATTGATGACCGGCTCCACCAGGACCGCCAGGCCGCTGAACACCGGCGAGCCGGTCATGGCGTAGGCAACCACATAGGCAATGGCCATGTGCGTGGCTACCTGGCTAACTCGCTTTGCTACGGTGACCATGTGCTGCTCCGTTCCAAACAATCAGGAGCAAATGATAATCATTCTCATCAAATAAGTTAAATGAATTGATTTAAAGTTGGCGATAGGGGAAGGCTATAATGCAGGCAGCGCGCGCAGGCGTTCGAACAAACCCTGGGCAGCGTCGGCCAGCCGGTCCAGGCTTGCTTCCCGCAACGCTGCCGTATCGACGCGGGCACCGGTGCGCGCGCCGGCCCAGCGCAACAATGCCGCGCCGGCATCCGGATGATCGAACAGCCCGTGCAGGTAGCTGCCGAGGATCTGGCCATCCGCGGACAGTGCGCCCTCGGCACGGCCGGCGGCGAGGAAGGCCGGCGTATCGAGCGCACTCCCGATCGATACGCCCATGTGGATTTCGTAGCCTTCGACTGGCGCCGCCGTGTCGAAGGCGCAGACGCCGTGCACTTGCCGCAAGCGTTTTTCGCTTTCCATCACGGTGCTCAGGTCGAGCAGCCCAAGGCCGGGCGACGTGCCGGCAGTACCCTCGAGCCCGTGCGGATCGTGGACATGCGTGCCCAGCATCTGGAAGCCTCCGCAAATGCCGATCAGCTTGCCCCCATAGCGCAGATGCCGCGCGATCGCGTCGGGCCAGCCCTGCGCCCGCAGCCAGGCGAGGTCGCCCCGGGTGTTCTTGCTGCCCGGGAGGATGATGAGGTCGGCCGCGGGAATCGGCTCGCCCTCGCGCACGAAGCGCAGGTCGAGGTCGGGATGCACGCGCAGCGCGTCGAAATCGGTATGGTTGCTCATGCGCGGCAGGCTCGGCACGATGACCTTGAACGCGCCGCGCCCGGCCGGCATCGGCTGCACGGCGTCTTCGGCGTCCAGGTACAGGCCGTGCAGGTAGGGCAGCACCGCCAGCACCGGCTTGCCGGTCTCGCGCTCGAGCCAGTCCAGGCCGGGTTCGAGCAGCGCGATGTCACCCCGGAAGCGGTTGATGACAAAGCCGACGATGCGTGCCCGTTCGCTCGGCGACAGGCAGGCCAGGGTGCCGACGAGATGGGCGAACACGCCGCCGCGGTCGATGTCGGCCACCAGCAGCACCGGACAGTCGACCGCCTCGGCAAAGCCCATGTTGGCGATATCGCGCTCGCGCAGGTTGATCTCGGCCGGGCTGCCCGCGCCTTCGACCACGATGCACGCGTACTGCTCGCACAGGCGGGCGTGCGATTCCAGCACCGCCGCCATCGCCACGGTTTTGTAGTGGTGATAGTCGCGCGCATGCATGTGTGCCCTTGCGCGGCCGTGGATGATCACCTGGGCGCCGGTGTCGCTCGAGGGTTTCAGCAGCACCGGATTCATGTCGGTATGCGGCTCGATCCCGGCGGCGATCGCCTGCAGCGCCTGGGCGCGTCCGATTTCTCCGCCGTCGCGGGTCACCGCACTGTTCAGGGCCATGTTCTGCGGCTTGAAGGGCGCCACGCGCACGCCCTCGCGCCTGAGCAGACGGCACAGCGCGGCGACCACCGTACTCTTGCCGGCGTCGGAGGTCGTGCCCTGCACCATCAGGGTCTGGAAGGGGAAGGCTGTCATTTGCGCTGCCTGCGTGCCTGCTCGAGCTTCTCGCACAGGATGGCCGCGCCGGCAATCATGCGCGGACCCGCGCGGTTGAGCAGGTTACCATCGACCGTAAACAGGTTCCCGTTGCGCACGGCCGTCATGGTCGGGTACTGGCGCCACAGGTTGACGCCTCCATAGTTCTTTTCGGCGGTGCCGAAGATCGCTTCCGGGTCGGCCTGCAGCACGCTTTCCAGCGTCACCACGGGCGCCGTGATCGTCAGCGCGTCAAAGATGTTCTCGCCGCCGCACAGGCGCAGCGCGTCGGTGACGATATGTTTGCCGCTGAGCGTGTACAGCGGCTTGTCCCATACCTGATAAAAGCTGCGTACCGGCGAGCGCCCCGCGTAACGGCTGCGCAGTGCCGCCAGCTGTCCACGCAGGCCGGCCGCCACCGGCCGCGCCGCCGTCTCGGTGCCCATCAGTTGCGCCAGGCGCAGCAGGCTTTCGGGGATGCCTTCCAGGGTCTGCGGGTCGCTCAGGTAGACCGGCACGCCCAGCTGGCGGACCAGTTCGATCTGGCGTTCCGAACTGCCGTGCATCCAGGCCACGATCAGGTCCGGCCGCAAGGCCATGATGCGTTCGATGTCGACTTCGCGGTTCGAGCCGATGCGCGGAACGCGCTTGGCCGCTTCCGGGTAGTCGCTGTAGTTGACGGCGCCGACCACGCGCGCGCCGCCGCCGGCCGCGAACAGCAGTTCGGTCGCATGCGGCGCCAGGGAAATCACGCGCATCGCCGGCTTGTCGAGCGTGACGGCCTGGCCCGCATCGTCCTTGACGGTGACGGCTTGCGCACTCGCGCCCAGCATCAGGACGATGAGTAAGCATGTTCGTTTCATGTTGGGCTCCATTCGTCGAGCGCACGCGCCAGGCGCTGCCACTCGTCTTCGTTGGCGGGCAGGCCGAGGCGGATGCCGCGCGCGGCCTGCGGGAACAGGCGGCACCAGATCCCGCGCGCGGCCATGTGTTCGTGAAAGTCTTGCGGACGCGCCTCGGGCCACCAGTGGAACAGGGACGTTCCGTCGGCGGTGATGCCGTGCGTGCGCAGCAGGGCCTGCATGCGTTCTCCCGCCGCCTGCAGCCGCAGCCGGGTGGCGGCCTGCCAGGGTCCGTCTTCGAGCGCCGCCAGCGCGATCGACTGGGCCGGACCGCTCACGGCCCAGGGACCGAGCTGGTCCGCGAGCTCGGCCAGCAGCGCGGGCTGCGCACCGACAAAGCCGAGGCGCAGGCCGGCCAAGCCAAAAAACTTGCCGACCGAGCGCAGCACGATCAGGCCCGGCTGCGCCGAGTGGGCCGCCACGCTCAGCTCCGGCAGGGTGTCGCCGAACGCTTCGTCGACCACCAGCCAGCCGCCGCGCCGCTGCAGCCGCGCGGCCCAGGCCAGCAACTGCGTCGGCGGCACGGTCGCGCCGGTCGGGTTGTTCGGATTGCAGAGCACCACCACGTCGCTCGTCTCCACCGCAGCGTCGAGCTGCGCGTAGGGAAGCTCGCGCAGCGTGTGGCCGTGGCGGCCCCAATGGTGGGCGTGTTCCGCATACGAGGGCGCGGCCACGGCCACGCGCGAGGGCGGACGCAGGCGCGGCAGGGCCTGGATCGCCGCCTGGGTGCCGGCCACCGGCAACAGGTCCGGGGCGCCGTACCAGGCGCAGGCCGCCTCCACCAGTGTCGGATCCGGCTCCGGCAGGCGGTGCCAGGCAGCCGCCGGCAGGGGCGGCGCCGGATAGCCCCAGGGATTGATGCCGGTCGAGAGATCGATCCAGTCGTCGCGGCCGAAACGCCGGGCCGCCGCGCGCAGGTTGCCGCCGTGTTCAAGCATGCCGGACTCCGTACAGGACGAGCGCCGCCGCGGCAGCGAGCGCCACCCACAGCAGGGCCGAGGCCAGCACCAGGCGCCAGGCGCGCAGGATGTCACGCGGCGCTGCGGCCGGCCCGCTGCCGAGCGCCGGTCGCAGCTCGAGCTGGCCGGCATAACGCGCCGCGCCGCCGAGTGCGATCCCGAGCGCGCCGGCGCCGCTGGCCATCACCGGCCCCGCGCTCGGGCTGCTCCAGGCCGGGGCCTGGCTGCGCCAGCAGCGCCAGGCGCGTGCATGTCCGCCGCGCGGCGCCAGCACCACATAGCTGAGTGCCGTCAGGCGCGCGGGAACAAAATTGAGCAGGTCGTCGACGCGCGCCGCCACCCGGCCGAACAAATCAAAGCGTTCGCTGCGGTAGCCCCACATGGCGTCGAGCGTGTTCGCCAGCCGGAACAAGAGGGCGCCCGGCCCACCCGCCAGCACAAACCAGAACAGCGTGCCGAACACCGCATCGTTGCCGTTTTCGAGCAGCGATTCGGCGCCGGCCTTGGCCAGCTCGGAGGGCGTCGCCTGTCCGGTGTCGCGGCTGACGATGCGGCCCGTCAGCCGGCGCGCCTGGTCCAGCTCATTCTCCTCCAGCGCGCGCAGGATCGGCAGCGTATGGTCGCGCAGGCTGCGCAGGCCAAGGCAAAAGTAGAGCAGGGCGGCGTGCAGCACCAGCCCCGCATGCAGGCCGAGCCACCAGGCCAGGGCGGATGCCGGCAGCACGGCCAGTGTCCAGGCGCAGGCGCCCCGGAGCAGCCGCCAGCGTCCGCGGTTGAGCCAGGCCTCGAGCGCCTGCGCGACGCGTCCGAAGCCGACCAGCGGGTGAAAACGCCGCGCCTCTCCCAGCAGCAGGTCGAGCGCCACGCCCGCCGCCAGCAGCAGCGCCAGTTCGGGGAAGGACAATCCGCTCAGCATGCCGGACCTTTCAGCACCAGCGGCAGGCCGGCCGCCACCAGCACGACGCGCTCGACGCGGCTGGCGACCGCCTGGTTCAGGCGCCCGGCTTCGTCGGCGAAGCGGCGCGACAAGGCGCCCAGCGGCACGATGCCCATCCCGACTTCGTTCGACACCAGTACCAGCTCGCCCGGCAGGCCCTCTTCGAGCAGGTCGAGGAAAGCCGTGCGCTCGCGCTCGAAGGCGGCGGGCAGCACCAGTTCGCCACTGTCGGGTAGCGGTGCTTCGCCGCACAGCATCAGGTTGGTCAGCCACAGGGTCAGGCAGTCGGCCAGCACGATGGCGCCGGGCGTGCAGGCGCGGCGCAGCGCGTCGGCCAGGCGCAGCGGCTCCTCGACCGTGCGCCAGTGGCCGGGCCGGTGCGCGCGGTGCTGCAGGATGCGGGCACGCATTTCGCCGTCGCCGGCCTGTGCGGTGGCGACATACACGACTTGCCGGCTTGAAGCCTGCGCGAAGCGCTCGGCGAACGCGCTTTTGCCCGAGCGGGCGCCGCCGAGGACGAGGGTATTCATGGCGCCGCCCGCATGAAGAGGCTGGCCGCAGCCTGCGGGTTGGAGGCGAAATAGCCGTGGAAATAGGACGCCGTCAGTGCACCGGCGCGGTACACCGCCTCCCCTGGCGTGCCGGCCGGATGGCGCAGCGTGTGCTGCTGCGGCGCCAGCGGGGTGTCGAAGCGCGAATAGTGGAAGGTATGCCCGCGCAGGGTGCCGGCCGCCGTCGCGAGCGCCTGCGATCCGAGGCCGGCCAGGCGTGCTCCCATGCGTACTACGCCGGGCAGGACGCCCGCCATCGGCCAGCGCCGGCCGTCGGGGTCGGTGAGCTCGTCGGCGAGGGCCATCATGCCGCCGCATTCGGCCAGGATCGGCAGGCCGGCCGCGTTCGCGGCATTGATCGAGGCGCGCCAGCGCGCCGCACCGGACAAGGCCGCGCCATGCAATTCGGGGTAACCGCCGGGCAGGTAGACGGCGTCGGCAGCGGCCGGCACCGGCTCGTCGGCCAGCGGCGAAAAGAAGGCCAGTTGCGCACCGAGCCGGCGCAGGGTGTCGAGGTTGGCCGGGTACAGGAAGCAGAAGGCGGCGTCGCGCGCGATCGCAATCGTCCGTCCCGCCAGCAGCGCCTCGACGGCGGGCGGCTCCGGTCCTTCCAGCCCTTCGGGCAGCAGCAGCGGCAGCGCCTGCCAGGCCGCCTCGTCCAGTTCGAGCGCATCGGCCAGCGCGTCGAGGTGGGCGTCGAGTTCGGGCAGTTCGTCCGGCACGACGAGGCCGAGGTGGCGTTCCGGCAGCGCCTGCGGCTGGCGCGGCAGGGAGCCGAGCAGCGCGATGTCGCGCAGTGAGTCGGCCACCATCCGCGCATGCCCGGCGCTGGCGACCCGGTTGGCGAGCACCCCGGCCAGGTCCACCGGGCCGTAGTCGCGCAGGCCGAGCGCGACGGCCCCGGCGGTCTGCGCCATGGCCGACGCGTCGATCACCGCCAGCACCGGGATGCCGAAGGCACGGGCCAGGTCGGCCGCCGAGGGCGTGCCGTCGTACAGCCCCATCACGCCTTCGACCAGCACGGTGTCGGCGTCGCGCGCGGCGTCCGCCAGCCGCGCGCGGCACTCTTCGAGCCCGACCATCCACAGGTCGAGCGTATGGACCGGGGCGCCGCTGGCGCGTTCGAGCAGCATCGGGTCGATGAAATCCGGGCCGCATTTGAAGACGCGCACGCGCTGTCCGGCGCGCGCCAGGCTGCGCGCGATGGCGGCGGTGACGGTGGTTTTACCTTGTCCAGAGGCGACGGCCGCCACCAGCACGATGCGCGCGCCAGGGTGCCCCCCGCTCACCACTCGGTCCCCGCCTGGGCTTTGATGCCTGCCGCGAACGCGTGCTTGACGACGTTCATCTCGGTGACGGTGTCGGCCACGGCGACCAGTTCCGGCGGCGCGCCGCGCCCGGTGATGACGACGTGCTGCATCGGCGGCCGGTCGAGCAGGTCTTCGATGACGGCGTGTACGTCGAGGTAGCGGTACTTCAGTGCGATGTTCAGTTCGTCCAGCACCACCAGCTTGACGTCCGGGTCGGACAGGAAGGTCTTGGCCTTGGCCCAGGCCTCGGCCGCCTTGGCCATGTCGCGTTCGCGGTTCTGGGTCTCCCAGGTATAGCCTTCGCCCATCGCATGGAAGCGCACTTCGGCGGGGAAGCGACGCAGGAATAGCTCTTCGCCGGTCGCCATCGCGCCCTTGATGAACTGGACGATACCGACCTGCATGCCGTGCCCGAGGGCGCGCGCCGTCATGCCGAAGGCGCTCGAGCTTTTGCCCTTGCCGTTGCCGGTGTTGACGATGATGATGCCGATCTGCTTGTCGGCGGCGGCGATGCGCTCGTCGATGATCGCCTTCTTGCGTTCCATGCGGACGCGGTGGCGCTCGTTGAGGGCGCTGGTCTGGTCAGGTGTCATGTCGTTCATGGTGAGCTCCGGGAATGGCTGCGCCTGATGGGGCCTAGTGGCGACGCAGCCGATGCAGTTGATAGAGGAAGATGGGGGCGCCGATGATGGCGGTGACGGCGCCCACCGGCAGCTGCTGGGGCGCGACGACGGTGCGCGCCAGCGTGTCGCACAGCACCAGGAAGCTGCCGCCGCCCAGCATGGCCGCCGGAATCAGGACGCGGTGGTCGGGACCGAAAGCGAAGCGGCAGGCGTGCGGCACGATCAGGCCGACGAAGCCGATCGAGCCGGCGCTGGTGACGGCGCTGGCCGTGAGCACGCCGGACACGAAAAACAGGCCGCGCCGCAGGCTGCCGACGCGCACACCGAGCGTGACCGCGTTTTCCGCGTGCAGGGCCATCAAATTCATGCCGCGCGCGTTGCGCAAGGCGAACAGCAGGGCGCCGCCCAGCACCAGCCAGGGCAGCACGCGCACCGGGGCGCCGGCGACGTCGCCGATCATCCAGAACACCATGCTGCGCAGGCGGCCTTCGGGCGCGACCGACAGCATCAGGGTGATCAGGGCCACGCACAGCGAGGAAATGATGACGCCCGTGAGCAGCAGTGTCGAGGTGCCGCCTTCCATGCCGGTGCCGCCGCGCAGGTCGCGCCGCGCCAATCCGTACAGCAGCATCGACACCGTGACCGCGCCCGCCACGGCGGCCGCCTCGATGGTCGCCATGGCGGCCATCAGCAGCATCGCGCCGAGCGCGCCGACCGAGGCGCCGGCCGAGATCCCGAGGATGTAGGGATCGGCCAGCGGATTGCGCAGCAGCGCCTGCATCAGCACCCCGGCCAGCGCCAGGGCGGCGCCGGTCACGAAGGCGACCGTGGCGCGGCCGGCGCGCAGTTCCAGCAGCGCAGCGGCCAGCGATTGCGGCCGGCCGCCCAGCAGCTGGCGCAGCGCGTCCGGCACCTCGCTTGCTGCCACCGCGATCGAGCCGGTCATGCCCGCGTACAGCATGCAGGCGAGTGCCAGCAACAGCAGCGCGCCCGTGATCAGGGTGGCGCGCTGGCGCAGCAGCAGGGGAGCGGTCGTGCTCACGGGCGGCCCGCTCAGCGCAGGCGGTAGCGCAGGCCGGCGAACCAGCTGCGCCCGCCCGTGCCGTAGTTACGGGCCAGCTCGTAGTCCTTGCCGGCGGCGTTGTTCACGCGCGCCAGCAGCGACAGCTCCGGATTGATGCGCCAGGTCGCGTGCAGGTTCAGCAAGCCGTAGCCGCCGAGCCGGCGCAGGTTGGCGGCGTCGTCGAAGCGCGCGCCGGAGAGCACCAGTTCCGCACCGCCCTCGAGCGCGCCGGCCGTATAGTCGGCGCCGACGCTGGCGTGGCGGTCGCTCCTTCGCGCCAGGCGCTTGCCGCTGCCGTTGTCGCGCGGGTCCTGCCAGTCGAGGCTGCCGCGCAGGCGCAGCGCGCCGATGCGGGTGGCGCCCGACAGCATCACGCCTTCGAGCGTGGCCGAGGCCACGTTGTAGGCGCAGCTGCCGGTGCGGCCGGCGCGCTGGTCGGGGCAGGGCGTGGCCGAGACGATCATGTCGGTCAGGCGGTTGCGGAACCAGGTGGCGTCGAGCTGGACGCCGCGGCTGTCGTAGCGCAGGCCGACTTCGGCGTTGCGGCCGCGTTCGGGACGGTTCGACTCGACGCCGTAGCCGGGGTAGTACAACTCGTTGAAGGTCGGCGCCCGGAAGCTGGTGCCGATGCTGGCGCTGGCGCGCAGGCCGCCGCCGAAGTCGTAGCCATAGCCGGCGGCGCCCGTGTTCTTGCTGCCGTAGGCCGAGCGGTCCTGGCGCGCGCTGAGGTCGACCAGGTGGCGCGCGCGCCGCAGGGAATAGGCGGCGCCATACGAATCGGTGCTGCGCTCGCGCGCCAGGGCGCGGGTGGCGCTGGACGCGACTGCTTCCTTGCGGTGGGCGTAAAGCAGCTGCAGGGTGTCGGTGCCGAGCGCGATCGTGTTTTGCCAGGTCAGCTCGTCCTGCCGGGTGTCGATCTGGCTGGCGCCGGACGCCGCCGCACTGGTAAAGCTGCCCAGCTTGTCCTCGGAGCGTGCCAGCTGCACGCTGCTGCGCCAGTTCGGCAGCAAGGTGTTGGTCATGAACAGCGAGGCCGTGTTCAGGTCCTGGCGGTTATGGGTGTCGTAGCTGCCCGCGCCGCTGTCGTACTGGGCGCGCAGGCGGCTGTGCAGGAACTGGACGCCCGCTTCGTGGCCGGGCGCGAGCGCGACGCTGACGCGGCCGTGGGCGTTGCGGCGGCGGTAGCCGTCGTCGTCCGGGTGGTAACCGAAGGCGCCCGGCTTGGTGGCCGAAAACCCGTCCGACGCTTCGTGACCGGCGCCGAAGGCGTAACTGACGGCGTGCTCGCCGCCGCCGCTGCCGGCAAGCTGGGCGCTGGCCTGGCGCGCGGCGTCGCTGCCGGCGCCGGCCGCTACGGTGGCGGCCAGTCCGGCGCCGCCCTTGCGCGTAAAAATCTGGATCACGCCGCCGATCGCGTCGGCGCCGTACAGGGTGCTGAGCGGGCCGTAGACGACTTCGATGCGCTCGATGGCGTCGAGCGGAATGGCGTTCCAGCTGGCGGCGCCGCTGGTCGAGGAGCCGATGCGCACGCCGTCGAGCAGGACCACGACCTGGTTGCTGTTGGCGCCGCGCAGGAAGACGCTGGTGCTGGCGCCGGCGCTGCCGTTGCGGGCGATCTCGATGCCGCCCTGGCGCTGCAGCAGGTCGGCGACAGAACCGGCGCCGGAGCGCGCGATCTCGTCGGCATGGATGACGGTGGTCTGGGCGATGACATCGGCGGCGCGTTGCGGCATGCGCGTGGCGGTGACGACGACGGTATCGACAGGTAGGGAGTCGGCGCACGCGAAAGGCGCGGCCATGGCGAGTGCGAGCGACGAGGCGGCCGCTTGCCGTGAAACGTGAAAAGTCATGACGGTTCTATGGGTTGGACAACCAGCCCACGTCCCCGTAGGCCAGATTGAACAGAAGCGCGACGGTGCCGTTGCGCTTCCACCTTTTGGCCGGTATCCGGGCTGGCAAGTACAACCGTCCGACCTTCCCATGCGGATGCACAGTGGTCTGGGGAGACGATTCGCCGCGTGAACGCGGCACTTGCTGACCGTTGCGGGGGCAGCACACGCTGGCCTTATTGAAGGGCTTCGTGTTTCCCGTTTAACTGCGCCTGTGAACACAGGCGCGAGCACCAAAACGATTCAATTATACGGCCGTCGAGCGCGTGTTGTCAGTTTTTCAGGACCAGCACTTCGCCGTAGCCGATCCGGTGCGGGGTGCGCGCGGCCTCCAGCGCGGCCGCTTCCAGGGCCTGTCCGGTCCACAGGGCGCGCAGCAGGCGCATGGTGCCGGCGTGGCAGATGACGAGTGCTTCGGGATGGGCCGTGTTACGCAGATCGCCGAGGAAGGCGGCGGCCCGGCGTGCGACGTCGAGCACGCACTCGGCGCCGCCCGGACGGTAGCGCAGCAGGTCGGCGGCCCAGGCGTCGACCTCGGCGCGCGGGATGGCGTCCCAGGGCCGCATCTCCCAAGCGCCGAAGTCCATTTCGGCCAGGCGCGCATCGAACTGCAGGGATACGGGATCGATCGCGCGCGCCAGGTCGGCACAGCGCGACAGGGGACTCGACCAGGCCGGCAAGGTGCCGGGCAGGCAGGCACTGCGCAAAGCCTCGCGCACGCGCAGGGTGTCGTCTAGCGTGGCGGCGACGTCGCTGCTGCCGTAGCACAGGCCCGCTGCGATCGCGGGGCGGGGGTGGCGTACCAGCAGCAGGCGCATCTCTAAGCGAGTGCGCCGTGGCCGAGGCTGGCCAGGAGGACGAGATAGACGGCGACTTCCGCTACTTGCTGGACGGCGCCCAGGCAGTCGCCGGTGTAGCCGCCGATCCGCGCCTGGAAGGTGCGGGCGAGCCAGAGGGCCGCTACCCCCGCAGCCGCCACGCCGGCGCTCAAGGCCGGCAGCGTCACCTGGCCCGCTGCCGCCAGCAGGGCGCCGGGCAGGAGCGCGGTGAGCGCGGCGATGGCGAATTCGACACCGCTCATCTGCTGGGCCATCGGTTTCGACTTTCCCTCGTCGCGCGCGTAGTCCATGCGCCAGATCAGGGCAGTGGCGGCCAGGCGCGAGAGGGGATGGGCGATCAGCAGGGCAGCGATGGCGCTTGCTGGCGGCAGCATGGCCAGTGCCGTGCATTTGATGCCCAGCATGCAGACGATGCCGATCGCGCCGTAAGCGCCTACCCGCGAGTCCTTCATGATCTCGAGCACGCGCTCGCGCGTCAGCCCGCCGCCGAAGCCGTCGCAGGTGTCGGCGAAGCCGTCTTCATGAAAGGCCCCGGTCAGGTAGATCGAGGCCGCGGTCGACAGCACGGCCGCCACCGGCGCCGGCAGCACCAGTGCGGCCAGCGCATACACGGCCGCGGCGCCCACGCCGACGACGCAGCCGACCAGCGGGAAATAGCGCGACGCATGGTGCAGCCATTCGGGCTGGAAGCCGACCCAGCGCGGAATCGGCAGCCGCGTGAAGAACTGCAGGGCAATGAAGAACAGGCGCAGTTGCTGCATGACTTAGCTTGCGCGGGTGGCGACCTGGGCGGACGAGAAGGTCGCCATCTGGTCGAGGAAATTGACGGCCGCGCGCAGCAGGGGCAGGGCGAGCGCGCTGCCGGTGCCTTCTCCGAGCCGCAGGCCGAGTTGCAGCAGCGGCTGCGCGTCGAGGTGCTCGAGCATCAGGCGGTGACCTTGCTCGTCCGAGCAGTGGGCGAACACGCAGTAGTCGAGCACCGCGGGTTGCAGGCGAGCCGCGACCAGCAGCGCGCTGGTGACGATGAAGCCGTCGATCAGCAGCAGCTTGCGCATCCGGGCGGCCTGCAGCATGGCGCCGGCCATCATCGCGATTTCGAAGCCGCCGAAGGTGGCCAGCACGGCGCGCGGCTCCTCGACCCCGGCGTGCCTGCGCATGGCCGCCTCGATGACGGACTGTTTGCGCCCGACGCCCTCGGGCGACAGCCCGGTGCCGGCGCCGACGCAATCGGCCACCGGCGCGCCCGTCAGCTTATGCATGAGCGCGGCGGCGGATGTCGTGTTTCCGATCCCCATCTCGCCGAAACCAACGACATTCCCCGGCAGAGCGTGCACCAGTTCCATGCCGTGCTCCATCGCAAGCTGGCATTCCCCGGCCGTCATGGCCGCCTGCTCGGCGAAATTACGGGTGCCGTGTCCGACCTTGCGGTCGACTAAACCGGCGCGCTGGCCGAAGTCGTGATTGACGCCCGCATCCACGACCTGGATCGCGCAATCGTTCTGGCGGGCGAACACGTTGATCGCGGCGCCGCCGGCCAGGAAGTTCTCGACCATCTGCCAGGTCACTTCCTGCGGATAGGCGGAGACGCCCTCGGCGACGATGCCGTGGTCGGCTGCGAACACGAGGATGGCGGGGCGGTCGACGCTCGGTTTCGTCGTGTTCTGGACCAGGCCGATCTGCCGTGCCAGCGCTTCGAGGCGGCCGAGACTGCCGATGGGCTTGGTTTTGTCATTGATCGCGTTGTCCAGTGCGGCGGCGAGCGCTGCGTTGCTGGTTGAGACCACTGCAGGGATGTGCATTGTTGTCGTTTGTATAAAGTAGAGGCCGGGCAACGATAGCACAGGCCGCGGGCCTTGCAACTGGGCGGGAGGTTTGCTATAGTTCGCCTCCTCGTGAAAACGCCAACGAAATCAAGTAGTTGAAAAGTAGTTGAGCTGGCAACGAGGACCGCGGAAAACGCGGTGCAGGAAAAAGAAGTTGACGACGCAAACGAAACACTGCATAATCTCGCTTCTTCGCTGCTGACAAACAAAACGCTTTGTCGACAAGCAGCAGGCAGTACCGCCCTCGGCGGGAGCCCAGTTCTTTAAAAATTAACAGTCGATAAGTGTGGGCGTTTGATGAAGGTGCCAAGAACTTCGGTTCTTGATTGCTTAAAATATCAAATGTTCACAAAAGTATTAACGTTGCTCAGCAATGAGCGACGGTCAGTATCTTGAGTGAGCGACCCCTGAGCAATCAGGGTGACTCGAAAGAGTCAA
>NZ_JBHSIB010000018.1:14938-15117 GCF_042653325.1 Massilia sp. GCM10023247
GCGCGGGGCAACCTGGCGGCGAGTGGCGAACGGGTGAGTAATATATCGGAACGTACCCAAGAGTGGGGGATAACGTAGCGAAAGTTACGCTAATACCGCATACGATCTAAGGATGAAAGCAGGGGACCGCAAGGCCTTGTGCTCCTGGAGCGGCCGATATCTGATTAGCTAGTTGGTGA
>NZ_JBHSIB010000019.1:0-683 GCF_042653325.1 Massilia sp. GCM10023247
GGGAGAGCACCTGCTTTGCAAGCAGGGGGTCGTCGGTTCGATCCCGTCATCCTCCACCATTCACCTGGTACAAGAGTTCAAACATAAATCATCCAGTTTTACTGGTTGAGATTTCTGTTTGGTCTTTTCGAGATCACTGTTGTTCTGTTCTTTAACAATCTGGAAGAAGTAAAGTTTTTTTAAGCGTGTGGAAACACACACTTAGGGTAGTAACAAACGTATCAACAAACATGCAACAAGCTGTACTCTTGATTCCATGACCGCTTTCTGTTTTTAAACAGAAGCTAACGTTATAGGGACAAGCGAATAAGTGCACATGGTGGATGCCTTGGCGATTACAGGCGATGAAGGACGTAGTAGCTTGCGATAAGCTGCGGGGAGTGAGCAAACACACTTTGATCCGCAGATTTCCGAATGGGGAAACCCGGCCTTTTAGGTCATTGCATGCTGAATACATAGGCATGCAAAGCGAACGCGGCGAACTGAAACATCTAAGTAGCTGCAGGAAAAGAAATCAACCGAGATTCCCAAAGTAGTGGCGAGCGAAATGGGATGAGCCTGTACGTGATAGTCGATTGGATAGTGGAACAACCTGGAAATGTTGGCCATAGAGGGTGATAGCCCCGTACACGAAATCCAAACGGTGGTACTAAGCGTACGACAAGTAGGGCGGGACACGAGAA
>NZ_JBHSIB010000020.1:0-147098 GCF_042653325.1 Massilia sp. GCM10023247
CCGGCTAGAATGAAACCACATGTGTTACCTATGTCCCTAGCCAGGTGTTACCTATGTCCCTGTGCTGAACACTCTCGAGCCCACGCGGTTCCGGCCCCACGCAAGTCGATATACAGCTTACTCGTCGCGCCCCAACTCATCCCCCAATTCGCGCCCACGCGCCGCGGCCGCCTTCATCGCCTCGACGATCGCCGCCTTCACCCCCGCCGCTTCCATGCTGGAGATCGCCGCATGCGTCGTGCCGCCTTTCGAGGTAACGCGCTGGCGCAGCAGTTCAAGCGGCTCGCCTGACTGCGCCGCCAGCTCGGTTGCACCGGCGAACGTCGCCAGCGCCAGCTGCTTGCCCTGCTCCGCGTCCAGGCCCATTTCGCTGGCCGCCGCCTGCATCGCTTCGAGGAAGTAGAACACATAGGCCGGGCCGCTGCCCGAGACCGCCGTCACGGGATCGATCAGCGCTTCGTCCTCCAGCCACACGGTCTGGCCGACCGCGCGCAGCACCGCGTCGGCGGCCGCGCGCTGGCCTTCGCTCACGCCGGGCAAGGCCACCATGCCGGTGATGCCCTGCCGGATCAGGGCCGGGGTGTTCGGCATCGCGCGCACGATGGCGCCATGGCCGCCCAGCCAGCGCGACAGGTCGGCGCCACGGATGCCGGCAGCGATCGAGAGCACCAGCTGCGGGCCCACATGCGGCGCCAGCGCTGCCGCGACCTCGCGCATCTGCTGCGGCTTCACGGCCAGCACGATGACGTCGGCGCTCGCCAGTTCGGCGTCGATCGCCGTCGCGGTGCCGGCGCCATAGTCCGCGGCCAGGCGTGCCAGCGCCTCCGGGTTCGGGTCCACCACGTGGAAACGGTTTTCCGGCTGTTTGGCCAGCCCGGCGATCAAGGCGGTGGCCATGTTGCCGCCGCCGATGAATGCGATGTTCATTGCGTATCCCTAGTCATAATTGCGTTCGCCAAAGATGGCGCTACCCACGCGCACGATGGTTGCGCCCTCGAGGATGGCGGCCTGCATGTCTCCCGACATGCCCATCGACAGCGTGTCGAGCGCCAGGCCGTACGCGCGTAGGTCTTCGGCAAGCCCGCGCAGTTTCGCGAACGCGGCGCGCTGCAAGGCCGGGTCGGCCTGGGCCTCGGGAATGGCCATCAGCCCACGCAGGCGCAGGTTCGGCAACGCGGCCACCTGGCGCGCCAGCTCCGGCAGTTCGTCCGGCCTGGCCCCGCTCTTGGTGGCCTCGCCGCTGATGTTGACTTGCAGGCAGATGTTCAGGGGGCCCATCTCGGGCGGGCGCTGCTCGGACAGGCGCTGGGCGATTTTCAGGCGCTCGACCGTGTGCACCCAGGCGAAGCTGGTGGCGATCGGGCGCGTCTTGTTGCTCTGGATCGGGCCGATGAAATGCCATTCGATGGGCGCGTCTGCCGGCGCCGGTTGCGCGCGCGCCACGTCGGCGATCTTTTCGACGCCTTCCTGCACATAGTTTTCGCCGAAGGCGCGCTGGCCGGCGGCAATGGCCTCCAGCACGGCTTCTGCCGGGAAGGTCTTGGAGACGGCAAGCAGCTGGACGCTCGACCGGGGCCTGCCGGCGCTGGTCAAGGCAGCGTTGATTGTCGCTTCGACAGCTTGCAAGTTAGCAGCGATTGTGGACATAATCTTTTCTATGGGCAATATTCGAGATGATACGAGTAGCTGCACCCCTTCACGGCACAGGGATTATAAATGGACATCTCAGAACTACTTGCCTTCTCGGTAAAGAACAAAGCTTCCGACCTGCACCTCTCGGCCGGCCTGCCGCCGATGATCCGCGTGCATGGCGACGTACGCCGCATCAACCTGCCGCCGCTCGAGCACAAGGACGTGCACGCGATGGTGTACGACATCATGAACGACGGCCAGCGCAAGCAGTACGAGGAAATGCTCGAATGCGATTTCTCGTTCGCGATCCCGGGCCTGGCCCGTTTCCGTGTCAACGCCTTCAACCAGGAGCGCGGCGCGGCCGCCGTGCTGCGCACGATTCCGTCGAAAATCCTGACGCTGGAAGACTTGAACGCGCCGAAGATCTTCGCCGACCTGGCCTTGAAGCCGCGCGGCCTGGTGCTGGTCACCGGCCCGACCGGCTCCGGCAAGTCGACCACGCTGGCGGCCATGATCAACCACCTGAACGAGACCGAGTACGGCCACATCCTGACCATCGAGGACCCGATCGAATTTGTCCACGAGTCGAAGAAGTGCCTGATCAACCAGCGCGAAGTCGGTCCGCACACGCTCTCGTTCAGCAATTCGCTGCGTTCGGCGCTGCGCGAAGACCCGGACGCGATCCTGGTCGGCGAACTGCGCGACCTCGAGACCATCCGCCTGGCCCTGTCCGCGGCCGAAACCGGCCACCTCGTGTTCGGCACCCTGCACACCTCGTCGGCGGCGAAGACCATCGACCGTATCGTCGACGTCTTCCCGGCCGAGGAAAAGGAAATGGTGCGGGCGATGCTGTCGGAATCCCTGCAGGCCGTGATTTCGCAGACCCTGCTCAAGACCAAGGACGGAGCCGGCCGCGTGGCGGCGCACGAGATCATGATCGGCACCCCGGCCATCCGCAACCTGATCCGCGAAGCGAAGATCGCGCAAATGTACTCGAGCATCCAGACCGGCAGCAACGTCGGCATGCAGACGCTGGACCAGAACCTGACCGACCTGGTTCGCCGCAACGTCATCTCCAGCGCCGCCGCTCGTTCAGCCGCGAAGATCCCCGAAAACTTCCCTGGTTAAGGATAAAAATGGAACGCGACCAGGCATCCAAGTTCATGTTCGACCTGCTGCGCCTGATGGTCAGCAAGGGCGGCTCGGACCTCTTCATCACCGCCGGCTTCCCGCCGGCGATCAAGATCGACGGCAAGATGACGCCGGTCTCGAACCAGCCGCTCACGGCAAGCCACACCGCCGATCTCGCGCGTTCGATCATGAACGACAAGCAGACCGCCGGCTTCGAATTGACCCGCGAAGCGAACTTCGCGATCAGCCCGGGCGACCTGGGACGCTTCCGCGTCTCCGCGTTCGTCCAGATGAGCAGCGTCGGCATGGTGCTGCGCACGATCACGACCAAGATCCCGAAGTTCGAGGACCTCGACCTGCCGCCCGTGCTGAAGGACGTGATCATGTCCAAGCGCGGGCTGGTCGTGATGGTCGGCGCCACCGGTTCGGGCAAGTCGACGACGCTGGCCGCGATGGTCGGCTACCGCAACGAGAACAGCTACGGCCACATCATCACCATCGAGGACCCGGTCGAATTCGTCCACCCGCACAAGAACTGCATCATCACCCAGCGCGAAGTGGGCGTCGACACCGACAGTTTCGAGTCGGCCCTGAAGAACTCCCTGCGCCAGGCGCCGGACGTGATCCAGATCGGCGAAATCCGCGACCGCGAGACGATGGAACACGCCATCGCCTTCGCCGAAACCGGCCACCTGTGCCTGGCCACCCTGCACGCGAACAGCGCCAACCAGGCCCTGGACCGCATCATCAACTTCTTCCCCGAAGAGCGCCGCCAGCAGCTGTTGATGGACCTGTCGCTGAACCTGCGCGGCCTGGTCTCGCAGCGCCTGATCCCGAAGAAGGAAGACAAGGGCCGCGTGGTGGCGATGGAAATCATGCTCAACTCGCCGCTGATCTCGGACCTCGTCTTCAAGGGAGAAGTGCACGAGATCAAGGAGATCATGAAGAAGTCGCGCGAACTGGGCATGCAGACCTTCGACCAGGCCCTGTTCGACCTCTACGAGGCCGACAAGATTTCCTACGAAGACGCGCTGCGCAATGCCGATTCCGTGAACGACCTGCGCCTCACCATTAAGCTGGGCAGCAAGCACGCGAAGAACCGCGATTTCTCCAGCGGCACCGAGCACCTCGGACTCGTTTGAGGTAGGGTGGACGGCTTCGCCGTCCACGCGTTCAACGCCTGTTCGATGCCTCGCGAATGACCGGATATAGGCTGAACGCGTGGACGGCAAGCCGTCCACCCTACGGTATCATGTCCGCATGAACGTTTTCGACTTCCAGGCGCTTGCCCTCGACGGCACCCCGATCGACCTGTCGCGCTACCGCGGCAAGGTCCTGCTCATCGTGAACACGGCGTCCGAATGCGGCTTCACGCCGCAGTATGCGGGCCTGGAACAGGTCTACCGCCAGTTCCGCGAGCGCGGCGTCGAGGTGCTCGGCTTTCCCTGCAACCAGTTCGGCAAGCAGGAACCGGGCGACGCGGCGCAGATCGGCGCGTTTTGCGAAAAGAACTTCGGCGTGAGCTTCCCGCTGTTCGCCAAGGTCGAGGTCAACGGCCCGCAGGCCCATCCGCTGTTCCGGCACCTCAAGCGCGCCGCGCCCGGCGTACTCGGCACGCAGCGCATCAAGTGGAACTTCACCAAATTCCTTGTCGACCGCGACGGCGAGGTACGCAAACGCTATGCGCCGCAGACCAGGCCCGAACAGATCGCCGGCGACATCGACAGGCTGCTGGCGTCCTGAGCGGCCTGCCCGCGCAGCCTGTGTTGCGGCGCGCAGCCTCCCCGCCGTATTTACCTTAGAGTAAGCTGGCACCTGTCCATTTACAACAGCAGGCAAGGCAGGCGTGAACCCGCAAAACGATGCACCTTCCATCACGGAAGAACACCTCTCCATCACCGAAGTCGAGCGGCAGACCGGGATCCGCCAGGCCACGCTGCGCATGTGGGAAAAACGCTATGGTTTTCCCCAACCCTTGCGCGACAGGCACGGCGACCGCGTCTACCCGCTCAGCCAGGTGGAGCGCCTGCAGGCGGCGCGCCGTCTCCTCGACCAGGGTGTCCGTCCCAGCAAGATTTTCTCGGACGCGAGCACGCCGGGCCCGTCCGATGCCCCGGCGCCGGCCGCGTCTCCGGACGCCGGGGCCGGTCCCTACCAGGCCATCCTTGACATGCTGCGCCAATACCGTCTCGGCGAACTGCACGGCCATTTCCATTACCGGCTGCTGGACCTGGGCCTGCGCCGCTTCGTGATCGAGTTCCTGGCGCCGCTGTCGAATGCGGTCGGGGCGGCCTGGGGGCGCGGCGAGCTGCCGACGCGCTGCGAACACCTGTATTCGCAACTGGCGACCTCGATCCTGCATGCCAGGCAGGCCGAGGTAAGGGCCGCCAGCCGGCGCGGGCCGCGTGTCCTGCTGGCCACCCTGACCGGCGAAACGCACGTGATCGGCATCCTGATGGTCGAAGCGGTGCTGGCCACCCTCGAAGTGGAATGCATACAACTCGGCAGCGAGGTGCCGCCGCTGGAGGTTGCGGCAGCCGCCCGGGAGACCGGGGCGGACATCGTGGCCTTGTCGTTCAGCTCCTATTTTCCGCGCAAGAGCGTGGTGCGCATGGTGACGGCGCTGCGCGCGGCCCTGCCGCCCGAGGCGATGCTGTGGGTCGGCGGCGACGGTGTACCCGACGCCGCCCTGCTCGGTGCAGGAGTACAGGTGTTTCGGACGCTCGCAGCGATCGAGCCGGCGCTGCTGGCTTGGCGTGCGTCCGTCAGCGCGGAAAAGGACGAGGCCGGACGCTGATCCACCCGGTTCTGGCCAAGAGCCAAGCTCGCGTTGCGCAAATGTAACAATCTGCGCTATTTTGTAGGACTTGTCTTACATGATGATCGTATTAAACAAACAGTGCGAAATTGCCTGGCCGGGCACGGCTTCGCCCGGTTTGTGCTGCACAAACACGACAAACCCGAGCTTAACTACATCCAGTCAACATTTGTTTCCTATTGGTACTAGTGAAATGCACTGATATCGTGCATTTTCAGGACAGGAATACGGCGTCGACATCCTGAACGTGCAGGAAATCCAGCGCCTCGCTGCCTGATCGCTCCCACTACTGCAACTTTGGAAACATCCCATGTTTAATCAAATGAAGGTCGGCACCCGCCTGATCGCCGCGTTCCTGATCCTGTCGGCGCTCGGCGCCATCGTGGCCGGGATCGGCATCGTCAACATGTCGCGCATGGACGCCAGGAACGACGACATCTACCAGAAAGAACTGCTCGGCATTTCCTACATCAAGGAAGCCAACATCGACCTGATCTACATGGGACGCGCCATCCGCAACGTCCTGTTGGCGTCGACCGACGAGGACCGCAAGGCGGCCGTCGCCAAGGTCGACGAGGCGCGCGCCCAGCTCAAGGCCAACCTCGACAAGGCGCGCCCGCTGTTCCACCTGGAAAAGGGCAAGCAGCTGTTTGCCGAAGTCGACCAGCGGGTGCGCGTCTACGACGCCGCCATCATGGAGGCGACCAAGCGCGCGCTGGCCGAGCCGCTGCAGCAAAACCGCGCCTCGGTCGAGTACCTGTTCGCGACTGTGGTACCGGTCGCCAACGCGGCCGATGTGCGCATGACCGACCTGGCCCGGCTGAAGGAACAAAATGCCGCAGAAGCGGTCGCCGCCGCCAGCGCTGCCTACCATGCGAGCCGCACGATGATGCTGTTGCTGGTGCTGGGCGGCGCTGCGGCCGGCCTCGGGCTGGGCGTGCTCCTGACCCGCAGCCTGACCCGCCAGCTCGGCGGCGAGCCTGCCTATGCGAGCGCCGTCGCCGGCCGTATCGCCGCCGGCGACCTGACGGTGGCCGTCGACCTGCGCCCGGGCGACAGCAACAGCATGCTGTTCGCCATGAAGACCATGCGGGACAGCCTGGCGCGCATCGTCGGCCAGGTGCGCAGCGGTACCGACACGATCGCCTCGGCCTCGAGCCAGATCGCCAGCGGCAACCTCGACCTGTCGTCGCGCACCGAAGAGCAGGCCAGCTCGCTGGAAGAAACCGCCTCCTCGATGGAAGAACTGACCTCGACCGTCAAGCAGAACGCCGACAATGCGCGCCAGGCCAACCAGCTGGCCTCCTCGGCCTCGCAGGTGGCCGAACGCGGCGGCACGGTGGTGTCGCAAGTGGTCGACACGATGGCCTCGATCAACGACTCGTCGAAGAAGATCGTCGACATCATCGGCGTGATCGACGGCATCGCCTTCCAGACCAATATCCTGGCGCTGAACGCCGCCGTGGAAGCGGCGCGCGCCGGCGAACAGGGACGCGGCTTTGCCGTCGTCGCCTCCGAAGTGCGCACCCTGGCCCAGCGTTCGGCCGCGGCGGCCAAGGAAATCAAGTCGCTGATCGACGATTCGGTGGCCAAGGTCGACGCCGGCGCGAAGCTGGTCGACCATGCCGGCACGACCATGGGAGAAATCGTCGCCAGCGTACGCAACGTCACCGACATCATGGGCGAGATCACGGCCGCCAGCCAGGAACAGACCTCGGGCATCGAGCAGATCAACACGGCCATCAGCCAGATGGACGAGGTCACGCAACAGAACGCCTCGCTGGTCGAGGAAGCGGCCGCGGCGGCCGAGGCGATGCAGGAACAGGCGGCGAAACTGGCCGAAATCGTGGCCGTGTTCAAGCTCGACGCTGCGCTAGACGTAACGGCCGGCGCGCCCGCGCGTCCGGCGGCGAAAGCGGCGCCGGCGCCGCGCCCGGGCGCGCGCCTGGCGGCCCCGGCGCGCCAGGCTGCCCGCCACGCAGCGCCCGCCGAGGCCGGCGAGGAATCGTTCTAAGGCGGCCCGGCGCGGGCGGAACCTGGCGAAAACACACGACGGGCGGGAACCGCCCTGCCCTTCAGCGCTGCGGCGTGAAGCGGATCGCCTGCCCGCCGCCCGGCGCCAGGCGCAATTGCAAGGTATCCCCGGCCGTCACCCTGCGCTGCTCGACGACCAGGTCGAAGCGCCGCTCGCTGCGGTAGTCGGCGCGGTCGCCGTCGCGGTAAATCTCGGCCATGTAGGTCTTGCCGGGGTCGAGGAAGGCGAGCGGCAGCGCCAGCGTGCGCGCCTGGCCGTCGGTGACGGCGCCCACATACCAGTCCTGCCCGCCCCGCTCCTTGCGCGCGATGGTCGCGTACTCGCCCACCGCCCCGTTGATCACGCGCGTATCGGCCCAGTCGGTCGGCACGTCGCGGATGAACTTGAAGGCGGCCGGGTACTTCTCGTAGTTCTCCGGCAGGTCGGCCGCCATCACCAGCGGCGAATAGATCACGACGAAGTTGGCCAGCTGCTTGGCCTGGGTCGAATTGAAGACCTTGCCGTCGGCGCCGACCAGGCTCAGGACGCCGGGCGTGTAATCCATCGGCCCGCTGAGCATGCGCGTAAACACCAGTTTTGCCTCGTGGTCGACGCTGTTGGGCGGGTTGCCCCAGGCGTTGTACTCGACGCCGCGCGCGCCTTCGCGCGTCAGCCAGTTCGGCCAGGTGCGGCGCAGGCCGGTGTCCTTGACCGGTTCGTGGGTGTCGATGGCGATCCGGTATTTCGCCGCCTCGGTCACGGCTTTCTGGAAGTGGCGCACGCCGTCCTGCGAATCGTAGTGGCCGTAGCGCGGCTTGCCGTCGCGCCCCGTAAACTGCATGCCGCCCGCCTCGTGCACATAGCCCGACTTGACGCTGTCGACGCCGTGTTTGGCATAGAGCCGGTAGGCCGCGTCCATCTGCCGTTCGTAGGCCGGCAGGTTGGCGCCGGTCTCGTGGTGGCCGACCAGGCGCACGCCTTTCGACTTGGCGTAGGCCGCCAGGCCAGGCAGGTCGAAGTCAGGATAGGATCGGGTGAAGCTGAAGTCGGCGCCGCCGTGGCCCCAGTCGCTTTCCCAGCCCAGGTTCCAGCCCTCGACCAGCACGCCGCGGAAACCGTTCCTGGCGGCGAAGTCGATGTAACGCCTGGTATTGGCCGTGTTGGCCGCATGCTTCGGCCCCGCGTTCCAGGTGCCTTGCTGCAGGTGCATCTCCCACCAGACGCCCACGAATTTCGACGGCTTGACCCAGGAGACGTCGCCCAGCTTGTTCGGCTCGTTCAGGTTGAGCACGAGGTCGGACATGTACAGGCCAGCCGCATCGTCGGCGATCTGCATCGTGCGCCAGGGCGTGGTAAACGCCCCGCTGCGCACCACCGCCGGGCCGTAGGAAGACGGCGCCAGCATCGCGCGCAGCTTCTGCCCGTCCACCTTGCGCAGCCACATCGAGGCATAGTCGACCAGGGCCGCTTCGTGGAAGGCGATGTGGGTGCCGTCCGCCAGGCGCAGGGTCAGCGGGGTGTTGGCGATGCCGATCTCGGCGAGCGGCGCCTTGCGGATCTCTTCTTCCAGCCCCGGCAGCTCGCCGGCCGGAATCCACCATGCGGTGGCGGGTTGCGCGACCGTGAATTCGGTCAGCTCGTCGAGGATCTCGACCGTCTGGAGCTGGGACTGGGCCGGGAATTCGTAGCGGAAGCCGACGCCGTCGTCGTAGATACGGAACACGAGCGCGAGCTTGCGGCCGGCATGCTTCTTCTGCTCGAGCTCGACGCGCAGCTCGCGGTAGCGGTTGCGCACGAACTGGCGCTCGCCCCAAGGCTGCTCCCAGGTCGAATCGTGCTCGCTCACGGCCTGCCGCTGCAGGCTGAAACCGCCGTCGAGCCGGGGCGCGTTGGCCAGGTTGAAGCCCAGGCGCGACAGGCCGATCACCTCCTTGCCGCGCCGCTTGACCGCGTAACCGAGCTTGCCGGCGCCGTCGACCTGCACCTCGACGTCGATAAGCTGGCCGGGAGAGCTAGCACCGGCAATGCGTTGTTGTGCCCACGCATTCAGGCAGAGCGTCAGGGAAGCGGCCAGGACGGCGGCGGTGCGATACATGCTCAACGGTGGTCTCCTCTCGCCACCTGTTTGAGGTAGCAAAACTACGTATTGTTCGGATAAGTGAAGGGAATCATAAGCCAAAAACTGTAACTCCACTACCAAAGTTGCTCGCTTATGCCTGCCCTGGCCTGGCCAAGCCCAGCGCCGCCGCCGCCGCCGGGCGAAAAAAAAAGCCCGCGATGACGCGGGCTTCGTTGATGCTGGAAAGGCTTACTTGGTCTGGGCGGTCGCCGAGACGTGGGCGCCGTGGTTTTCCGGATGGGCTTCGGTGCCCACTTTGGCATCGGCCTTCAGCTCGGCCTTGGCATCCTTCGCATCGGCTTTCAGCTCGGCCTTGGCATCCTTGGCATCGGCCTTCACGGCAGCCTTGGCATCCTTGGTGTCGGTCTTGGCGACTACCTTGCCTTTGGCATCGGCCGTGGCTGCCTTTTGGGCTTCCTTGGTCGTGGCCTTCAGGTCAGTCCTGGCTTCCTTGGTGTCCACCAGAACCGCGGTGTTCGCATCCTTGGTTTCGACAGTCGTTTTCGCGACAGGCGAATCCGGCACTTGGGCGAATGCGGTGGTAGCGAACAGGCCGGCGATCAGGGTGGCAGTGATTTTTTTCATGGTGCAGCTCCTCGGTTAGTTGTCGTCTCAGTGCACATTGCATATGTCACTGAACCGATAACGGGGCGGTTACGGAAGCTGTTGACCGATTTAACAATTTCTTACATCGCTGGCAATTGCTTACAAGTAAGGCAACGCCTGTTCCAATGAAAAAACCCGCACGGTGTGCGGGTTTTTCCGGTCCCTCCACCAAGGTGGAGGTGGGATCGTATTACTTGGCCAGGCCTTTGGTGACGGCGTCACCGCTCGTAGCCCAGGTCACGGCGCCATTGGCATAGGTCGGGGTCAGGATGTACGTATCGGTTGCGACCACGCCGCCGTAGGCTTTAGGGGCTGCAGTGATGACGCCGTTTAAGGTCGTCACGGAATCGGCGTAGGCTTTCGGGCTGCCAGCTGCGATATTTTCAGGAATGCCATGCTCGCCGCCATCGCAGCCGGTCACGGTGCCCAGATCCTGCGCACACATGTCGACAGCGATCTTCACAGCCGAGGTCGAAGCGACGACTTCAGCGTACTTCGACTTGTCCATGTACTTCGAGTAGGCCGGCAGAGCAATCGATGCCAGAATACCAATGATGGCAACCACGATCATCAGTTCGATCAGGGTGAAGCCCTTCTGTGCTTGTGCTTTGTATTGGGAAAATTTCATAATAGCTCCGTCAGTTTAGGTGAGTGTTCATGCAGACTTGTGTGTGCCTTACGTGTTTCTATACAGCAATGACCGTGCCAGCCCGAAACGACCCGATTTTCGTGGATTTGGATGGGCCAACGGGCCCGCCAGGCCGGATTTGGCGCCGCAAACGGGGTTTCACCGCAGCTTGGCACCCTGAAATGGGGTGTCAGCAGGATGTTGGCGCCAGCGCCAGGGGTATCAACCGTGTCGGAGTCAGTCCGCACTCGCAAGGAGCCGCAGTTGGAATTTATTAGTGTTGGTGCCGCCATCAGTTTGACGGAATGGAGCGAGAGTACGTTCCGGCGCAGGATTGCCGAGGGTTCGGTCAAGCGCAAGCTCGAGCCCGGAGTGAACGGCAGGTCGATGGTGGATGTCGAGTCGATCCAGCCCCATCTCTGCCTTGCCCTCGACGAGGACGACATCGCGCTGGTCAAGGCGGCGGACGCGGGCGACCCCGAAGCGCAGACCGACCTGGCGCTGCTGTTCCTGGCAGCGGACAAGACGAAGAGTGCGCTGTACTGGCTCGAGCTGGCGGTCAAGAAGGAGTACGCGAATGCGATGTACTACCTGAGCCTTTGCCACATCGACGGCAAGGGCGTCCCGCAGGACGAAAACCTGGGTTTGATGTGGCTGGCCCGGGCCGCCGTCCATGGCAGCGTCATCGCCCAGGACCATATGCAGGCCGTACGCGACAAGCTGGCCCTCAGCCCTGCCTAGACCCCGGGTCCCGCTTCGCCGCACCACGCGAGCTCACCGCGCGGCACCGCGGCATGCAGCACGAAGCGGATCGCATTCACCAGGGGCTGCGCCGCGTCGAAGGACGCGCCGCCGGCACCGTCGTCCCGCACCAGCGCAACGCGCCAGTGCTCCTTGCTGCCCTCGCAATTGACGCACACGACCTGGAACACGGCGCCTGGCTGCGCCTCCCAGCGCAGCAGCCAGCAGCGCTCTCCGGGGGCCGGATAGCCGGTCGCGATGCCCTGCAGCGCCAGCTTCCCCGCCAGCCAGAAGGCCAGCTCGGCGCCATAGGTTTTCGGCGCGAGCTGGCAGGCCTCGGGCAGGATCGGGACGAAGCGCCGGCTCCGGAAGCGCGCCAATTCCCGCACGGCCTTCATCCGACGTTCAGGCCCATCGCCCGCACCAGCTCGGCCGCCTGGCGCCGCGAGATGGTCGCGCCCGCGAACAATTTGGCGTTGACGAGTTTCAGGCCGCCGAGATCCGCTTCGCGCAGGTCGGCGCCGTCGAAGCGGGTGTCCTTGATATGGGCGTCGCGCAGGCTGCCGCCGGCGAACACGGCTTCGCGGAAATCGCAGCCGGACAGGTCGGCATCGGCGAAATCCAGGCCGTTCAAGGTCATCTTCCGGAACGACATGCGGCGCAGGTCGGCGCCGATGAGCAGGCTGTCCTCGAAGGACAGGCCGAGGTAGCTGACTTCCTCGAAGGCGGCGCCGGTCAGCTTGCAGCTGCGAAAAGAACACGAGGCCAGCTTGGCGCGGCGCCAGCTGGTGTTGTTCAGGTCGGACGATGCGAAGTGCGCGTCGACCAGGTCGCTCGACTCGAAATCGGCATGCCCTGCCCGGCAGCGCTGCCAGCGGGTACGCGCGAGCGTGGCGGCATAGAACGAGGTCTCGGCCAGGACACAGTTGCGAAACACGGCTTCCTGCAAATTCAGGCGCGAGAGGTCGGCGCCAGAGAAATCGCAGTCCTCGAAGACCAACAGGACATCCTGGGACAGCAGTTGTTCGACGCGCGAACGGTCGACCGTTTCGCTGGCGAGGGTGATGGTGTAACGTGACATGCAAGCTCGATGGAGACGACTCGGCCGCACAGGATACACGCGCCGGCGGTCCGGCACATCCCCCTTTGAAGCGGGACTCTAGAGGAACGGTGTCAGCGCGTCTCGATGTGCGCCGTGCCGTGGATGACGCAGGCGCGGTTGACGTCTTCCAGGAAGCGGATCGCCTCGCCTTGCGACAGCGAGGCGGGGATCAGGCGCGCCAGCGACGCCTCCTGGCTGACGCGATCGAGGCCGTAGGCAATGCTGCGCGAGACTTCGCGCGCCGGCTTGCCGTCGCTGTTATAGAGCGAATCGTAAACGCCGACCTCTTCCCACAAGGGGACGAAACCGGGGCTGGTCGAATCCTCGAAGACGATGACGGGCGCGTCGCCGCCCTCTTCGCGCACGAGGCGGAATACAAAACTCATTGCTTGCTCTGTTGAACTCGGGATGGAAACGGATGCTATCACGAGCGCGGGCGGCGCCGCGCATGGGTTTGGCCAGCCCCCTAGCGCTCGCGCACCAGGTTGAACTGCACGGCTCGGCGGTTGTAGTCGGCGACGGCTTGCCGGATGTAGCCGGTGAGCGCGTCGCCGGTGAGCGAAAACGGGTACAGCCCGGCCTGCGCGCGCATCTGCGCGAATTCCGGCGTCGCCTCGATGCGGGCAAACGCCGCCACCCAGCGCCGGTAGTCGGCCTCCGGCACGTCCGGGCCCATCCAGACGCCGCGGATCACCGGCCAGACGACATCGTAGCCCTGCTCGCGGGCGGTCGGCACCCCGGCCAGGATGCCGGGCAGGCGCCGTTCGGACAGCACCGCCAGCACCCTTACCTTGCCGGGGCCGGCGTACAGCAGGGCTTCGGAAGCGTCGCCCGAGATCGCCTGGACGTGGCCGGCCTCCATCGCGACGGCCTGCTCGCCGCCGCCTTCGAGCGCGACGAAGCGCATCTTGCGCGGATCGATGCCTGCCTTGCTGACCAGCAGCGCCATCTTCATCCAGTCCTGGCTGCCGATGGTGCCCGACATGCCGATCAGGACGCGCTGCGGATCGAGCCGCATGGCCTTGACCAGGTCGCCCAGCGTGCGGTAAGGCGAATCGGCGCGCACGGCGATCATGCCGTAGTCGGTGCCGAATGCCGCGACCCAGCGCACGTCGCCGACCCTGGCCTTGCCGAATTTGCCGCGCGCCAGGTTCAGGACCGAGCCGCCGGAAAACGCCACCAGGGTATTCGGTTCGCTGCGCCGTTGCGACACCAGCGTGTGCCAGGCGACCGCGCCGACCCCGCCCGGCAGGTAAGCGAGCTTCAGGTCGGGCGCGCCGGGCATGTCGTGCAGGGCCTGGCGCGCCAGCTTGCAGGTGACGTCCATCGCCCCGCCCGGCTTGGACGGGACCAGGCATTCGGGGCCGGCCTGGCGCGCGGCGACGACAGGCAGGCAGGCCGCGGCCAGCAGCGGCAGCAGGAGGGGGCGCAGTAGGTTCACGGCGTCATCATAGCCCGTCGCGGCCGGTAGCGCGGCCGGAGCTTAGAAGCGGGCTCAAAAGCGGTGCTGGATGCCGGCCGTGACGCCGGTCTGCGTGCTGCCGAAACCGGGGTCGTCGCGCGACAGCCCGACCAGCTGGCCGTTGTCGGCCCGCGCATGGGCCGCCGACAGGTAGAGCGTGGTGCGCTTGGACAGCGAAACCATCGCGCGCGCCACGAGCATGGTCGGATCGGCGTCCGCCGCGGCCGGCAGGTGCTTGGTATTGATGTGGTAGACGGCGCCGGTCAGGGTCAGCTTGTCCGCCGCCCAGGTGACCCCGCCCCAGAAGGTATCGCCGCGCAGGTCGGGCGTCGCCGCCGCGCCGGCCGCGAGCTTGTAGCTGCGCAGGCCCGCCTGGTAGCGCCAGGGGCCGGTTTCGTAGCTGGCAGCCAGGTGCGACGCGGTGGTCTTGCTGCGCTGGCCGGTGGCGGCCACCGTGTTGCCGTTGACCTGTTCGTGCGCGGCCATCAGGCCGACGCCGTTCGCGGACCAGGCAGCGCCGAGCGCCAGCTTGCGCCCCTCGGCCGTGTTGCCGGCCTGTTCGCCCAGGCCGGCCGAGGCCCCGTAGGTGAAGTTGCCGCTGCGCCCGGTGTACTTGACCAGGTTGTCGAACGAGGTCGTCATGCCGTATTTCGACGGTCCGGTGGCGCCGCCGCTGGTGGCCCAGGAGTAGTTCGGGGCAAAGCCCATCGGGTCGAACTTGATCAGCAGGTCGTAGGTGGTGGTGAAGGAACGCCCGACGATCACGCGGCCGAAGCTGCCCTCGAGGCCGACGTTGGCCTGGCGCTTGAAGAGCGGGCCGTCCGATTCCCCGCTATCCATCAGGATGCCGCCTTCGAGGTTGAACACGGCCTTCAGGCCGCCGCCCAGGTCTTCGCTGCCGCGCAGGCCCCAGCGCGACGTGTTCTTGCCGCCCGAGACCACCTGCACCAGGTTGCCGCCATCGGGACCGGCATGGTTCACCAGTTCGACGCCGGCGTCGACCAGGCCATAGACCTGGACGCCGCTCTGGGCATGGGCGGAATTATTCAGGGAAAGCGTTGCCAGGACGGCAAGCGCGAGGGCCGACTGCTTCATGGTGTCTCCGATCGGTGTTTTCGTGTGGTGTGCGGTTATCGGCGCCAACTATATGCGCGCCCGCCTTTCAATCAGCTTTCACTCGACAATCGTGGCGGCCCGGTGCACATGGCGGCCTGCCTTTCCGCGGCGGCGGCTTTGCGCTTACACTGGCGCGATGAGAATCTTGTTAGTCGAAGACCACGTCGAGCTGTCGCACTGGGTATCCAAGGCCTTGCGCGACGCCAGGCTCACCGTCGAATGCGCGGCCACCGGCGCCGACGCCGACGCCCTGCTGCACACCCAGGACTATGCGCTGGTGATCCTGGACCTGACGCTGCCGAAGATGGATGGCCTGGACGTGCTGCGCCGCCTGCGCGCCCGCGGCGGCGCGCGCGGCGGCACGCCGGTGCTGATCCTCACCGCGCGCGGCGGCCTCGACGAAAAGGTGCAGGGATTGAACCTGGGCGCCGACGACTACCTCGCCAAACCCTTCGAGCTGGCCGAACTCGAGGCCCGCGTCAAGGCGCTGCTGCGCCGGCGCAGCGGCAACGAAGCCCTGACCCATCGCTGCGGCGAACTCAGCTTCGACACGATCTCGCGCATGTTCCATTACTGCGGCGAGCCGCTGGCCCTGACCCCGCGCGAACACGCCGTGCTCGAAGCGCTGATCGCGCGCCCGGGCCGCGCGCTGTCGAAGGAAAAGCTGTTCGACGAAGTGTTCGCGCTCGACGACGACGCCAACCTCGACGCCATCGAGCTGTACATCCACCGCATCCGCAAGAAGCTCGAGCGCTGCCCCGCCGGCGGCACCGCCATCGTCACCCTGCGCGGGATCGGCTACCTGCTGCAGGAGCGCCCGGCCTGAGGCCGGCGCCGCCATGACTCCGCGCCCTCCCAAGCCCCCAGGCAGCCTGCGCAATCAACTGCTGCGCTGGCTGATCCTGCCGCTCGTGGCCCTCGTCGCGCTCAACGCGATCTCGCTGTACCGCGACGCGCTGGAGGCGGCCGACATCGCCTACGACCGTTCGCTGCTCGCGTCCACGCGGGCGCTGGCCGAGCGCGTGTCGGTGCGCGACGGCAAGGTGACGGCGGACGTGCCCTACGTCGCCCTCGACAGCTTCGAGACCGATACCCTGGGCCGCATCTATTACAAGGTGACGGGACTGCAGGGAGAAACCGTGTCCGGCTACGGCGACCTGCCGCCCGTGCCGAAGCACGTGCCGCGCTCGGACCTGTATCCGGCCCTGGTGCGCTTCTACCACGCCGACTACAACGGCGAGCCGGTGCGCATCGCGGCCCTGCTGCAGCCGGTGTTCGGCGACACGATCCGCGGCATCGCCCTGATCCAGGTCGGCGAGACGCTCGACGCCCGCCATGCGCTGTCGCGGCGCATCCTGGTCGACACCCTGCTGCGCCAGGCCTTGCTGGTGCTGGCGGTGGCGACCCTGGTGTGGTTCGCGGTGCGCCTGGTATTGCGTCCCTTGATGCGCCTGAAGAACGAGGTCGAGACGCGCGCGCTGTCCGACCTGTCGGACGTCGATCCGGCGCTGGTGCACAAGGAAGTGCGGCCTTTGGTGACGGCGATGAACGGCGCCATGGCGCGCATGCAGGACCTGGTCGCCAGCCAGCGGCGCTTCATCGCCGACGCCTCGCACCAGTTGCGCACCCCGCTCACGGTGCTCAAGACGCAAGCCGAGCTGGCCCTGCGCGAGGACGACCCGGCGGCCATGCGCGCGATCGTGCGCTCGCTCGCCGGCACCACCGATTCCGCCATCCACCTGGCCAATCGCCTGCTGACGCTGGCGCGCATCGAACACGGCGGCGGCGCCCTCGCCCTGCAGGCGCCGGTGTCGCTGGCGGCGTTGGCGCGCCAGGTCGGGCTGGAGCTGGCCGTGCCGGCGGTGCAAAAAGGGATCGACCTGGCTCTCGAGGTAGAGGACGGGATCGACACGACCGTGCAAGGACAGGAGTTGCTGCTGCACGAGCTGGTGTCGAACCTGGCCGACAACGCGATCCGCTACACGCCGCCGGGCGGCAGCGTGCAGCTGCGGGTCCGGCGCCAGGCGGCGGGCGTCTTGCTGGAGGTGGCCGACAGCGGCCCCGGCATCGCGCCGGGCGAACACGACAAGGTATTCATGCCCTTCTACCGGGCCCAGGCTACGCTCGAAGCCAATCCCGGCGGCACCGGCCTCGGACTGGCCATCGTGCGCGACATCGCGGACATGCACGGCGCCACCCTGGCGCTGGGCCGTGGCGCGGACGGCCGCGGCCTGCAGGTCGGCGTGCTGTTCCCCGCATCGGGAGCGGTGCCGGCCGGCGCCCGCCAGCCCGCGCCCGACACCGCCCCTGCCGGCGCACCCGCGCGCTGAAAGCAAACTGAAAGCCGGGCCCGCATATAGTTGGCGCAAACAAGGCAGACCACAATGCCGCCAACCGGAGACCCGCATGAAACAGCTACCTACCGCGCGTGCCATCCCGGCAGCGCTTTCCCCGCCTGATTCCGCCAAGGCCCGGCCCACGCCCAGCCTGCCGGCCTGAGCGGCGCCTACCGCGCGCCGCGCGCCCACATAAACAACCAGTCCCGCTGTCCTGCTCCCTATGAAGCAGGCACGCACCTGTGAGGAGAATCAAGATGTTAACCGCCCTGGCCTATTCGATGATCGTCGTGTTCATGTTCCTGATCATGACCAAGCGCCTGTCCGCCCTGATCGCCCTGATCGTCGTGCCCATTGCCTTTGGCCTGATCGGCGGCTTCGGCCCCGAGCTGGGGACGATGATGCTCGATGGCATCAAGAAACTGGCCCCGACCGGCGTCATGCTGATGTTCGCGATCCTGTACTTCGGCGTCATGATCGATGCCGGCCTGTTCGACCCCGTCATCCGCAGGATCGTGCAGGTGGTGCGCGGCGACCCGATGAAAATCGTGGTCGGCACCGCGGCGCTGGCGATGTTCGTCTCGCTCGACGGCGATGGCGCCACGGCCTACATGATCACGGTGTCGGCCATGCTGCCGCTCTACACCCGCCTCGGCATGAGCCGGCTGGTGATGGCCTGCGTGATCATGCTGGCCGGCGGTGTCTTCAACGTCCTGCCCTGGGGCGGGCCGACCGCGCGTGCCGCCAGCGCCCTGGGGGTCGACGTGAGCGAGCTGTTCGTGCCGATGATCCTGCCGATGGCCGTGGCCGCCGCCTGGGTGCTGTTCGTCGCCTACATGCTGGGCAAGAAGGAGCGCGAGCGCGTCGGGATGCTGCAGTTGGACGAGCGCACCCGTGCCCGGCGTCCGGCGAATGTCAGCGTGCTGCAGCCGGTGCACCTCGACCTGGCCGTCGCCGGCGAAAAGAACGGCACCACCGGCCAGTGGGTGTCCCATGCTGGCGCCGCCCAGCCGGCGCAGGTCGGCCTGGTCCAGGGCCGCAGCGCCGGCGCGGACGGCCAGCCGGCCGGCCTGGCGCCAAGCGCGGCCGGGGACAGCGAACCGGACGTGACCGCGTCCGCCCCCGGCTGCGCGCGTCCCCGCCTGATCTGGGTGAACGCCCTGTTGACCGCGGCGCTGATGGTCTTGCTGGTGCTCGGCGCCCTGCCCTTGCCGGTGCTGTTCATGATCTTCTTTGCGATCGCCCTGATGATCAACTACCCGGGACTGGAAGAGCAGAAGGAACGGCTCGCCTCGCATGCGCCGAACGTGCTGCCGGTCGTGTCGCTGATTTTTGCGGCCGGGATCTTTGTCGGCATCCTGCAAGGCACGAACATGGTCGATGCGATCGCCACCAGCGTGATCGCCGCCGTCCCGGCCTGGATGGGGCCGTACCTGGCGATCGTCACCGGCCTGCTCAGCATTCCGTTCACCTTCTTCATTTCCAACGACGCCTTTTATTTCGGCGTGGTGCCGATCCTCGCCAAGGCGGCGGCCGTGTACGGCATCAGCGCCGCCGAAATCGGCCGCGCCTCGCTGATCGGCCAGCCCGTTCACCTGCTCAGCCCGCTCGTGGCCTCGACCTACCTGCTGGTCGGCATGGCCAAGATCGAGTTCGGCGACCACCAGCGCTACACCCTGGCGTGGTCGATCACGGCCTCGCTGGTAATGCTGGCGGCGGCGGTGGTCGTCGGCGTGATTCCGCTGGTCGGGCGGATCTGACCGGGACGGCCGCGCAAACGGTTCCGCCATAAAAAAAGACCAGGCCGAGGCCTGGTCTTTTTCATGCTAAGTCACGCGTTCGATCAGAACGTGTAGCTGGCAGCGACGCCGAAGCGGCGGAATTGCGGGTAGCTTGTATTCCAGCCGTCGCGCCATTCGATCGGACGATCTTCGGCGAACAGGTTGGTCACGTACAGGTTCAGCTTCACGTTACGAATGCCCGAGTAAGCCAGGCTGTAGTCGACGGTGGTGTTGCGGTCGACGCGTTGGCAATCGGCCATGTCCGCCGCGGCGACTTTCTGGGTCACGCAGTAGGTCGGCGACGAGATGCTGTTGTTGGTGTAGCCGCTGGCGTAGTTCCAGGTGATGCCGTGGTCGAAGTCACCCTTCTTCACGTAGGCGCGCGCCTTGATCGACATGCGCGAACCGAAGTCCCAGGTGCCGACGATGTTCGGATCGTAGGCGTTGTTGGCCACGCTGAAGTTCTGGTACTTCAGCACGTAGGTGCCGTCCAGTTTCAGACGGACGTCGGTGCCAGCCACCTTGAAGCGGCCCGATGCATCGAAGTCGAGGCCCGAGACACGGGTGCGGCCGCTGTTGACGTACGGGTTGTACACCAGGCCCAGCTGGCCGACGCCACCGTAGTTGATGGTGTTGTTCGGCGCATACTTGCGCACCAGCGACAGGAACTCGTTGTCGGCAGTGGTGTTGTCGACACGAACCAGCTGGCCGGCCGGCAGGTTGGCTTCGCCCTTCAGGATGTCGACCGTCGAACGGGTGCCGATCTCGTTACGGCGCTCGATGAAGTAGTAGTCGATCGCGGTCGTCCAGTTCTTGACCGGTTCGAACACCATGCCCGCCGTGAACGAGCGCGAGGTTTCCGGCTCGAGGTCCGGGTTCGACGACACGAAGCTAGGCAGGTTGGCCGAGCATTCCGTGTTGCGGAAGGAGTTGGCCAGCGACTTGTCCGCGCTCGTTGCGCCCGCCGCGTTCTGTACCAGCGCGTTGAGCTGGTTGGCGATCGGGCAGCGGCGCGGGTCGTTGACGCCGGTCGCGACCGAGCTGCGGCCCAGGCCGTTACCGGATTCGACGATGTTCGGTGCGCGGAAGCCGCCCGAGGCGGTGGCGCGCAGCAGCAGCTTGTCGGTGACGTTGTAGCGCAGGCCGAGCTTCGGCGACAGGTGGGCGTCGGCATTGTCGCTCTTGTCGGCACGCAGTGCGGCGCTCAGTTCGACGTTTTTGACGACAGGAATGGTCGCCTCGGTGAACACGGCGTACTGGTTGACGCGGTCGTCGACCTGCAGGCCGAACACGCCGATCAGTTCGCCGCGCAGCACGTTTTCCGAGCTCTTCATCCAGTAGCCGTTGCTGCGGATGTCGGTGCCGACTGCGACATTCAGCGGGCCGGCCGGCAGTTGCATGACGGTACCCGAAATGGTCGCGTCGAAGAACTTGATGTCGGCTTCGCCTTCGGTGGTACGCACCGGGAACATCGAATCGAGCAATGCCGGATCGTTCTGCTGGCCGAACTTGTAAGTGCCGTTGACGATCGCGTTGGTGTAGCCGGCAGCGGCGGCGTTGCGGGTGGCCTTCGTTGCCGACGACTTCATCCAGCCGGCGGCCGAACGCCAGTCGAAGTTACCGACGGTGCCGGTCAGGGCCAGCATGACGCGCGACTGGTCGGACTCGGTGCGGTTGAAGTTGAAACCGTTGCCGGTATCCATCAGGCGGGTGCGGAACTCGGTCGCCGTGCTGTAAGGATTGTTCGGGTGGCCGACCGGCAGCTTCGGATAGAAGAACGGGCCCACCATCTTGCCTTCGCGGACGTTGTACCAGATGCTGGAAGACGAGGTCGGCTGCAGCGCGAACGGCGCCACGATGTAGTCGCTGGTGGCGCCGGCCGTGGTGATTTCCAGGTTGGCGTCGATGTCCTTGCCGATGCGGAAGTGGGTGTTGCTGGCGATCGCGTGACGCTTGTTGTTGGTCGTCAGGCCGGTGTACGGCAGCACGTCGAACTTGCACAGCTTGTCGGTCGGATCGATATCCTCGGCCGGGCAGCCTGGCGCGGCGACGATGTTGGTGGCGCTGCGGTAGTAGTTGCCGGTCGGCGAGTACATGCTTTTCGCGTCCCAGGTCGAGCGGCCCGGCGTACGGCGGTGCCAGTCAGGGTAATGCTCGCGCAGGTCGCCGCTGCTGTAACCGTCGCGCTTGTAGGCTTCGGCGGTGATGTAGGTGTTGAAGCCCTGCTGGTCGATATCGCCGTAGCCGACGATCGCCGACACGTTACGGTTGCGGTCTTGCTTGAAATGCTGCGATTCGGCGTAGTGGGTGCGTACCTTGGCGCCCTGGAAGTCCTTGCGCAGGATGATGTTGACCACACCGGCAACGGCGTCCGAACCATAGATGGCCGATGCGCCGTCCTTCAGGATCTCGATGCGTTCGATCGCGTCGCTGGCGATGGCGTCGAGGTTGGTGAAGTTTTGCTGCGCGCCGTCGGACAGGCCGTACTGGGCGATGCGGCGGCCATTGACCAGCACCAGGGTCGAGACCTTGCCCAGGCCGCGCATGCTGACGCCCGAAGCACCGGTTGCGAAGCTGCCCGAGCTGGCAGTGGCCGAGTTGATGCTGGTGTCGACCGAGGCTGCGCTGGTGAGAATGCCGAGTGCCGTCGTCTGGCCGGTCTTTTCGATGTCGTCGCGGGTCAGGACCTGAACCGAGCCGGCTGCTTCCGCAGCGGTGCGCTTGATGCTGCTGCCGGTGACTTCGACACGCGCCATTGGCGTCGTCGGTTCGATGGCCTGTTGTGCTACCGCCAGAGTTGGGAAGGCCAGGGCCACTGCGAGCGCGATGCTGCTCTTTTCAAAAGTACTTTTGTGCTTCAAAACGACTCCGGATAGTAAGTGTATTTTTTATATCGCTTTACTGACGCATTGTGCTGGTGACGATGCGGATAAATACGAACAAATACTTTTACACAACATTGGTTGCCGGAAAAGGACTTTGCGCAACTTTCTCACTGGATTGGCACAAAATTGTTAATTTAATTGACGAACGTCGCGAAAAAAACACAAATTATCACGTGTCCTCGTAATTGATCAGTTCACATTCGGTCAGAACGGGCACCGTCGGCAAGAGCATGAGCCTACCTTTTTACTTGCATTTATAGAATGTTTGCATTCCACGCAACTAACCCGGCGCCGCCTGCGCCGGGCATGCGGCTGCCATGCACGCCGGCGCGCATGGCGGGCGTTCGATTGTGGGAGGCTCAGGCGGGCGCGCGTGCCAACGCCTGGTCGAGCAACTCGATCCAGTGGCTCACCGGGGTCCTGGTGCCCGACTGCAGGTGGGTCATGCAGCCGATGTTGGCCGACACGATCTCGCTGGCGCCGGTAGCTTCTAGATTCGCCAGCTTGCGGTCGCGCAGTTCGTGCGCGATCTCCGGGTGCAGCACGGAATACGTGCCGGCCGAGCCGCAGCACAGGTGGCTGTCGGCGCACAGCGTCACGTCCACGCCGGCCGCGCGCAGCACGCCTTCGACCTTGCCGCGGATTTGCTGGCCATGCTGCAGGGTGCACGGCGGGTGGAAGGCGACCCGTTGCATGATCTTGCCGCGCAGCCGCTCGGCCAGCGCTTCTTCGAACTCGGGCATGATTTCCGACAGGTCGCGCGTCAGCATCGCAATGCGCCCGGCCTTGGCCGCATACTCCGGATCGTGCGCCAGCAGGTGGCCGTATTCCTTGACCGTGACGCCGCAGCCCGATGCCGTCATGACGATCGCTTCCACCTGCTCGACATAGGGCCACCAGGCGTCGATGTTGCGCCGCATGTCGGCCAGGCCGGCGTCCTGGTCGTTCAGGTGATAGCGCACGGCGCCGCAGCAGCCGGCTTGTGGTGCGCGCACCAGCTGCACCCCGAAGGCGTCGAGCACGCGGGCGGTGGCGGCATTGATGTTGGGGCCCATCGCGGGCTGCACGCAGCCGTCGAGCACCAGCATCTTGCGCGCATGGGTGCGCGCCGGCCAGCGGCCGGGGTCGCGCGCCGGCTGCAGCTTGTCCTGCAGCCCTTTCGGGAGCAAGGGACGCAGCGCAGCCCCCAGCCCGAACGCCGGCTTGAACAGCGCGCCGCGCGGCAGGAGCTCCTTCAAGGTGGTGCGCTTGATCCGGTCTGCCGCCGGGCGCGGCACCCGCTCCTCGACGACGCGGCGGCCGATGTCGGCCAGGCGCCCGTACTTCACGCCCGAGGGGCAGGTCGATTCGCAGTTGCGGCAGGTCAGGCAGCGGTCCAGGTGCAGCTGGGTCTTGCGGGTCGGTTCGACGCCTTCGAGCACCTGCTTGATCAGGTAGATGCGCCCGCGCGGGCCGTCGAGCTCGTCGCCGAGCAGCTGGTAAGTGGGACAGGTGGCGGTGCAGAAGCCGCAATGCACGCAGGCGCGCAGGATCGCTTCGGCCTCATCGCCGTCCGGCGTGCCCTTGATGAAATCGGCGAGGTTGGTTTGCATGGTCTAGTACATCCGTCCCGGATTGAAAATGTGCGACGGATCGAAAGCCGCCTTCAGGCGCTCGTGGATGCGCGCCACCGGTGGCGCCAGCGGCTGGAACACCCCGATGGCCTTGTCGCCGCCGCGAAACAGCGTGGCGTGCCCGCCGGCGGCGCTGGCCGTGCGGCGGATGCGGTCGGCGGCATCGACGCCCGCGCGCAGCCAGCGCTGCGCCCCGCCCCACTCGATCAACTGCGTCAGTTGCGCGCCGCCGAGCACGATGGCGCTCGTGGTCGCGGGCAGCGACAGGCGCCAGACCGGCGCCTCGCCGTCGAAGAACGCGTGGCGCTGCTCGCGCAGGCCGGCCCAGAAGGCATCCGCATCCGGCATCGGCTGCCCGCCCAGCGAGCGCACGGCGGCATCCACCGCCGCCTGCGCGCCCGACAGGCGCAGCGCCAGCACGCCGTCGACCCAGCAGCTGCCCGACACCGGCAGGGGTTGGCCGCCCCACTCGTTGAGCTTGCGGATCGCGTCGATCTCGCTCATCTCGAACTGCAGCGTGGTCTCGGCGACTGCACGCGGCAACACCTTGACCGAGATTTCCAGCATCAGCCCGAGCGTGCCGAGCGAACCGGCCAGCAGGCGCGAGACGTCGTAGCCGGCCACGTTCTTCATGACCTGGCCGCCGAAAGTGAGGACTTCGCCCTTCCCGTCCATCAGCTTGGCGCCCAGCACGAAGTCGCGCACGCCGCCGCTGTTGGCGCGGCGCGGGCCGGCTAGTCCCGAAGCGATGGCGCCACCGAAAGTGGCACCTGAGCCGAAATGCGGCGGCTCGAAGGCCAGCATCTGCTTGCGCTCGGCGAGTACCGCCTCGATCTCGGCCAGCGGGGTGCCGCAGCGGGCGGTGATCACCAGCTCGGTCGGCTCGTAGTCGACGATGCCTGCATGGCCGCGCGTGTCGAGGATCTCGCCCGCGAGCGCGCCGCCGTACCAGTCCTTGGTGCCGCCGCCGCGGATGCGCAGCGCCCTCTTGTGCGCGGCCGCCGCAAGGAGCTGCTCTCTGAATTGTTCAATCATCGTCATCGTTAAAAGCGCGGAAGGTCCGGGAACGGCACTTGCCCCTGGTGCACGTGCAGCTTGCCGAATTCGGCGCAGCGGTGCGGGGTCGGGATCGCCTTGTCGGGATTGAGCAGCATCGCCGGGTCGAATGCACGCTTGACCGCAAAGAAGGCGTCGAGTTCCGGCCGGCCGAACTGCACGCACATCGAATTGATCTTCTCCATGCCGACGCCGTGCTCGCCGGTGATGGTGCCGCCCACTTCCACGCACAGGGCCAGGATCGCGGCGCCAAAGGCTTCGGCACGCTCGAATTCGCCCGGCTGGTTGGCGTCGAACAGGATCAGCGGATGCATGTTGCCGTCGCCCGCGTGGAACACGTTGGCGCAGCGCAGTCCATAGGTGGTTTCCATTTCCTCGATGCCGAGTAGCACCCTGGCCAGGTGCTTGCGCGGGATCGTGCCGTCCATGCAGTAGTAATCGGGCGAGATGCGGCCCGCCGCCGGGAAGGCGTTCTTGCGGCCCGACCAGAAGCGCATGCGCTCGGCCTCGCTCTGCGACACGGCGATCGCGCTCGCGCCGGCCGCCTCCAGCACGGCCGTCATGCGCCCGATCTCCTCGGCCACCTCGAGCGGCGTGCCGTCGGCCTCGCACAGCAGGATGGCGGCGGCATCGGTGTCGTAGCCGGCGTGCACGAAAGGCTCGACCATGCGCGAGGAAGTGCGGTCCATCATTTCCAGGCCGGCCGGAATGATGCCGGCGGCGATCACGCTCGCCACCGCATTGCCGCCGGTGACGACATCGTCGAAGCTGGCCATGATGACCTGGGCGACGGCCGGTTTCGGCACCAGTTTCACGGTCACCTCGGTGACGATGCCGAGCATGCCTTCCGAGCCGATGAAGACGGACAGCAGGTCCAGGCCCGGCGCATCGAGCGCCTCGCTGCCCAGTTCGATGATCTCGCCGGCTATGGTGGCCACGCGCACGCGCAGCACGTTGTGGACGGTGAGCCCGTATTTCAGGCAGTGCACGCCGCCCGAGTTTTCGGCGACGTTGCCGCCGATGGTGCAGGCGATCTGCGAGGACGGGTCGGGCGCGTAATACAGGCCGTACTGGGCCGCCGCCTCCGAAATGGCGAGGTTGCGCACGCCCGGCTGCACGACGGCGGTGCGCGAATAGGCGTCCATGCGATTGATGCGGTTCATGCGCGCGGTCGACAGCACGACGCCGTCGGCGATCGGCAGCGCCCCGCCCGACAGGCCGGTGCCGGCGCCGCGCGGCACGATCGGCACCTGCAGCTCGCGGCAGACATCCAGGATCGCCAGCACCTGCTCCTCGTTCTGCGGGAGGGTGACGATCATCGGCAACTGGCGGTAGGCGGCCAGGCCGTCGCATTCATAGGGTCGGGTGTCTTCGGGGTCGTGCAGGACGACGCCGTGCGGCAGCCTGGCGCTCAGCGCCTGGGCAACCTGTTGCCGGCGCCCGATGAGGGCGCTGGGGGGGACTTGGAGAGGGGCGCTCATCCTGCGATTGTAAGCACAATCACATCGTTTTGTCGTATCCTCGGGCTATCTTTTTTAGGGTCTGGACATAATCATGGGTAATCGACTTTCCAAAATCGCCACACGCACCGGAGACGACGGCAGCACGGGGCTCGGCGACGGCAGCCGCACCGGCAAGGACAGCGCACGCATCCATGCCCTGGGTGAAGTCGACGAACTCAATTCCTTCGTCGGCCTGCTGCTGTGCGAAGACATGCCGCTTGAGCTGCGCGAGGAACTCGTGTCGATCCAGCACGACCTGTTCGACCTCGGCGGCGAGCTGTGCATTCCCGGCTACCAGATGATCAAGGACGAACACGTTGCGCGCCTGGATGGCCTGCTGGAAAAATACAATGCCGACCTGCCGGTCCTGAAGGAATTCATCCTGCCGGCCGGTTCGCGCGCCGCGTCCACCGCCCACGTCTGCCGCACGGTGTGCCGCCGCGCCGAGCGCGCCATCGTCGCGTTGTCGAAGGAAGACACGATCCACCCGCAGCCGCGCCAGTACGTCAATCGCCTGTCTGACCTGATGTTCGTGCTGGCACGCGTGCTCAACCGCTTCGCCGGCGGCAGCGACGTGCTGTGGAACCACGCACGCCAGCGCGGCTGAGGCGACTTGATGTCGGGTAGCAATCAGTTCGACGTCCGTTTTTATACCGCCGGCCGCAACTGGCCTTCCAACCCCTACCGCTTCCGCGGCAAGGGTTCGCTGGAGTTCGCGCCGGATTTCCTGTTCGTGCGCGGCAGCAGCCAGCGTTCCTTCCGCCTGCCCAAGCGCGAGGAACACCGCATCCGCATGGCCGACATCGTCAACGCCTGGTCGAACGGCCAGGACGTCCGCTTCGACGTGCTGGGCGTAAAGGGCGACGTGACGGTCGGGTTTTCCGTGGCGGATGCGGACACGGCCCGGCGCATCGTCGCGCTGCTGCCGGCGCGCCAGACCGAGGCTTTTACGCGCGAGCACGAAGAGAATGAAGTGTTCCACGACCGGATCGACTACTGGACCCCGTCCACGCCCGTGATCTGGGGCCTGCTGGCGGCCAACATCGGCATCTTTGCCCTGATGTGGCTGGCGCGCCAGCATTACCAGGCCTCGCTGGCCGGGCCACTGCGCGAAATCTTCGCGCTGCATCCGAACGTCTCGGCCATGCTGCATGCCCAGCAACTGGTGGATTGGGGCTCGAACTACGGCCGCCGCACGCTGGGCGGCGAATGGTGGCGCCTGGTGAGCTCGATGTTCCTGCATGGCAGCATCTGGCACCTGGGCTTCAACATGCTGGCCCTGTGGCAGGTCGGGCGCCTGACCGAGCGCATCTTCGGCAGCGCGCGCTTCGTCGGCCTCTACCTGCTGGCGGGCGTCTCCGGCAGCATCGCCAGCGTGCTGTGGAACCCCCATGTGAACAGCGTCGGCGCCTCGGGCGCGATCTTCGGCATCATCGGCGGCCTGCTGGCCTTCCTCGGCCGCCCCAACAGCGGCGTGCCGCCCACGGTGGTGTCCGAGCTGCGCTCCTCGCTGCTGCCGTTTTTATTGTTCAGCCTGTGGATGGGCTTCATCTATCCGCACACCGACAACGCGGCCCACATCGGCGGCCTGGTCGGGGGCTGGCTGGCCGGACACTTGCTGGCGCGCTCGATTCATGTGCCGGGGCAACAGCAGGCTTGAAGCCCCGAAAACATGGCAAAAAGAAAGGCTGGGCTGTCCTGATCTCTGACAGGCCCGGCCGATATCGCTTCGCATAATGTTGAGTTTGCTTCTGGCCACTCGGCGCTCGCCGCGCTGGCCTTACCCTGACTCAACATGCGAGGTGTGCCATGTCTGCACGTAGCCTGAAGGTCCTCGAACAACGCTTCCTGCGCGGCCCCAACCTGCACGCCGCGAGCCCCTGCCTGATGCTGCTGCTGGAGGGGGCGCCTGCCATGACCGACGACGTCAAGGAGACACTGCTCGCCCTGCTGCCCGGCCTGCCCGCGCCGTCCGCACCATCGGGCGCCCAAGCCGACGCGACGCTCCTGCTCGAGTGGGTCGAACCGGTCACGATGGAACTGCAGCGGCTGGCCGGGGCGCCGGGGCCGTTCAGCCGCACGCTGCCGGTGCCGGCCCGTCCCTGGGCGCGCCGCGTCGTCTGCGGCTATGCGATCGAGCAGGTGGCCGGCGCGGCCTTCGCCGCGGCGCTCGACCTGCTGGGCGCGCTCGCGCGCGGCGAGGAACACGACATCGATGCGGCGCTGTCGGACCTGCGGGACACGGCCGAAGACCATGCGATCGGCACCAGCACCGCCGCCGTGCTGGCCGCCGCGCAGCGCCGCGGCATTCCGAGCGTGCGGCTGCAGGACGACGCCAACCTGTTCCAGCTTGGCTGGGGCGCGCGCCAGCAACGCATCCAGGCGACCGTCACCGGCGCCACCGGCTCGATCGCGGCCAGCATCGCCAGCGACAAGCAGCTCACCAAGACCCTGCTCGACCAGGCCGGCGTGCCCGTGCCCGCCGGCTCGGTCGTGCGCACCGTGGAGGAAGCGCGGCGGGCGGCGGCGCGCCTGGACGGCCCGGTCACCGTCAAGCCGCTCGATGCCAACCAGGGCAAGGGCGTGACCACGCTGTGCGCCGGCCCCGACGAAGTCACGCGCGCCTTCGAGCATGCGCGCCGCTACGGCCGCCAGGTCATCGTCGAACGCCACCTTGCCGGCCGCGACTACCGGGTGCTGGTCGCCGGCAGGAGGGTGGCCGCGGCTTCCTGGCGCCGGCCGCCGCACGTCGTCGGCGACGGCATCTCGACCATCCGCCAGCTGGTCGATCTCGAGAACCGCAATCCCGCGCGCGGCGAGGGCCACGCCAACGTCCTCACCAGGATCCCGCTCGACGACATCGCCGCCGAAGTGCTGGCCAGGCAAGGTGTCGACCTCGAGACGGTGCTGCCGGCCGGCGCGACCGTCGCATTGCGCGGCAACGCCAACCTCTCCACCGGCGGCACCGCCGAGGACGTGACCGACCTGCTGCCCGAGGAAACGCGCGCGCTGTGCGTGCGCGCCGCGCGCACGGTCGGGCTGGACGTGGCCGGCATCGACATCGTCTGCGAGGACATCTCGCGTCCGCTGCGCGAGCAGGACGGCGGCATCATCGAGGTGAATGCGGCGCCCGGCATCCGCATGCACCAGTATCCGAGCCGCGGCAAGCCGCGCGACGCCGGCGACGCGATCGTCGAGGCGCTGTTCGGCCAGACGGACGGCCGGATTCCGCTGGTGGCGGTGACCGGCACCAACGGCAAGACCACGACCTCGCTGCTGATCGCGCATTGCGCCCGCGGGGCGGGCCTGGCCACCGGCGTCACCACCACCGAGGGCATCTACATCGACGGCCAGCTGACCATCTCCGGCGACTGCACCGGCTACCACTCCGCGCGCAGCGTGCTCGCTTCGCCCGAGGTCGAATTCGCGGTGCTCGAAACCGCCCGCGGCGGCATCCTCAAGCGCGGGCTCGGCTTCGACCGCTGCGACGTGGCGGTGGTGCTCAACGTCACGGCCGACCACCTGGGCCTGGACGGCGTCGAGACGGTCGCCGAACTGGCCAGGGTAAAGGCGGTCGTGGCCCAGCGCGCCTCGAAGGCGGTGGTGCTCAACGCCGAGGACGAGCACTGCGTCGCCATGGAGGCGAGCCTGCCGCAAGGCGTCGAAGTCCTCTATTTTTCGCTGGATCCCGACAACCCGGTCCTGCTGCGCCACCTGCAGCGCGGCATGCGTGGCGTCTACCTGCAGGACCGGACGCTCGTGCTGGCCGACGGCAAGCGCCACCGGGTGTTGCTCGACGTGCACGCGATGCCGGTCTCGCTCGGCGGCTGCGCGCGCTACAACATCGCCAATGCGCTCGCCGCGGCGGCGGCGCTCGCCGGCGCCGGCTTCGGCCGCCCCGAGATCGCGGCCGGGCTGTCGAGCTTCGTCTCCGACAACCGCCACAACCCGCTGCGCTCGAACGTGTTCGACGTCGACGGCGTGACCGTGATCGTCGACTACGCCCACAACGCGGCGGCCTGCGCGGCGGTGGCGCAAACGGCGCGCGCCATGACGCGCGGCCGGGTGGTCGGCGTGGTCGCCACGCCGGGCGACCGGCGCGACGGCGACCTGCTCCACATCGGCCGCGTGTGCGGCGCCGGCTTCGACGAGCTGGTGGTGTTCGAGGCGCTCAATCGCGGCCGGCCCGACGGCGAAACGGCGGCGCTGATCGCGCGCGGGGCGCGCCGCGCCCGGATGTCGCGCGCCCACGTGTGGGTCGAACTCGAGGTGCACCAGGCGCTGCGCCGCGCCCTGGCGCTGTGCCGCCGGGGCGACGTGCTGGTGTACGCCAGCGCCACGTCGATCCTCGACCTGGCCGAGGCGCTGCGGCCGGACCGGCAGGACATCGCGCAGCGGATCGAGGCGCAGGCGCTGTGAGTTTTTTCGGCGCGGCGCCGACAGAAGGCGTCCCACCCGGGATGCTCGCCGACGGCATGGATGCGGTTCCCGAACGCGCCCACCGGCGCGGTATGGCTGTGCACGCGCTCGCGTTGAGGGTGCGCCGGGTTACACTTGGCGGCGAACACCACCAACCCGGATAAGGACCGACCTTGAGCGACTTCATCGGAATCTACGACGGCGCCCTCACGCCGCAACAATGCGACGCCATCGTCGCCCGCTTCGAGGCCAGCGACAAGGTCGTGCGCGGGCGTACCGGCGGCGGCGTCGACACCAGCAAGAAGGACAGCTGGGACCTCTCCATCGGCGCCCATCCCGAATGGCACGACGTCGGCAACATCATGATGGGAGCGGTCGCGCAGCACCTCGCCAGCTACATCGACCAGTACCGCGCGCTCGTGCTGGGCGCCCTGGCGCCGACGGTCGCGCACCCGCAGACCGGCGAGCCGACCGCGCTCTCGCTTGCCAACTTCGACGAATGCGGCAAGCCTCTCCTCGCGGCACTGATGCAGACCATGTACCGCTGCGGCGCGATCAACCTGCAAAAGTATCTGCAGGGCTCGGGCGGCTACCACCACTGGCATTCGGAGCTGTATCCGCAGAACGCCAGCTGCGAGACGCTGCACCGGGTGCTGCTGTTCCAGTTTTACCTGAACGACGTGGCGGAGGGCGGCGAGACCGAGTTCCTGTACCAGGAGTGCAAGGTCGAGGCGCGCAAGGGCCGCCTGATCATCGCGCCGGCCGGTTTTACGCATACCCATAAGGGGCATGTGCCGGCCAGCGGAGACAAGTATGTGGCGACCTCCTGGATCCTGTTCCGGCGGGCCGAGGAGCTGTTCGGGCAGGCGGGCGGAGGAGGCAGGTAAGCGCCGCTTAGCGGAAGGCGTCCTGGCGCGTCGACAGGGCCACGATCGCGGCACCGGCAGCGACGATCAGCGCGTCCTCGATCAGTCCGCTTCGGGTCTGGCCGATATGCGCCATCGCACGCTTGCGGCCGGCCAGCGTCAGGTAGGCGAGCGGGACGGCGGTGGCGACCGCGACCGCCGCGCCGGCCTGTTCCCGGCCGCGCGGCGCCAGCGCCGCACCGGCGATGCCGGCGCTCATCACGCGCGCCAGCAGGCCCAGGAATACCGTGCGGTCGGGCGCGCTCTTCATCTTGTCGCCGACCAGTTCTCCGGCCCCCATCGCCATCGCACCGAACTTGAACAGGGGCCGGTCCAGGAGCATCAGCTCCCCCGGCGTGCGGCGGCCCACGAGGCGCGCGGTGGCGATGGTGGCCATCGGCGTCATCGAACGGGCGCTGGCGACGGCGCCGATCAGGGCGGAGGACAACAGGCTGGGGATGCGCATCTTGATGCACCTTTATGCGAATGGGTTAGTGGGTTTTGCCGTGCAGAGAACCGGTGGCCTCTGCCTTGCAAACGGTAGGCCGACTATAGTCGTGTTCGCATTCGGCTGTCGCCACTGAGGCACGCGACAAGCGCGTGGAGTCAGGACTCCACCCTACAGTCTTCTTCGCATTTGGGTGTCGCCACTGATGCAGGCGACGGCTGCGTGGAGTCAGGAGCGGTTCGCCGCCCGCTCCACCCTACTTGCTCCCGCTCAATTGTGGATGTACTTGGCAAACACGTCGCTGAAATCGCGCTTCGTGTGGGTGTCGAGCATGGCGGTGTTCAAGGCCGCCAGCAGTTCGCCGTATTGGCTGACGAGACTGCCCGCACCGGGAGCGATATTGAGCTTGTGGACCGAGGCGGTGGCATCGAGCGTGCGCAGGGCATTCTCGCGGCACACCGCGTCGCGGTGCTGCTGCTTGCCGATCGAGATCAAGGCCTTGTAGATGTCCTTGAGCTGTTCGATGAAGGTCTTCTTGACGTCGATCGAGAACACCACGTTGTCCAGCTTGAACTTGAGTTCGACGTCCATGTCCAGTGTGCCGGCGGTTTCGATGCTGACGTTGGAGATCGCGTGGGAAGCGTAATCGTAGCGCTTGATCGAGCGCTTCGACGACACGGCCGAGTCGCCGTCGACATGGATCAGGGCCAGGTTGGTGAAGCAGTACTCGTCCTTCTTGCTTTTGATGAGGAAAAAAATCTGCTCGCCGTCTTCGCTGAACAGGTAATCGTCCGCATCGACCTTGTTGTAATCGGCCGGTCCGACGATGACGCCGATATCGCTGATGCCCAGTGCTTCTGCTGCCAGTCTCTTGAACATGTTTGTCCTCGCGTTATAGATGAAACTGCTGAATGAATCGATCCACCCGAGACCGTCAGGGCGCCGGCGCCTTCGGCGGCGGCTCCGGATTGAGCTCCTGCGACCAGACCACCGCCGCGATCTTCCAGCCGTTCTCGGTGCGCACCATCTGCCAGCTTTCCTTGCCCCAGTTCTCGCGGTAGTTGCCGAACATGAAGCTGTAGTCGAACCAGACCTGGGCGATTTCTCCGTCGGTGTCGATGCGCACGTTCGAGAAGGTTTCGTCCAGGCGCTCTTTTTCCTTCACGATGAAATCGATGAATTTGCGCGGGCTGCTGCTGAACGCTTTCTTCGGGCGCGGCAGCTTGGGGTCCGGGCGGGTGGCGTAGAGCCGTTCGAGGCTGGCGTCGGTGGTCACGCCGGACCAGGTGATGTCTTCCTTCAGGAACAGCTTCATGAAGCTGTCCTGGTCCTTGTCGATGATCGCCTTGCGGAAGCTCGCGATCACGCGTTCGATCTCTTGTTTGCTGGCGGTATCCTGGGCAAAGGCCGCCTCGGGGGCGGCCAGCAGCAGGGACAGGGAAAGGCAGGCGGCGGCGTAGCGGTTCATCATGTCTCCCAAAGTTGGAAACATGAGTATAGGAAATTACAAGCCTGACAAACTCACCAAGTGTAACGGCTGGGCGCATGCGTCGCTCACGACTGCGCATCTGGTGCTTGAACGCGTGGACGGCGGAGCCGTCCACCCTACGGCATACACGAAAAAAAAGCGGCGCCATGGCGCCGCTTCATCATGTCGAACACAAGGCTCAGGTGTTGTTCACCACCAGCCGCGGCTCCCCGGCCGCGCCGAAGCGCGCGCGGATCGAGGCGGCGATGCCTTTCGCATCGAGGCCGACCGAGGCCAGCAGCGCGGCCGGGTCGCCCTGGTCGATGAATTTGTCGGGCAGGCCCAGGATCAGCAGCGGCTTGACGATGCCGGCCGCTGCCATCGCCTCGGCCACGGCGGCGCCGGCGCCGCCCATCGTCGCACCCTCTTCCACCGTCACGAACACCTCGTGGTCCGCCGCCAGCTTCTTGACCAGCTCGACGTCGAGCGGCTTCACGAAGCGCATGTTGGCGAGCGTCGCATTGAGTTCATTTGCCGCGCCCAGGCTCGGCGCCACCATCGACCCGAAGGCCAGGATCGCGATCTTTTCGCCCTGGCGCTTGATCTCGCCCTTGCCGATCTCGATCGAGGCGAGTTCGGCCTGGATCGCCGCGCCGACACCGGCGCCGCGCGGATAGCGCACCGCCGCCGGACCGGGATAGTGGTAAGCCGTGGTCAGCATCTGCCGGCATTCGTTCTCGTCGGAGGCCGCCATGACGACCATGTTCGGGATGCAGCGCAGGTAGGACAGGTCGTAGTTGCCGGCGTGGGTGGCGCCGTCGGCGCCGACCAGGCCAGCGCGGTCCAGCGCAAAGGTCACGTCCAGGTTTTGCAGCGCGACGTCGTGGATCAGCTGGTCGTAGCCGCGTTGCAGGAAGGTCGAATAGATCGCGACGACCGGTTTCATGCCTTCGGTGGCCAGGCCGGCGGCGAAGGTCACCGAGTGCTGCTCGGCGATGCCGACGTCGAAATAGCGCTCCGGGTATTGCTGGTGGAAGCGCACCATGCCCGAGCCCTCGCGCATGGCCGGCGTGATGCCGACCAGGCGGCCGTCGACGGCTGCCATGTCGCACAGCCAGTTGCCGAACACTTCGGTGTAGGTGATCTTGCTCGGGCTGGTCGCCGGGACGATGCCCTCGAGCGGGTTGAACTTGCCGGTGCCGTGGTACAGGATCGGCTCGGCCTCGGCCAGCTTGTAGCCCTGCCCTTTTTTCGTGACCACGTGCAGGAATTGCGGGCCCTTGAGCTTCTTGATGTTTTCCAGCGTCGGGATCAGCGAATCGAGGTCGTGCCCGTCGATCGGGCCGATGTAGTTGAAGCCGAACTCCTCGAACATGGTCGCCGGGACCACCATGCCCTTCGCATGTTCTTCCAGGCGGCTGGCCAGCTCGCGCAGCGGCGCCGGCAGCACGGTCTTGCCGACGCTCTTGGCGGCGGCATAGAACTGGCCGGACATCAAACGCGCCAGGTAGCGGTTCAGGGCGCCCACCGGCGGCGAGATCGACATGTCGTTGTCGTTCAGGACCACCAGCACATTGCAGTCTTCCTCGACCCCCGCGTTGTTGAGCGCTTCGAAGGCCATGCCGGCCGTCATCGAGCCGTCGCCGATCACGGCGATCGCGTGGCGGTGCTCGCCCTTGAGCTTGGCGGCGGCCGCCATGCCGAGGGCGGCCGAGATCGAGGTCGAGGAGTGGGCGGTGCCGAAGGTGTCGTATTCGCTTTCGTCGCGCTTCGGGAAGCCCGACAGGCCGTTCAGCTGGCGCAGCGTGTTCATGCGCTCGCGGCGGCCGGTGAGGATCTTGTGCGAATAGGTCTGGTGGCCGACGTCCCATACGATGCGGTCGTGCGGCGTCTCGAACACGTAGTGCAGCGCGATGGTCAGTTCCACCGTGCCCAGGTTCGAGGACAGGTGGCCGCCCGTCTTCGAGACCGACTCGAGCAGGAACTGGCGCAGTTCGTTGGCCAGGGGCGTCAGCTGGTGGCGCGGCAATTGCCGCAGGTCCGACGGGTCGTTGATGGTTTCTAGCAGTTTCATTTATGCCTTCCGCTGCACGATCAGGTCCGCGAGTTCGCGCAGCCGCAGTGCTTGTTCTCCAAATGGCGCCAGCGCATCAATCGCCTCGCGCCGCAATTGCCCGGCCAGTGCCGTGGCCTGTTCCATGCCGAGGATCGATACATAGGTCGGCTTGTTGTCGGCCGCATCCTTGCCGGCGGTCTTGCCCAACGTGACCGAATCGGCGGTGGCGTCGAGGATGTCGTCGACCACCTGGAATGCGAGGCCGATGGCTTTCGAGTAGGCGTCGAGCGCTGCGCGTTCCGGCGCTTCCAGGTCCTTGCCGCACAGGGCGCCGAGCAGCACCGAAGCGTGCAGCAGCGCACCGGTTTTCAGCTGGTGCATCTGTTCCAGCTGCTGGCGCGTCAGGGCCAGGCCCACGCTGTCGAGGTCGATCGCCTGGCCGCCGCACATGCCGCGCGAGCCGGCGGCGCGCGCCAGCAGCTGCAGCATGGCGATCTGGCGCGCCGGCGGCAAGGCCACGTTCGACGCCAGCAGCTCGAAGGCCTGGGCCTGCAAGGCGTCGCCGACCAGCAAGGCGGTCGCTTCGTCATAGGCCACGTGCACGGTCGGCTTGCCGCGCCGCAGTGCATCGTCGTCCATGCAAGGCATGTCGTCGTGCACCAGCGAATACACGTGAATCATTTCCAATGCGCAAGCTGCACGGGCGAGCGCGCCTGGCTCGGCATCGAACAGGGCGCCGCTGGCGTAGACCAGCAGCGGGCGCACCCGCTTGCCGCCGCCGAGCACGGTGTAGCGCATCGCTTCGTGCAGCTTGTGGGGAACGGCGTCGGGCTTCGGGAGGAAGCCCGACAAGGCCTGTTCGACCTCGGCCTGCACGCCCGCCATCCACTGGGCGAATGGAACGCTCATCAAGCGCCCTCGCCTGCGCCGTCGGCGCTGAAGGGTTTGAGCATGTCGCCTTCCAGTACCTTGACCTGCGACTCGACCCGGTCGAGCTGCGCCGCGCAATACTTCACCAGTTCGGAGCCGCGCGCATAGGCGGCCACCGACGCTTCCAGCGGCAGCTGCCCGCCTTCCATCTGGGTGACGAGCTGGGCCAGTTCGGCCATTGCCTCTTCGAACGAGGCCGGTGGCGTGGCCGCTCCAGCGTTTACATTGTTTGCCATAGTATCTTGTTGTGTGGGCCGGCGATACTGCCTCCATGTGCAACCGGTGCGCCATGGGGAAGTCCAATCGCGTATTTTAAAACAATCCTAACCCTTGGGGTGGTCTGCGCAAGTGACAAGGTTTCTCGCCAGCGAGTTCGCATGGTAGCGCAAGCACCGATTGACATGAAAACGACGCCTTTTCGGCACATTTCCTGCTGTGCACCACAATCTCGTGCCGGTCCCGGACTGTAGAGCTCGTTCCACGGTATAATTGCCGGTTCTGTCCGAAACACCGTATCTCTGCAGCCAGAATACTGGTCTTTGGATTCTTATTCTCTTCTTTGGCTCGATGCTTTTATAAGGGGGGTTGGGATGTCCGATCTGGCTACCCACGCCAAGCTGGCGCGCTCGTGCGCTCAGCTTCCGGTAAATGTGTACTTTGATGATGCGCTGTTGCAGCGCGAGCTCCAGCACCTGTTCAAGAACGGTCCGCGCTATGTCGGCCACGAATTGATGGTGCCGGAAACGGGCGATTTCGCGACGCTGGCCTCCGAAAACGAAGGCCGTATGCTGGTGCGCAACGCCAACGGCATCGAGGTGCTGTCCAACGTCTGCCGCCACCGCCAGGCGCTGATGTTCAATGGCCGCGGCAACGCGAACAATATCGTGTGCCCGCTGCACCGCTGGACCTACGACCTCAAGGGCGAGCTGATCGGCGCACCGCATTTCGCCGACACGCCCTGCCTGAACCTGTCCAAGACCTCGCTGCAAAGCTGGAACGGCCTGCTGTTCGAGCAGAACGGCTACGACGTCATGGACAAGCTCAAGGACATGTCGGTCACGAAGGACCTCGACTTTTCGGGTTACCTGTTCGACCATGTCGAGATCCACGACATCGACTACAACTGGAAGACTTTTATCGAAGTCTACCTCGAGGACTACCACGTCGAGCCCTTTCATCCGGGCCTGGGCAATTTCGTGTCCTGCGAAGACCTGAAGTGGGAATTCGGCCGCGACTACAGCGTGCAGACCGTCGGCGTGAACCGCGGCCTGCAAAAGGCCGGTTCGCCGACCTACAAGAAGTGGCAGGAAGCGGTACTCAAGTTCAACGGCGGCAAGGAGCCGAAACAGGGCGCGATCTGGCTGACGCTCTACCCCAACATCATGGTCGAGTGGTATCCGAACGTGCTGGTGGTGTCGACCCTGTGGCCGCTGGGCCCGCAAAAGACGCGCAACGTGGTCGAGTTCTACTATCCGGAAGAGATCGCCCTGTTCGAGCGCGAGCTGGTCGAAGCCGAGCGCGCCGCCTACATGGAAACCTGCATCGAGGACGACGAGATCGCCCAGCGCATGGATGCCGGCCGCAAGATCCTGCTCGAGCGCGGCGTCAACGAGGTCGGCCCCTACCAGTCGCCGATGGAAGACGGGATGCAGCACTTCCACGAGTGGTACCGCAGCAAGATCGAACTGTAACAATCGCGCTGTCACCAACCAGGAACCTGATGCCTTCACTCTGGATGCTGTTTGCCAGCTTCGCGTTCGCCGCCATGGGCGCGGGCGTGAAGCTGGCCTCCGAGTTCTACACCACCTCCGAACTCCTCTTCTACCGCGGCCTCATCGGCGCCCTGGTCCTGCTGGCCCTGGTGCGCCACCAGGGCGGCAGTTTCCGCACCGCCTTCCCGAGAGAACACCTGTTCCGTAGCCTGGTGGGCGTGGTCTCGCTCTGGCTGTGGTTCTTTGCCATCAGCAAGCTGCCCCTGGCCACGGCCATGACCCTGAACTACATGGCGCCGATCTGGATCGCGGCCGGGCTGTTCGTGGCCGGCTGGTGGTCGCGCGCCAATACCGTCGAATGGCCGCTGATCCTGGCCGTGGGCGCCAGCTTCTTCGGCGTCACCCTGGTGCTGCAGCCGGCCTTCGAGACCCACCAGTGGCTGGGCGGCCTGGCCGGCGTGTGCTCCTCGGTCATCTCGGCCATGGCCTACATGCAGGTGCGCAAACTCGGCCAGATGGGCGAACCCGAATACCGGGTCGTGTTCTATTTTTCGCTGACGACGACCCTTGCCGGCCTGGCCGGGGTGCTCTCGGGCGACGGCCAGGCGAGCGGGCTGCCCTTCCACTCCCATACGCAGGGCGGCATCCTGCTCCTGCTCGGGATCGGCTTCGCCGCCCTGATGGCGCAGATGGCGATGACCCGCGCCTACCGCGTCGGCAAGGTGCTGGTGGTGGCGAACCTGCAATACACCGGCATCGTGTTTTCCAGCCTGTGGGGCCTGGCCTTGTGGGGCGACCGCTTCGACTGGCATGTGTGGCTGGGCATCGCCGTGATCCTCGCTTCGGGCATCGCGGCGACGTTCTACAATACGCGCAGCACGCCGAAAGGCGCCGTCATCAAGAAGACCGATCCGATCGCAAGCGAACTGTGAGGAGCGCATGTACACGACCCTGATTTCCGCCGCCGAGCTGGCGGCCCGCATCGACCACCCGGACTGGGTCGTCGTCGATTGCCGCCACGACCTCGTCAACCTCGCCTTCGGGCGCGCAGCCTATGCGGCCGGCCACCTGCCGGGCGCCGTGTTCGCGGACATGGAAACCGATCTGTCGGGCGCCAAGCGCGGCGGCGACGGCGTGTTCCGCGGGCGCCACCCGCTGCCGGAAAAGGAAGCGCTGGTCGAGACCCTGCGCGCCTTGGGCGTGAACGACGGCACCCAGGTCGTGGCCTACGACGCGCACGGCGGCATGTATGCGGCGCGCCTGTGGTGGCTGCTGCGCTGGATCGGGCACGAGGCGTCGGCGGTGCTCGACGGCGGCCTGCCGGCCTGGCAGGCGGCGGGGCAGCCGCTGGTCACCGATGTGCCGGCGCGGCCGCGCGGATCGATCGAGGCGCGCGCGCCTTTTGTCCCGACCGTGACCGTGGCCGAGGTGCTGGAGAATATCGAGACGGCGCAGCGCACCGTGGTCGACGCGCGTGCGGCGGACCGCTTCCGCGGCGAGAACGAGACCATCGACCCGGTCGGCGGCCATATCCCGGGCGCGAAAAACCGCTTCTTCAAGGACAACCTGCAGGACGATGGCCGCTTCAAGGCGCCCGCCCAGCTGCGCGAAGAGTTTTCAGGCCTGGTCAACGATCCGAAGGACGCGATCATGCAGTGCGGCTCCGGCGTCACCGCCTGCCACAACCTGCTGGCGCTGGAAGTGGCCGGCATGCCGGGCGCGGCCCTGTATCCGGGCTCGTGGAGCGAGTGGTGCAGCGATCCGGCGCGCCCTGTCGCCACCGGCCCGGCCGCGGGGGACTGAGATGGAGCGCAATACCCGGCAGCGCAAGGCCATCCACCAGTGCATCGCCGATGCCGGGCGTCCGCTCGCGCCGCAGGAAATCCTCGAACACGCCCAGGGCGTCGTGCCCGGCATCGGCATGGCCACCATCTACCGCAACATCAAGGCCATGCTCGAGGCGGGCGACATCACGACCGTGTCGCTGCCGGGCGGCGGCGACCGCTACGAACTGTCCGGCCACGGACACCACCACCATTTCCACTGCCGCAGCTGCGACCGTGTCTACGAAGTGCACGCCTGCCCGGGCGACATGCAGAAGCTCACGCCGGAAGGCTTCGTGCTCGAATCGCACGAGCTGACCTTGTATGGGGTGTGCAGCCACTGCCGCTGAGCGCAAAACGCGTGGAGTCAGGACTCCACCCTACGGCTACGGCATATCTCGCCCTGCGGCGCCACGCATTGCCGGCAATGCCGGTGATTGCGAAGGTGGGCCGCCAGCAGCAGCACGCTGCTGGCGACGGCCAGCGCGGTCTCGAAGCCGTGCCCGAAACGCGGTCCGGCGACCGTCACCGCCAGCAGCAAGACGCCCAGCCCGGCCGCGCCCAGGAGCGGCGGCGCCGGGTCGCGGTGCGCCAGGTAGCCCGGCACCAGGGCCAACAATACCGGCACCGCCACGCCCAGCAGCAGGACGTCATGCAGGGCGTGGTGCTCGTCTTTCAAACCCAGCAGCGGGAAGGCCAGCAGCACCAGCGGCATCGCCAGGCAGTGCAGCAGGCACAGGACGGAGGCGGCCATGCCCGCGAAGTCGGCGAAGCGGATCAGCTTTTTCATCGCTTGTTTCAGTTTAAAAGACGAAACGCACGCCGGCCGTCACATTGCGTCCCGCCAGCGGCGCCGCCTCCTTGATGAACGAGGTATGGCTGAAGGCCAGTTCGTCGGTCAGGTTGTTGATACGCGCATAGATCTGGGCCGGCACGCCGCCGATGCGGGTGGTGTAATGCCCGCCGATGTTGAGCATGGTGTACCCGCCGGTCGGCGCTTCGAACGCCGCCACCCGGTCCTGGGTGCCGACCCGCGACAGCTCGGCCATGCCGTGCCAGGACTGCCAGTCCGCGTTCAGGCGCACGCCGATGCGGTGGGCCGGGATGCGCGGCAGGTCGCGATCGTCGAGGCCGGGGCCGCCGTCGAAACGGGCCCGTACCAGGTCGCCGAACAGGGTCGCGTCGAACACCGGCGAGAACTTGTGGCGCAATTCTCCTTCGAGTCCCGTGAACACCGCGTCGCGCTGGGCATATTCGACCAGCTGGAAGCCTTCGTGCTTGTCCAGGGTGCGGGCATAAATATAGTTGGCGACCCGGTTGCGGAAGGCGCTCAGCGAAAAGGTGGTGGCGCCTGAAAACTTGCGCAGGGTGAGGTCGAGGTTGTTCGATGTTTCCTTGCGCAGGTCCTGGTTGCCGATCTCGTAGGTTGCGGTGGCCAGGTGCACGCCGTCGGCATACAGTTCCTCGGCCGTCGGCAGGCGGTGGCTGCGCGCCAGCGAGGCGCGCAGCGAATACGCAGGCGCGAACTTCCACACCGCCCCGGCCGCCACCGAGGTGCCGCGCGCTGCCGTGTCGCGCCGGCCTGCGCCGTCGACCTCGATGCGTTGGCGCTCGTGGCGCAGGCCGGCCTCGAAGCGCCAGTCGCCGGCCCGGTATTCCTCGGTAGCGAACAGCGCGTGTTTCTTGGTGACCGTCGGCGGCACGTAGCCCTCCTCGCCTTCGGTGCTGAAATCGCGCTCGGTGGTCTGCACGCCGACGACGCCGCGCCAGCCGCCGACCGGCACGTGCTCGAGTTCGACGCGCGCATCGTGCGCCTTGTTGAAGAAGCTGGTGGCGACGACGCCCTCTTCCAGCTCGTCGTGGCGGTAGTCGGTGAACGAAGCGCGCAGGCGCGCCCTGGCGAAGCCGGCCAGCGGATTGCGGTATTCGCCGCGCACATCCCAGCGCTCGCTGTCGAGCTGCACGACCGGCACTTCCTCGGCCCCGTGTTCGTGCCCGTGGTCGTGGCCCTCCCCTTCGTCGTGGCCGCCGCAGTGCAGGTGGCCGCCGTGCGGGTGGCAGCTGCCGAATTCGTGCTGGTGGCCGGGGATGCCGTACTCGTTGCGCTCCTTCGTATAAGCCGCGCCCAGGTAGCCGCGCGCGCCGATCCAGGACAGGCCGACGCTGCCCGTCTCGGTTTTCTTGAAGCTGCCCGCGACCTTGCCGCCCTCGCTCCAGCCCTTGCCCACGCGGTAGGCGTCGGCGTCGCGCTTGACGCCTTCGGCATGGACGGCGACGTTGCCGGCGCCGCCGGTCACCTCGAAGGCGCCGGTCTTCTCGCGCGCGGCGGAATTCGCGCGCAGCTCGGCGCTGCCTTCGACCGGCGCGGACGGCAGTTCGGTCGGGATCTTGCGGTCGAGGATGTTGACGACCCCGCCGACCGCGCCGCCGCCATAGGCCAGCGCCGACGGGCCGCGCAGCACCTCGATGCGCTCGGCCAGCACCGGCTCGAAGCCGACGGCGTGATCCGGGCTGATGGTCGAGGCGTCCTGGATTTCGGCGCCGTCCGACAGGATTTTGACGCGCGGGCCGTCCATGCCGCGGATCACCGGACGGCTGGCGCCGGCGCCGAAGTGGCTGGAGGTGATGCCCGGCTGGTTATTCAGCGTTTCGCCGAGGGTCGATTCGCGCGCGCGCACCAGTTCGCCGCCGGACAGCGAGGTCACCGGCGTGATCATGTCGTCGCCCAGCACGCCCAGCGCGCTGGCCGACACCACCACGGTCGGCATGCTGTCGGGGTCGGCCTGCAGCCGGTCGCCCGATTGGGCATGGGCGCCGAGCGGCGCGCCGAAAGCGAGCAGGATGGCCAGTGCGAGCGGGGTACGGTGGCAGGTCGGGACGGACATGAACGGCTTCCTTGAATGAGTGAACGTGGGCGCGGCAGGCACAGGCCTCCCCGCTTGTTCGATAATGATAATTCATTCTCATTAGAAGCTCAACAAAGAATTCGACGGTGTGGGTTGGTGGCGTGGATGGCGATGACGGGGCCGCGGGACCACAGGCCTCGATGCGTGGCAAGCGCGCGACAGGACAGGCGTCACCCAAGGCGCCGGAACAGCCCCGGATACGACACGACGAGCCCCTCGTCATCGACCTCGAGCACCGCCTGGAAGCCATCGGCGATCGACTCGAAGAGGTAGCTGTTCGGGCCCAGGCGCGTATAGGCCTGGGCCGTCCGTTCCAGGCACAGCCCGGGAATCTGGACGTAGGCCACGTCGATCGCGCGCCGTTCGCCGGGCGCGAGGGCCAGGCGCCGGATCGGCAGGGTATTCGTGAAGCAGCTGGCGCTCAGGTCGATGTCGATGCAACCGAGCAGCGCATCGACCGGCCTGCCGTCGTGGCCGCGCCAGCGGCCTTCGCCATCGGCATGCAGGCCCAGGTGTCCGCCGCCGGCGACATCGACGACGAGCTGCGTGACGCGCCAGGCGAGGTCGCAGCCGATGGTATAGGCGGCGCCATACGCCGGGGCATCGCGCTCGCCGGCCACCACGCCCTGGGCAAGCAGCCCGGCGCCCTCCTGCCACAGCACCAGATGCTCCAGCCCGGCGCCGGCCTGCGCAATCCAGCGGACCGTTTTTTTCATCGCAAGTCCCTTTCCAACGCGGCAGGGAGCGCATGCGCCGCGCCCGCCGGGAAGGACGATGATAACGCCGATCGAAGGCAGGGCCGGGCCGGTTCAGGCGCGCGGGCGCGCGCACGCGGCGAAAGTCGGGGGTGGGCTTACTTCCCCGCCGTCAGGAACAGCACGATGATGACACCGAGCCCGATCAGCAGCACCTGCGGCACCGATTCCTTCACCGTCGCCCTCCTCTGCATCTGCGGCATCAGGTCGCTCACCGCGATATAGATGAAGCCCGAGGAGGCAAACACCAGCACGTAGGGGATCAGGGCGCTGGCGCGGTCGAGCGTGTAGTAGCCGAGCAGGCCGCCGGCGACCGCCAGCAGGCTGCACAGCAGGTTGAAGACGTAGGCGCGCATGCGCGAAAAACCGGCATTGAGCAGCACGATGAAGTCGCCGATCTCGGTCGGGATCTCGTGGGCGACGATGGCCAGCGCGGTGACGATGCCCAGCTCCGGATTGGCCAGGAAGGCCGCCGCGATCAGGATGCCGTCGGTGAAGTTGTGCATGCCGTCGCCGATCAGGATCATCCAGCCCGACTTGCCGGCCGCGTGGGCATCGTGGCCGTGCGCATGGTGGTGGCCGTCGCCTTCGTGGTGGTGCGAATGGCGCAGCAGCGCCAGCTTTTCGAGCAGGAAGAAGACCAGCAGGCCGGCCAGCAGCGTGGCGAACAGCTTATGGGTGTCGGCGCCCGACTCGAAGGCCTCGGGCAGCGCATGCAGCAGCGAGGTCGCGAGCATGATGCCGACCGACAGGCTGACCAGCCGCTCCACCATTTTGGAGAGCAGCGTAAACGAAAATACTGCCGCGGCCGTGATGCTGACGACGCCGGCGATCAGGGTCGCCAGCAGGATGGAGATGAGAATCGGGTCGATTTGAAGCCTCTTGTTCTGGTCTTGTGCGGCGCGCCCGGCATCTGGTGCTTGCGCTGCGCGGCAAGCCGGGCATTGTACAGCTCCCGGCTCATGTGCGTCTTACTGCGCGTGCTGGTTCACCGATTCAAGCCACGCCGTGGCGCCGGAACCAGTCGATCGCGCGCTTCCAGCCGTCCTTCGCATCGGCCTCGTTGTAGCTCGGACGGTAGTCGGCGTGGAAGGCGTGTCCCGAGTTCGAATAGACGACGAATTCGGACTTGCTGTTGCCCTTCGCGAGCGCCGCCTTCATGCGCTCCACCGATTCGAGCGGGATGCCGGTGTCCTTGGCGCCGTACAGCCCCAGCACCGGCACCTTCAGGTTCGGCGCGATGTCGATCGGGTGCTTCGGCGAGTTGGCGCTCGGCTCGCCGACCAGGCGGCCATACCAGGCCACGCCCGCCTTGACCTTCGGGTTGTGCGCCGCGTACAGCCAGGTGATGCGCCCGCCCCAGCAGAAACCCGTGATGCCGAGTTTTTCGGTATCGCCGCCGCGCTGTTTGGCCCAGTTGACGACGGTGTCGAGGTCGAGCATGACCTGGGCATCCGGCGTCTGCGAGATGATGGTCTTCATCAGGTCGGCGATGTTGGCGACCTTGGTCGGGTCGCCCGCGCGCACGAACAGGTCGGGCGCCAGCGCCATGTAGCCCTGCTTGGCCAAGCGGCGCGCCACGTCCTTGATGTGCTCGTGCACGCCGAAGATCTCGGAGACCACGAGGATCACCGGCGGATTCGCCTTGCCCTCGGGCTGGGCGCGGTAGACCGGCACGTCCTGGCCGTTGATGACGATGATGTGCTCGCCCGCGGACAAGCCCGCGGTGTCGGTCTTGATGACCGTTTGCGCCGCGACCGGCAATGCCGCCGCGGCAAAGCCGGTGCCGGCCGCCGCCTTCAGGAACACGCGGCGGTTGACGCCTTCTTCGAAACTGGTGGCGGCAACCAGGCTGTCGCCGTCTTGTACGAGATCCTTCATGTGCATCCCTCCGGTCGTGGGTTATCAGGCTGACTATCTTACAGCGCCCGGATGGGTTGCGCATGTGCACACTTGTGCCGGCGCCGGCCGCGCCCCTGTCAGGCCAGCACGATGCGATCGCGCCCGGCCTGCTTGGCCTCGTACAGGGCGCGGTCGGCGCGGCTGATGAGTTCGGCGCTCGGCTCGCCCGGGCGGCGCGTGGCCAGCCCGGCCGAGAAACTGATGGCGGCGCCTTCGAGGCCCGGCACTTCGAGGGCGCGCACGCGCTCGGCCATGCGCTCGAGCACGACGCGGGCGTCGCCGGCGGCGGTATCGGGCAGCAGCAGCAGGAATTCCTCGCCGCCCCAGCGCGCCAGGACGTCGTCGGCGCGCAGCGAGGCGCGCGCGGCGACCGAGAAAGCGCGCAGCACGGCGTCGCCGGCCGCATGGCCGTGGCGGTCGTTGACCTGCTTGAAGAAGTCGAGGTCGAGCAAGGCGATGCACGTGTCGGCACCGGCGCCGGCCGCGTGGCGGCGCTCCTCGGCCTCGAGCACGCCGGTCATGTGGCGCCGGTTCACCAGCGAGGTCAGCTCGTCGATCGTGGCGAGCTTGCGGATCGTTTCGAGCGCCTCGGACAATTCCCCTTTCTGGTACTTCAGGCGCGAGCGCAGCTTGCTCATTTCCCCGGACAGGAGCGCCGTCGACATCAGCGCGCCGGCCAGGTAGCCGAAGGTGATGGCTTCGTTGAGCGGCGGGAAGCGCAGCGGGTCGTGCGCCTGCAGCCACCACATGGCGGCGCCCATGCCGAGGGTGGCCGCGCCCGAGAGCATCAAGGTCTGGCGCGGGCGCAGGGCAAACATGCAGAACACGATGATCACGACCGCCATCGACAACATGGCCGCGCGCAGGGGGCCGGAAATCACGTAAGCCCAGACGGCGCAGACCAGCGAAAACGCGGCCTGCGCGACCGCCAGCTGATCGGGCGCCAGCTTGAGCCGTGCATTGGTCCGGATCAGGAGATAGAAAGCGCTGGCGCCGCAGGCGCCGAACACGATCAGGCCGTTTGCTGCGCCTGGCTGGCTCAACCCCTGCTCCACCTGCACCACCGGCAGGGCGATGCAGACGACATACAGCACGCAGGTCGCCGCCCAATACTGGAGCATGCGGTGCAGGCCGGGCTCACTACCGCAGAGCAGGACGGAAAGACGGCGCAGCATGCTCATCGCCATCTCCGGGGGGCGGCAAGGCGCCTAGCTTGCCTGCGATACATGGAACCTGGCCTGTAGAATCGGATACGTCATCATGCTCGAAAAATGGCCCGCGCCCCCGCCAGGATGCGGGGCCGCATGCGCGCGCGGAGCGGGCAACGGCTCAGACTTTACCGAATATGCATGGCAAAGTCGACATTTTCAGTAACAGAAAGAAATATTCGGCTGCTATCAGTTTCCGTTCAACAACACTGCCTGGCGCCCCGGCGCGCCAGGCAGCGGTCCCGCTTACGGGGTCAGCGTGAAGTTGACGCCGGCCTGGTTGCCGGTGGCGATGCTGACCGCGTCAACGCCCTTGACGGCGTAGCCGGCGGCAGCGGCCTCGACCCGGTAGGTGCCCCCGGTCACGCCCGTGGCCACCGCAAAAGCGAGCGGACGCGCGCTGCTGTAGGCAACATACTGGGGCGCGGCGAGTGGCAGGTTGGCAATCGTGTAGGCACCGCTGGCCAGGTCCGCGCCCTGGTACTTGATGGTCACGGTCGGGCCGGCGGTAAACGCCTGCTTGGCCGCGACATAGGCGACCTCCGTGCTGCTCGGCGGCGTCAGGGTGACGGTGCCGCCGATGCTGCCCATCGCGCTGGCGGCCAGCGTCAGCGGCGCGGCCGCGCTCGAGAGCGAGGTGGTGCTGGTGGTCGAGGCGACCGGCACGGCGCCGATCACGGCAGCGGCGCTGTTGTCGGCCGTGATGACGACATCGTAATTGCCCGGCGCCAGGCGCGACAGGAAGAATTCGCCCGTGGTCGGGTTCGGCGTGGTGGCGCTGACGATGCTGCCGTTCTGCTGCGCCGAGACCGTCACGTTATTGGCCAGCAGTGCCGTGCTGACGACGCCGGAAATACCGTTGATGGCGCTCGGCAGCATCTTGACGACCGGCTTGAGCGCATAGGCGCCCTTGCCGCGCGTAACAACCGACTTGCAGGCGTCGAAGTCGATCACGACATCGGCCCGCCCGCCGGCTTCGACCGTGAAGGCCCCGACCAGCTTGATCCCGCTCTGGACGGCGCTCGGCGTTTCCAGTGGCTGCTCGGCCTTGGCGCCGGTCGGCAACACGGTGTTGGCGCTGCCGCTGGCATTGCCGTCGAGTACGAGGCGCAACTGGTTGTACTGGCCGGCCTCGAGCGCGGTTTGTCCCAGGGTTTCGAGGACGCCGTTGGTCAGGTTCAGCAGGTTGATCTTCTTCGGGGTGGCGAGCACGATGTCGGTCCAGCCGCCATCGGTTTCGCTGGCGGCGGCGCTCTTGTTGACGCGCACCTTGGCGACAGTCACGTTGACGGCGTCGAAACCGCAGGCCGGGGCATCGGTCAGGGCGACGCTCAGGGTACCCATGGTCGAGACCGGCGCCGGCGCGGGCGCGCTGTCCCCGCCGCCACCGCCGCAAGCGCTCAGGGTGGACGCGACAACGATGCCGCCGAGGAGAAGCTGGGTACGCAGGGAGGTGGAACGCATGGAAGACCTTTCAAAAATGAACTTGCCCGGAGGCACTGAAAGGACATTAACATTCCACAAGGAAACATTGTGTTAAGCAATTCACATTGAAACGTTTCATTACATCTGAAACATTTAACTGTTGTCTTAACACAACTTTACATGTGCACAGGGCTGGCGGCCTGCGTCCGCCAACCCCGGGAACCGTTTATTCTCCCGCCTTCACCGAGCCGAGGCCGGCGACCGACCGGTTGACCGAGCGCGGCTTGCCGAAGTAGCTCAGGCTGCCCAGGCCCTGCACGGCCACGTCGAGCCTGTCGCTGGCATACACCTTGACGTCGCCGATGCCCCGGAAGCGGATGTCGGCATCGTTGGCGATCAGGGCCTTGCTGTCGACCTCGCCCACGCCTTCGGCCGTCATGCTGAAGGTTTTGACTTTACCGTTGATCACCATGCGGCCCGCGCCGCGGTAGTTCACGTCGAAGCGCTCGCCGCGAATGTTGTTGAGCTTGATCTCGCCGGCGCCTTCCGCGTCGAAGGCGCGCAGCTGGCCCATCTTGACCAGGACGATGCGCTCTTCGCCATTCGCCGAATTCAAACTCTTGTCGCGCATCCGCAGGCGCAGCTCGCCATTGACGACCTCGGTGATCACGCCGTTGACGAACCGGTCGCTGCCGCTCACCACCACCGACTGCGACGCGCTGCCGGCGTCCACGGTCACGCTGAACGGGCCTTGCGCCTTGATCGAGGTGAACGGCGCGGCCGCGCGCACCTGCTCGGCGGCCTGGGCGGCGGTGGCGGAAAAAGCGAGGCCAAGGGCGAATGCAAGAGCGAGTGGACGCATGATGATTTCCTTTATATGTCTTGTGTTGAAGAGTGAAATCATCGTAAGCCGAAACGCGTGCATGGGCGCGGCTTTTGCGACGGACTGCACATTTGGCGGCCCGTGCTGCGCAGACGGGCGGCCCGTCGGGCCGCGCGCGTCAGGGCCGTTTACTTCACTGCTTCACGCGGTACAGCGCGCACAGCTTGTTGCCGTCCGGGTCGCGCACATAGGCCAGGTGCATCGCCCCCATGCTGCCCTCGCGCAGTCCGGGCGGCTCCTCGATCGAGGTGCCGCCATGCGCGACCGCCGTGTCGTGGAACAGCTTGACCTGCTCGGGCGAATTGCACTTGAAGCCGATCGTGCCGCCGTTGGCGCAGCTGGCCGCTTCGCCGTTGATCGGCACCGTGATGCCCAGCGTATTGCCCTCGTGCCGGTAGAACAGCCGCGGCTGGCCGGTAGGCGCCCGGGTAGCGAAGGGCTCGCCGGCCCCAAGCAGGCCGAGCACGGCGTCATAGAAGCGCTTCGAGCGTTCGATGTCATTCGAACCGATCACGACGTGACTGAACATGGATATCTCCTCGGTGTTGTGGAGCGTCCGAGTGTACGAGAGGCTTGACTGCCGGGCAAGAACATCGGCGCACGCCGGGTGTGCGCAGGCCGGCCGCGCTCAGGGGATATGCTCGGCGCCGGCCGGCGGGACGACCCATCCATGCATGCGCGACTCGTAGACCGACACCGTCGGCGCGGGGAAGGCCGGGTCGGCAAAGGCGCCGACCGGAATCGTGACATAGGCCTCGAGACCCTCGGCCTCATAGTAGACCGTGGCGCCGCATTGCGGGCAGAAGTGGAAGCTGGCATGCGAGCCCTCGTCTCCCGCCAGCACGTACCGGGTCGACTGGCCTTGGATCGCCACCTGTTCGCGCAGGAACCGTGCCTGCTGCGCGAAGGGACCGCCGCTACGACGCTGGCAGGCCAGGCAGTGACAGATCGAGACGCGCACCGGCTCTCCGGTGGCGCGGGCCGACAGCTGGCCGCAAGTGCAAGCGGCAAGTCGCGTGATCAAGCGTTCCTCCCTGGTGGTTTGACCTTCAGTGCGCCCTCAGTGCGCCCTCAGTGCGCTCTCAGTGCGCTCTCAGTGCGCCTCCTCCCAGTTGCTGCCCACCCCCGTCTCGGCCACCAGCGGCACCTTCAGTTCGGCCACACCGGCCATCAGTTCCGGCAGCTTGGCCTTCACCCGCTCCAGCTCGGCTTCCGGCACTTCCAGCACCAGTTCGTCGTGCACCTGCATGACCATGCGCGTGGCCAGCTTTTCCGATTCCAGCCAGTCCTGCACGGCGATCATCGCCAGCTTGATCAGGTCGGCGGCCGTGCCCTGCATCGGCGCGTTGATCGCGGCGCGTTCGGCGCCGGCGCGGCGCGGGCCGTTCGGCGAGTTGATCTCGGGCAGCCACAGGCGGCGGCCGAACACGGTTTCGACATAGCCGCGCGCCTTGGCGGCGGCGCGGGTTTCGTCCATGTACTGCTTCACGCCCGAGAAGCGCGCGAAATAACGCTCGATGTAGCTGGCTGCTGCCGCGCGCTCGATGCCGAGGCGCGCCGCCAGGCCGAACGCGCTCATGCCGTAGATCAGGCCGAAGTTGATCGCCTTGGCATAGCTGCGCTGCTGGTTTTCGACTTCGTCGAGGGCGACGCCGAAGACTTCGGCGGCGGTCGCGCGGTGGATGTCCTCGCCATCGGCGAACGCTTTGAGCATCGCTTCGTCGCCCGAAATATGGGCCATGATGCGCAGCTCGATCTGCGAGTAGTCGGCCGAGACGATTTTATTGCCCGGCGCCGCGATGAAGGCTTCGCGGATGCGCCGCCCCTCCGCCGTGCGCACCGGGATGTTCTGCAGGTTCGGGTCGTTCGAGGCCAGGCGGCCGGTGATCGCGACGGCCTGCGCATAATTCGTGTGCACCCGGCCGGTGGCCTGGTTGACCATGGTCGGCAGCTTGTCGGTATAGGTCGACTTCAGCTTGGCCAGGCCGCGGTGTTCGAGCAGCACCTTGGGCAGCGGGAAGTCCTCGGCCAGCTTTTGCAGCACTTCCTCGTCGGTCGAGGGCGCGCCGGTGGCGGTCTTCTTGATGACGGGCAGGCCGAGTTTACCGAAGAAGATCTCGCCGATCTGTTTCGGCGAGCCGAGGTTGAAGGGGCCGCCGGCCAGCTCGTAGGCTTGCGCTTCGAGTTCCATCAGGCGCGCGCCGATCTCGCGCGACTGCGCGCCCAGCTTGTCGGCGTCGATCAGCACGCCGTTGCGCTCGATCTTCTGCAGCACGATCTGGGTCGGCAGCTCGACTTTTTCGTAGATATAAGTCAGGCCCGGGTCCTGCAGCACGTGCGGCAGCATGGTCTGGTGCAGGCGCAGGGTGATGTCGGAGTCCTCGGCCGCGTATTCGGTGGCGCGGTTCAGCTCGACCTGGTCGAAGCAGATCATGTTCGCGCCCTTGCCGCACACGTCCACGAATGGAATCGTCGTGTAGCCGAGGTGGCGCATGGCCATCGTGTCCATGTCGTGCGGCTTGTGCGACTCGAACACGTAGGACTGCAGCAGCGTGTCGTGGACGATGCCGCGCAGGGTCACGCCATGGTTGTTGAAGATGTGCATGTCGTACTTCAGGTTCTGGCCCAGCTTCGGCTTGTCCGGATTTTCCAGCCAGGGCCGCATGCGTTCGAGCACTTCTTCGCGCGGCAGCTGCTCCGGGACGCCGGCGTAGCGGTGCGCCACCGGGATGTAGGCGCCCTTGCCCGCTTCGGTCGAGAGCGAGATGCCGACCATCTGCGCCGTCATCGGGTCGAGCGAGGTGGTTTCGGTGTCGACCGAGGTCAGCTCGGCCGCGTCGGCCAGGGCCAGCCATTTGTCGAGCTGTTCCCAGGTGGTGACCAGTTCGTATTCGCCCTTGATGATCGGCATGCCGGGCAGCGTATCCTGGGTTTGCTGCGCGCCTTCCGGCGAGTTCAGCGCCGGCGCGCCGACGCCCGGCCCCTGCGACAGTTCGCGCAGCATGGTTTTGAAGCCATAGCGCTGGAAGAAGTCGCGCAGGGCATCCCTGTCTTCCGGGCGGGCGACCAGGCTTTCCTCGATCGTCACCACATGTTTGACCAGGTCGCAGTCGGTCTTCACGGTAATCAACTGGCGGCCCTGGGGCAGCCATTCCAGTGCCGAGCGCAGGTTTTCGCCCACCACCCCGCCAATGCTGTGCGCGTTCTCGATCACGCCGTCGAGCGAGCCGTGCAGCGCCAGCCATTTCAGGGCCGTCTTCGGGCCGCACTTGCTCACGCCCGGCACGTTGTCGACCGTGTCGCCGATCAGGGTCAGGTAGTCGATGATGCGGTTCGGCGGCACCCCGAACTTGGCGAGCACGCCGGCTTCGTCGAGCTTTTCGTTGCTCATCGTATTGATGAGGGTGACCTTGTCGTTGACCAGTTGCGCCAGGTCCTTGTCGCCGGTGGAGACAATCGTCTGCATGCCCTTGGCGGCGGCCTGCACGGCCAGCGTGCCGATCACGTCGTCCGCTTCCACGCCCTCGACCATCAGGATCGGCCAGCCCATGTGGCGCACCACTTCGTGGATCGGTTCGATCTGCTTGGAGAGGTCTTCCGGCATCGAGGCGCGCGTCGCCTTGTACTCGGGGTACATGTCGTCGCGGAAAGTCTTGCCTTTGGCGTCGAACACGCAGGCGATGTAGGCGGCGGGATAGTCGGCGCGCAGGCGGCGCAGCATGTTGACCATGCCGTGCATCGCCCCGGTCGGGTGGCCGTCTGGACCGCGCAGGTCGGGCAGCGCGTGGAAAGCGCGGTACAGGTAGCTGGAACCGTCAACGAGCAGCAGGGTATTTTGCATAGGAGTGAGTGGTAAAACCGGCGGCGAGCCAATGAGCAAGCGGAACGACATTATCGCAGAATCCGGCATGGTGAAAACGCAACGACGGCGTTGCGGCGCTTTAAAGCGCCTAACAAAACCTCCATGGCTGCGTTGCAGCGTCTCGCCGTACAGGCGTACTGTCTTCGACGCCGCGCCTTGCCCTGAAGGTTTTGTTAGGCGCTCTTAGCCTGTATGGGCAATCGGTACACTTTTCACTGGGAACGGTGTCTGTTTGTTACAATGGTCCAAACGAATTAAGGTGACCATCATGCCGCGCACAATTCCCCGCCTGTCCCTCTCGCTCGTTCTGCTGGCATGCGCCGGCGCCGCGGGCGCACAAACGTCGACGCCGCCCCAGCCGCAGCCCCGGCCGCAGAGTCAGCCTCCGGCAACGGAGCCGATCGAGGCAGGCAGCGACGAGCCGGCCACCCGCATCGAACCGCGCCGCGGGACCGAGATCAGGGAAAAGCGCAATAACAACGGCCAGGTCACCGAGATCGAAGTCAAAAGCGGCAAGAGCCGCTACATCATGCGTCCGAACCAGGCGGCCGGCAATGCGCAGGCGGGCGACGCCCAGAGCAGCGCCTTCCGTGCGCCGCAATGGCAGGTGATGGAATTCGACGGCAACGCCAAGAAAAAGGCGCAGGCCGAAGCGCAGGCAGCGGCTGAGGCCGCCGCTGCGGCAGGAAGCGGCGCCGCGGCGAAGAAGGTTTCGACGCCCGCGACCGGCGCACCGGCCAAGGTGCCGCCGGCAACGGCTCCGATGCTCAGCCCGGCCGACGTGCCGCCACCGCCGCCGCTGCCGGCCAGCCGCTGAACGGTGGGCCTGATCGTGGTATAACATCCCACAGATAGAACCCGACAACAACCTGCTGATCCGGCTGACCGGCTCAGCAGGTTCTATTTTTTTCGCTGACCCTTCAATTCGTTGCTCGCATAATGGCAGTCTTCACCGCGGTCACGCTCGATGACCTCACCCAGTGGATGGATCAGTTCCCCCTCGGTCAACCGCTGGCCCTCAAGGGCATCGCTTCCGGTATCGAAAACAGTAATTTCTTCCTGACGACAGAGCGCGGCGAGTTCGTGTTGACGGTCTTCGAGAACCTGAATTTCGAGCAGCTTCCCTTCTACCTGCAACTGATGCGTCACCTGGCCGAGCGCGGCATTCCGGTGCCGGCGCCGGTCGCCAACGCCGGCGGCGAACTAGTGGCCAGCCTGCAAGGCAAGCCCGCCGCCATCGTCAGCAAGCTCGACGGCAGTTCGCAGATGGACCCGCAGCCCGTCCATTGCGCGGAAGTCGGCGCGATGCTGGCGCGCATGCACCTGGCGGCGCAGGACTTTCCGCTGGTGCAGCCGAACCTGCGCGGCCTCGACTGGTGGCAAGCCACGGCGCCGACCGTGCTGCCCTTCCTGGCGCCCGATAACGCCAGGTTGCTGCAGGACGAGCTCGCCTACCAGGCGGACTTTGCGGCAAGCGAGCCGTATGGACGCCTGGCGCGCGGTCCCGTGCATGCCGACCTGTTCCGCAATAACGTGATGTTCGTCGGCGAGCGCCTGACCGGCTGTTTCGACTTTTATTTTGCCGGCGTCGACACCTGGCTGTACGACCTGGCGGTGACCGTCAACGACTGGTGCATCGACCTTGCCAGCGGCAAGCTCGACCATGTGCGGGTGCGCGCCCTGCTCGATGCCTATGCGGCGGTGCGCCCGTTCACCCTTGATGAGATCCACGCCTGGCAACCGATGCTGCGCGCCGCCGCGCTGCGCTTCTGGCTGTCGCGCCTGTACGACCTGCACGTGCCGCGTGCCGCAGAAATGCTCACGCCCCACGATCCGACCCATTTCGAGCGCATCCTGCGCGACCGCATTGCCAACCCGGCACCGGGTCTGGCCGACCACGAATGAATAACATGCCCGCAATTACCGGCTGGAACTGGCTGAAGGAAGGCGCCGGCCTGTTCCGCAAACAACCGGCCGCGCTGACCACGCTGCTGTTCGCGAACATCCTGATCAGCCTGCTGGTCAGCGCGGTGCCGCTGCTCGGCCCGATGCTGGCCTTCATTTTGATCCCCTCGTTCTCGATGGCCTTCATGAAGGCCTGCCTGATGATCGAGAACGGCGAACGCGTGACGCCGGCCGTGCTGATGACGGGCTTTCGCAAGCCGGTGCTGGCGCAGTTGTGCAAGATCGGCCTGATCTACCTGGGCGTCTCGGTGCTGCTGACCGTGCTGGCGCGCTTCTCCATCGATCTCGAACTGATGCGCCAGGTGGCCCAGCCGGACGACCCGAAGAACGTGCCGCAGGTGGCTGGCTGGGAATTCGTCAAGATGTTCGCGCTGTCGGCCCTGAACGTGAGCGTCCTGATTGCCCTGTCGTTTGCCGCGCCGCTGATCTACTGGCAGCGCATGTTGCCCGGCAAGGCGATCTTCTACAGCTTCTTCGCCGTCCTGCGCAGCGCCCGCGTATTCCTCGTGCTCTTGATGAGCTGGTTCGGCATCCTGCTGGCCTTCTCCGCCGTGATCGCCATGCTGATGGGCGGCTCGGTGCTGGGACGGGTGCTGGTGATGTGGCTGATCTTCCTGTTCATCCTGCTGTTGCAGTGCGCGATGTATGCGGGGTATCGGCAGATCTTCGGCAAGCCGGTGGAGAACGGCGCGGGGCGCGTGAACCTGGAGAAGTGATGGGTTGGTGTTGGCTGGGAAAGGCCAACACTGTTCATCGTTCCGCGTGGGCACGGGGCGCCCACCCTACAAAAAACGACGATCCCGAATCGGGGTAGGCGTTTCCGCCCACCCCGATCCAGCATCAGCGGCTGACGCGTTCCAGCTTGGCCACCGACAGGTCCAGCACCTTGATGCCGGACGGGCCGAAATTGATTTGCGCCCGCGCTGCCCCGGCACCGCCTTCGATGTTTACGATCACGCCCTCGCCGAATTTGGCATGCGCCACGGTTTCGCCGATGCGCCAGCCCGAGTTGCTGCTGCCTGACTTTTGCGTGATCTGCTGGGCGATTTTATTGTCGCTGCCGGCATTGCGGAAGGCCGCGTCGTCCCAGGCGTTGGGCGCCTTGTTCTTGGCGAACCAGTGGCTCTGCACGCGCGGCGACAGCCATTTCAGGGCCTCTTCCGGCAGCTCGTCGAAGAAGCGCGACTTCATGTTGTAGCGCGTCTGGCCGTGCAGCATGCGCTGCTGGGTAAAGCTCATGTACAGGCGCTTCCTGGCGCGCGTGATCGCGACGTACATCAGGCGCCGCTCTTCGTCGACGCCATCGAGTTCGCGCGCGCTGCTTTCGTGCGGGAACAGGCCCTCTTCCAGGCCGGTGATGAACACGGCGTCGAATTCCAGGCCCTTGGCCGAGTGCACCGTCATCAATTGCATCGCGTCCTGCCCGGCCTGGGCCTGGGCATCGCCCGCTTCCAGCGAAGCGTGCGACAGGAAGGCCGACAGCGGCGACATCACCGAGGGCAGCGCCGCGTCGGCGTCGAGCAGCTCGATGCCGTCCTGGTTCAGGATCGCCTCGCCGGCCTGCGCCTGCGCCGGCGGACCCAGGTGGGCTGGAGCGAACTGTCCGAAGCCCTCTTCCTGCACGAACTGGGTCGCCGCGTTGACCATCTGCTCCAGGTTTTCGATGCGGTCGGCGCCTTCTTTTTCGTTGGCGTAGTGGGTCAGCAGGGTGCTGCGCTCGAGCACGACGCGCACCATTTCCGGCAGCGCCAGCTGTTGCGTCTCGAACCGCGCCCCTTCGATCAGTTTGACGAAGGCGCCCAGCGAGGTCCCGGCCTTGCCGCTCATGTAGGGCACCGCCGCATACAGCGAGACGCCATAGGTGTCGGCCGCCATTTGCAGCTGCTCGATCGAGCGCACCCCGATGCCGCGCGTCGGGAAGTTCACCACGCGCAGGAAGGCCGAATCGTTGTGCGGGTTGTCCATCAGCTGCAGGTAGGCGATCGCGTGCTTGACCTCGGCGCGCTGGAAGTAGCGCAGGCCGCCGTAGACGGTGTACGGGATGCCGGCCGAGAACAGCGCATGCTCGATGACGCGGCTCTGCGCGTTCGAGCGGTACAGGATGGCGATCTCGCTGCGCGCCATGCCCTCGGCCATCAGGCTTTTCGCCTCTTCGATGATCCACTGCGCTTCTTCCAGGTCGGACGAGGCCTCGTAGACACGCACCGGCTCGCCCTGCCCGGCATCCGTGCGCAGATTTTTACCAAGGCGCTTGGTGTTGTTCGCAATCAGGTAGTTCGCGCTGTCGAGGATGTGGCCGTGCGAGCGGTAGTTCTGCTCGAGCTTGATCAGGTTCTGCACCCGGAAATCGCGCTCGAAGGCCTGCATGTTGCCGACATTCGCGCCACGGAAGGCATAGATGCTCTGGTCGTCGTCGCCGACCGCGAAAATCGCCCCGCCGCCCTGCTCGCCATGCCCGGCCAGCAGTTTGAGCAGGTTGTATTGCAGGTCGTTCGTATCCTGGAACTCGTCGACCAGCACGTGTTTAAAGCGCATCTGGTAGTGCTGGCGCAGCGGCGCGTTGCGCGACAGGAGTTCGTAGGCGCGCAGCAGCAGCTCGGCGAAATCGACCACGCCCTCGCGCTGGCATTGCTGGTCGTAGAGCTCGTAGAGCTCGACCATCTTGCGCTCGATGGGGTCATAGGCCTCGACCTTGTTGGCGCGCAGCCCCTGGTCCTTCGCATTATTGATGAAGTACATCAGGTTCTTGGCCGGGTACTTCTCGTCGTCGACGTTGGCCGCCTTGAGCATGCGCTTGATCATCGACAGCTGGTCTTGCGAATCGAGGATCTGGAACGATTGGGGCAGCGCGGCATCCTTGTAATGGGTGCGCAGCAAGCGGTTGCATAGGCCGTGGAAAGTGCCGATCCACATGCCGCGCGTGTTCACGGGCAGCATGGTCGACAGGCGGGTCAGCATCTCCTTCGCCGCCTTGTTGGTGAAGGTCACCGCCATGATGCCGGCGGGAGACACCTGCCCGGTCTGGATCAGCCAGGCGATACGGGTCGTCAGCACGCGGGTCTTGCCCGAGCCCGCACCAGCCAGGATGAGGGCGCTTTGCGACGGCAGCGTAACGGCGGCTAATTGTTCGGGATTGAGGTTGTGAAGGAGATTCATGCGGTCATTATACCGCCGCGGTTTACTGTATGCCCATCCAGTCTTGCAAGGAAAGGCGATACAGGCGAAAGAATATTTCAAAAATGTTTATTTCATGAAATATTCTTTCCCGGATTTTCATGTGGTGGCGCGCGTGGGCGGGCGCTTGCGGCCTTGGCCTACCCACGCCAAATAAAAACTTCCCATCACTAAAAGTTGCATTCCATACGACATCTTGCAGCAACTTCATTTAACTCATCCTTATCGGCAGATAACTCTCCCGCGCGCCACCTGTCCAGAAATTCGCTTAACTTAACGACAAATACGCGAACCAGCGCGTGGCCCGCTTCGACCCAACCATTTTCAAGCCCTCGGGTTTGTACGCGCTCCGGGTCGGGCCCTTAGTTTGCCGTAGCGTACAGACCTGCTTATTGCCAAAGGAGATACACATGCTTAATCGAGTGGTTACTGTCGCCGCACTTGCAGTCGGCGGAATGATGCTTTCGAAAAAAATGAAGCAAAAAGGCAACTCGAACGGCGACTCATCCATCATCGAGTCGATCGAAGTGAACGTGCCGCTCCGCACTGCGTACAACCAGTTCACCCAGTTCGAGGACTTCCCGCAGTTCATGAAGAGCGTGAAGGAAATTCGCCAGCTCGACGACAAGCGCCTGCACTGGAAAGCGAATGTGGCCGGTGAAGACAAAGAGTGGGATGCGGAAATCACCGAGCAGATCCCGGACAAGCGCATCGCCTGGCGCAGCATCGGCGGCGTGCGTAATGGCGGCGTCGTGACCTTCCACAAGATCTCGGATTCGGTCACCCGCGTCACGCTGCAGATGGACTACCGGCCGGACGGCGTGCTCGAGGCCATCGGCGACGCCCTCGGCGCCGTGCGCATGGAAGCCCGTTCGAATCTGTCGAACTACAAGGAATTGCTGGAATCGCGCGGCTCGGAGACGGGCGCATGGCGCGGCAAGATCAACCAGCACTGATCCCGGCAGGCCGCGCTTGACGGCCTGAGCACGCAGACATGCCGCCCGGCTTTGCCCGGGCGGCATTTTTTTATGGCCGGGCCCTTACCAGACGCGGCAGCGCTTGGCCGCCACCATCGGCTGGCCCTTCTTGCACTGGAAGGCCTGTTCGAACTCCGGCATGTTGATGACGACGCCGTTGACCCGGTATTTGCCCGGAGAGTGGGGATCGGTCACGGCGTTCACCCGCAGGTTTTCCGGACGATCGTTTTCGCAGGCCCATTGTGCATAGCCGACGAAGAAGCGCTGCTCGGGCGTCAGGCCGTCCCGCAATGGCTGGGCCTGCTGCGGCATGCTTGCCATCTGTGTCTTCCAGGCCATCCAGCCGAGGATCACGCCGCCCAGGTCGGCCACGTCTTCGCCCAGCGTCAGCTTGCTGTTGATCTTGATGTCGTCGACCACCGTGTAGCCGGCGTACTGGTCGGCGATGCACTGGGCGCGCTGGTTAAAGGCCTTGCCGTCTTTCTTGGTCCACCAGTCCTTCAAATTCCCTTTCGCATCGAACTGGCGTCCCTCGTCGTCGAAGGCATGGGTCAGTTCGTGGCCGATGGTGCCGCCGGTGTTGCCGTAATTGGGCGCGTCGTCCATCTTCGGGTCGAACAGCGGCGGCTGCAGCACCCCCGCCGGGAAATTGATGTCGTTCATCTGCGGATTGAAATAGGCATTCACCGTCGGCGGCGTCATCAGCCACTCGCTGCGGTCGAGCGGCTGGCCGATCTTGGCCAGCTGGCGCCGGTTCTCGAACAGCGTGCCGCGCACGACATTGCCGGCGAAGTCGTTGGTGCGCACCTCGTAGGCCGTGTAGTCGCGCCATTTGTCGGGATAGCCGATCTTGTTGACGATGGCGTCGAGCTTGTCGCGGGCGCGCTGTTTCGTCGCGTCGCTCATCCAGCTGAGCGACTCGATGTCTTTCGCCATGGCCTCCTCGACCTGGCGCGTCATGTGCAGCGCCTTGGCCTTCAGTTCGGGCGAGAAGCTGCGGCGCACGAATTCCTGGCCGAGCGCTTCGCCCAGCTGGGCGTCGACCAGCCGCACGCAGCGTTTCCAACGCGGCGGCTGGCGCTCGACGCCGCGCAGGGTCTTGCTGTAGAAGGCGAAATGCGGCTCGTCGAACCGGGGCGCCAGCACCGGCGCCATCGTTTTCAGCACATGCCAGCGCAGATAGGTCTTGATCGCCGCCAGGTCGTTCGCCTTGAGTTGCCGGGCGAAGGCCTTGAAGAAGGCCGGCTCGGTGACGTTGAGCGAGGCCAGGTCGGGCTGGCCGATCTCTTTCAAATAGGTTTTCCAGGTGAAGCCGGGCGTGAGCGCCTGCAGGCGGGCCAGGCTGGTCTTGTTGTATAGCCTGTACGGATCGCGTTTCTCGACCCGGGTCAGCGAGGCAGTCGCCAGCGCGGTCTCGATGCGCAGCACGGTCGCGGCCGAGCGTTTCGCCTCCTGCGGCGACTCGCCGGCCAGGCCGAACATCGTCGCCAGGTGGGACGCGTACTTTGCCCGGATCTCCTTCGAGCGCGCATCGGTTTTCAGGTAATAGTCGCGGTCCGGCAGGCCGAGGCCGCCGCCGCTGGCAAAGGCGATCACGCGGCTCGAATCGCCGAAGTCCTGGTTCGAACTGAAGCCGAAGAAGAACTCCTCGTTTGACAAGGTCAGCTGCAGGGCCGCCAGCACGCGCGGCAATTCGCGCTTCGAGCCCATCTCCTCGATTTGTTCAAACCAGGGTTGCAGGGGCGCCGCGCCGCGCTTCGCGATCGCGTCCTCGTCCATGCAGGCGCCGAAGTAGTCGCCGATCTTTTGCTGGGTGGCGTTACGGCCCGTCATTTGCCTGGACAAGCCGTCGAGGATGCCCCACAGGTAGCGCTGATTGTCCTCGGCCAGCTTGCTGTAGACCGACCAGCGCGCCTGGTCGGCCGGCACCGGATTGTTCTTCATCCAGCCGCCGCAGGCATACTGGTAGAAGTCGACGCAGGGGTCGGCGTTCTTGTCCATCGAGCTCACGTCCAGGCCCGGCGTGTAGGGGAAGGACGTGGCCGGGCGCTCCGCTGCGGTGGACTGCTTGGCGGACGGCTCTGCGCCCTGCGGGGCGTCCTGGGCAGAGGCGAAGGCGGCGGCGCCAAGGATGGCGGTCGAGAGGGCAAGGCGGGCGAATGGCGGCATGGAATCGGCTTCGAACGGTGGTGCCCGATGCTGACATACAAATATTGTCGAGGCAATATCGTTCGCCTGGCGTGCGCGGCCCGGGAAGCGCTTCCCGGCTCCCGGGATTTGATAAGCTGCGTCCGTCCCTCAACCTGGAAACACGATGCCTGAACTACTCAAAGTCGCAAGCCTGTTCGCCCTCACCGCGCTGGCCGAAATCATCGGCTGCTACCTGCCCTGGCTGGTACTGAAGGCCGGCAAGCCGCTCTGGCTGCTGCTGCCGGCCGCCCTGTCGCTGGCCCTGTTCGCCTGGCTGCTGACCCTGCATCCGGCCGCGGCCGGCCGCACCTATGCGGCCTATGGCGGCATGTATATCGCGGTGGCCTTGCTGTGGCTGCGCTTCGTCGACGGTATCGAACTGAGCCGCTGGGACATGGCGGGCGCGGCGCTGGCGCTGGCGGGCATGGCCGTCATCGCACTGCAGCCGCGCGGCGTGTAGAAGTTTAGTCCCCTGGGCCTTCGCCCGGCATGGTATCGGCCATCAGGCGCAATTCTTCCGGGGTCAGCTCTTCCGGCTTCTTGCCCTTCAGGCCGTCCACGTTGTCGTCATCCGGGCGCTCCGGCGGCTGCTGCGCGGCGACCGGTTGACCCTGTCCTTGGTCCTGCTGATCCTGTCGTTGATCCTGCTGATCCTGCCGTGCTTGCTGGTCGTGTGCCATGTTCTGCTCCTCCTGCGAAATCGGAAATCCAGTGTGACACAGCGCCGTTTTCGACGGCGTCCGCCACCGGTTTGCTACCATGCGCCAACACCACCTCCTCCGAACAATCCATGCGCTCCCTGCTGACGATGCTGACCCTGACCATGCTTGCCGGCGCCGCCAACGCGGCCCCTTTACCGGAACCGCAGGCCGCCGCGCTGACCCGGCAACTCCAGGCCATCGTGGACGACCCCGCCCTGCCCCTGCCGAGCCTGTCGGTGGTGGCGATCCGCGGCGGCGAGGCCGTCTACCGCCAGCAACTGGGCCATAAACGCCTGGCCACGGCGACGTCCCCTGCGCGCCCGGTGGACGCCAGCACCCTGTTTCGCATCGCCTCGATCTCGAAACTGGCGACGGCGCTCGGCGCCATGAAGCTGGTCGAACAGGGCCGCCTGTCGCTCGATGCCGATATCGGCGAAGTGCTCGGCTACCGCCTGCGCAACCCGCACTTCCCCGAGCACCCGATCACCCTGCGCATGCTGCTGACCCACCAGTCGTCCCTGCGCGACGACGGCGGTTTTAAGTGGGACCCGGACGTCGACCTGCGCGAGGTACTGCTGCCCGGCGGCAAGCATTACGGGAAAGGCGCGATGTGGTCGGCAAGCGCCGCGCCGGGCCGCTTCTTCGAGTATGTCAATTTCAATTCGGGCCTGGTCGCCACCCTCATGGAGCGCGCCGGCGGCGAACGCTTCGACCGCCTGATGCGCCGCCTGGTATTCGATCCGATGGGACTGAAGGCCGGCTTTTACCTGGCCGACTTCGCGCCAGCCGATATCGACGATGTCGCCACGCTGTACCGCAAACGCGAAAAGGACGGCGCCGAGGTGTGGGACCCGCGAGGACCCTGGATCGCCCAGTCCGACGACTTCGGCGTGGCCGCGCCGGTCGCGCCACCCGGCCTGGACACCTATCGCGTCGGCAGCAACGGCACGATTTTCGGACCGCAGGGCAGCCTGCGCATTTCCGCGGACGAGCTGGCGAAGATCATGCTGATGCTGATGAACGGCGGCCGCCACGAAGGCCGCCAGGTCCTGCAGCCGGCCACCGTGGCCGCCATGCTGGCGCGCCAGTGGACCGCCAACGGCAGCAACGGCAACGCCGACAGCGACAACTTCCGCGGCCTGTACCACGCCTGGGGGCTGGGCAACCAGCATTTCGTCGACGCCAGCGGCACCGATGGCGCCATCCCGGGCCGGGCGCGCGGCGACCGCCTGGTCGAGGGCGGCGGCTTCACCGGCGTCGGCCACCTGGGCTGGTCCTGGGGACTGAATGCCTTGTTCGTCTTCGATCCGGCCTCGAAGGACGGCATGATCTATATCGCCAGCGGCGTCGGCGCCAATCCGGACCTGCAGCCGGGCCGGTTCTCGTCGGAGGCGCGTTTCCAGGAGCGCATTACCGATGCGCTGTACCGTGCTGCGATCCGGCCGCAGGCGCTAGGCGCCGCGCCGCCAACGGGGAAAAAATAAGGCGCTGTTCGCGTTAAGTGTGGAATCTTCGCATACGGCTGAGGTCCAACCTGACCCACGATGCCGGAGGCGCCATGCAAGCACGTCCGTTCAAGCAATTGCTCGCCCGTATAGCCTCATTGACGCGGCGCCAGCGCGAGCAATTGCTCGGCTTGCTACTGCCCGCAGCGAAACTCGACAAGGTGGCCGACCTGGTCGAGCAGGCCAGCGCCGACAGATTGGCTTGCCCCGCATGCAGCTCGCAGCAGCTGTACCGGCACGGACGGGCCAATGGCCTGCAGCGCTATCGCTGCAAGGAATGTGGGCGCACCTGCAATGCCCTGAGCGGCACGGCGCTGGCGCGCCTGCGCCACAAGGAGCGCTGGCTCGATTACTTACAAACCATGCTCGATTCGCGCAGCGTGCGTCGCAGCGCTGGTGATCTGGGTGTCGCCGGTGCCACCAGCTTTCGCTGGCGCCATCGCTTCCTGAGTACGAGCAAGCACGACCGGGCAGCACGCCTGTCCGGCATTGCCGAAGCCGACGAGATGTATCTGCTCGAATCGCACAAGGGATCGCGCACGCTGGCGCGTGCGCCACGCAAGCGCGGCGGGAAAGCGACAAAACGCGGCATCTCGGGCGAGCAGGTATGCATTCTGGTTGCGCGCGACCGCACTGGCCAAACCCTGGATTGGGTGCCCGGCAAGGGACCGGTGACGCGCGCGCAATTGCAGCAACACCTGCTGCCGCGGCTGGAGCGCGACGTGCTGCTCGTCACCGATGCCCACGCCGCCTACCGGGCGTTCGCCCGCCAAGCCGGGATATCCCATGAAAGCGTCAACCTGCAGGCGGGCATTCGGGTACGCGGCGCGATCCATGTGCAAAACGTGAATGCCTACCACAGCCGGCTGCGCGGCTGGCTGCTGCCGTTCCGGGGCGTTGCCAGCCGTTACCTGGACAACTACCTGGGCTGGCGCTGGGCGCTCGACGGCCAGCGGATCGCCACGCCCGAAGCCTTGCTGCGCGCGGCGCTTGGGGTACGACGCTAAGCGTGTGACTCCCGGCGTGCGACGCCCGGCATTTCCACACTTAACGCGAACAGCGCCAAAAATAAGGAGTGCAAGGTGTCGAGGCGTTTTACATTGTGTGACCGGAAAGCGCCTGTCCATACAACAAACCCTTTCGGCTCAACCACTTACATTGCTGGCGTGGAACTTGCTTAGATTCAATTGTCAAATCTAGGAGACCACAGTAATGAACATTCAGTCCTGCATCGCCGCCCTCGGCCTCTGCCTGCTTCCGCTCGCCAGCCAGGCCGGCGTCATCTACGAATGGAGCGCGCTGAATGCCGAGACGCCGCGCGGCATCACGCTGCAGCTCGAGTTCGAACGCAGCGCGATCGACAGCGGCGCATTCAGCTTCGCCATCAACCAGGACTACGACTTCGAAGAGCCGCTCGCCGCCAACGGCCTGCTCGGCCTGCGCTATACCTTCCCGGGCGCCTCCGAGGCAATGGACTATTCCTGGAAAAAGGGGTTCAACCATGGCTACGGCATCCTCGAGCTCGAACTCAGCTTCGACAAGGGCGGTTTCCTGAGCGGCTACATCTACGCCAACAACACCGAACACCACATCATGCTGGCCTCGCAGGGGCGCCGGTTCACCGTGCTCGACGCCAACAGCGACGAAGGCATGGCCGACTGCGGCTGGACGACCGGGGTCGACTGCGCCGGCGCCAGCGGGCATATCCGCCGCACCGATATTCCCGAGCCGGGCTCGCTCGCCCTGCTGGGCATCGGCCTGCTGGCGGCGGCCGGCCTGCGCCGCAAGGCGGCGCGCTGAATCACCGGGCAGCAGGAGCAACAACACCGGCGAGGCGCCGTTCGCGGCGCAACACCAGGCTTTGCAGCGTGCCGACGCAGGCCGAAGCCAACCAGTACAGTCCGACGCCGGCCGACAGTTTCCACAAGATGAAAGCGGTCACCAGCACCTGCACCGCGATCATCCACATGGCCGGCGCGCCTGCCGAGGGCATGTACCAGGCTGCGACGGCGGTCAGCAGGAGGACGATGCCGGTCAAGGCGGCATCCGGCGTCGCCAGGCTCTTCATCCACAGGAAGGGTCCGCTTCCCGAACCGGCATTCGTAATGGCTTTATAGAGCAGGCCGAACACGGGCAGCTGGACCAGCAGGCCGGTCACGCTGGAGCGGTCGAGGACCTGGGCGCCATGCGCCTTGTACAAGGCCGAGATCGCCGCGTATGCCGTTTGCGGCTTGCCGGCAAGGCGCTTCTTGATCGCATCGACCTCGGGTTGCAGGGCCCTGATTTTCTGCTGGTTGGCCAGCATCCTGCGCGACAGCTTCAGGGTCAGCGGCAGCAGCGCCAGCCGCACCGCCAGGGCCAGCACCAGGATCGCCCATCCCATGTTTCCGCCGAACAGCAGGGAAAACTGGTCCATCGCCGACGTCAGCATCGCATTCATTTTTTGCTCTCTCATTGATTAACAAAGAATTATTGGTCATGATTCTACGCATGGATTGCTGCGAAAAAACGTGCAATTCCCGATGCTTCACTTCCGTTTTTCGGAAGCGAACCCTTATATGACTGACTTCTGACCGTACAAAGGAACCGCATGCTGCCCGCCCGTCCCTTCGCCAAGACCGTCCTCTGCACCCTGCTCGCCGCGCTGTCCCTGCCCGCCGCTGCCGCCGAGCCGGCCTGGGTCACGAAAAGCAATACCAACGCCAAAGTCCTCCTCAACGTCCTTGCCAAGTATTCGCCCGAGAGCGCCAGCAACCTCGGCGTCGAGGGCTATGACGAGCAGATCATGGACTTGTCGCGCGACCAGTTCGAGCCCGCCAACCGCGACATGCGCGCGGCCATCGCCGAACTGCAGAAGCGCCTGCGCAGCGAGACCGACAGCAAGGTCAAGCAGGATTTGCAGATCCTGATCGACAAGGCCCAAGACCAGCTGAAATCGAGCGCCCTGCAGCGCAAGTACTTCATGCCCTACCACGACCTGACCCGGATGATGTTCGGCGTCGTGCGCTCGACGCTCGACCCGCGCATCCCGCAGGCGCGCCAGCAGGCGCTGCTGGCGCGGCTCGACAAGTACACCGGCCAGGCCAAGGGCTACCGCCCGCTGACGGAACTGGCGCAGGAGCGCCTCCAGGAACGCCTGAAGGCCGACAAGAACCTGCTCGGCCCCTACAAGGGCGAACTCGAGCAGGCGCTGAACGACGGTCCGACGCTGTTGAAGGGCATGCGCGATCTGCTCGCCAAGAGCCAACTGAAAGACTGGGAGCCGCGCTTCGCGCTGCTGGAAAAGCAGCTCATGGCGTATAACGCGCGCCTGAAAACCGAGATGCTGCCGCGCGCGCGCAGCGACCATCGCCTGCCGCCCGAAGTGTATGCGGACAACCTGAAGAATTTTGGGGTCGACATCAGCCCGCAGGAGCTGATCGCCAAGTCGCTGACATCCTTCGCCGAGATCCGCAACCAGATGCAGATCACGGCCAACCTGCTCGCCAAGGAACGCGGCTTCAAGGACAGCGACTACCGCGTCGTCATGGCCGAACTGAAAAAGCAGCAGATCCCGGCCGAACAGGTGATGCCGCTGTACGCCGAGCGCCTGGCGGCGCTGGAGTCGGCCGCGCGCGCGCACCAGGTGGTCACCCTGCCCGAGCGCAAGGCCGTCATCCGCCTGGCGAGCATGGCCGAGAACGCGGCCCAGCCCGCCCCGCACATGAGCCCGCCGCGCCTGATCGGCAATACCGGCGAGTATGGGGAATTCGTGCTGACCACCGGCATGCCGCCCGACGCCAGCGGCAAGCGCCTGGTGTTCGACGACTTCACCCACCAGGCCGGCACCTGGTCGATCACGGCCCACGAGGCGCGTCCCGGCCACGAGATGCAGTTCGCGAAGATGATCGAGACCGGCGTGTCGACGGCGCGCGCGGTGTTCGCCTTCAACAGCGTCAACGTCGAAGGCTGGGCCCTGTATGCGGAAGCGGAAATGCAGCCCTACGAGCCGCTCGACGGCCAGCTGTTCGCGCTGCAGGCACGCGGCATGCGCGCGGCGCGCGCCTTCCTCGACCCGATGGTCAACCTGGGAGAAATCACGCCCGAGGGCGTCAAGGCCTTCCTGATGCAGGACGTCGGCCTGTCCGAAGGCATGGCGACCCAGGAGGTGCAGCGCTACACCTTCCGCGCACCGGGCCAGGCGACGTCCTACTTCTATGGCTACCAGCGGCTGATGGAAACCCGGCAAGCCGCCGAAGTCGCATTGGGCAGCAAGTTCGACCGCCAGAAGTTCAACGACTTCGTGCTGGCCCAGGGCCTGGTGCCGCCATCCCTGCTGAGGAAAGCGGTGATGGAGGAGTTCGTGCCCTCGCAGAAGTAGACGGTAAAACCGCCGCGGATCAGCCGCGGCGCGGCGCCGGACGCGCCGTGCCGTTCGCCAGGGCCTCGGCGATGATGGCGCGCGTCGCGCGGTCGGCAATGGCGTGCTCGGCTTCCATCTGCTTGCCGAGCACTTCCATCTTCTTGCCGACCGCTTCCATCGGCTTGCCGGCGTCTTCCATCTGCTTGCCGATGGCTTCCATCCTGGTCCGGTTCAGGGTGACGGCGGCCAGCGCCATGTCGGTCCCGAACGAACCCATCACCTTCCCGTGGCGCCCCATTTCCTCGCCGTGCTTGCCCATCTCGGCGCCCAGCTTGTCGACCGGCGCCCAGGCGCTGCGCACGCGTTCGAGGGTGGCAGCGTCCTGCACGATGTATTCCTTGCTGTCCTTGCGGAACCAGAAGAACTCGCCGCGCACGCTGTCCTTGAGGGCGTCGATGTCGGCGCTGCTGACCCGGCTGCCCACGCGCAGGTCGCCGCGCGTGCCGCCGCGCACCAGGGCGTAGGGCTCGCCGGTCTCGGACCGATGCATGCCGCGCACCTGTTCCAGGCCATCGCTTGGGGGCGCCGCGTGCACGGCCAGCAGCGGCGCGGCGCAGGCGGCAGCGGCTGCGCTCAGCAGCAGTGCGTGCTTGATCGTGCGGGAAGCGAAAGGAAAACGGGTCTGCGGCATGATGTGCTCCATGGCGTGAATGACAATGGAAGCACTGTAGAAGAAGCAGACGCCGCCTGCCCGCTACTTGCGACAGACCGTCGCTTTCGCGGGACAGACTACATGAAACCGCCGTGGACCAGGGAGATCAGTACACCACGACCGAGCGGATCGACTCGCCCGACTTCATCAAATCGAAGCCTTCGTTGATCCGCTCGAGCGGCAAGGTGTGCGTGATCAGGTCGTCGATGTTGATCTTGTTCTCCATGTACCAGTCGACGATCTTCGGCACGTCGGTGCGCCCGCGCGCGCCACCGAAGGCCGAGCCCTTCCACTCGCGGCCCGTCACCAGCTGGAACGGACGGGTCGAGATTTCCGCGCCCGCCTCGGCCACGCCGATGATGATCGACTGGCCCCAGCCCTTGTGGCAGCATTCGAGCGCCTGGCGCATCGTGTTGACGTTGCCGATGCACTCGAACGAATAGTCGGCGCCGCCGTCGGTCAGCTGGACGATGGCGTCGACCACGTTCTCGACCTGGCTCGGGTTGACGAAATGGGTCATGCCGAACTTGCGCGCCATGGCTTCGCGCGCCGGGTTCAGGTCGACGCCGATGATCTTGTCGGCACCGACCATTTTTGCTGCCTGGATCACGTTCAGGCCGATACCGCCGAGCCCGAACACGACGACGTTCGCGCCGGCTTCCACCTTGGCCGTGAAGATCACGGCGCCGATGCCGGTGGTGACGCCGCAGCCGATGTAGCAGATCTTGTCGAAGGGCGCGTCCGGACGCACCTTCGCCAGCGCGATTTCCGGCACCACGATGTAGTTCGAGAAGGTGGAGGTGCCCATGTAGTGGTAGATCGGCTGGCCGTCGAGCGAAAAGCGAGACGTTGCATCCGGCATCAGGCCGCGCCCTTGCGTCGAGCGGATCGCCTGGCACAGGTTGGTCTTTTGCGACAGGCAGAATTTGCATTGCCGGCATTCCGGCGTGTACAGCGGAATCACGTGATCGTCGCGCTTGACCGAGGTGACGCCGGGGCCGACCTCGACCACCACGCCCGCGCCTTCATGGCCGAGGATGGCCGGGAACAGGCCTTCCGGGTCGGCGCCGGACAAGGTGTAGTAATCGGTATGGCAAATGCCGGTGGCCTTGACTTCGACCAGCACTTCGCCGGCCTTCGGGCCTTCGAGGTCGAGTTCTTCGATCGTCAGCGGCTGACCCGCCTTCCATGCAATGGCTGCCTTGGTTTTCATGGGGATTCCTATCAAATGGGTTGGAGCGATTGCCATGATACCAAGCCACCGGAATCCCCGCCGCCGCATGCCAGATGCCTACCTCATGCAGGCTGCAAAAATGCTGCATATGCACAAGGGCGAGGGCCAAAAATATACCACCGAATGAACGAATCATACTGTTTCTAACTGTGCGTGTATGCAACATTGCAACACAGCTGAGCACGATTGATTTGTCAATTGCTTGCGCACAGCTTTCATGCCTACACTGGATCAGCCGTTAATAACGGCGTTTAGCGTTTTTCAAAAAACGTGCACGCGATCGGAGATATCGCGGCATATCGATAGGCTTTTATACGGAGAAGTAAACATGACTCGTGCTTCAAAGAAGACCTTCAGCCTGTGCCTGGCCGCTGCCGCGGTCGGGATGCTCTGCAACGCTGCCTATGCGGCCGCGCCTGACACCACCCGCATCATCGTCGCCTTCAAGCCGGGCGCGAAAGCAGCAGTGAAATCGGCCGTCACCGTCGCCAAGGGCGCCGTGAAGCACGAAATCTTCGGCATGAACGCGATGGCGATCGAAGTGCCGCGCGTCGCCCTCAAGGGCCTGGAAAACAACCCGAACGTCGAATACATCGAAGAAGACGTGATCCGCAAGCCGTTCGCCCTGACCACGCCGTCGACCGGCACCCCGTACGCATCGGGCCAGCTGGTCCCGTACGGCATCAAGCAGGTACAGGCTGACCTGCTGAGCGACTCGGCCGCGGGCAACCGCAAGGTCTGCATCATCGACTCGGGCTACGACCAGAAGCACGAAGACCTGTCGGCCAACCCGGTCACCGGCGAATACGACAGCGGCACCGGCTGGTGGTACACCGACGAGAACAGCCACGGCACCCACGTGGCCGGCACCATCGCCGCGATCAACAACAGCGGCACCGGCGTGGTCGGCGTCAACGCCAACAAGCAGCTCAAGCTGCACATCGTGAAGGTGTTCGGCGCGGCCGGCTGGGCCTATTCGTCGACCCTGGCCACCGCGGCCAACAAGTGCGGCGCAGCCGGCGCCAACGTGATCAGCATGTCGCTCGGCGGCGGCCGCTCCAGCCGCACCGAGCAGAACGCCTTCGACAGCCTGCAATCGAAAGGCGTCCTGAGCATCGCCGCTGCCGGCAACGACGGCAACACCGTGATCTCCTACCCGGCCGGCTACAACAGCGTGATGATGGTCGGCGCGGTCGACGAGAACAAGCAGTGGGCCACCTTCTCGCAGTACAACAGCCAGGTCGAAATCGCCGGCCCTGGCGTCAGCGTCCTGTCCACTGTGCCGATGGGCACCGGCCAGGAAGCGGTCCTGACCGTCGGCTCGACCACCTACGCGCCGGGCGCGATGGAAGGCTCGCCGGTCAAGACCGCCACCGCTGCGCTGGCCGACTTCGGCATCGGCGACACGACCAATACCGCCGTCTCGGGCAAGGTCTGCCTGATCGCACGCGGCACCGTGGACTTCGCCACCAAGGTCTCGAACTGCGAGAAGAGCGGCGGCGTCGGCGCCGTGGTCTACAACAACGTGGCAGGCGCCTTCGGCGGCACGCTGGGCACCACCGTGACCAACATCCCGTCGGTCACCGCCACCGATACCGATGGCGCGGCGATGAAGAACCAGCTGGGCCAGAGCGCCACCGTCGGCATCAAGGCATCGAACTACGCCTACTTCGACGGCACCTCGATGGCAACCCCGCACGTGTCGGCAGTCGCCGCGCTGGTGTGGAGCTACTTCCCGACCTGCACGGGCTCGCAGATCCGCACTTCGCTGACCAAGAGCGCGCTCGACCTGGGCACCGCCGGCCGCGACACCAAGTACGGCTTCGGCCTGGTGCAGGCGAAAGCTGCCTACGACCGCATCAAGGCACTGGGCTGCGGCATGTAATCTGCTGTAGGCTGTAACGGAAAAGGGCGCCTCGGCGCCCTTTTTTTTCGTCCTGGTTTGCGTAGGGCGGGCGCGGCCGGCGTAGGCTTTCGAGCCCGCAGGCCCGCACAGGGTGAAACCGCGTGGGCACGAGTGCCCACCCTACGTGGTTCTATTTTTGATGCGGCTGCATCGTCAACCCGATCAGCCGGGCCACGACCGCCGCCAGGTACATCAGGCCGGCGAACATCTCGACGCTGGCCAGCGAGCGCGCGTGCACGGTGAGCGGAATGACGTCGCCGATGCCGGTCGAGGACAGCAGCGCGAAACTCAGGTAATTCAGCTCGGTCCAGCTGCGCGGCAGCTCGGGGTTGACGGCGGCGGAGAAGGAGCCCGGCGCCAGCGCCTGCACCACCAGGTAGAGGTGGGTGAAGCCCCAGGCCAGCAGGGTAAACGTGGCGCCGGCGGCAAACAACTCGTCGGTCGTTACGCGCCGGTCTTCCAGCATATAGGCGATCAGGCTGCCGGCGGCATAGAAATAGAACAGGGCCTCGAGCCCCGAGGACCACGGCTGCAGGTGGGGCACGTCGAACAGGATCTGGGCCGACAGCAGCGCGATGATCGGGATCGTCATCGCCACGCTGAACCAGGTGTGCCCGGGCGTGCGGCGCACCATGCGGATGGTGAAGGTCAGGATCACGATGCCGAAGGCGTTGAAGGCGACGTGGCCGAAGCGGGTGCCCTCCAGGAAGGGGTACAGCAGCATGCCGAGCAGCTGGGCCAGCAGCAGGATGGCCGACGGGTGGCGCCGGGTGTGGACGATCAGGCGAAGCAGGCGCATCGGTTTCTCTTGGGTGAACGGTCGACGGCCTTATTGTATTCACAAGCGCGGCCGTGGCGTGCACGCCCGGCTCGGCCATGAAAAAACCCGCCTCGCGGGCGGGTCGGGAATCGCGGCGGCCGCGCTCAGGCGGCGACGCTGTCGATGACGCCCATTTCCTCGGACGTCATCATGCGGTCGATGTCGACCAGGATGATCATGCGTTCGTCGACGGTGCCCAGGCCGACCAGGTAATCGGTGTTGAGCGCGCCGCCCATGTCCGGCGCCGGCTTGATCTGGTCGGCCGTCAGCGAGATCACGTCCGACACCGAATCGACCACCATGCCGACCACGCGGTCCTGGATGTTCAGGATGATCACGACGGTGAACTGGTTATAGGTCGGCTCTCCGAGTTTGAACTTGATGCGCATGTCGACGATCGGCACGATCGTGCCGCGCAGGTTGACCACGCCCTTGACGTGCTCCGGTGCGCTGGCGATGCGGGTCACCGTTTCGTAGCCGCGGATTTCCTGCACCTTCAGGATCTTGATGCCGTATTCCTCGTTGCCGAGCTTGAAGGCCAGGGCTTCGAGCACGCCGTCGTTCATCAAGGTGTTGTCCATGGTTTACCGTCGTTCAAAAAGAAAAAGAAGACGGTCATTATATATTTTTGCCGCACGGCAACAAACAACCTGCGCGTGCGGCCAGCCATTCTGTCTCGCCCCTACAACTGCCCCGGCGTGCCGAACAGGTCCGCGAAGCGCTGCGCGGCCGTGCCGGGCGCCGGGTCGGCATACACGGCCGTGATCGCCGCCACCATGTCGGCGCCGCGCGCGACCAGCGGCGCGGCGCGCTCCGGCGTCATGCCGCCGATGACGACCAGCGGCAGGGAGAACGCCTCGCGGGCGGCTTCCAGCAGCGCGGGCGGCGTGACGAAATCGTACTTCTTCACCAGGGACGGATAGAAACCGCCGAAGGCCAGGTAGCTGGCGCCGGCCGCCGCGGCCGCCCGCGCCAGCTGCAGGTCGCCGTAGCAGGAGGCGCCGACGATCTTGCCGCGGCCGAGCAGCGCGCGCGCTTCGGCCAGGGCGAGGTCGGAGGCGCCCAGGTGCACGCCGTCGGCATCGAGCCGGCGGCACAGGTCCAGGTGGTCGTTGATGACCAGCGGGCGCTTGCTGCGCCGGCACAGGTCCAGCAGCGCGCCGGCCTGTTCGAGGCGCAACGCTTCGCCGGCGTCCTTGTGGCGGTACTGGACCATGGCCACGCCCGCCTCCAAAGCGGAAGCGGTTGCCGCCAGCAGCCTGTCGGTGTCGTCCCAGTTCGGGGTGACGAGATAGAGACCGCGCATGGGATGTCCTTTCAAGGTATTGGGGATGATGGTGAGATAAAACAGCGGCGCGGAATGCGCTGCCCGGGCGCGATGGCGAACGACTCGGCCAGCGTCCTGTGGCAGTAGGCCTGGGCGCTGTCGAGGGCCTGCTCCATGCCCTCGCCCAGCGCCAGCCGCCCGGCCAGGGCCGCGGCCAGGGTGCAGCCGCTGCCGTGGAAGGCGCCGGCCAGGCGCGGCCGGCGCCAACTGCGCACCAGCCGGCCCTGGACATACCAGTCGTTGCATACGACAGGGCCGTCGTCGTGCCCGCCCGTGACCAGCAACTGCGCGCACGGCGCGCACGAGAGACGGTCCAGGGCGCGCGCTTCCGGCGCATTCGGCAGCGCGATGGTGGCGAGCGCCAGCAGCACGCCGAGCGCGCCCAGCGGATCGCCCTCCCCCAGCGCATCGCCGTGGCCGCTGGCCAGCACCGGGTCGAGCACCACCGGCAGCGCCGGATCGCGCGCACGCAACTGCCGCACGACGGCGGCGATCGCGCGCGCGTTGGCGCCGCTGCCGGGAATGCCGATCTTGACCGCCTTGATCGCGCAGCGGTCGAGCAGCGCATCGGCCTGGCGCAGCACGAAGGCGGTATCGACCGGCGCCACCCCGTGCACGCGGTTGTTGTCCTGCGCCGTGAGCGCGGTCGCCACCGGCAGCGCGTGCGCGCCCTGGGCGGCAATCGCCAGCACGTCGGCGGCGAGGCCGGCGCCGCCGCTGGGGTCGAGCCCGGCGAAGACCAGCACCGAAGGCAGCGTCATGCGACGCGGCCTTCGCCAGGTGACGACGGCGAGGCCATGAAGCGTTTCGGCATGCGCCCGGCCAGCCAGGCTTGGCGCCCGGCCTGCACCGCCAGCTTCATCGCGCCTGCCATGCGCACCGGCTCGCGCGCGCCGGCAATCGCCGTGTTCATCAGCACGCCGTCGCAGCCCAGCTCCATGGCAATCGCCGCGTCCGAGGCCGTGCCGACCCCGGCATCGACCAGCACCGGCACCGTGGCCTGCTCGACGATCAGGCCCAGGTTCCAGGGGTTGAGGATGCCCATGCCCGAGCCGATCAGGGAGGCCAGCGGCATCACCGCGACGCACCCGATCTCCTGCAGGATTTTCGCCTGCACCGGATCGTCGCTGCAGTAGACCATCACGTCGAAGCCGTCGCGCACCAGGGTCTCGGCCGCCACGATCGTCTCCGGCATGTGCGGGAACAGGGTTTTTTCGTCGCCCAGCACTTCGAGCTTGACGAGCTTGTGCCCGCCGAGCAGTTCGCGCGCCATCTGCAGCGTGTAGACGGCGTCGCGCGCGTTGTAGCAGCCGGCCGTGTTCGGCAGGATCGTGAACTGGCTCGGCGGCAGCACGTCGAGCAGGCTCGGCGCGTTCGGGTCCTGGCCGATGTTCACGCGGCGGATCGCCACCGTCACGATCTCGGCTTCGGCAGCCAGCGTGGCCTCCCGGGTTTCGCTGAGGTCGCGGTATTTGCCGCTGCCCACCAGCAGGCGCGAGCGGTAGGTCTTGCCCGCGATGGTAAGGAAGTCGTCGTTCATGCTGGTCTCCTGTTAGCCGCCGCCGATGGCGCGCACGATGTCCACCCGGTCGCGCGGCAGCAGCGCGCGCGCCTCCCATTGCTGGCGCGGCACCACTTCGCGGTTGACCGCCAGCGCCACCGCCTGCCGGCCCACGCCGAGCGCGTGCACCAGGTCGGCCAGTGTCTGCCCGCCTGCCAGGCGGTAGGGTTCGCCATTGAGCTCGATCTCGAGCAAGTTGGTAGCGGGCACGGTCACACCTCGCGGTAGAGCCGGGCGCCGCCGCGCACGAATTCGATGGCCTTTTCCTGCATGCCGTGCGCCAGCGCCTGCCCCTCGTCGACTCCGCTGGCGGCCGCATAGGCGCGCACCTCCTGGGTGATCTTCATCGAGCAGAAATGCGGGCCGCACATCGAGCAGAAGTGCGCGACCTTGGCCGACTCCTTGGGCAGCGTCTCGTCGTGGAAGGCGCGCGCCTTGTCCGGGTCCAGGCCCAGGTTGAACTGGTCCTGCCAGCGGAATTCGAAACGCGCCTTGGACAAGGCGTTGTCGCGGATCTGCGCGCCCGGATGGCCCTTGGCCAAATCCGCCGCGTGGGCCGCGATCTTGTAGGTGATGATCCCGTCCTTGACGTCGTTCTTGTCGGGCAGGCCGAGGTGTTCCTTCGGCGTCACGTAGCACAGCATCGCGGTGCCGTACCAGCCGATGGTGGCGGCGCCGATGCCGGAGGTGATGTGGTCGTAGCCGGGCGCGATGTCGGTCGTCAGCGGTCCCAGGGTGTAGAACGGCGCCTCGTGGCATTGCTCCAGCTGGAGGTCCATGTTCTCGCGAATCAGGTGCAGCGGCACGTGGCCGGGACCTTCGACCATGACCTGCACGTCGTGCTTCCACGCGATTTGCGTCAGTTCGCCGAGGGTCTTCAGTTCGGCCAGCTGCGCCTCGTCGTTGGCATCGAAGATCGAGCCCGGGCGCAGGCCGTCGCCCAGGCTGAAGGCGACGTCATACTGCTTCATGATGGCGCAGATCTCTTCGAAATGCGTGTACAGGAAGGATTCCTTGTGGTGCGCCAGGCACCACTTGGCCATGATCGAGCCGCCGCGCGAGACGATGCCCGTCAGGCGCCGGGCCGTCATCGGCACATACGCGAGGCGAACGCCGGCGTGGATGGTGAAGTAGTCGACGCCCTGCTCGGCCTGTTCGATCAGGGTGTCGCGGTAGATCTCCCAGGTGAGGTCCTCGGCCTTGCCGTTCACCTTTTCCAGCGCCTGGTACAGGGGCACGGTGCCGATCGGCACCGGGCTGTTGCGGATGATCCATTCGCGCGTCTCGTGGATGTGCTTTCCGGTCGAGAGGTCCATCACGTTGTCGGCGCCCCAGCGGATCGCCCAGGTCATCTTTTCGACCTCCTCGCCGATCGACGAGGTAACGGCCGAGTTGCCGATGTTGGCGTTGACCTTGACCAGGAAATTACGGCCGATGATCATCGGCTCGCTCTCCGGATGGTTGATGTTGGCGGGGATGATGGCGCGCCCGCGCGCCACCTCCTCGCGCACGAATTCCGGCGTGATCTCCTCGCGCAGGGCGGCGCCGAACGACTGTCCCGGATGCTGGCGGCCCAGCAGCGCGGCCATTTTTTGACCGACCGGGCCGCCGGACTCGAGCTGCTCCAGGTAGTGCCTGCGCTGCAGGTTTTCGCGCAGGGCGATGAATTCCATCTCGGGCGTGACGATGCCGCGGCGCGCGTAATGCATTTGCGTGACGTTCGCACCCGGCTTCGCGCGGCGCGGCGTGCGCTGCAGTTCGAAGCGCAGCGCGTCCAGGCTCGGGTCGCGCAGGCGCTCGGCGCCGTAGGCGGAACTCGGTCCGGGCAGCTGCTCGGTATCGTCGCGTTCAAGAATCCAGCCGGCGCGCAGGGCCGGCAGGCCGCGCCGGATGTCGATCCGCGCCGCCGGGTCGGTGTAGGGACCCGAGGTATCGTAGAGGAAGACCGGCGGATTGGTTTCGCCGCCGAAGCTGGCCGGGGTGTCGTCCTGGGCGACCGCGCGCATCGGCACGCGGATGTCGGGACGGCTGCCTTCGATGAAGACCTTGGTCGAATTCGGGAAGGGGGCGATGGCGGCGCTGTCCACGATGGCGGTGGCGGCGTCGAACTTCAATGGGGCGTTCATGTGGCTCCTTTGCGTGAGGAGCCAGCAAAGGAGGCGGGAAAGGCATGGGGTGCGTGCGTACGCGCCCCGGCAGTTCCGAAAGCTTCCCTTCGCTGGCATTATCCAGATCAGGTTCAGAGGGTATTTCTCACCCGCGCATCGCATCGATGCGCAGGACCCCTAGCGGTGCTGCCTTGTGGCAGCGGATCGATTATAGCCGGTTTGGTCGGCTTGACAAGTGGTGTCTCGGCGGAGGTGGGGCTGTTGCCTGTGCTGTTCGTGGTGTGCCGAATCCGCGCGGGCACAAGTGCCCACCCAGCCCGAAATTCGCGGCGCGCCTTGAACGCATCCCCTCCCTCCTCCTCTATAATGTTCTTTTCTGCAAATCACTCCCTCCCTATCATGGAATTAGCCAAGTCTTTCGAGCCAGCCGACATTGAACAATACTGGCGTGCCGAGTGGGAACAGCGCGGGTATTTCGCCGCCACCCTCGACGCCGACAAACCGTCGTTCAGCATCCAGCTGCCGCCGCCGAACGTGACTGGCACGCTGCACATGGGCCATGCGTTCAACCAGACGGTGATGGATGGCCTGACCCGCTACTACCGCATGCGCGGCCATAACACGGCCTGGATCCCAGGCACCGACCACGCCGGCATCGCGACCCAGATCGTGGTCGAGCGCCAGCTCGACGCCCAGAAGATTTCGCGCCACGACCTCGGCCGCGACGAGTTCATCAAGAAGGTCTGGGAGTGGAAGGAACAATCGGGCAGCACCATCACCGGCCAGATGCGCCGCATGGGTGCCTCGGCCGACTGGGGCCGTGAATACTTCACGATGGACGAAACGCGTTCGAAGACCGTCTCGGAAGTGTTCGTGCGCCTGTACGAGCAAGGCCTGATCTACCGCGGCAAGCGCCTGGTGAACTGGGACCCGAAACTGGGCACGGCGGTGTCCGACCTGGAAGTCGATTCGGTCGAGGAAGACGGCTCGATGTGGTACATCCGCTACCCGCTGACGGATGGCAGCGGTTCGCTGACGGTCGCCACCACCCGTCCCGAGACCATGCTGGGCGACGTCGCCGTGGCCGTCGATCCGACGGACGAGCGCTACACCCACCTGGTCGGCAAGACGCTCACGCTGCCGCTGACCGGGCGCGAAGTGCCGATCATCGCCGACAGCTATGTCGACAAGGAATTCGGCACCGGCTGCGTGAAGATCACCCCGGCCCACGATTTCAACGACTACGCCGTCGGCCAGCGCGCCGGCCTGGCGCCGATCAACATTTTTACGCTTGACGCGAAGGTCAACGAGAACGCGCCCGCCCAGTACCAGGGCCTGGACCGTTTCGCCGCGCGCAAGCAGATCGTGGCCGACCTCGAGGCGCAAGGCTTCCTGCAGGAAGTCAAACCGCACAAGCTGATGGTGCCGCGCGGCGACCGTACCGGCGTCGTCATCGAACCGATGCTGACCGACCAGTGGTTCGTCGCCATGACCAAGCCGGCGCCGGAAGGCACCTTCAATCCGGGCAAGTCGATCACCGAAGTGGCCCTGGAAAAGGTCGCCAACGGCGAGATCAAGTTCGTGCCGGAGAACTGGACCACGACCTACAACCAGTGGCTCGGCAACATCCAGGACTGGTGCATCTCGCGCCAGCTGTGGTGGGGCCACCGCATCCCAGCCTGGTTCGACGAGGCGGGCAACATCGTCGTCGCCCGCGACGAGGAAGAAGCGAAGGCGAAAGCGGCAGCGCAAGGCATCACGGGTGAGCTGCGCCGCGACGAGGACGTGCTCGATACCTGGTTCTCGTCGGCCCTGGTGCCCTTCTCGACCATGGGCTGGCCGGAAGAGACGCCGGAAATGAAAATGTTCCTGCCGTCGTCGGTGCTGGTGACCGGCTTCGACATCATCTTCTTCTGGGTCGCGCGCATGGTCATGATGACCGCGCACTTCACCGGCAAGGTGCCGTTCGAGACCGTCTACGTGCACGGCCTGGTGCGCGACTCGCAGGGCCAGAAGATGTCCAAGTCGAAGGGCAATACGCTCGACCCGATCGACCTGATCGACGGCATCGACGTCGACTCGCTGGTGGCGAAACGCACCGCCGGCCTGATGGACCCGCGCGCCGCGGAAAAGATCGCGAAAGCCACGCGCAAGGAATTCCCGGCCGGGATCCCGGCCTTCGGCACCGACGCCGTGCGCTTTACGATGGCAAGCTACGCCTCCCTGGGGCGCAACATCAACTTCGATCTCGGCCGCGCCGAAGGCTATCGCAACTTCTGCAACAAGCTGTGGAACGCGACCCGCTTCGTGATGATGAACACGGAAGGGAAAGACTGCGGTCAACCGGATGATGCCGATTTGTCGCCGGCCGACAAGTGGATCATCTCGCTGATGAACCGCGCCGAGCTGGAGGTGGCGAAAGGCTTCGAGGACTACCGCTTCGACAACATCGCCAGCGCGATCTATAAATTCGTCTGGGACGAGTACTGCGACTGGTACCTGGAAGTGGCGAAGGTCACGGTCCAGCAAGGCAGCGAGGCGCAACAGCGCGCCACGCGCCACACCCTGCTGCGCGTGCTCGAAGTGATCCTGCGCCTGGCGCACCCGATCATTCCCTTCGTGACCGAAGCGCTGTGGCAGGCGATCGCGCCGATGGCCGGCAAGACGGGCGATTCGATCATGCTGCAGCCCTACCCGATCGCCGACGAAGCGCTGATCGACGAGTCCGCCGAAGCCTGGATGGCCCAGCTGAAGGATCTGACCAACGCCACGCGCAACCTGCGCGGCGAAATGAAGCTGTCGCCGTCGGTGCGCGTGCCGCTGATCGTCGAGCCGGGCAACGAGCAGGATCGTGCCAACATGGCGGGCTTCGCGCCCTTCATCCAGTCGCTCGGCAAGCTCGCCGAGGTGCAGATCGTCGATGCGCTGCCCGAGTCGCCGGCGGCCGTGTCGATCGTCGGTACAACGAAACTGATGCTGAAAGTCGAGATCGACGTTGCCGCCGAGCGCGAGCGCCTGTCGAAAGAGATCGCGCGCCTGGAAGGCGAAATTGCGAAAGCCAACGGCAAGCTGTCGAGCGAGAGCTTCGTCGCCCGCGCCCCGGCGGCAGTGGTGGCGCAGGAGAAGGAACGCCTGTCCAGCTTCTCGGCGACGCTGGCCAAGATGCAGGAGCAGCTGGGTAAGCTGGCTGCGGGCTAAGCTTGCGGACGCGTGTAGCGTGGAGTCCCCGACTCCACGCTTTTTCGGAAACACCTTGCAACTTTTTTATTGCCAAGGTGTACGCACAGTTTGCTACACTGCCTGCAGCGACACTACACAACAACGGAGACACGACTATGCGACCACTGATCAAAGCCAGCCTGCTTGCCGCCATGATGTTCACCTCCGCCGCCTGGGCGCAGAACGCCTCGCCGGTCGGCCTCTGGAAAACCATCGACGACGAAACCGGTAAACCGAAGGCGCTGGTCCGCATCACCGAGGAAAACGGCGCCCTGCAAGGCAAGATCGAAAAGCTGTTCCGCGGCCCGAACGAAGACCAGAATCCGGTCTGCAATGCCTGCACCGACTCGCGCAAGGGCCAGCCGCTGGTCGGCCTGACGATCGTGTCGGGCCTGAAAAAGGACGGCAACGAGTACACCGGCGGCGAGATCCTCGACCCGGCCAAGGGCAAGGTCTACAAGAGCAAGGCGAGCCTGCGCGACGGCGGCCAGAAGCTGGAAGTGCGCGGTTACATCGGCGCGCCGATGTTCGGCCGTTCGCAGGTATGGCATCGCGAGCAGTAAGCCGATTCCGTTTCAACCGAAGCGGCCCGCGTGGCCGCTTTTTTATTCCGCGATCCCATCATGACCCTCACCCAGAGCTACCTCTTCCTCGGCCTTGCCATCGTCGTCGAAGTGATCGGCACCACGGCCCTGAAAGCGACCGACAACTTCACCCGGCTCTGGCCGAGCCTGCTGACCATCGTCTGCTACGCCGCCTCCTTCTACCTGCTGACCTTCAGCCTGCGCGTGCTGCCGACGGGGATCGCCTATGCGATCTGGTCGGGTGTCGGCATCGTGCTGATCTCGGCCGTGAGCTGGGTCGTCTACAAGCAGAGCCTGGACCTGCCGGCCCTGATCGGGGCTGGGGATGATCATCGGCGGGGTGCTGGTGATTAACCTGTTTTCGAAGAGCGTCGGCCACTAGGGGGCCGTCGTTGCCCGCTCAGCGGCGCAGCAGCTTGAGGACGGTCTCGATCAGGTAGGGTTTCGCCGCATAGCGGTACGACCGGTGGCCCGCCATCAATGCCGGCGCCGTGTAGCCGGAGCACAGCACGACCTTGACCGAGGGGTAGAGGCAACCGATCGCCTCCGCCAATTGCAGCCCCGTCATCCCGGGCATCATCACGTCGGAGAACACCGCGTCGATCTCGGGGTCGTGCGCCAGGATGTGCAGCGCCTCTCGTGCGCCATAGGCGACCCGCACGTCGAGGCCATGGCCGCACAGCAAAGCGGCGGCCAGGTCGGCCAGGTCGCGCTCGTCGTCGACCACCAGCACCTTGCGCGGATCGGGGCTGCCGGCCGGATCTTCGTTCACCCCCGCGACAACCCCGGGAAGCCGGATGCCTTCGGGGGCACTACTTGCATGGAGCGGTGCCATATTGCGGCCGATAAAGCCGTGCAGTCGGCATTCTGTCATTAATTTGATGACCTTTATATTCCTCGATTCCGCGCGGTCGCCCGGATCGGGTTTCTGCATAATAACAGTTATTGCCTCTATTTACAGAAAAGCAAAATTAACAGAAAAGCAAAAGTTCGCAAGTACCCAAATAAACCCGAAATCATTAGGACATTCCGGGAAATGCCTGTATCTTCCATCTCGCACTACATCAAGTCGTTGTTATTGTTGGTCTTTCTTTCCCGTCTCGCCTTTCGGCGGTCCTGTTTGATTTCCTCCCGTTACACCCGCTCTTGGTCGAATGTGCCGGGCATTGTTGCCCATGCAAATTTAAAAAGGAATGGTCATGACTACTCAAACTGGCACCGTCAAATGGTTCAACGACGCCAAGGGCTTCGGCTTCATCACGCCTGACGCAGGCGGCGGCGACCTGTTCGCCCATTTCCAGGACATCCAGTCGGAAGGCTTCAAAAGCCTGGCCGAAAACCAGCGCGTTTCGTTCGTGCGCTCGACCGGTCCTAAAGGCGAAAAAGCCGGCAATATTTGCGCGATTTAATCGGCAATCGTGATTGGCGCGCACTACGCAACTAGCGTGGGCGAGGCCGCAGCGAAAAAAAGCCCGCCAACCGGCGGGCTTTTTTTGCATGCGCGCTCAAGCGAGTGCGTTATCGATCGTCATCGCCCCCGTCCGTCTTGCCATTGGGCGTAATGCGCAGGATCGACAGGATGACGAGCGCGATCAGGGCACTGACCACCGCCGTCGCCTCGCGCCCCATGCCGGCGGCGATGCCGACGGCCGCGGTCAACCAGACGCTCGCCGCCGTGGTCAGGCCCTTGATGTCGTTCTTGTCGGTCTGCTTCAGGATGGCGCCCGCGCCGAGGAAGCCGATGCCGGCCGTGACGCCCTGCAGCACGCGCGACAGGTCGCTCACTTCCATCCCCGCCTGCAGCGGGATCAGCACGAACAGCGCCGAGCCGAGCGACACCAGCATATGGGTGCGCAGTCCGGCCGAGGCGCCGACCGATTCGCGTTCGTAGCCGAGCAAGCCGCCGAGCAACACCGCGACCAGCAGGCGCACGATGAGGCGCGTGATGTCCTCCACGTTGCCGAGGTCCGAAAATTCCTGCTGTATCGTGATCCAACTTTGATCCAACCACACGGCGCTGCTCCTCTTGCGTATCCACCAGAAATAATGGCAGAAAAGCAAAAACAACGGCGCAGCGCTCAGCCGGGAACGCGGAGCGACTTTTCTAAGCCAGCCTGCAGCCGTGAGCGCTTGACACAGGCTTCAGGGCAAGGCGCGTCGTCGAAGACAGTACGCAAGTACGGCAAGACGACGCAACGCAGCCATGAGGTCTGTGTCAAGCGCTCACAGCCAGCCGGCGTCGCGGGCGAGGCGATAGGCCTCGATCCGGTTAGTGGCGCCGAGCTTGCTGATCGCTTCGGACAGGTAGTTGCGCACCGTGCCTTCGGACAGGTGCACCTGGCGCGCGATGTCGGCGCTGCTGCGGCCTTCGCCGGCCAGCCGCAGCACTTGCCGTTCGCGTTCGGACAGCGGGTCCTGGGCGCCGCCCCAGCTCTCCAGCGCCAGTTCGGGCGCGACCGCGCGACCGCCCGCGTGCACCTTGCGGATCGCGGCGGCCAGTGCGTCGGCCGGCGCATCCTTGAGCAGGTAGCCGCGCACGCCGGCCGCCAGCGCGCGCCGCAGGTAGCCGCTGCGGCCGAAGGTGGTGACGATCACGACGCGGCTGGCCGCGCCGCGTTCGCCGAGGCAGGCGGCCAGTTCCAGGCCCGTCATATGCGGCATTTCGATATCGGTCAGCACGATGTCGGGCGCCAGCTTCGCGCACAGCGCCAGTGCTTCCCTGCCGTCGGCGGCCAGGCCGACCACCTCGAAATCGGGCTCGAGGCCGAGCAGCGCCGCCAGCGCGCCGCGCACCAGGGCCTGGTCTTCGGCGATCAGGATGCGGATCACGCGGGCACCCGCAGTTCGAGCGACAGGCCGGCTTCGGCCCGCAGGGCCAGCTTGCCCCCCAAGGCCGCGGCCCGCTCCTGCATGCCGGCCAGGCCGTTGCCGGGCCGCGGCGCGACGCCGCCGCGCAGGCGTTCGCCATCGTCGGCGACGCGCAGCACCACGCTGTTGTCTTCGCGCCCGAGCGACAGCCGGCAGCGGCGCGCGCCCGCGTGGCGCACCACGTTCGTCACCGCTTCGCGCAGCGCCAGGGCCAGCACGTGCTCGGTGGCGGGCGCCACGTCGATGCGGTCGACCTGTTCGACCAGTTCGACCCCGGCTGCCGCCAGGCTGGCGCGCGCGCCCGCCAGCGCGTGGGCCAGGCCGCTCTCGCGGTAGCCGCTGACGGCGGCGCGCACTTCGGCCAGGGCCTGGCGCGCGCTGGCCTCGATGTCGCCGATCTCGCGCGCGCAGGCCTCACTGTCGCGGTGCACCAGTTTGCGCGCCAGTTCGGCCTTGAGCGCGATCAGCGACAGCGAGTGGCCCAGCAGGTCGTGCAGGTCGCGCGAAATGCGTTCGCGCTCGGCGATGGTGGCCATGTGCTCGACTTCCTCCTGCTTGCGCAGCAAGGCCTGGCGCGAGCGGCGCAGGCGCGCATCCATGACCGCCCCGAGACCCACGGGCAGGCTGATGGTCAGGATCGGCATCAGGAACAGGAAGCGCATCTGCGCCTGCGCGACCTGCAGCGAGGCGAGCAGGCCGAGTGCGATCACGCAAGCGATCGCCAGCATGGCGTAGCGCATGGCCGCGATCCCGGCAGCGGCCGCGCAGGCGAAGATGAAAAAGGTGGCGGCGCCGATATTCCAGCGCACCCAGAGGGCGCCGATCAGGCAGCCCGCCAGCATGCAGCCGACCGACTGCCAGTCGCGCGCCCAGTAGGTCGCGAAGTACAGCGGCACGAACACCGCCAGGGTCAGCGCCAGCAGCGCCGCCTCGACGGCGGTGGGCGGCACGTAAGCGTACTTCCAGCCCATGTATCCCAGGCTGAGCAGCCAGAAGTACGGCATCCTGCCCTGCTCCGGGGGCAGCCACGGCCCCGCCCACAGTCTTGCTATCGCCTGGCTGATCCTGTTCATCGCTCTTTTCGTCGGTTATCGTTATTCGGCCAGCAGGCGCACGTCGGCAATCTCGAAACGGTAGTCGCCCGGCTGCGGGCCGGCGTTGAATCCTAACATGGTGACCGCTGCCGGATCGATGCCTTTGAGCTCGCTGAAAGGAACGCTCACCTCGAGCCATTCCGGCCCGGCGACGAAGCTCTTCGCGCCCGGAATCTGCACACCCTGCGACATCGCGATCAGCTGGTAGCGCTTGCCGTCGCCGCGCACCTTGAAACGCACGGTCCTGGCGGCCGACAGGTCGACCGCCTGCATCGGCTGCGCCCCCGGCATGAAGGCCACGCCGGCCCAGGCAAAGGGCAGGCCCGGCGCTACCTTGGCCTCGATCGCAAGCGGCACCTGGCCGTCCGCCAGCGCGGGCCCGGCCGCCAGGGCGACGGTCGATTTGCCGCCGGCGAAAGCGTCGGTCGACGGTCCCCATCCCATGCCGAACGGGCTGGCCAGCTGCTTGTCGCTGAACTGGCTGATACGGCCGCCGGGCGGCAGTGCGAGGGCGCCCTTCCCCTGCTGCGCGTCCTGCGCCGCCTTCGCGACCCGCTCGCGCTGGGCTTCGCGCAGGCCGTTCGCGCTTTCTCCATCCTTCCAGACCTCGACGATGCGGCGCGTGGCCAGGATGTCCGCCGCCGGGTTGCCCTCGACCAGCAGCAGGTCGGCCTTGTAGCCCTGCGCGATGCGCCCGCGCCGGCCCAGTTTGAACACCTGCGCCGGCACGCTGGTGGCGGCCGCCAGCGCCTGCGCCGGGCTCAATCCCGCTTCGACCAGCGCCGCCAGTTCACGGTGCATGCTCACGCCGAACTGGGTGCCTGGGTTGCCGGCGTCGGTCCCGGCCAGCACCGGCACGCCGGCCTTGACCAGCGCCGCGGTGACGGCTTTGGGCGCGGCCAGCTTTTCCGCGCGCGCCCGGTTGCCGTAGCGCGCCTTGAGCGATGCCTGGCCATCCTTGTCGAGCAGGCCGGCCAGGCTCGGGTCGGCCAGCAGGTCGTCGCCGCGCACCCCTGCCATGCTTTCCAGCACGGTGAAGGTCGGGATCACGAAGGCACCGCGGCGCGCGGCCAGCTGCGCCAGGCCCTGCGCGTCGCTCGACTCGCCAGGGAACAGGTGCACCAGGCCGTCGGCGCCTGCCGCGAGGACGGCGCGCGCATCCTTCTCGTTGCCGATGTGGACGACAGCGAGCTTGCCGCGCCTGTGCGCCGCCTCGATCACGGCTTTTGTGGTTGCCAGGTCGAGCGACGGGAAGCCGTAGCCGCTTTCCATGACGATCTTGATGAAATCGGAACCTTCGGCGATGCGCGCATCCACGAACCCCTGGGCCTGCTCCGGTTTGGTGATGGTGGGGATGGCGATGCCGAACTGGGTACCGTGGCCGTTCGGGGCAGTGACCAGGGTGCCGGCCGAGAACAGGTCGGCGCGGCGGGGGTTGCCGCCCTGCGCCATCTCCGCCTTCGCTTTCTTCAGCATGCCGATCTCGGTGAACATGTCGACCTGGGTCGTCACGCCGAACAGTACCGGCAGTTCCTGGGCGCGGAAGGCGTGGGTGTGGGCGTCGATCAGGCCGGGCAGCAGCGTGCGGCCGCGGCCATCGACGACGCGGCTGCCGCCTGGAGCCGCGCCGCGGAAGTCGGCATCGACAATGGCGCCGTTCTCGAACAGCACCGAACGACGCTCGTGCACGCGTTGACCGTCGAAGACGCGCACGTCGCGCACCAGGGTGGCGGCGGCCATGGCACTCGCACAGCAGGCCAGGCCGGCTGCGAGCAATAGGGTGTGAAGGACGTTTGGTTTCATGTGGCTCTCCCAGTGGGTTGGTATGAGCCGAGTATCTGCTGCCGGCGCAGGGCGCGACAGAAGCGGTTGCCACTAGAATGGCATGACAAATGTCACGTACGTGGACGGTGCCGCGCCAGGTGGCGGTCGAGGGCGTTGGCGAACTGCTGGCGGTCGGCCTGGCTGAAGGCGGCCGGGCCGCCGGTGTCGACGCCGCCGCTCCTGAGTTCTTCCATGAAGGCGCGCATCGTCAGTTGCTGGGCGATGGTGTCCTTCGTATAAAAATCCCCGCGCGGATTGAGGGCGTAGCCGCCCTTCTCCAGCACCTGCGCCGCCAGCGGGATGTCGCCGGTCACGACCAGGTCGCCCGGGTTCATGCGCGCGACGATCTCGGCGTCGGCCACGTCGGCCCCGCTCGGCACCTGTACCGAGCGGACGTATTTCGAGCCGGGCACGCGCAGCAGCTGGTTCGCCACCAGCGTGACGGGGATGTGCGTGCGTTCGGCAACCCGGTACAGGATGTCCTTGATGACGGCGGGGCAAGCGTCGGCGTCGACCCAGATCTGCATCGCGTGGGCGGCGTCCGCGCTCAACGCAGATTGTCCCAGAGGTCGCCCGTCGGGCTGATGCGCGGCGCGGCGACGCCGAAGTGCTGGTACGCCGCCGGGGTCGCGATGCGCCCGCGCGGGGTGCGCTGCAGGTAGCCCTGCTGGATCAGGTAGGGTTCGAGCACGTCTTCGATGGTGTCGGCCGCTTCACCAATAGCGGCCGCCAGGTTGCCGATGCCGACCGGCCCGCCGCCGAACTTGAAGAGCACCGCCTCCAACAGCTTGCGGTCCATGACGTCGAAGCCGACCGAATCGACGTCGAGCATTTTAAGGGCCAGGTCGGCGATGTTCTTCGTGATCTCGCCGTTCGCCTTGACTTCCGCATAGTCGCGCACGCGGCGCAGCAGGCGGTTCGCGATACGCGGCGTGCCGCGCGCGCGCAGCGCCACTTCGCGCGCGCCGTCTTCCTTGATCGGCGCTTCCAGCAGCGCGGCGCTGCGGGTGACGATCTTGGTCAGCTCCTCGACGTTATAAAACTCGAGGCGGGCGACGATGCCGAAGCGGTCGCGCAAGGGATTGGTCAGCATGCCCGCGCGGGTGGTCGCGCCGACCAGGGTGAACGGCTGCAGGTCGAGCTTCACGGAACGGGCGGCAGGCCCTTCTCCGATCACGATGTCGATCTGGTAGTCTTCCAGCGCCGGGTACAGGATTTCCTCGACCACCGGGGACAGCCGGTGGATCTCGTCGATGAACAGCACGTCGTTCGGCTCGAGGTTGGTCAGGATGGCCGCCAGGTCGCCCGGGCGCTCCAGCACCGGGCCGGAAGTCTGGCGCAGGTTGACGCCCATCTCGCGCGCGATGATGTGGGCCAGCGTGGTCTTGCCGAGGCCCGGCGGGCCGAACAGCAGCGTGTGGTCGAGCGCCTCGCGGCGCTTGCGCGCGGCGTGGATAAAAATTTCGAGCTGGTCGCGGATCTTTTCCTGGCCGACGTATTCGTCGAGCTGCTTCGGGCGCAAGGCGCGCTCGATCGCCTCCTCGTTGGGCGAGCTTGGGGCGGCGTCGATGACCCGCTGCTCGGTGAAATTGTCGGTCTGGATGCTCATTGTTTATCTCGATAATGCAGGGGGCCTCAGCCTTTCGACAGCGCCTTGAGGGCAAACTTGATGCCGTCCGACACGGTCGCGCCGGCCGGCAGGTTCTTGGTGGCCAGCAGCGCTTCCTTGTCAGAATACCCCAAAGCCAGCAGCGCGTTGAGGACGTCGGACTGGGTGTCGTCGCGCGGGGCGCCAACCGTGCCGAGGTCGGCGCCGATCTTGCCCTTCAATTCGAGCAGCAGCCGCTCGGCGGTCTTCTTGCCGATCCCGGGAATCTTGACCAGGCGCCCTGCTTCCTGCAGCGTCACGGCCTGCGACAGGTCGGCGACGGTCATGCCCGACAGGATCGACAAGGCCGTGCGCGCGCCGACGCCGGTGATCTTGATCAATTGGCGGAACAGGGCGCGCTCGCTGGCGGTACCGAAGCCGAACAGCAAGTGGGCATCCTCGCGGATCGCCTGGTGGGTGAACAGCACCACCTTTTCGCCCGTGTGCGGCAGGTTATAGAAGGTGCTCATCGGCACGTCGACCTCGTAGCCGACGCCGTTGCAATCGACCAGCAATTGCGGTGGAGTTTTTTCCAGCAGGATTCCGGAGAGACGACCAATCATGGTTGACCTTTATTCTCAGTTGTTCTCAGTTGTTCTCAGTTAGACCAGGCGGCCGCGCTTCATGCGCAGCGTCGCCATCTGCGGGGCCAGCGCACCGACCAGCGCCAGCGTGTCGTGGGTATGGGCATGGCAGATCGCCACGCCGAGGGCATCGGCGGCATCGCTGCCCGGGATGCCCGGCAACATGAGCAGGCGCGCCACCATGTCCTGCACCTGCGGTTTCGCCGCCTTGCCGGTGCCGACCACCGATTGCTTGATCTGGGTCGGCGAGTACTCGGCCACGTCGAGATCCGCGCCGACCAGGGCGCTGATGGCGGCGCCGCGCGCCTGCCCCAGCAGCAGGGTCGACTGCGGATTGACGTTCACAAACACTTTTTCGATGGCCGCACAGGTCGGCTGGTAGGTGGCGACGATCTCGCGCACGCCCTGCAGGATGATTTTAAGGCGCGGAGGCAAGGCGCCCTCCAGGCCGGTCTTGATGGTGCCCGACGCAATGTAGCGCAGCTTGCTGCCGTGTTTTTCAATAACCCCGAAGCCGGTCGTGCGCAGGCCTGGGTCGATGCCGAGAATAATCATTATCGAATGTTATACCGGCCAGCAACGGTCGTGGGGAAAATACTGTGTAAAAACACAGTTGAGGTAGGTTTTGTGGTGCCGACGTTCGAACCACCCATACCCTCATTGGAGGGATGTAGGGTGGGCGGGTTCCCCGCCCACGCGTTCAACAGCCCCGTGCAAATCCGGATTCGATTCGCACCCGTGCGTTGAACGCGTGGGCGGCACGACGGCTGCGTGTGGGCAGGCATTCGGGTGGAGCCGCCCACCCTACGAGTTACACAGCAATCAATGCCGGAAGTGACGCGTCCCCGTGTACAGCATCACCACGCCGCGCTCGTCGGCGGCGTCGATCACTTCCTGGTCGCGCATCGAGCCGCCCGGGTGGATTACGCAAGTCGCGCCGGCGTCGACCACGACGTCCAGGCCGTCGCGGAACGGGAAGAAGGCGTCCGACGCCACGGCCGAACCGCTCAGGGACAGGCCGGCATTCTGCGCCTTGATGGACGCAATGCGGGCCGAATCGATGCGGCTCATCTGGCCGGCGCCGACGCCCAGCGTCATGCCGTTGCCGCAGAACACGATGGCGTTCGACTTGACGAACTTGGCGACGCGCCAGGCGAACATCAGGTCCTGCAATTGCTGCGGGGTCGGCTGCTTCTTGCTGACCACGCGCAGGTCCTGGATACCGACGTTCTTCGCGTCCGGCGCCTGCACCAGCAGGCCGCCGCCGACGCGCTTGACGTCATACTGGTTCTGGCCGGCGCCCAGCGGGATTTCCAGCAGGCGCACGTTCTGCTTGGCCGCCATGATCCGGCGCGCCTCTTCGGTAAAGGACGGGGCGATCAGCACTTCGACGAACAGCTTCGCCAGCGCTTCGGCTGCGCGGCCGTCGACTTCGACGTTGAACGCGATGATGCCGCCGAAGGCCGAGGTCGGGTCGGTCTGCAGGGCGCGGGTGTAGGCGTCGAGGGCATCGGCGCCGATCGCCACGCCGCACGGGTTGGCGTGCTTGACGATCACGCAGCCGGCCGGGTGCTGGAAGCCGCCGAGCGACTTCACGCATTCCCAGGCCGCATCGGCGTCGGCGATGTTGTTGTACGACAGTTCCTTACCCTGCAGCTGGCGGTAGTTGGCCAGCGCGCCATCGACCGAGACGATGTCGCGATAGAAGGCGGCGCCCTGGTGCGGGTTTTCGCCGTAGCGCATGTCCTGCACCTTCTCGAAGGCCATGTTGATGGTCTGCGGATAGCTCGAACGCGTCGCGTGCTGCTTGTCCTCGCCCAGGCTGGTCAGGTAGTTGGTGATGGCGCCGTCGTATTGCGCGGTGTGCGCGAAGACTTTCTTGGCGAGCATGAACTTGGTGTCGTAGCCGACCGTGCCGGCCGTCGTACCGGTGCCTTTCATTTCCGCCAGCACGACGCCGTAATCGCTCGGGTCGCAGATGACGACCACGTCGCGGTGGTTCTTGGCCGCCGAGCGCAGCATGGTCGGGCCGCCGATGTCGATGTTCTCGATCGCGTCTTCCAGCGAGCAGTCATCCTTGGCGACGGTGGCCTGGAAGGGGTACAGGTTGACCACGACCATGTCGATCTGCGGGATGCCATGTTCTTCCAGCTTGGACACGTGCTCGGGGAAATCACGGCGCGCGAGGATGCCGCCGTGCACTTTCGGGTGCAGGGTCTTGACGCGGCCGTCGAGCATTTCCGGGAAGCCCGTGTAGTCGGCGACTTCCGTCACCGGTACGCCGCTTTCTTGCAGCAGCTTGGCGGTGCCGCCGGTAGACAGGATGTTCACCCCGAGCGCAGACAGCGCGCGTGCAAAATCGAGCACGCCGGTCTTGTCGGAGACGGAAATGAGAGCTTGTTTGATCATGGGAGTGGCCACTGTTGATGAAAATCGGTGTGTCATCCCGGCGCGCCGTACTGGCCGCGCCCACGCGGCCAAGCTATGCCGGTGAATAAAACTTAGAGCAGTCCGTGCTCTTGCAGTTTCTTGCGCAAAGTATTGCGGTTGATGCCCAGCATCTGGGCGGCGTGCGACTGGTTGCCGTCGGCGCGCGTCATCACCACTTCGAGGATCGGCTTTTCAACCGTCATGACCATCATGTCATAGATGTTCGACGGTTTTTGCTCGCCCAGGTCATTGAAATAATCCTCAAGGCTCTTCTGGACAACTTCCTGGATACTCTCTTTGCTCATGTCTGCTGCTTCATCCTGGTTAGTAATTGCTCCGCCGATTTTGTCGGCGGCGTCCCCATATCGTTTTTATAATTTTGGAGTGCCTGCCAAAGCCGCCATGGCGGCGTTGCATCGTCTCGCCGTACTGGCGTACTGTCTTCGGCGACGCGCCTTGCCCTGACGACTTTGTCAGACACTCGTACTGCTGTGCTACTTGTTATGCCGCTTTCGCAATTTCGACAGACTGCGCGGGCCGGTATTGTAACCGCTCGCCATGCTGAAGTTGCGATTGGAAAAAATTATCGACGGCCGCCAGTTGTTCGGCCGTCGACTCCAGCAGGTTCATCCGCTGGCGGAATGTTTCGCCGCCCGGCAAGTCCTCGACATACCAGCCGATGTGCTTGCGCGCGCTGCGTACGCCGATGTGCTCGCCATAGAAGGCGTAGTGCGCCGGCAGGTGTTCGTTCATCAGCGCGCGCACCTCTTCCACCAGCGGCGGCGGCAGGTGCTCGCCGGTACGCAGGTAATGGTCGATCTCGCGGCAGATCCAGGGCCGGCCCTGGGCCGCGCGGCCGATCATGACCGCATCCGCACCCGTGTAGTCGAGCACGAATTTCGCCTTTTCCGGCGTCGTGATGTCGCCGTTGGCGACCACCGGAATGCCGACCGCCGCCTTCACGGCGCGGATGGTGTCGTACTCCGCCTCGCCTTTATAGCCGTCGGCGCGGGTACGCCCGTGCAGGGTCAGCATTTGGATGCCGGCCTGTTCGGCCAGGCGCGCGATACGCAGCGCATTCTTGTTCTGGCGATCCCAGCCGGTGCGGAATTTCAGCGTGACGGGCACGTCCACCGCCTCCACCACGGCGTGCAGGATGCGTTCGACCAGGTCTTCGTGCTGCAGCAGTGCGGAGCCGCACCAGCTGTTGCACACCTTCTTGACCGGGCAACCCATGTTGATGTCGATGATCTGGGCGCCGCGCTCGACGTTGTGGCGGGCGCAATCGGCCAGGTCTTGCGGGTCGGCGCCGGCGATCTGCACCGCTTTCGGCTCCATCTCGCCCGCGTGGTCGGTGCGGCGGCTGGTCTTTTCGCTGGCCCACAGGCGCGGGTTCGATGCTGCCATTTCGGACACGGCATAGCCCGCGCCGAGCTGCTTGCACAGCTGGCGGAACGGACGATCCGTCACACCCGCCATGGGTGCGACAAAGACATTATTCAGCAGTGTATACGGGCCGATTTGCACAGCAGGAACAAGATGAGAATGGATGGGAACCTGCTATTTTAACCGAACTGCTGCTCAATTAAACGGCAAAATTTTTCCCGGATTGTAGCGAACGCGAGAATCGCGTCTGGACAACTGGAAATAAATTGGGAAGAAAGCGCCGTGTGCGGCCCCTGGCGTAGGGTGGTCGGCTACACCCGGATGGTGCATCGACGCGCCGCGTGCGCCGCCCACGCGTTCAAGCGGCTTCTGCGCAGCCGCGTCGTTTCATGCGTCGGTTGAACGCGTGGGCGGCGCAAACGATGCGTCAGCGCAACTTACTCGGTATAGCCGACCACCCTACTTCATGAGACGTCGTCGAGTACGACCGGCTGCAAATGGCCGACCTCGCCCCAGCTCTCGAGCACGAGCTTGCCGCCCTGCACCGTAAAACGGTTGACGCTGGCGTTGAGCACCTTGAAGTCGCGCGGGGTGTCCAGTGCCAGGCCGAGCGCGGCGCGGTAAGCGCACTCGAGCACGCCGCCGTGGGCCACCAGCACCAGCGATTTGCCGGGGTTGTCCGCCGCCCAGCCAAGAATGGCGGGGATCACGCGGTCGTAGAACTGGCGGAAGGTTTCGCCCTGATTCTGGCCGGGCGGCAGCGTGCCGTCGATGTCGCGTCCTTGCCAGGCAGCAAACTCGCGCGGGTAGCGCGCCGCGATGTCCGAGTACAGCAAGCCTTCGAAGCCGCCATAGCAGCGCTCGCGCAAGCGGCCGTCTATGAACAGCGGCAACTGCAAGACCTCACCCAGCGCCTTGGCGGTCTGGGCGGCGCGGGCCAGGTCGCTCGAGACCAGCAGGTCGACCGGCTCGCCGGCCAGTGCATCGGCCAGCGCGCGCGCCTGGCGCCGGCCTTCGTCGTTCAGGTCGATGTCGAGGTGGCCCTGCAGGCGGCGTTCGGCGTTCCAGGCGGTTTCGCCGTGACGGATCAGGGCGATGCGGGTGATGGTGTGGTTCTGGGTATGGTTCTGCATGAGGTCCAAAAACGCCCGGGCCTGCGGGCGGGAACGGGCGTACTGTCGGGCGCGCTAGGTGGAGAGCGTGGGTGCGATTTCCGGGTTGAGCGAATAGACGGCGAAGATCTGCGCCTCGTCGAGGATATGGCCCATCAGCGCCAGCCGCGCTTCCTGGCCGGTGAAACTGCCTTCCAGCGGGAACTCGGCGATGTCGAGTGCGTAGATGGTAAACACATAGGTGTGCACGCGCTCGTCGTTCCATGGCGGACAGGGGCCGTCGTAGCCGAAGTACTCGCCGGCCATGGAAGGGTCGCCCGCGAACCAGTTGGTGTAATCGTTCACGCCCTGGCGCAACTGGTGTTCGGTGCCGTTCTTGACGAGGAAGGAGACGTTCGGGCCGGGTTTGCCGTGCGGCGTGACCATGTCGGAAAACTGGCCTTCGGCGATCGACTTCAGGCTGGGCGGGATATCGACCAGGGTCCAGTGATAGAAATCGGTACGCTTGAGCCCTTCCGGGACCAGCTTGCCTTCCTTGTTGACGTCGGTGCCGTCGGCCGGGACATCGCCGTCGTGGCACAGGATCGCGAGCGACTGGGTACCGGCCGGCACGTCGTCCCAGGCGAGGTGGGGATTGCGGTTGTTCGACAAACGCACATGCGTTTTCGGGTCGATGACCGCGAACGCGCACTCGGGCGGGATCAGCCCGCCTTCGGTAAACGAATCACTCCAGATGTTCATTGCAGACTCCCGGTGGGCCTCCATGATATTGACCGCAGGGCGCGCTACGGGTTTCAACGTGAAATATCGACCGGATCAACACGCAGCCAGATCGTGACTGGACCGTCATTGGTCAGCGACACTTTCATGTCGGCGCCGAATTGACCAGTCTCAACTTTGCCATGCAGTGCGCATGCCTGGCGCACGAAATGGTCGAACAGGCGGCGCCCGTCGGCTGGCGATGCGGCCGGCGAGAACGAGGGCCGGGTGCCGGAACGGGTGTCGGCGGCCAGCGTGAACTGGGGGACGAGCAGCAGCGCGCCGCCCGTGTCGCGGAGGCTGCGGTTCATCTTGCCGGCCTCGTCGGCGAACACCCGGTAGCCGAGCAGCTTGGCCAGCAAGGCGTCGGCCTCGCGCTCGGTGTCCCCCTTTTCGGCGCAGACCAGCACCATCAGGCCGGCGTCGATCGCACCCACGGTCGCGCCGTCGACCACGACGCTGGCGTGGCTGACCCGTTGCAGCAGCCCGATCATGCTGGCGTGAAGCTCACGCGTGCGAACTTGCGCTTGCCCACCTGCATCACGAAATTGCCGGCATCGACCTGCAGGTTCTTGTCGCTGACGACCGCGCCGTCGATGCGCACGCCGCCCTGGTCGACCATGCGCATCGCCTCCGAGGTCGAGGCGCACAGGCCGGCCGCTTTCAGCAGCTGGGCCACGCCCAGCGGTGCGCCGGACACCGCCACTTCCGGCACATCGTCCGGGATGCCGCCCTTGGAGCGGTTGACGAAGTCGGCCAGCGCATCGGTAGCGGCCTGGCTCGAGTGGAAGCGGGTGACGATTTCCTGCGCCAGCGCCACCTTGGCGTCGCGCGGGTTGGCGCCGCCTTCGACGGCCGCCTTCAGGGCCGCCAGTTCGCCCAGCGGACGGAAGGACAGCAGTTCGAAATAGCGCCACATCATGACGTCGGAAATGCTCATCAGCTTGGCGAACATGGTGTTCGGCGCTTCCGTGATGCCGATGTAATTGTTCTTCGACTTGGACATCTTCTCGACGCCGTCCAGGCCTTCGAGCAGGGGCATGGTCAGGATGCACTGCGGTTCCTGGCCATAATCTTTCTGGAGTTCACGGCCAACCAGCAGGTTGAATTTCTGGTCCGTTCCACCTAGCTCAAGATCGGCCTTCAAAGCGACCGAATCGTAGCCCTGCATCAGCGGATACAGGAACTCGTGGACGGCAATCGGAGTCCCACTCTTGTAGCGCTTGGTGAAGTCGTCGCGCTCCATCATGCGCGCCACCGTATAGCGCGAGGCCAGCTGGATCATGCCGCGCGCGCCGAGCGGGTCGCACCACTCCGAGTTGTAGCGCATTTCGGTGCGCGACGCGTCGAGGATCAGGGCGACCTGGCGGAAATAGGTGTTCGCGTTTTCCTCGACCTGCTCGCGGGTCAGCGGCGGACGCGTCGCATTGCGGCCCGACGGGTCGCCGATCATCGAGGTGAAGTCGCCGATCAGGAAGATCACCTGGTGGCCCAGGTCCTGCAGCTGACGCAGCTTGTTCAGCACCACGGTATGGCCCAGGTGCAGGTCGGGCGCGGTCGGGTCGGCACCCAGTTTGATCCGCAGGGGAACGCCGGTCGCTTCCGAGCGTGCCAGCTTGTGTGCAAATTCGCTTTCGATCAGCAGTTCGTCGACACCGCGTTTCGTGATGGCGAGCGCCTCCTGAACCTTGTCCGAAAGAACGACTGCAGGGGCGGTAGAAACGGAGTTGTTATTACTACAAGACGCGGAGTCTGTCATAAATTCTTTGTAGGAAAATGGCTAAAGCGGTTGTAGGTGTGCGTATTTTGGTACAATAACCGATCCCATCAATCTTGCCGCAAGAAAACTTTTCAAAACAACAAGAAAAATAGCACCCTAGTTGAGGCGGTAAATTTTAACTGATTGCATGAACCCTATCTATAAAATCACCGGAAAGCTGTCGTCCAGCCTGGCCAATACGAGCCGCAAAGCCCGTATCGTCGGTGCCGGCGCCATCGGCCTGGCATTGTGCGCCTTCGGCGCTGTTGCCACGGCGCCGATCGCGCAAGACGACGCCAACGTGTCGGTCAAATCGATCGCCGAAGACCTGGCCCTGCCCAACCTCTCCGACCAGATCGCCGCTCTCCAGCAAGACGAGCAGCAATTCATCCACGAAGAACGCGTCCGTTCCGGCGACTCCCTCGGCACCATGCTGGGCCGCCTGGGCGTCGAAGACGCCGAAGCGCAAAAGTTCATCCGCTCGAACAAGGTTGCCCGCCGCATCCTGACGCTCAAGAACGGCAAGCGCCTGCAGGCCGAGACCGACGAGAATGGCCTGCTGCTGTCGCTGCGCGCCACCTTGACCGACAAGAACAAGGCCCCGACCCTGCTGACCATCGCCCGCGAAGGCGACGGCTTCACCGCGACCGAAGCACCGGCCAAGCTCGAGCGCCGCGTCGAAATGCGTTCGCGCGAAATCACCAGCTCTTCCCTGTACTCGGCGACCGACGCCAACGTCGACGGCGGCTCGATCCCGGATTCGGTGGTCGGCGAGATCGTCAAGATGTTCTCGACCAACATCGACTTCCGCGGCGACCTGAAGCGCGGCGACCGTTTTAATGTTGTCTACGAAACCTTCTGGCTCGACGGCGAAATGGTCAAGACCGGCCGCATCCTGGCCGGCGAATTCATCAACCGCGGCGTCAGCCACCAGGCCGTCTGGTTCGAAGATCCGGTCACCAAGGACGGCGGCTACTACAGCCTCGACGGCAAATCGCTGAAAAAAGCCTTCCTCAAGTCGCCACTGGAATTCTCGCGCGTCTCGTCGGGCTTCGCGAACCGCATCCACCCGATTTCGGGCAAGTGGAAAGCCCATAAAGGCATCGACTACGCCGCCTCGACCGGCACCCCGATCCGCGCCGCGGGCGACGGCACCATCGACTTCGCCGGCAATTCCGGCGGCTACGGCAACATGGTCGTCATCAAGCACTGGTCGAACTACAGCACCGCCTACGCCCACATGAGCCGCATCGGCAGCGGCCTGCGCAAGGGCGCCAAGGTCAGCCAGGGCCAGGTGATCGGCTACGTCGGCTCGACCGGCTGGTCGACCGGCGCCCACCTGCACTACGAATTCCGCGTCGCCGGTGTCGCCCGCGATCCGGCCAAGCTGAAAAACCTGATGGCCGCTCCGCTGGATGCCGGCGAAATGGCCCGCTTCCGCATGGCCGCCGCCGACATGAAGCACCGCTTCTCGCTGCTGACCCCAGGTGGCAACGCAATGGCCGCCCGCTAAGCCATTCGCACCACCTCCCGACGCCTTCCCCGCTTCGTTGCGCGGAAGGCGTTTTTGTTTGGTGTCCTGGCTGCCCGGCCGGCCCGCCCTTCCAGCACGCCTTGCCATGCATTAAGATGCGCGCATGACTTCCTCTTCCTCTTCCCTCTACATCGGCCTGATGTCCGGTACCAGCCTCGACGGCGTGGATGGCGTGCTGGCCGACTTCGGCAACGGCGCCATCCGGACCATCGAGGCCGCCTTCGTTCCCTTCCCCGCTGCCTTGCGCGCCGAGCTGATGGCATTGCAGGCGAACGGCGGCAACGAGATCGAGCGCGAGGCGATTGCCGCCAACGGCCTGGCGCACAGCTACGCTGCCTGCGTTGCCGCCCTGGTCGAGCACGCGGCCGGTCCGGTCGCCGCGGTCGCGGTGCATGGACAGACCATCCGCCACCGCCCGGAACTCGGTTTTACGCGCCAGACGAATAATCCGGCCTTGCTGGCGGAACTCGCCGGGATCGACGTCATCGCCGATTTCCGCAGCCGCGACATTGCCGCCGGCGGCCAGGGCGCGCCGCTGGTGCCGGCCTTCCACGCGGCAGTCTTCGGCAAGCCGGGCACGACGCGCGTGGTGGTCAATATCGGCGGCATCGGCAACATCAGCATGCTGCACGGCGACGGCCGCGTGACCGGCTACGACACTGGCCCGGGCAACGTGCTGCTCGACGGCTGGATTCAACGCCACCGGGACCAGGAATACGACGACGGCGGCGCCTGGGGCGCCAGCGGCAGCGCGGTCCCCGAATTGCTTGCCGCGCTGCTGGACGAGCCGTATTTCCACCAGCCGGCACCGAAGAGCACCGGCCGCGACCTGTTCCACATGGACTGGCTCGATGCGCGCCTGGCCGGCTATCCCGGCCTGGCGCCGAACGACGTCCAGGCCACGCTGGTCGAACTGACGGCGCAAACGATCGCGCGCTCGATCCTGGACGAGGGCGTGGCGGTGGATGCCGTGTACGTATGCGGCGGCGGCGCCTACAACGGCGCCCTGCTGCGCAGCCTCGCAGCGGCGCTGGGCGGCAATGTGCCGGTCGACTCGACGGCGGCCCTCGGCATTGCCCCGAACCGGGTCGAGGCGCTGGCCTTTGCCTGGCTGGGCTATCGGTTTACGATGCGCGAGCCGGGCAACATGCCTGCGGTGACCGGGGCCAGGGGGCCGCGAATCCTGGGGGCGCTGTATCCGGCCTGACAACGACATCGTGCATCGCGGCCCACCGCTCACGGTGGCACCAAAAACAAATCCGGGCATTGCCCGGATTTGTTGTATTCACGCCCGGCAGGCCGGGCTGTGCGTCGGTTTTACGCCGAGAACGAGGAACCGCAGCCGCAGGTGCTGGTTGCGTTCGGGTTCTTGATGACGAACTGGGCGCCTTCGAGGTCGTCCTTGTAGTCGATTTCGGCGCCGACCAGGTACTGGTAGCTCATCGAGTCGATCAGCAGCTGCACGCCGTTCTTCTCCATGGTGGTGTCGTCGTCGTTCACGATTTCGTCGAAGGTGAAGCCGTACTGGAAGCCCGAGCAGCCGCCGCCCTGCACGAACACGCGCAGTTTCAGGTCGGGATTGCCCTCTTCCTCGATCAGTTGTGCCACTTTTTCGGCAGCGCTGTCGGTGAAGACGATGGGGGTCGGGATGGTGTCAAAGTCAACTACTTCGGCCACTGCAGTCATGGATAAACTCCTGATTGGATTCAAATTTATTCCATTATAGACGGTTCGCGGTGGTCACGCTGACGCTCATGCTCCCGACGCTTCCGCCACTGCCAGGTGGAACACCGGCTCGCCCGCCGGCTGGTGCGTGAGCTTGCCGGTCACCAATGCGCCGCCGTGCATCTCCAGCAGTTTGTAATGGACATCCCCATGTATGCGGCCTTTCGGCTGTAATTCAAGCAGTTCCGTCGAATGCACCGAGCCGGCGATGAAACCGTTCACCACCAGGTTGGCGCAGCGCACCTCTCCTTCGATGCGCGCATGCTCGGATACGATCAGGACGCTGTCCACGCCCTCGCTGGCGATCACGTTGCCGTGGACCTCGCCATCGATGCGCAATCCGCCGCTGAAACACAGGTCGCCCTCGATGCGGGCGGAGATGCCGATCAGGCTATCAATTTCGCTTTTTGCGTTGCGACCGAACATGGTGGCACCCCTGTGAGATAGAGAATATGGCGACGCAGAAACCAATCAGTGCATCGGCCAATTTACCGCTCTCAACAGTTGCCACGTTGATCTAGCTCGAATCGGGCAAGCAAGCCGAGCTGCCGATCTTGCTTTACTGGCAAGACAGGCACCGTTATAATATTGGACTAAACCAACACTCTCCGCGGCGACCACCGCGACCAGCAAGCATGCTCACAATCGGCGAACTTGCCCAACAGACCGGCGCCAGCGTGCGCTCGCTGCGCCACTACGAACAGTGCGGCTTGCTGGTGTCGGCACGCCGCGACAACGGCTACCGCGTGTTCGACCCGGCCACCGTCGAGTATGTGCAACGCATCCGCATCCTGTTGCGCAACGGTTTTACCCTCGAGCAGATCCGCCCGGTCGCGTCCATGCTCTCCCCGGCCCCGCAGGACATGCGCGCGCTGTGCGCCGACGTGATGGCGATGTACGACAGCAAGCTGGGCGAACTCGACGAACGCATCGCCGAACTGCAGCAACTGCGCAAGCGTGCCGCCGAGCGCCTGGCTTTCCTGCATGAACAGCGCCGCCAGGGCGGCCCAGGTCCAGACTGATCAGCGCCCGCTGGCGCCCTCGAACTGCGGCGGCAGCGGGTGGTCCGGCGTTTCGATATCCCAGGTGGCCGACAGGATGCACCAGCGCTTGCCGTCGTCCATCAGCTGGAAACTGTTCACGCCGCGCGCACGTGGCGCCATATCGAGCCCATCGCGCGTATCGAAACTGCTCCAGACATGAGCGATGTGGCCATAGCGTTCGATCCTTTGCGCCAGCTCGCGCTCGTAGAAGGCGCGCTGGCCGAATACCCGGTCGTTCAGCTCGGCAAACTGGTCGGGCCGCTGCGGCGCGGCCAGGAAGCCGCTGCCGTGCAGTGTCGGCGTCACCAGGGCGCCGGGCGCGAACAGGCGGGCCATGCGCGCCCAGTCCTTGGGCGCGCCGGCCGGTCCCGACACGATCTGGTACAGGGCAAGCACCAGCGACTCGGGACTGCGGCTGTCCTCGTCGGGCGCTGCATTGCCGCAGGCAGGGGTGGCGCCGAGCCGATTCGGTGCGGTTTGCGCCGACGCCGGCAGAACAAGGGAAGAGACAAGGAAGGCGGCGCCTAGGCCGCGCAGGAGGGCAAGCGGTTTCATTCGGGTTCCTGATTGGTGCACGCGCTGGTGCGGAACCCGTATGCTCGGGCCTGACACTGGTGTCAGGGTCAAGCACTATTTTAAAAACAACGGCCGGGCAGGCCCGGCCGTCTTTATTTACGGCAGCAGTGCGATCTGCTCGAGCCCGGTCGTTTCCTCGAAACCGAACATCAGGTTCATGCACTGCACGGCTTGGCCCGATGCGCCCTTGACCAGGTTGTCCTGCACCACCAGGATGACGACCGTGTTGCCGCCGTCCGGACGGTGCAGCGCCAGGCGCAGCATGTTCGAGCCGCGCGTCGAGCGCGTTTCCGGGTGCGAGCCGAAGGGCATCACGTCCACGAACGGCGAATCCTTGTACTCGGCCTCGAACAGCGCCTGCAGGGCGGCGTCGTCGACCTCCTTGGTCAGGCGCGCGTACAGGGTCGAATGCATGCCGCGGATCATCGGCACCAGGTGCGGGGTGAAGATCAGGCCCACTTTCTGGTCGGTGAAGCGCTGCAGCTGGGCCGAGGTTTCCGGGGTGTGGCGGTGACCGGCCACGCCGTAGGCCTTGAAATTGTCGCTCGCCTCCGAGAACAAGGTGCCGATCTCGGCCTTGCGTCCGGCGCCCGACACGCCCGATTTCGCATCGGCGATCAGGTTGCCGGCGTCGATCAGCCCCGCTTTCAACAGCGGCACGAAGCCCAGCTGCATCGTCGTCGGGTAGCAGCCCGGGTTGGCGATCAGGCGCGCCTGCTTGATGTCTTCACGGTTCAGTTCGGGCAGGCCATACACGGCTTCCTCGATCAGCTCGGGCGCGGTGTGCTCGATCTTGTACCACTTCTCGAAGCTGGCGCGGTCCTTCAGGCGGAAATCCGCCGCCAGGTCGATGACTTTGACGCCGGCCGCCAGCAGCGCCGGGGCCTGCGCCATCGCCACCCCGTGCGGGGTGGCAAAGAACACCACGTCGCACTGCGTCAGGTCGGCCTTGTCCGGGGCCGAGAATGCCAGGTTCACGCGCCCGCGCAGCGAGGGGAACATGTCGGCCACCGGCAGGCCGTCTTCCTTGCGCGAAGTGATCGCGGTCAGCTCCACGCCGGGGTGGACGGCCAACAGCCGCAGCAGTTCCACGCCCGTGTAACCGGTTCCGCCAACGATGCCAACTTTGATCATGTCTATTCCTTCATCAAAAAAAATGATGCCCATGGGGCCAAGGCTGCAATTTTAACAGTCCTGCAAATAACCAAGGCGCAAGGCACCCGCATCCCCGTTGCAAAGATAATTTGCATCGGATGCCGATATTGCAAATATTGCATGGTCTGCAGCACGCGGCAGGTGCAGGCGCTGCAAGCCAGCAAGTAGCTTACCGTGGCAGGCACAGCCGCGCCGTACGCTACCGGACGTCAACACATCCCGGCAGAAATAAAAAAGCCGCCCGAAGGCGGCTTTCTGTCCAGCAATCGCAGCCCGAAGGCTGCAAGCGATTAACGCTTCGAGAACTGCTTGGCGCGACGTGCTTTACGCAGGCCGACTTTCTTACGCTCGACTTCACGGGCGTCACGGGTGACGAAACCGGCACGTGCCAGGTCGCCCTTGAGGCCTGCGTCGTAGTCGATCAGAGCGCGGGTGATGCCGTGACGAACGGCGCCAGCCTGGCCCGACTCACCGCCGCCATGGACGTTGACTTTGATGTCGAAACGCTCGACGTTGCCGGTCAGTTCCAGCGGCTGACGGATGACCATCAGGCCGGTTTCGCGCGAGAAGTATTCGTTCGCAGGCTTGCCGTTCACGACGATCAGGCCGGTGCCGGCTTTGATGAACACGCGAGCGACTGCACTCTTGCGACGGCCGGTGCCGTAGTTGTAGTTACCGATCATGTCAGTTCCTTAGAGGGTCAGTGCTTGTGGTTGCTGTGCTGCGTGCGGGTGCGAACCTTCCGCGTACACTTTCAGCTTCTTGATCATTGCATAGCCCAGCGGGCCCTTCGGCAGCATGCCTTTGACAGCCTTCTCGAGCGCGCGGCCCGGGAAACGCTGTTGCATTTTCAGGAAGTTGGTTTCGTAGATACCGCCCGGGTAGCCCGAGTGACGGTAGTAGGTCTTGTTGGTGGCCTTCGTGCCGGTCACACGCAGCTTGCCTGCGTTGACGACGACGATGTAGTCACCGGTATCGACGTGAGGAGTGAATTCTGGCTTGTGTTTGCCGCGCAGTCGGAGTGCCACTTCGCTGGCAACACGTCCGAGGACCAAGTCCGTCGCGTCAATCACGAACCAGTCGCGCTGGACTTCATGGCCCTTAGCGGAAAAAGTTTTCATGTTGACTTCCTAAATAGGTAAATTGCTCAAATGGCGGTTCCGCAATTGTTGCTGCGGACTCTTCCTTATTATCTTTTCCAGAGCAAATGGAAAGCCGACGATCATACCTCACCCAGCCGTGAGCGGTCAAGCTGCCCGCCCGGCGGCTGTCGCATCCGCGCCTCCTGCGACTCCCGCATCCGGCCCCTGCGATGACATAGAACAATTAACCTATTGCGTAGACGGCTAGACTCGGCTGAACCATTCCATACTGAAACTATGTGTTGACCGTGAAAACGCTATCAAATTACCATGAGTCAACTGCCTGAGGAGTCTTTGTGAAAACCAGTTTCATTTTGCCTGCCCTGCTCGCGCTGCTGGCATCGACAAGCAGCCCGGCCGCCGCCGCGCCCGCTGCCAAGCCCGTCGCCCGCACCTGCCACCTGCCCGGCGCCGAAGGGGCACTGCGCTGCCTCACCGTTCCGGTGCCGCTCGATTACGCGCAACCGGCGGCGGGCGGCCTCCAGATCCACGTCACCGTCGCGCCGGCCTTCCGCGAGGGCGCGAAAAACGACCCGCTGTTCGTGCTGGCCGGCGGCCCCGGCCAAGCCGGCAGCGAAGTGATCCGGGCGCTCTCGACCGCCTTCAAGCGGGTGCGCGCCACGCGCGACATCGTCTTCATCGACCAGCGCGGCACCGGCCTGTCGGGCAAGCTCGACTGCGAAAGCCGGCCCGAGCACGAGACGATGAGCGACGCCGAGCAGGAAGCCGAGATCCACAAATGCATCCGCGCCAGCCGCGCCCCGTTCGCGGCCTATACCACGCTGAACGCCGCGCGCGACCTCGAGGAGGTGCGGCGGGCGCTCGGCTACGGCAAGGTCAACCTGTTCGGCGGCTCGTACGGCACCCGCCTCGGCCAGGCCTATGCGCGCGCGTTTCCGGGGAGCGTGCGCGCGCTGATCCTCGACGGCGTCGCCGCTCCCGAGCAGGTGATTCCGGCGGCCGGGCGCGACGGCCAGGCCGCCCTCGACAAGCTGTTCGAGCAGTGCGCCAGGGATGCGGGCTGCAGCAAGGCCTATCCGAACCTGCGCGCCGAATTCGACAGCCTGGCCGCGCGCGCCGAAGCGGGCATCAAGCTCTCGATCGCCGACCCGCGCACCGCCCAGCCGACCACGGTCACGATGTCCGGGCCGCGCTTCAACGGCACCGTCCACAGCATCCTGTATTCGCCGGCCGACGCACGCCGCCTGCCCTTCCTGATCCACAGCGCGTTCCGGGGCCGCTGGGAGCCGTTCATTGCGCGCCAGAACGTCAGCGGCGACTTCACCACCGAATCGACCAGCGCCTTCCTGCTGCACCTGGCCGTGGTCTGCGCCGAGGACGTGCCGCGCATGACGCCGGGCCTGATGAAGGAAGAGGACGCCCTGCTCACGCGCGCCTGGGCCGAGCGCATGCCGGCCATGTGCAAGACCATGAACGTGCCGGCCGTGCCGTATGTGGCGCCGACCATGATCGAGGCCCCCGCCCTGCTGTTCTCGGGCGCGCTCGACCCGGTGACGGCGCCGCGCCGCGCCGAAAGCGCCAAACGCGCCATGCGCAACGCGCGCCATGTGGTGGTGGCCAATGTCGGCCACGGCGTCGCGCAGCTCGGCTGCGCGCCGCGCCTGATGCGGGAATTCCTCGACAAGCCCGGCGCCGCCCTCGATACCGCCTGCCTGGCCGAGATCCCGCCCCCGACCTTCCAGCTCGGCAGCGCCGGGCCGCAACCCTGAATCGAGCTCCCCATGATCGAAGTTCACGATGTACGTAAACAGTTTGGCGAGGTCAAAGCGCTCGGCGGCGTCAGTTTCAGCGCGCGCGACGGCCAGATCACGGCCCTGCTCGGCCCCAACGGCGCCGGCAAGACGACCCTGCTGCGCACCCTGGTCGCCCTCCTCAAGCGCGACCACGGCACGATTGCCGTCGACGGCGTCGACCCGGAACGGGACCCGCTGGCGGTACGCCGCAACATCGGCTTCCTCACCGACCAGTTCGGCCTGTACGAGCGCCTCTCGACGCGCGAATACCTCACCTATTTCGGTGAACTGAACGGCATGGGCGGCGCCGCGCTCAAGGCACGCATCGGAGAGGTATCGGAACTGCTGGCGATGGACGACATCCTCGAGCGCCGCACCAAGGGCTTCTCGCAGGGCCAGCGCATCAAGGTGGCGCTGGCGCGCACGCTCCTGCACCGCCCGCGCAATTTGCTGCTGGACGAACCGAGCCGCGGCCTGGACGTGATGAGCACGCGCGCCTTGCGGCGCGCACTGGCGGCGCTGCGCGCCGACGGCTGCTGCGTGATCATGGCCACCCACGTGATGCAGGAAGTGACCCACCTGTGCGACGACGTGATCGTCATCGCCAAGGGCCATACGGTGGCCCAGGGCTCGCCGCTCGAACTGTGCCGGCGCACCGGCATCGAAAACCTCGAGGATGCTTTCGTCAGCCTGGTCGGCGAAGAAGGGATTGCCGCATGAAGCCGCCATTCCTGACCATCTTCCTGAAAGAAATGCGCGAGACCCTGCGCGAAAAACGCAACGTCGGGCTGCTGCTGTTCGTGACGCTGATGTATCCGGTCATGTTCGGCTTCCTGATGCAGCAGATCATCGACCGCAACACGCGTTCCGAGCGCGAAGGCATCGAACTGGCCGTCATCGGCGCCGCCAAGGCGCCCACGCTGATGGCCCAGCTCAAGCAGAAGAACATCACCGTGGTCGACACCGCCCCGATGGACGAAGCGGCCATCGAAGCCCTGCTCCAGAAAGGCAAGGTGGCCGGGGTGCTGCGCCTGTCCGAGAAATTCACCGACAACTACGCGGCGATGCGCCCGGCGCGCATCGAGCTATGGTACGACTCGGCCGCCGAAAAAGGGGCGCAGCGGCGCGAGATCGAGGACGTGCTCGAGGCCTACGGCGCCAACGTCGCCAGCGCGCGCCTGCTGGCGCACGGGGTGTCGCCGGCCACCCTGGCGCCGATCGAGGTGCAGCGCTACGACACCGGCACCAACGCCTCGCGTTCGGCCGCCGTCATCGGCAGCATGCTCAGCATGCTGTTCTTCCCGGCCTTCTTCTGCGGCATGTCGGCCGCGGTCGACAGCACCGCCGGCGAGCGCGAGCGCCGCTCGATGGAAGTGCTGATGGCGCAGCCGGCGCGGGCCTGGGAAATCGTGACCGGCAAGTGGCTGATGGCCGGCGCGCTGGCCATCATCGGCCTGACGCTCGAACTGATCCTCTCGCACGTGGTGCTGTCCTGGCTGCCGCTGGAAGAACTGGGCATGTCCTGGGGCCTGAACTGGCTCGACGTCGCCAAGGTATGCATCGTCGCGCTGCCGCTGGCGCTGCTGGCCGCGGCCCTGCAGATCGCGCTGGCGATGAACGCGAAATCGTTCAAGGAAGCGCAAAGCCTGCTCAGCATCGTGCTGTTCCTGCCGATGCTGCCCGGCGTCGTGGTCTCGATGATGGAGCTGAAAACGGCGCTGTGGATGTATGCGGTGCCGATGCTGTCGAACCAGACGCTGCTGCGCGAGATGGCGAAAGGCGTGGAGGTCGGTACCCTGCCCTTCGTGTTGACCTTCCTGAGCGCGGCGCTGCCGACGCTGGCGGTGGTGGCCTTTGCCGGCTGGCGCATGAAGAGCGAGCGCTACGTGCTGGCGGTCTGATTCCCCTCACCCGCCGAAACACAGCCCACCCCGGCATGCCGCGGTGGGCTGTTTTACAATACGGCCACCCACCACACCGGAGAAACGCAATGGAAGTCAAAGTCAGCTGGAACGGCCCCTCGGGCATGAGTTTTCGCGCCCAGACCGGGTCGGGCCACATGGTGGCGATGGACGGCGCGCCCGAAGGCGGCGGCCATAACCTGGCGCCGCGGCCGATGGAGATGCTGCTCGTCGGAACCGGCGGCTGCACCGCCTACGATGTCGTCCTGATCCTGCAGCGCGGGCGCGAGAACGTGCTCGGCTGCGACGTGACGCTGCAGGCCGAACGCGCCGAGACCGACCCCAAGGTATTCACGAAGATTAACTTCCACTTCGTCATCAGCGGCCGCAACCTGAAGCCGGCGGCGGTGGAACGCGCCGTAAAACTGTCGCACGAGAAGTACTGCTCAGCCTCGATCATGATGGCCAAGACGGCGGAGATGACTTATTCGTTCGAGATCGTCGAAGCCGCGTAATCCGAAACCACGGGACGGTATCGAAGGGACGTAGGGTGGGCGGGTCTCCCGCCCACGCGTTCAACCAGCCCTTGAAACATCGCGCCTGCGCGCCCGTGCGTTGAACGCGTGGGCGGCGCAAGCGGCTCGTGCTTGCCCGCTATCGGGTGGAGCCGCCCACCCTACGAACCCCGCATCGTCACAAATAATACGCCGTCGTCGTCATCACCTTCGCCATCGCCCGCATCGCCAGCTTGACCGGCACCGGCATCTCGGCGGCGCCCAGCGCCTGGGCCGCCGCGCCGTGCTCGACTTCGTCCTGGCGCATCTGCTCGACGATGGCGCGCGACTTGGCGTCCTTGAGCGGCAGCGAATCGAGGTGGCTGTTCAGGTGGGCTTCGACCTGGCGCTCGGTTTCGACCACGAAGCCGAGGCTGCGCGCGTCGCCGAGCTTGGCGGCCACCGTTCCCATCGCATAGGCGCCGGCATACCACAGCGGATTGAGCACGCTCGGCTGCGAGCCCAGCTCGGACAGGCGCTGCGCGGTCCAGGCCAGGTGGTCTTCTTCCTCGCGGCCGGCCTGCTCGAACTGGGCGCGCATGCCCGGTCCTTGCGCATGGCGCGCCTGCGAGTCGTAGAGCGCCTGGGCGCACACTTCGCCGACGTGGTTCACGCGCATCAGGCCGGCGCTATGGCGCTGCTCGCGCTCGTCGAGTTCGCAGTCGAGGGCATGCGCCGCCGGGTTCGGGCGCGACGCCGCCGCCACGCCGCCGACCACGCGCAGGGCCTTGTCGAAGCCGACGATCAGGTCGTCGAGGGGACTGATAAAACGGTTCGCAAACATAGGATTCCAGTTATGCATGGAAAAACGACATTATATGCGCCGGACTGCCGGCCCGCCGCGCGGCAGCCTGCGGCCACTGCCGTTTTTTCCCTCTGCGCGCCCTATCCCTGCTTTCGCGCACTCTGGACGGCGCAATGCGCCGTGCGTCGCACGGGCCCGCCGGAGTCAACCGTTAGCGCATACAATGCAAGCGTCAAAAAGGCTTGGCGGAAATGAACCATGCCAAGTTTACATGGAGCCAGAATGGAATTACGCATCCGCAATCTGTCCAAGACCTACGCCAATGGCGTGGTGGCACTGGACAAGGTCACGCTGAACATCCCGCCCGGGATGTTCGGCCTGCTGGGGCCGAACGGCGCCGGCAAGTCGACCCTGATGCGCATCCTCGCCACGCTGCAGGAATGCGACAGCGGCTCGGTGTTCCTCGACGACATCGACGTGCTCGACGAAAAGGACGAGGTGCGCCGCATGCTCGGCTACCTGCCCCAGGACTTCGGGGTCTACCCGCGCGTCTCCGCCTGGGAACTGCTCGACCATTTCGCCCAGCTCAAGGGCATCGCCAGCAAGGGGCGCCGGCGCGAAGTCGTCGACGGCCTGCTGCAGCAGACGAACCTGTTCGAGGTGCGCCACCAGAAGCTGGGCACCTTCTCCGGCGGCATGCGCCAGCGCTTCGGGGTGGCCCAGGCCCTGATCGGCGATCCGCAACTGATCATCGTCGACGAGCCGACCGCCGGCCTGGACCCGCAGGAACGGGTGCGCTTCCATAACCTGCTGGCCGACATCGGCGCCGACAAGACGGTGCTGCTGTCGACCCATATCGTGTCGGACGTGGCCGACCTGTGCGCCAACATGGCGATCATCAACAAGGGCCATGTGCTGCTGTGCGGCGAACCGGCGCGCCTGATCGACGACATCGAGGAATGCATCTGGGCGCGCTTCGTCGACAAGGCCGAGCTGCCGCTGTTCCAGAAGCAGCATGCGGTGATCTCGACCCGCCTGCGCGCCGGCCGCACCCTGATCCATGTGTATGCCGAGGGCGACCCGGGCATGGGCTTCGAGGAGACCCAGGCCAGCCTGGAAGACGTGTACTTCGCCACCATCGCCGGGCACCACCGCTTCCAGGCCGGGAACTGCTAGGCGATGGGCGCGTTTTTCACGATCGCCGCGTTCGAGGTGCGCCAGCGCGCGCGCGCAGTGGCGACCTGGGTCTACCTGGCCGCCTTCATCGCGCTGGCGATGCTGTGGACGGCCGCCGCCGGCGGCGTCTTCAAGGAAACCGTGGTGGCCTTCGGCGCCCGCGTGATGATCAACGGGCCGCGCCAGCTGGCGCTGTCGACCGCCTTCCTCGGCTGCGCGGCCGTGATCGTGGTGGCCGCCATCATGGGCCGCGCCGTGCAGCAGGACTTCGAGCACGGCACGCACCACTTCTTCTTCAGCGCGCCGATCCCGAAGAGCGCCTACGTGTTCGGGCGCTTCCTCGGCGCCTTCGCCGTGCTGGCCCTGGTCTTCGCCGGCATCCCGATCGGCGAATGGCTCGGCACCTTCGTGCCCGGCATCGATCCCGACCGCCTGGGCGGCAACCGCCTCGCCAACTACCTGCTGCCCTGGCTGTTCACGCTGCTGCCCAACGTCTTCATCTTCGGCGCGATCTTCTTCGTGCTGGCGGCGCTGTCGCGGCGCATGCTGCCGGTCTACGTGGCGAGCATCGTGCTCACCATCGGCTACACGGTGGCGCCCTCGCTGGCGCGCGACTTCGACTACAAGCTGCTGGCCGCGCTGATCGATCCCTTCGGCACGACGGCGCTGATCAACTTCACCGAATACTGGACGGTCGCCGAGCGCAATGCGCGGCCCGTGCTGCCAGACGGCGTGTACCTGGCGAACCGCCTGCTGTGGGGCGGCTTCGGCCTGGCGGTGCTGCTGCTCGGCTACTGGCGCCTGCAGCTGGTCGGCATCCTGGAGACGCGCGGGCGCGACCCGCACGGCGAGGGCGAGGCCGCGCCCAGCCTGTCGCAGGCGGCCGTCAACACGCGCGAGCGCCCGGACTTCGCGCGCCGCAGCCTCGGCTTGTTGCTGGTGCGCGAAAGCGCGCTGCACCTGCGCCAGACGGTCGCCACGCTTCCCTTCGCGCTGATCGCGCTGGTGGGCATGGCGCTGGTGCTCAACGGCAGCTTCCATACCGGCATGCTGCACGGCGCCAGCACCTACCCGGTGACCTTCCAGATGCTCGAACTGATCCGCGACGTGTGCGGCATCTTCATCCCGCTGGTGACCGCCTTCTACGCCGCCCAGCTGGTGTGGCGCGAGCGCGATGCGCGCATCGCCCAGCTGTTCGACGTGCTGCCGGTGCCGGGCTGGCTGGCGCCGCTGTCGAAAACCCTGGCCCTGGTCGCGATGCAGGCCTTGCTGCTGTTGCTGGCGATGCTGTGCGCGATACTGGCCCAGGTGCTGCGCGGCTGGTTCGCGCTCGAACCCGGCCTCTACCTGCAGTATCTGTTTACGGTCCTGCTGCCGCAATATGCGCTGCAGGCCGTGCTCGCGGTCACCGTGCAGGCGCTGTGCAGCCGCAAATACCTCGGCTACGCGGTGCTGGCGGCGACCCAGGTCCTCATCGTCGGGGCCCAGGGCCGCGGCTTCGACCATCCGCTGCTGGGCGTGTTCCTGCCGCTCGACTATTCGAGCATGAACGGCTTCGGCCACGCCCTGCTGCGCGAGCGCGTCGTGCAACTCTACTGGGCCGGCGCGGCCCTGCTGCTGCTGGTGCTGTGCGTGGTGCTGTGGCCGCGCGGCGTGAACGCCGAGCTGCGCAGCCGCCTGCGCATGGCGCGCCAGCAATTGACGCTGCCGACCCTGGCCGCCTTCGGCGCCGGCCTGCTGCTGTTCGGCGGCAGCGGCGCGCTGCTCTGGTACGAGCTCGACGTGGCGGGCAACTATCGCACCACGCGTGCCATGGAAGCGGCGCGCGCCGGCTACGAGCAGCGCTACCGTCCGTATGCGAGCCTGCCCCAGCCGAGTCTGGCGGCGGTGGCGCTGCGGATCGACATCCATCCGCGCACGCGCACGCTGGCCGTCGCCGGACGCTACGAACTCGAGAACCGCTCGGGCACGCCGCTGCGCGACCTGATCCTGTACCAGGCGCCGGGCGCCGACCTCGTGGCGCGTCCCTCGGTGCCGGCGCAACTGGTCACCGCCGACCGCGAACGCGGCTTCTTCCGCTACCGCCTGGCCGCCCCGCTGGCGCCGGGCGCGCGCATGGCGCTCGACTTCGAACTGAGCCAGGCGCCGGGCGGACTGCTCGGCATCGGCACCGATACCGCGGTCGGCGCCAACGCGACCTGGCTGACCCAGGAGGCGCTGCCGCGCATCGGCTACCAGCACGCGGCCGAGCTGCGCGACGGGCGCGACCGCCGCCGCCACGGCCTCGGGCCCCAGGTGCAGCCGGCAGCGCCGGCCCAGCCCGAGCGGATCGCCTTTTCCGCCCTGATCAGCACGGCGGTCGACCAGATCGCCGTCGCCCCGGGCGCGCTCGAACGCGAATGGATCGCGCGCGAGCGGCGCCACTTCCAGTATCGGGCCGAGGCGCCGATCCTGGCCGACTATGCGATCGCCTCGAGCCGCTATGCGGTGCGCCACGAGCGCTGGCAGGACGTCGCGATCGACGCCTATTTCGCGCCGCAGCACGAGCGCAACGTCGAGCGCCTGCTGCGCGGCGCCGGCGCCGTGCTCGACTACGGCACGCGCGCGTTTGGTCCCTACGGCCTGCACGACCTACGCCTGGTCGAGACGCCGCGCTCGAGCGGAGAAGCGCGCGCCTTCCCCGGCATGCTGGCGCTGCCCGAGGACGGCGCCTTCATCGCGCGCTTCGATGCCGCTTCGCGGCGCGAGATCGACTATCCGCTCTACATGGGGGCATGGACCACGGCGCGCCAGTGGTGGGGCCAGCAGCTGCCCCCCGGCGTGCTGGCCGACAGCCTGGCCGAATACACGGCGCTGATGGCGGTGCGGCGCGTACTGGGGCCGGCCCCGATGCGGCGCTACCTGCGCCACGACCTGCACGCCTACCTGATGGGGCGCGCGCTGGCGAACCGGCGCGAGCTGCCGCTGGCGCAGGCGCACGCCGCCGACGAGCCCTGGCTGAGCCAGCGCAAGGGCGGCATGGCGCTCTACCTGCTGCAGGACGTGCTGGGCGAGGAGCGGGTGAACGGCGCCCTGCGCGGCATCTTGCGCGACGCCTTGCAGGGACAGGCGCGCGGCATGCCCGAGCTGGCCGCCGCCCTGCGCGCCGTCGCGCCGGCCGGCAAGGCTTACCTGATCGACGACCTGTTCGACGCCATCGTGTTCTACGAGAACCGCGCCGACTACGCCGCAGCACGCTTGCGCGCCGACGGCAAGTACGAGGTGACGCTGCGCGCCAGCGCCGCCAAGCTGCGCGCCGGCGGCCCGCTGGAACAGGCGATGCCGCTGGCCGACACCATCGAGTTCGGTGTCGACGACGGCGACGGCAAACCGCTGCTGCGCGAGCGCCACCTCGTGCGCGACGCGAAACTGACCCTGACGTTCGTGGTCGATGGGCGCCCGGCGCGCGCCGGGATCGACCCGGACAACAAGCTGATCGACAAGAAACCGGCCGACAATATGGTATTTGTCGACAACCGTTAGAACTCACGATATGATCAAGACACAACTATAAGGAGGCCGTGATGTCGACCATGCTTGACGAAGTCTGCGAGAAAATTCAGCTCCTCAATGCTGAAGAAAAGCACGAAGTGCTGCGCATGCTGCTGAAGGATGTGGATGGCTCGGATGGCCAGGACGCCGACGAGGCCTGGCGCGAAGAGGTCATTCGCCGTGTCAAGGCGATCCGCAACGGCGAGGCCGCGATCCGCGCGCTGCAGGACTGGCAGGAGTAATCCGCGCCGCGTTCGACGCGGCGGCTTGCCCCGCCTGCGCCTACCCGTGGCGGGTAAGGATATAAACAGAATACACGCAGGACCAGGAACGAAAAAAAACCGCAGCCCTCGAGCTGCGGTTTTTTTTCGCCGTCAGGCAGCGCCTTACTTCTTCTTGGCGGGCGCCTTTTTTGCAGCCGGTTTCTTTGCAGCCGTCTTGGCCGCCGCCTTCGCTGCCGGCTTTTTCGTCACCGCGGCCGCCACCGCGACGCCATCGCCGCCCTCGGCGTCGTCGCCCGCCGCCGCCTTCGGCTTGGCGCCCGGCTTGGCCTTGCGCTCCTCGAACTCGAAGCTGATCTTGCCGTCTTTCGCGCGCGTCAGGAAGGCCTTGAATGGACGCCGCGTGCGCTGCGACACGAAGCCGGGCAACAGGTCGGTCTTGCCGTCGTTGAGCAGCTTCGCCATCTGCTCGGGCAGGATCTCCTGCTGCAGGATGATGCGGCCGCTGCGGAAATCGCAGGTCTTCGGCTTGGCCACGCTCTTCTCGCAGACATAGGCCAGGCCCATCTCGTAGACGCCGCTGGCGCACTTCGGGCAAGGGCCGAGCGGAGTCTGGCCGGTGAAGTCGACGCCCTCGCCGTCCTCGCCCCCTTCCTGGTCCTGGCCGAAGTCGAACTCGAGCTTGAAGTTGTTGATGTCTTCGTCACGCACGATGCGCAGGATGGCCGCGAACGGACGCCCCATCTTCGAGCGGAAGCCCTGCAGCGGACCGATGGTGCGCTTTTCCAGCAGCTCTTCGACCTCGGCGATCTCGAACTGGCGGCTGCCCGGCGTCTTGCTCATCGAGAAGTCGCACTTGGTGCAGGCGAAGCGGCGGTAGTTTTCCTTGACCACGCCGGCGCAGTTCGGGCACGGCGCCTTCAGGGTCGCGTACTCGCCGGGAATGGTGTCGTTGTTGTATTCCTTGGCGCGCTTGACGATGATTTGCGTCATCTGCGCGATCTCGCGCATGAATTCTTCACGCGAAATCTTGCCCTTCTCCATCTGCGACAGCTTGTATTCCCACTCGCCGGTCAGTTCCGGCGCGGTCAGCTCGTTCACGCCGAGGCCGCGCAACAAGGTCATCAGCTGCGATGCCTTGGCCGTCGGGATCAGCTCGCGTCCTTCGCGGATCAGGTATTTCTCGGTCAGCAAGCCCTCGATGATGGCCGCGCGCGTGGCCGGCGTGCCCAGGCCCTTGCCGGCCATGGCGTCGCGCAGTTCGTCGGAATCGACCAGCTTGCCCGCGCCTTCCATTGCCGAGAGCAGCGTCGCTTCGGTATAGCGCGCAGGCGGCTTGGTGACCAGGCCGTTGGCCGTGATTTTATCCGTCAAGACCTTCTCGCCCTTGGCCACCGGGACCAGGGTCGCGCCATCCTTGTCATCGCCGGTGGTGTCCTTGCCGTAGACGGCCAGCCAGCCCGGGTTGGTCATGACCTTGCCCTCGGTCTTGAACTGGTGGCCCGACACTTCGGTGAAGCGGGTCGTGACGAGGAACTCGGCCGGCGGGAAGAAGACGGCCATGAAGCGGCGCGTCACTAAATCATAAAGCTTCTGCTCGGGCTCGCTCAGGTTCTTGGGGGCGACGCCGGTCGGGATGATCGCGAAGTGGTCCGAGATCTTGGCGTTGTCGAAAATGCGCTTGTTCGGCTTGACCCAGCCATTCTTGGTGACCTGTTTCGCGAACTGGTGGTAGTTGTTGTTCTCGGCCAGCGACTCCATCGTCGACTTGACGGTGGCAATATAATCTTCAGGCAGGTGGCGCGAATCGGTACGCGGGTAGGTCAGCACCTTGTGCTTTTCGTACAGCGCCTGGGCCAGGCCGAGCGTGTTCTTGGCCGAGAAGCCGAAACGGCCGTTGGCCTCGCGCTGCAGGGACGTCAGGTCGAACAGGGCCGGCGCCATCGAGGTGGTCGGCTTCGATTCTTCGGTAACGACGCCCTGCTTGCCGCGGCAGGCGGCGGCGATCGAGTCGGCGGCCGTCTTGCTCCACAGGCGCTCGGCGCGCTTCTCGGGATCGTTCTCGTCCTTCTTGAAGTTCTGGTCGAGCCAGCGGCCTTCGTAGACGCCGGCGGCGCAGACGAACTCGGCGCGCACTTCCCAGTAATCGCGCGGCACGAATTTCTTGATTTTTTCTTCGCGCTCGACCACGATCGACAGCGTCGGCGTCTGCACCCGGCCGACCGTCGTCAGGTAAAAGCCGCCCTCTTTCGAATTGAAGGCGGTCATGGCGCGGGTGCCGTTGATGCCGATCAGCCAGTCCGCTTCCGAGCGGCAACGCGCGGCATCGGCCAGCGGCAGCATCTCTTCGTCGCTGCGCAGTTGCTTGAAACCCTCGCGGATCGCGTTCGGCGTCATCGACTGCAGCCACAGGCGCTTGACCGGCTGCTTCGCCTTCGCATTCTGGGCGATCAGGCGGAAGATCAGTTCACCTTCGCGGCCCGCGTCACATGCGTTGATCAGGGTGGTGACGTCCTTGCGCTTGATCAGCTTGTTCAGCACCTTGAGGCGCGACTCGGTCTTGGCGATCGGGTTCAGCGCGAAGTAAGGCGGGATCATCGGCAGGTGGGTGAAGCTCCATTTGCCGCGCTTGACGTCGTATTCCTCCGGCACCGCGATTTCCAGCAGGTGGCCGACGGCGGACGACAGGACATATTCGTCGTTCTCGAAATACTCATCGTGCTTGGTGAAGCCGCCCAGCGTCTTGGCGATGTCATTCGCGACGGAGGGCTTCTCGGCGATGATGAGGGTTTTGGTCATAGAATTCTCGTCGTACTTATATTAGATGTAAGGCCTGCGCATCATACAGGCTTCGTGGCCGGACCGTTGTCTGGCAATGTTCTGAAATTGCAAGTTCGTGTGGCCAGCGTCACCGGAGCGCCGCAACGGGTCGCCCTCGCCATGCCGATTCACGCGCTGCAATTCAAGATGCTTAATATCTTAGTGGTAACTGTCCCAAATGAGCGGCCAATGATAAGCGCGTTATCGCGCTGTTCGCAAGTAGCCTCTGCACCTTTGTTGTGCAGTGCATCAAAGATGCACCGCGGCCTGCACTACCGTATTGCCGGCAATCGCAGTCGGCGCGGACATGGCTTTCATGCATGGAGTCGGCGCTTTCCTACGTGCCTCTCATCGACATTCCGATACAAGCCGGGCCGGGCCTCGCGCATGATCGCTGTGTTGGCACGCTTTTGCGTGCTGTTACGGGAGCAATGACATGAACCAGAAACACAAAGGCATGGTGAACGACCACGGCCGCAGCGTATCGCGGGAGAAAATGGTGCCGGTGGCGCCGGGCAGCCAGCAGGGCAAGGCGCCCGGCTCCGGCCCCGGCAACAGGCAGGCCGGGGCGATGCTGGCGCGCCAGGGCGGGAGCGATGCCGGTTCGCGCGCGGGACCGGGCACGCAGACGGGGACGCGCAGCGCACGCCAGCAGGCCCAGCGGATGCAGGCGCGTGCCGAACAGGACCGCCTCGGCATGTCGCAGCAATCCGGCCATGGCGGACTCGAGCAGGACCAGCATGCCGGATCGAAAGAATCCGCGCTTGCGCCTTCAGGCCGGAACCGGTCCTGATGGAAAACTGAAACAGTCTGTCTCAGTGATGCATCACGGCGGCATGCCGTGATGCATCCATAAAACAAAACCTGCCGCATGCGGCAGGTTTTTTGGTCGATTGCGGGAAGCAGTTTTAGTGCAGGCAACGCGGGATCTGTTCGTCGTCGGACCCGAACAGGTCGTCGAAGATCAGCGCGTCCGGCTCCTTGTTCTGGCTCCACATCAGCATCAGGATAATGATCTTGAGTTTGCTGAGGGTGACCGGCGACTCGTCGACCGCGAGCGCGCGCTCGATGACGATTTCGCGCTGGACCGGCGTGAGCAGCTTGGCACTCTCGAGGAACTGGATGAACCCGATCGCAGCGCTGCCGAGCTCGTTGTATTCCTCGTCCACGTAATAACGGGTGCCGGTGGAAGCGGTCACGTCGGCCAGCTCCTCGCCGGCCATTTCGGTGAGACCGGTAAGCCAGTCGATCGCCTCGCAGATCTCGAAGTCGTCGAAGCCGACGGCGGAGAGCTTGCGAGCCAGGGCTGCCGGCTCGGGGCAGGCTTCGGGACGATAGTACGTCTCGTAGAGGTAGACCAGGATGTCGAACATAGTGGCGCTACTGTAGCAGCTAAGCTCGCACTGGTACAAGCTTGCTGCGTGCGTGGGCATCCGACGAAGGAATTTCGTCGTTTTTCGGCCTTGTCGGTTCGTATAGGCTGATCACCAAGCAGCGCTGTGACATGCTTTTTTTAACAGCCACCCGGGTTGCATGCCGTGTCCGCGCAGGCACGGCCGTGCCCGCCTAATGAACCACGCGTTGCACCTTTCCACCCGGCAGGCGCTCGACCATGCCGGCCAGCTCCAGCGCCAGCAGCCCCATGCTCAGCTGGCCAATGCCCAGCCCCGTTTGTGCGAGCAAGGCGTCGACCTCGAGCGGGTCGTGCCCGAGCTGCGCGAGCAGTTGCGTGCATTCGGTTTCGGTCGGGACAGCCACCCGCGGGGCCGCCGGCATGGCGGCCAGCGGCGAGACGCGCAGCGCTTCCAGGATCTCGTCCACGGTCTCGACCAGGCGCGCACCGTCGCGGATGAGCTTGTGGCAACCCTTGGCCAGCGGCGCGTGGATCGACCCGGGCAAGGCGAACACTTCCCTGCCCTGTTCGCAGGCAACGCGCGCGGTGATCAGGGAACCCGATTGCGCCGCCGCCTCGACCACCAGCACGCCGCTCGCGAGGCCGCTGATGATCCGGTTGCGGCGCGGGAAATTGCCGGCGTTGGGAGGCGTGCCGAGCGGGTATTCGCTGACGATGGCGCCCTCGGCGGCGATGCGCTCGGACAGCGCCCGGTTGCGCGCCGGATAGGACAGGTCGGCGCCGGTGCCGACCACGGCGATCGTGGAACCCGGGCCGCGCAGCGCGCCTTCATGCGCGGCCGCGTCGATCCCGAGCGCCAGGCCCGACACCACGCACACGCCGCCCAGCGACAGCGCGGCGGCAAAGCCAGCGGCGTTGGCCTTGCCCTGCATGGTGGCGTTGCGGCTGCCGACGATCGCCAGGCCAGGCCGCGCCAGCAAGCCGATGCGCCCTTTTATATAGAGCAGCAGCGGCGGATCGGGAATATTGGCCAGCGCGTCCGGGTAGGCGGGGTCGCCCAGCGCCAGCAGGTGGTGGGCCGGGTGTTCGGCCCAGGCCAGCGTGGCCTCGGCCAGTGCCAGGACGGCGCTGGACGGCGGTGCGCACAGGCTGCGCGCGACTGCCGGCTTGACCTGTGCGGCGAGCGCCGCGTAGCCGGCCTCGAAGATGGCGCGCGGCGAGCCGAAGGCGGCAAGCAGCGCCTGCGCGGTACGCGGCCCGACCCCGCTTGCGCTTTCCAGGCGCAGCCAGTCGATGATGTCGTCGATGCGCCTTACTGCGCTGCTGGCGGGGATGGGGGCCGTGTCCTGCACGGTTACATTACTCCGGTGATTTCGCCACGTCGCCGACTTCCACCGGCGCCGTCACTTGCATGATCAGGCCGTAGGACACGCGGCCGAACACTCGGAAGATGAACAGGCTGCCATACTGCTCATCGGGAAGCTGCATTTTCTTGCGGCCGAATCCGAGGAAACCCCGGCTTTCCGGATCGGCCACCGTCTTCCCGAAATGATAGAGCTGCAAGACCGAGCCGACATCGAGCCCGTCAATCGAACCACGGTTGACAGTGACGACCTGGCTCTGCCCGGCATAGCTGACGCCTGCATGGATGGACATGATGCGCGCATCGATCGCCACCGCCGGCGCATGCGGCACGTAGTTGCGCACGGCCGGCGGCGGCGCCGGCACCAGGCGGTCGCCCACGCCCATTTCGCGTACCGAACTCGACACCGTGAAGGTGTGGACATCGACGCCGGGCGCCGCCGCCTTGACCAGTTTCACGGTGCCGAGATAAGCCGCCTCATGGGCCAGCACGGCCCCGGTCTGCGGATCCCGCAAAGGGCCGCCCGGCCGGAACACCTGGAATTCGGCCGCGCCCTGCAGGTCGCCGCGCACATACACGCGGTCGCCATTGCCCAGGTAGAGGTGGCCCTCCTCCGAGGCGGCGATGCGCGGTGCGCCGGCAAGCGCGTCCTTCTCGATCACGAGCGGCTGGGTCAGGTAGGGTTCGATGGCGCCGGCGGGAATGGCATCGATCGCCTGGCGCTCCAGGCCCTCGCTGCGCACCTGCGGCGACAGGCGCAGCAGCGGCGAGTCGCCGGCGCCGCCGCCGGCCCCCGGACGGGTCAGCGAGAGGCGGCCGCGCGCGCGGTCGAAATAGACGATCTGGCCCGGATAGATCCAGTGCGGGTTGCGGATTTCGGCACGGTTCAAGCCCCAGACCTGCGGCCAGCACCACGGGTGCTGCAAGAAGGTCCCGGAGATGTCCCACAGGGTATCGCCCTTGACCACGACGTGCTGGTCCGGTGCATTCGGCTTGAAGCTGCATTCGGCAGCCTGGACGGGGCCGGCCGCGACACACGCGACGAGCGCCATGGCTGCAGCACGGGTCGTGACTGTGCTAAAATTTTTCATTGAAGACGTCCGTAAAGTGCGGCATTGACAACGGAATTGCAGGCTGCGCTCATCACCTCGGCCAGCCGCGGCGCAAGAGACAGCAGGCTCGCACTCCGAACCACACCCGCGGATCGGAAAGAGTTGCCCAACTGAATCAAATTCTGCACACAAATCCTTGAACTAGCAAGACAAACCACGTCCTGCCGGATAGGCAAGGTGTTGCATTCCCGCTCGTGCGTCCGCATATCTTATGCGTTCAATAATTCTTATATAAAACTACTAATACACCTGATATGGCCCTCCTGAAGATCCTGCGCTACCCCGATCCCCGCCTGCACAAGGTTGCCCAGCCTGTCACCGAGTTCGGCGAGCGCCTTGCCACACTGGTGGCGGACATGGCCGAGACCATGTACGACGCACCCGGCGTCGGCCTGGCCGCGACCCAGGTGGACGTGCACGAGCGCGTGGTCGTGATCGATACCAGCGAGACCCACGACGAGCTGCTCACCTTCGTCAACCCCGAGATCACCTGGGCCAGCGAGGAAAAGCAGGTCTATGACGAAGGCTGCCTGTCGGTGCCGGGCATCTACGACGGCGTCGAGCGCCCGGCGCGCGTCAAGGTGCGTGCCCAGGACCTGAAGGGCGAGTTTTTCGAGCTCGAGTGCGAAGGCCTGCTGGCCGTGTGCATCCAGCACGAGATGGACCACCTGATGGGCAAGGTATTCGTCGAATACCTGTCGCCCCTGAAGCGCAACCGCATCAAGGCCAAGCTGCAGAAGGAAGAGCGCGGCATGGAACGCGAGGCGGCCCTGAAAGCCGCCGGCCGCCGTTACTAAGGCGCGCCGATGAAAGTCGTTTTCGCCGGCACGCCGGAGTTCGCCGCTTGTGCCTTGCGCGCCATCATCGACGCCGGTTTTGACGTCCCCCTGGTGCTGACCCAGCCCGACCGCCCGGCCGGGCGCGGCATGCAGCTGCAAGCGTCCAGCGTCAAGCAGGTGGCGCTCGAGCACGGCATCGAGGTGCTGCAGCCGCTGTCGCTGCGCATGGACAGCAAGGACCCGCAGCGCGTCCAGGAGGCGCAGGCCGCCCATGCGCGCCTGCAGGCGACCGGCTATGACGTAATGGTGGTGGCGGCCTATGGCCTGATCCTGCCGCGCAGCACGCTCGACATCGCGCCCTGCATCAATATCCACGGTTCCCTGCTGCCGCGCTGGCGCGGCGCGGCGCCGATCCATCGCGCCATCGAAAGCGGCGACCGCGAGACCGGCGTGACCATCATGGGCATGGAAGAAGGCCTCGATACCGGTCCGATGATGCTGATCGAACGGGTCGCGATCATGGACACCGACACCACCGGCAGCCTGCACGACAAGCTGGCGGCGCTCGGCGCGGCGATGATCGTGGAAGCCCTGCGGCGCCTCGAAAAGGGAGAATTGCCGGCCACGCCCCAACCCGAAGCAGGGGTGACCTATGCGGCCAAGATCAGCAAGGAAGAAGCCAAACTCGACTTCCAGCTGCCTGCCGAACAGCTATGGCGCAAGGTACGTGCCTTCAATCCCTTCCCTGGCGCGCAAGGCAACGTGAACGGGACGGCCATCAAGATCTGGCAGGCCGAGCCTGCCGAGGGCAGCGGCGCGCCGGGCCAGGTGCTGGCCTGTGACGCCGGCGGGATCGTCGTTGCCTGCGAGACGGGCGCCCTGCGCCTCCAACAGTTGCAAAAGCCCGGCGGCAAGCGCCTGGCGGCGGCGGAGTTCCTGAAAAGTTTCCCGCTCGCGGGGATGAGCTTCACCTAGGACGCACGGCGCGGGCATGCGACAGCATGCGCCAGCCTGGTGCCCCCAATAAAAAACGCGCCCAAGGGCGCGTTTTACACTTCGTCGGCGGGGAGCTCGGTCACGCTTATTCGCCAAGCCCTTCGGCGGCGCGCTGCGCTGCCATATGTTCACGCAAGACCTGGTTGATGCGGGTTTGATAACCTGGGCCGGCTGCCTTGAACCAATCCAGCATATCGACATCCAGACGGATCGTCACGATCTGCTTTGCACCTGCGATCTGATGTTTCTGCGCTACCTCGGAGATATGGCCGTGCAGTGCGGGCTGGTCCCAATCGGGTTCGTACTCTTTGTTCATGCTATCCATCCTGTGTTGATCCGTGCCACGTTCCTTATGGCATGCATTTATTGTCGTCGCTGTATGTATCCGCAAAATTGCGAAAGCGGCGGTATTTGTAACGTCATGTAACAATCGAATGCATAAACACATAACGATACAATCTGCCGCCGCGCGCCGCCCTGCCGGGACAAGTCTCGGCATTGACGTATAATTTCAGGCTGCCCAACCGTGCAGCATGATCGTGCACGCCCTCTCGAAAGCTACCGATGACCGCCCCAATTTCCTCCCCTTCCCCGATCGAAACCCAGCTGCGCGAGATCCTGTCGCGCCGCATCATGGTGCTCGATGGAGCAATGGGCACGATCATCCAGCAATACAAACTGGATGAGCTGGCCTATCGGGGTGGCCCGCAGGGCCGTTTTGCCAGTTTCGCGGCGCCGGAAAACAGCAGCACGCGCGAGCTTTTCGTGAAGGGCAACAATGAGTTGCTGACGCTGACCCAGCCGCACGTGATCCAGGAGATCCACGAGCGCTATCTCGCCGCCGGTGCCGACCTCATCGAGACTAACACCTTTGGTGCCACCAGCGTCGCGCAGGACGATTACCACATGGGCCACCTGGCCTACGAGATGAACGTCGAGGCCGCCAAACTGGCGCGCGCCGCCTGCGACAAATACAGCACCCCGGACAAACCGCGCTTCGTGGCCGGCGCCCTCGGGCCGACGCCGAAGACGGCCTCGATCTCGCCGGACGTGAACGATCCGGCCGCTCGTAACATCACCTTCGATCAACTGGTGACGAGCTACCACGAGCAGGTGCGCGGCCTGGTCGACGGCGGCGCCGACGTGCTGCTGGTCGAAACCATCTTCGACACCCTGAACTGCAAGGCGGCGCTGTTTGCGATCGACCAGTATTTCGACGAACACCCCGACACCCCGCGCAAGCCGATCATGATTTCGGGCACGGTGACCGACGCCTCGGGCCGCATCCTGTCGGGCCAGACCGTGGCCGCCTTCTGGAATTCGGTGCGCCACGCGAAGCCGCTGACGGTCGGCCTGAACTGCGCGCTGGGCGCGGCCCTGATGCGCCCGTATGCCGAAGAACTGTCGCAGATCGCCGATACCTTCGTGTGCATCTACCCGAACGCCGGCCTGCCCAACCCGATGAGCGATACCGGCTTCGACGAACTCCCGGCCGACACCTCGGCCCTGCTGCGCGAATTCGCCGACGCCGGCTTCGTCAACATCGCCGGTGGCTGCTGCGGCACCACGCCCGAGCACATCAAGGCGATCGCGGACCTGCTGGCCAGCGCCACGCCGCGCGCGGTGCCGGAAGTGCCGGTCGCCATGCGCCTGTCGGGCCTGGAGCCGTTCACGATCGACGACTCCTCGCTGTTCGTGAACGTCGGCGAGCGCACCAACGTGACGGGCTCGAAAGCCTTTGCGCGCATGATCCTCAACGAGCAGTTCGACGAAGCCTTGTCGGTGGCGCGCCAGCAGGTCGAGAACGGCGCCCAGGTCATCGACATCAACATGGACGAGGCGATGCTCGACTCGCAGGCCGCGATGACGCGCTTCCTGAACCTGATCGCCTCCGAACCCGACATCTCGCGCGTGCCGATCATGATCGACTCCTCGAAATGGAGCGTGATCGAAGCGGGCCTGAAGTGCGTGCAAGGCAAGGCCATCGTCAACTCGATTTCGCTGAAGGAAGGAGAAGAAGAATTCCTGCGCCAGGCCAAACTGTGCCGCCGCTACGGCGCCGCCGTGATCGTCATGGCCTTCGACGAGCAGGGCCAGGCCGACACCTTCGAGCGCAAGACCGAAATCTGCAAGCGCGCCTACGAGGTGTTGACACAGCAAGTGGGCTTCCCGCCGGAAGACATCATTTTTGATCCGAACATCTTCGCCGTTGCCACCGGCATCGAAGAGCACAACAACTACGCGGTCGATTTTATTAACGCCACGCGCTGGATCCGCCAGAACCTGCCGCATGCGAAAGTCTCGGGCGGCGTCTCGAACGTCTCGTTCAGCTTCCGCGGCAACGACCCGGCGCGCGAGGCGATCCACACCGTGTTCCTGTACCACGCAATCCAGGCCGGCATGACGATGGGTATCGTCAACGCGGGCATGGTCGGCGTCTACGACGACCTGCCTGCCGAACTGCGCGAGCGCGTCGAGGACGTCGTGCTGAACCGCCGCGAGGACGCCACCGAACGCATGATCGAATTCGCCGGCACCCTGAAAGCCGGCGGCGGCAAGCAGGAACAGAACCTCGAATGGCGCAACGCGCCGGTCGAGAAGCGCCTGGCGCACGCGCTGGTGCACGGCATCACGCAATGGATCGTCGAGGACACCGAGGAAGTGCGCCTGGCCGTGCTGGAAGCCGGCGGGCGCCCGATCAATGTCATCGAAGGCCCGCTGATGGCCGGCATGGACATCGTCGGCGACCTGTTCGGCCAGGGCAAGATGTTCCTGCCGCAGGTGGTGAAATCGGCGCGCGTGATGAAGCAGGCGGTGGCCCACCTGATCCCCTACATCGAAGAAGAAAAGGCGCGGGAGGAAGAGCGTACCGGTATCGTCGCCAAGCCGAAGGGCAAGATCGTGATCGCCACGGTGAAGGGCGACGTCCACGACATCGGCAAGAACATCGTCTCGGTCGTCCTGCAGTGCAATAACTTCGAGATCGTGAACATGGGCGTGATGGTGCCCTGCTCCGACATCCTGGCCAAGGCCAAGGAAGAGAATGCGGACATCGTCGGCCTGTCCGGCCTGATCACGCCTTCGCTGGAAGAAATGGCGCACGTCGCGAAAGAAATGCAGCGCGATCCGTGGTTCCGCGAGCGCGGCATTCCGCTGCTGATCGGCGGCGCCACCACCAGCCGCGCCCACACCGCCGTCAAGATTGCGCCGCACTACGATGGCCCGGTGGTCTACGTGCCGGACGCTTCGCGCTCGGTGTCGGTCGGCCAGTCGCTGCTGACCGAGGAAAGCCGCGACCAGTACATGGCCGAGATCAAGGCCGACTACGAGCGCATCCGCGAGCAGCACGCCAACAAGAAGGCGCTGCCGATGCTGAGCCTGGAGCAGGCACGCGCCAACAAGGCCAAGCTGGCATTCGCACCAAGCAAGCCGAAATTCATCGGCCGCCGCGAGTTCAAGAACGTCGACCTCGGCACGCTGGCGCGCTACATCGACTGGGGCCCGTTCTTCCAGACCTGGGACCTGGCCGGCCCCTTCCCCGCCATCCTGACCGACGAGGTCGTCGGCGAAGCAGCCAGCAAGGTGTTCGAGGAAGGCCAGGCGATGCTGAAAAAAATCATCGAAGGCCGCTGGCTGACGGCCAATGGTGTCATCGCCCTGCTGCCGGCCAACAGCGTGAACGACGACGACATCGAAATCTATACCGACGAATCGCGCAAGCAGGTCGCCTTCACCTGGCACGGCCTGCGCCAGCAGGGGGTGAAACCGGTGGTCGACGGCGTCCAGCGTCCGAACCAGTGCCTGGCCGACTTCATCGCGCCCAAGGCGTCCGGTGTCGACGACTACATCGGCATGTTCGCCGTCACCGCGGGCCTCGGCATCGAGAAGCACGAGCAGCGTTTCGAAGACGCGCTCGACGATTATTCGTCGATCATGCTGAAGTCCCTGGCCGACCGCCTGGCCGAAGCCTTTGCCGAATACCTGCACGAGCGCGTGCGTACCGACCTGTGGGGCTATGCCGCGGGCGAAGACCTCGATAACGCCGAGCTGATCGCCGAAAAGTACGCCGGCATCCGTCCGGCGCCGGGCTACCCGGCCTGTCCCGAGCACACGGTGAAGGCGGAGATGTTCCAGACCCTGCAGGCCGAGGACATCGGCATGCAGCTGACCGAGTCGTATGCCATGTATCCGGGCGCGGCCGTGTCCGGCTTCTATTTCTCCCATCCGGAGTCGAAGTATTTTGTCGTCGGCAAGATCGGCGACGACCAGGTGACGGACATGGCGCGCCGCCGCGGCATGGACAAGGCCGAGGTCGAACGCCACCTGGCGCCGAACCTGTCCTGAATTCAGGCAGCGCGCCGGTTGGAATTTCCGGCCGGCGTGCTAGTCTAAATTTTGTGGGAGCACTTCCCGCGGGATAGGAGGACATCATGGCAACGCGTCTGTCAACCAAACGCTGGCAGGATGGCGTCATCCTGCTGCTGGGCGCCTGGCTTGTCGTGTCGCCCTGGGTGCTGGGCTATCCGCCCGGCGCGCCGGCGGCGGTCAACGCACAGGTCGCCGGCGCCGTCATCGCGGCCCTCGCCGCGTTCGACCTCTACAAAACCTATGTCTGGGCCGTGCTGGTCAATATCTTCGTCGGCGCCTGGGTGGCGGCCTCGCCCGTGATGATGGACGTGGTCCGAGAGGGCCCGATGAGCACCAGCATGCTGGCGGTCGGCATCGCGACGATCGTGCTCGGGCTATGGGAGATGCGCACGGACCCCGACCTGCTCCAGCAATGGGCGGGTATGGCCTGAGCGGCGTAAAGGTCCATCAGGCGGCGGGCTGCCCGGCCCGCCGTCGGCCTTCAGCGCCTTACGGCGCCTTACAGCGCGTAGCGCACCACCTTGTCGCTCCACTCGAACGCGGCCATTTCCAGTTCCACCAGGTCGTCGCCGCTGCCGGCCAGTTCGTGCAGGGTCGGCAGTATGTCGCTGGCGCCGTCTTCCATCTGTTCGATCGATTCCGCCAGGCGCAGCAGCTCGCCGAAGAAGCCGCTGCGCTTGAGCAGCGCATTGGCAACTTCGTCGCTCACCGGGATCTGCTCGACCAGGTCCGCCACCGGCACGCAGAACAGCGCGTCCATCAGGGACATGATGCCGACCGTGAAAGCGATGTCGGCGACGCGCGGCTGGGACGGACGCAGGCGTTCGGCCAGGATTTCCATCAGGCGCGCGCGGGTGCTGGCCAGCATCAGCAGCGGCGTATTCGCATGGCCACGCGTTCCCTGTTCGGCGTAGAGCATGATCTGCAGCCAGCGCTGCAGCTGGCGCCGGCCGAGCACGAGCAGGGCCTGGCCGAGCGAGTCGACGCGCTGGCGCAGCCCGGCCGCCGGCGTGTTTACGATGCGCAGCAGGTTGATCGACAGCGTCACGTCGCGCTTGATGGCGCGCTCGACGTCGCGGTTGTCGGCATCCGAGCTTACCAGGTTCATCAGGTCGACCACGGCCAGTTGCGAAGGCGACAGCTTGCGCCCGGCGATGACCGAGGGCCGCGCAAAATAAAAGCCCTGGAAATAATCGAAGCCGAGGTCCAGGCAGGTCTTGTATTCGGCCTGGCTCTCGACCTTTTCGGCGATCAGGAGTTTTCCGGTTCCCCGCAAGCGCGGGACCAGCCCCAGCATCGTCACCACCGGCATGCTGCGCAGGTCGACCTTGACGAAGTCGAGCAGCGGCAGCAGTCGCCCGAGGCGGTTGCCGTGGGCGCCCGCCTCGGCGGCAAAGCGGAAGCCATGGCCGGAGAGTTCGGCCAGGCGCCACATGACCTGCTCGCTGGCCTCGACCGAGCCGACCAGTTCGATCACGGTGCGCTCGCGCGGCAGGAAGGAAAAGATGTCGCTCATCAACACTTCGGTGTCGACGTTGACGAAGGCGGTGGCGTCGCCGATCGCGCGCGCCAGGCCGAGCTGGGCCGCATGGGCCAGCACGTCGGCCGTGGCGGTCAGGCCGGAGTCGATCTCCGCCGCGTTGGCCGGAGTGTTACGGAACAGCAGTTCGTAGCCGAACAGTGCCTGGTTGCGGTCGAGGAGCGGCTGGCGGGCCAGGTAGAAATTGCGCAGTTGCAGAGGCTGGGATGCCTGGTCGAGGCTGGCGGTATCGGTCATCGCGGTCCCGTGGTCACAGTATAGTCGCCCACTCTACTCCATTCCCGCTAATTAGTGGCTTATCGGCATCATTTTGAAACAAAAAAGATGCCGGGAAGTTAAATTTACTGCGCAACCGGTGCGCCATCGATGAACAGCATCAGTTCGCCGGGCGCGAACTGGGTCCAGGTTTCGTTCGTGGTCAGCGGTTCGGTGACGATGATGGCGACCCGGTCGTTGGGTGTGGTGACCTGGGAAAAATCGACCGACAGGTCTTCGTCGGACAGGCTGGCGGCGGCAAACGGGTATTGCCGCACCACGTAGCAGAGTTTGGTCGAGCAATGGGCGAACAGGGCCGTGCCGTCCGACAGCATCATGTTGAAGGTGCCGTAGCGCGCTACCGCATGCACCAGTTCGGTCAAGGCGGCGCGCAGCGCCGGGATGGCGGGCGGCGTGTCGCCGAAGCGGCGGCGCAATTCCTGCAGCAGGAAGCAGAAAGCCAGTTCGCTGTCGGTGTTGCCGACCGGGCGGAAGGCGCCATCGAGCTGCGGATCGAATTCCTTCAGGTCGCCGTTGTGGGCAAAGACCCAGTAGCGGCCCCACAGCTCGCGCACGAAGGGATGGCAGTTCTCGAGCGCCACCTGGCCTTGCGTGGCCTTGCGGATGTGGGCGATGACGTTGGTGGACTTGATCGGGTAGCGCTTGATCAGTTCGGCAATCGGGGAGACGATCGCGGCCTGGTGGTCGACGAAGTGACGCACGCCGGCCCCTTCGAAGAAGGCGATACCCCAGCCGTCGTGGTGGGTATCGGTGCGGCCGCCGCGGTGGGCAAAGCCGGTAAAGGAAAACACAATGTCGGTGGGGACATTGCAGTTCATTGCGAGGAGTTGGCACATGGCGCGCAGCTTACCATGGCGGACGGGTCGAACGATGCGTCCCAGGGAGGCGGAGGCGGTAGAGGTGCTGCGGTGTTGCGGGGAAGGCGCAGGGCGGATGCGGCACCGGCCTATGCTGGTGCCTGCATCCCGTTGCTGTCCCTGGCCGTCGTGAGCGTGATCTCCAGCGTTACGATGGATGGGCTTAGTGCAGCACCACCGGCTGGCTCATCAGCGTGTCGTAGGAGCCGAGGAAATCGTCGATTTCTTCCATGGTCGGCTCGCTTGCAATGAGGTTGTTGACGTCGCGACGGAACGATTGTGCCAGTTTGCCGCCGATGAACGCTTCGCGACGGCCGGCCTTGTCGACGATCTCGTAACCGCCGAAGCGCAGGGCTTCGAGGTCGCGATCGACGCCAAATTCGACCACGCTGTACTGCTCGCTGTTATAGATCATGTTCATGATGACTCCTTCTCTTGATCAAGTGGTGCACCAAGCACGCGGCGGCGGGCGATTGGTGTCGACTTCAGTTCAGAGGTGGGGCTCGCCGAGCCGTATTTCAAGTACCGAGCTCGGGCGTAAGAGCCAACAGCTGATCGTATGGTGCACTACTCAACCATGATCGCAACTGATCCAGATGCGCCGTGCTTGCCACACCGATGAACAGGCGTGTGGGCCGCTGGCGCAGCAGACGATTCAATGTAACACGCATCACCAGATTTCCTGCGCAGCACAGGCAACCTGGCGCGATGCGCGAGATCAGTAGTTTGTCGGAAGCTTCCAGCAGGAGATGGCCATCCGGCAAGCCTTCGAGGATGACGGCGGCCAGCGCATCACGGGGCGTAGCAGGGGAATGTCCGCTTGCAAGGGCGTGCGCGATCGCGGCTTCGCGCGCGCTCGCGCTGGCGCCCGTGACGAGCGCCGTAGGAATCGGATGACGTAAAGAAGAGCCGGATGAGAAAGGTACGGCGGCCCGGGGTTCAGCGGACTGCGGCGTGGTGGATTCCCCGTTCGCCGGCGGCTGGGGAATCTGCCCGTTCATCGCCTTATCCGCTGCGCTTGCCGAGCTTGCCCGGCTCGACGCCGAGCTGCTTCAGCTTGCGGTACAGGTGGGTACGCTCGAGGCCGGTTTTTTCGGCCACGCGCGTCATGCTGCCGCCTTCGCGGCCCAGGTGGTGTTCGAAATACATGCGCTCGAAAGCGTCGCGCGCTTCGCGCAGCGGCAGGTCGAAGGACAGGGTGTAGCCCTGGGTTTCGCCGTGCCCGACCACGCCCACGCGCGCGCCGTTGAGCGGCGCCGGCATCGGCTGGGCCGCGAACATCGGGCTCGATACGGGCGGCGCCTCGACGTTTGGGGGCGGCATGCTTGGCCGCGGCGGCGGACTCGGCGCGCGCGCCACTTCCTGTGCGCGGGTCAGGCCTTGCTGCACGGCTTTCAGCAGTTTTTGCAGGGCAATCGGTTTTTCCAGGAAATTCAGGGCGCCGATGCGGGTTGCCTCGACGGCGGTGTCGATGGTGGCGTGGCCCGACATCATGATGACGGGCATGGTCAGCATGCCGTCGCGCTGCCACTCCTTGAGCAGGGTGACGCCGTCGGTGTCGGGCATCCAGATATCGAGCAGGACCAGATCGGGTGCGCCGGCCGCGCGCGCTTCGCGTGCCTGCTGCGCGTTTTCCGCCAGCGTGATTGCGTGGCCTTCGTCTCCCAGGATTTCCGAGAGCAGCTCGCGGATGCCCATTTCATCATCGACTACGAGTATGTTCGCCATCTTGTCTTCCGTCTCCGCCGGGTTACAGTTGTGATTCCAGCCATGATTCTATGCCTGATTTACACTTCGGCCAAGTTCGCCTCTTGTGCTAACTTTAACAGCAAAATGAAGACCGATGCGCCACGACCGTCCGGGCGGTTCTGGACATCGATGCGCCCGCCGTGCTCGTCGACGATCTTTTTCACCATCGCCAGCCCGAGACCGGTGCCGCGCGCTTTCGAGGTGACGTAGGGTTCGAAGGCGCGCGCCAGGATTTTCGGCGCGAAGCCGGGACCGTTGTCGAGGATGGCCAGGCGCACCGCGGTGCCGGCCAGGCCGTCGGCATCGGTGTAGTGGATGATTTCGGTGGCGATGTCGATGCGCGGCGACTGCACCTCGGCGCCCTTGTCCGCCAGCGCGTCCTGGGCATTCTGCAGCAGGTTGTGGATCACCTGGCGCAGCTGGGTCGGATCGCCCATCACGCGCGGCAGGGCCGGGTCGAGCGCGGCGTGGATGATGTCGGTGGCGTCCTCGGCCAGGTAGAGGCTGAGGATCTCCTCGATCAGGGCATTCAGGTCGAGCGGCTCGAGCACCGCCGGCGGCGTGCGCGCGTAATCGCGGAAGTCGTCGACCATGCGCTTCATGGCGTCGACCTGGTTGACGATGGTGGTCGTGGCGCGCGCCAGCAGCGCGGCGTCGGGCGGCTCCAGCTTCTCTTCGAGCTTCATCTGCAGCCGCTCGGCCGAGAGCTGGATCGGCGTCAGCGGATTCTTGATCTCGTGCGCCAGGCGCCGCGCGACCTCGCCCCAGGCCACCGAACGCTGGGCGGAGATCACGTCCGAGATATCGTCGAAGACGACGATGAAGCCGCTGCCGACGCCCACCGGCAGGCGCGAGCCGCGTGCCAGCAAGGTCGTGTCGTGGTCTTCGCCCGGGGTCCCGCCCGCGCGGCGCGGGATCTCGATCTCCTGCTGCCAGTGGCTGCGCTGGCGCGTGGTGCCGGCGGCCGACTGCGCGCTCTGGGTCGAGAAGGCGCGCGTGACGGCGTTGGCAAAGGCTTCCAGCCCCGCGATCTTCGACAGCGGCCCGGCCAGGTGGCACTGTTCCATCTGCAGGATGCGGCAGGCAGCCTCGTTCGAATTGACCACCGTGCCTTCGGCGTCCAGCACCAGCACGCCGGCCGACATGTTGGCCAGCACCGATTCGAGGTGGGCCTTGGCGCTTTGCAGGGCCGCGCGGTTGCGCTCGACCGCGCTCCGGGCTTCGAACAGCTGGCCGGTCATGGTGTTGAACGAGCGCGTCAGCGTGCCCAGTTCGTCGTTGGTCTCGACGATCGGGCGCGGCGACAGGTCGCCCTCGGCCACCGCCTGGGTGCCCTCGGCCAGCACCAGCAGCGGCTGCGCCAGGTTCCCGGCGATCAGCACGGCGCTGCCGATGGCGCCGAAGATGGCCAGCAGCAGCGTCAGGGTCAGCGTCTCGAGGTACATCCGGCGCAGGCCCTCGCGCGCCACCGAGCGCGCCTGGTATTCGGAAAAGGCGCTGCGCAGCACCGCCGCGTTCGAGGCCAGGTTGACCGGCACCGAACGCATCAGCTGCACGTAGCGCGGCGCCATGCCGGGCGGCTCGGGCACGGCCAGTACCGCGCGCATGCGCAGGCTGGTGGCAGCGTCGAGCCCGTCGGGCTCGGCGCCGGCCGTGTCCCGGAAATCGAGTTCGATGCCGCCTTCGGTGCGCGCGTAACCGCCGGGCATGGCGGCCTGGCGCATCATCTGCGGATTCGGCAGGTCGCCGGTGAGGTCGGCGCGCCGGTCTTCGCTGGCGCTGGCAACGAGCTTGCCGCCGGCGTCGAGCAGCATCGCGCTCTGCATGCCGTCGCTGTTGGCGACCAGTTGCGACAGCGCCAGCTGGGCGCCGACGTCGTCCTGGCCCGACAGCGTGGCGGCCACGGTCTGGCCGGTGACGACCAGTTCGGCGAGCGATTCGTCGAGCGCCGCGTGGCCCAGGTTCAGGCCGGATTGCAGGGCCGCCTCGATCTTGACGTCGAACCAGGACTCGATCGAGTGCGAGACGAACTGCACCGAGACCATGAAGATGACCAGTCCCGGCAGGATGCCGATGCCGGCGAACAGCAGCACCAGTCGCGCCATCAGGCGCGAACCGAAGCGCCCCGCCTTGTAGCGCGAATACAGGCGCCCGAGGGCCACCAGCACCAAGACCAGCAGCAGGAACGCGATCGTCGCGTTCAGCCCCAGCAGCCAGGAATAATAGCGGTCGAAGAAACCGGAGTTGTCGGAGGCCGAGGCGAGCAGGAACAGCAGGATCGAGACGATCGCCCCGCCGACCACCAGCGCGTAGCGCATGGCCTGGTTCACGCCTTACTCCGCACGATAATTGAAGGTCTTCCGGTTCGAGGCAAGCTGCCAGTCCGAATTATTGAAGGCGTTCACCTGGAGCGGCTTTTGCAGCAGCTCGCGGTTCATGTACATGCGCAGCGACACCTCATAGGTCTCGCCGTGCTTGAGCGCCCCGCGCGGCGCGATCAGCCAGCGGCTCGGGCGCCGGATCTGGAACATCGCCTCGTCGAGGGTCTGGTAGGTCTGCTGGACGCTGCCCTGGACGGACACGTAATACTGGCGCAGCAGCACGTCGTAGGAAATGGCCACGGTGCGCTTGGCGGCGACGGCGCGGTCGTCGCGCCACCACCAGCGCGGGCGCACCAGCTCGACCTCGGTCGTGAAGTAGAGCTTGACGCCGTGCTGGAGGGCGTCCTCGAGGTCGCGGTTCAGGTCGAACGAATAATTGGCGGCGAGGCGGTAGCCTTCGTCGGTGGCCTCGATCTTCGCCATCGTGATGTCGATCCCGTCGGCCGCCTGCGCCGTTGCGCACGCGAAGACCAGCAGCAACTGGCAGGCGAGGAGGCGGAAAAATCGTAAAGTCACAGGTGGGCCGGAACCTAAATTAATGAAGCGTATTGTGCGGGAATGTCAGGCCCTTCTTTTCTGGAACAGGGCGTAGAACAGACCGTCATGGTCGATGTCGGCGCCACTCGTCGGCAGCAACTGGCCCGGCGCATCGAGGCGAATGGCATCCATGTGGCGTGCCGCGAACGCGGCCGCCTGCGCCTCCGATTCCTGGGGCCAGAGCGAACATGTCACAAACAACAATTTACCATCGGGCCGCAGCATCTGCCAAAGATTGTCGAGTATCTGCGCGGAAAGTGTTGTAAGTTGGCGCGTGTCGGTCTTGCGGCGCAGCCAGCGGATGTCCGGATGACGGCGCACGATGCCCGATGCCGTGCACGGCACGTCGGCCAGGATGCGGTCGTATTGACGGCCATCCCACCAGGAAGCGGCCTGCGCTTCGGCGGCCACCAGCGTGGCGGACAGGCCGAGGCGGCCGAGGTTGTCGCCCACGCGCGCCAGGCGCTGCGGATCGGCGTCGACCGCGGTCAGGTCGACGGCGGCCGTCTCCAGGATATGCCCGCTCTTGCCGCCCGGGGCGGCGCAGGCGTCGAGTACGCGCATGCCGTCGGCCAGGTCGAGCAGGGGCGCGGCCAGCTGGGCGCCGGCGTCCTGCACCGAGACCAGGCCGTCATGGAAACCCGGCACCTGGGACACGTTCACCGCCTGGCGCAGGCGCAAGGCGGCCGGGCCGAGGCGGTCGGCGGCGAAGCCCTCTTCTTCCAGCCGGCGCAGGTAGTCGTCGACCGAGGTCTTGCGCGTATTGACGCGCAGCGTCAGCGGCGGGTGGCCGTTGCCGGCGGCGAGGATGGCTTCCCAGTCGCGCGGATACGCCGCGCGGGTGGCGTCGACCCACCACTGCGGATAGTTCCACCGCGCCAGCGGCTGCTTCAGTGCCTCGCCGACGAGCGTCTCGCGCTCGCGCAGGAAGCGGCGCAGCACGGCGTTCACCATCGCCTTGGCATGGGCCAGGTCGGGATGGCGGCTGGCGGCCGTCACCGCCTGGTCGACCACGGTGAAGGGTTCGTAGGCGGCCCTTTCGCCCTCGGGCGTGTCGAGCAGCACCAGCGCGCAGGCCAGCAGGCCGGCCAGCATCGGCACGTCCGGCGCCTTGGTCGTCATCAGTCCCAGCAGGGTGTCGGCCCGGCCCAGCCCGCGCATGCTGCGGTAGGCCAGGTCCTGGATCGCGCCGCGCGTCTGCGGCGCCGCCTCGTAGGCCGCAAACACGTTCGACAAGGCCTGCGGCAGCGCCGTGCCGGACCGCACGGCCGCCACCGCGCTGGCGGCCCCGAGCAGTGCCAGCGCCAGCGAATCGCCCGGCAGGTCCGGGCGGTAAGCGTGCTGGAACTGGGGCTTTACCTCATGGCTGGGCCGCACCGGCACCGGCGCCGGCTTCGGCGCCGCAGGCCTGGCCTCGGGCCTTGCCGCCGGCCTCGGGGCCGGCGCCTTCGGCTTCGCATACTGCGCAGCCGGGTTCGCCGGACGGGCCGGGGTTTTGGCGGCGCTGGCGGCCTTGGGCTTGATGGTGAGCGTCGGGCGCTTGTCGGTCATGGTGGCGGTCAATACGGGAAAGGTGCACATTGTAACGGCTCTGCCTTTGGCCCGGCTTAAAGCCGGGCCCCTGCAGCGGGTCTGGGCCGTATTCGGCGCTGCAGCAAACCAGTATAATGGCCTTCTGTTTGCCGTGGCCGCGCCACCGCCTCACCGAACTTATCGAACACACTCTATGCTCGCCCAACAAAAACAACAGATCGTTGCCCTCTTCGAGGCTGCCCTCGCGCCTATCGTCGCCGGCAGCGGCCTGACCCCGAACGTTCTCCTGGAGCGCCCGCGCGATCCGAGCCACGGCGACGTCGCGTGCAACGTCGCCATGCAGTTGGCCAAGCCCCTGAAAACCAACCCGCGCGAACTGGCCACGCGTCTGGTCGCCGCCCTGCTGGCCGACCCGCAGGCAGCCGGCCTGGTCGAATCGGCCGAGGTCGCCGGCCCCGGCTTCATCAACCTGCGCGTGGCGGCCAGCGCCAAGCAGTCGGTGGTGCGCACCGTGCTGGAACAGGGCGAGGCCTTCGGCCGCGGCCAGTCGGGCGCCGGCCACCACGCGATCATCGAATTCGTCTCGGCCAACCCGACCGGCCCGCTGCACGTCGGCCATGGCCGCCAGGCGGCGCTGGGCGACGCCCTGTCCTCGCTGTTCGAGTCGCAGGGCCATGAGGTCACCCGCGAGTTCTACTACAACGACGCCGGCGTCCAGATCGCCACCCTGGCCAACTCGGTGCAGGCGCGCGCGCGCGGCTTCAAGCCGGGCGACGCCGAATGGCCCGAGTCGGCCTACAACGGCGACTACATCGCCGACATCGCGGCCGACTTCCTGGCCGGGAAAACCGTGTCCGCCAGCGACGGCGCGCCGGCCACCGCCAGCGGCAACGCCGACGACCTCGAATCGATCCGCCGCTTCGCGGTCGCCTACCTGCGTAACGAGCAGGATCAGGACCTTCAAGCATTTGGCGTCAAGTTCGACAACTATTATCTCGAGTCCTCGCTCTACGCGGACGGTAAAGTGGAACAGGCCGTGCAGGCCCTGGTCGACGCCGGCGTGACCTACGAGCAGGATGGGGCGCTGTGGCTGAAAACCACCGACTACGGCGACGACAAGGACCGCGTGATGCGCAAGTCCGACGGCACCTATACCTATTTCGTGCCGGACGTCGCTTACCACATCCAGAAATTCCGCCGCGGCTTCGACCAGGCCATCAATATCCAGGGCAGCGACCACCACGGCACCATCGCCCGCGTGCGCGCCGGCCTGCAGGCCGTGAACATCGGCATTCCGCAGGGCTACCCCGACTACGTGCTGCACAAGATGGTCACCGTCATGAAGAACGGCGAAGAGGTCAAGATCTCGAAGCGCGCCGGCTCCTACGTCACCGTGCGCGACCTGATCGAATGGTCGGGCAACGGCGACATCACGCGCGGGCGCGACGCCGTGCGCTTCTTCCTCATCTCGCGCAAGGCCGATACCGAATTCGTGTTCGACGTCGACGTGGCGCTGGCGACCAGCGAAGAAAACCCGGTGTACTACGTGCAGTACGCCCACGCGCGCATTTGCTCGGCGCTGGCGAACTGGGGCGGCGACGAAGCCACGCTGGCCACGGTCGACCTGTCGCCGCTGACGACCCCGCACGAGGCCGGCCTGCTGTCGAAGCTGGCGGCCTATCCCGAGATGCTGGCGCGCGCGAAAATGGAACTGGGCCCGCACCAGGTCGCGTTCTACCTGCGCGAACTGGCCGGCGAACTGCACAGCTACTACTTCGCGCATAAATGGCTGCTCGACGACGACGAGCCGCTCAAGCTGGCGCGCCTGGCCCTGGCCACGGCGACCCGCCAGGTGCTGCGCAACGGCCTGGCCCTGATCGGCGTGTCGGCCCCGACCAAGATGGAACGCGCACCAGCGGAACCACAAGACGAACCTCAAGCATAAGCCAAGCGACATGACCATCCTCCGTTTTCCGTCCCTCCTGCGCCAGCGCGGCAGCACCCTGACCGGCATCATCATCGGCCTGATCATCGGCCTGGGCATTGCGGTGGTGGTCGCGCTGATGATCACCAAGGGCGCCTCGCCGTTCACCGACCGCTCGAACAAGATGGGCCGTCCGGCCGACCTCGAGCCGAGCCTGGCGAGCGACCCGAACAAGCCGATGTACGGCAACCGCGAAGCCGCGCGCGAAGCGAACAAGCAGATCGCCGCGCGCGAAGCGGCGAAGGCCGCGGCACCGGCACCGGCGCCGGCCCCGGCGGCGGCCACCGACTCCGACCCGCTCGGCCAGGCGATTGCCGGCATGACCGAAGCGGCCGAGCCGAAAGCGGCGCCGGCGGCCCCGGCGGCAGCGGCGGCACCGGCGGCACCGGCGGCACCGGCTGCGGCCGGCGGCGACGACAAGTATGTCTACTACCTGCAGGCCGGCGCCTTCCGCGACATGTCGGACGCCGAAAACACCCGCGCCAAGCTGGCCCTGCTCGGTTTCGAAGCCGCCATCAGCGACCGCAGCAGCGACAGCGGCGTGCTGCACCGGGTGCGCCTCGGCCCGTTCAGCCAGGTCGAAGCCGTCAACAAGGCGCGCGCCAAGCTGCTCGACAGCGGCATCGACGTCGCGATCGTCCGCAACCAGAAATAATCCCAAGGAGATTCGATGAACCTGCTTCGCCGCATGTTGTGCACCGCCGCCGTCCTCAGCCTGGCCGGAGCGTCGGCCTTCGCCGCGCCCGCCGCGGCCCCCAAGGAAGGCGAGCAGTACCAGGTACTGCCGCAGAAACTGGACACCCCGGCCGGCAAGCAGGTCGAAGTCATCGAATTCTTCTCCTACGCCTGTCCGCACTGCAATGCATTCGAGCCGCTGCTGGAAAACTGGGTGAAAAAGCAGGGTGACAACATCGCCTTCCGGCGCGTGCACGTCGATGCCGGCCAGCGCGGCCTCGCCCAGCAGCGCCTGTATTACACGCTCGAGGCGCTCGGCCTGCTGCCGCAATACCACGCCAAGGCCTTCGCCGCCATGCACCAGCAGCGCCTGCGCCTGGCCGACGACGAGCAGGTGCTGGCCTGGGCCGCGCAAGCCGGCATCGACCGCGCCCGCTTCGAGAACGCCTATCGCTCGTTCGGGGTGCAGGCCAAGGTGCGCCGCGCCGCCGTCATGATGAACGAGTACAAGGTCGACCATTGGCCGCTGGTCGCGATCGACGGCCGCTTCATCACCTCGCCGTCGATGGCCAGCAGCGGCGCCGCCCACGATCACGCCGGCAGCCATGACGAAACCGAACTGCAGGCCAACGCCCTGCGCGTGATGGACGCACTGGTGGAAAAAGCCAAAGCGGCCAAAGCGGACAAGAAATGACCGGGGCGGCTGGAGCCGACCGGGTCTTCATCACCGGCGCCTCGAGCGGCATTGGCGCCGCGCTGGCGCGCGAGTATGCGGCGCGCGGCGCCACCCTCGGTTTGCTGGCCCGCCGCGGCGAGGCGCTCGAGGCCCTGGTGCGCACCCTGCCCCATCCCGAACGCCACCGTACCTATGCGGTCGACATCCTCGACCATGCGGCCCTCGGCGCGGCCGCCCAGGACTTCCTGCTGGCCGCCGGCGGCGCCGAGGTCGTCATCGCCTGCGCCGGCATCTCGCATGGCACCCTGACCGAACGGCCGGGCGACCTGCCCGTCTTCGACGCCGTCTTCGCCACCAACGTCAACGCCCTCGTCGCCACCTTCGCGCCCTTCGTCAAGCCGATGCAGGAGCAGCCGGGCCGGCGCCGGCTGGTGGCGATCGGCAGCGTTGCCGGCGTGCGCGGCATGCGCGGCGCCGGCGCCTACTGCGCCTCGAAAGCGGCGGTGCGCGTCTACTGCGAATCGCTGCGGCTCGAACTGAAGCGCTCCGGCATCCGGGTCGTCACCATCGCGCCCGGCTACATCGATACTCCCATGACCCGCCACAACCGTTTCCCCATGCCTTTCCTGATGCCCGTCGAACGCTTCGCCGCCGCAGCCGTCAAGGCCATCGCGCGCGGCGACAGCTACCGCGTGCTGCCCTGGCAGATGGGCTTCGTCGCCAAACTGCTGGGCGCGCTGCCGAACTTCCTGTTCGACCTGCTGTTCTCGCGCGCCCCGACCAAAGAGTGCAAGGAGGCGGCATGAACGCCGGGGCGATTGCCGCGCTGTCGCAGGCAGCGGTCGCGGTCGAGGTCGTCGACGAGACCGGCTCGACCAATGCGGACCTGCTGGCGCGCGCCGCCGGCCTGCGCGCACCGCTGCTGCTGGTGGCGCGCAACCAGACCGCCGGACGCGGGCGGGCCGGACGCAGCTGGCTGTCGTCGAGCGAAGGCTCGCTGACCTTCTCGCTGGCCTGGCGTTTCGAGGGCGGTTTGCCGCGCCTGGCCGGCCTGCCGCTGGCGGTCGGCGTCGCGCTGGCCGAGGCGCTCGAGCGGCTCGGCGTGCAGGTTGCGCTGAAATGGCCGAACGACGTGCTGCGCGACGGCGACAAGCTGGCCGGGATCCTGATCGAGACCCAAGCCGCGCCCGGCGGCGGCACCTGGGCCGTGATCGGCATCGGCCTGAACCTCCTGATGCCGGACGACATGGAAGCGCAAATCGGCCGCAACGTCGCCTCCCTGCCCTGGCTGGCGCGCATGGAGCGCGATGCGCTGATGGCGGCGCTGCTCGACGGCCTGGCCGCGGCCCTGCGCGAATTCGAGCGCGGCGGCTTCGGCCTGTTCGCCGCGCGCTGGAACCTGCGCCATGCCTGGCAGGGCGAAACCGTCACCCTGCTCGACGGCGGCAGGATCGTGCACGAAGGGGTCGCCGCCGGCGTGGACGACGCCGGCCGCCTGCTGCTCGACACGGCCGAGGGCCGGGTCGCGGTGCTTGCCGGCGACGTCTCGCTGCGCGTGAAAGGCGCCTGATGCTGCTGCTGGTCGATGCGGGCAATACCCGGGTGAAGTGGGCGCTGGCAGGCGAGCAGGCCGCGCCGGGCGAGTGGATCGCCACCGGCGCGGCCCTGCACGGGGAACTCGAGGCCGCCGGGGCCGCCTGGCGCGGCGCCGGGGTGACGCGCGCCATCGTCGCGAACGTGGCCGGCGCCGACATGCGCGCGCGCCTGGCCTTTCTACTCGGCCCGGTCGGCACCGAATGGTTCGCTTCCAGCGCCGCGCGCGCCGGGCTGGTCAACGGCTACCGCGAACCCGAACGGCTCGGCTGCGACCGCTTTGCTGCCGCCATCGGCGCGCGCGCGCTGGCGCCCGGCCGGGCGCTGGTAGTGGCGACCTGCGGCACCGCCACCACCGTCGACGCGATCGACCCGGGCGGCCGCTTCGTGGGCGGCATGATCCTGCCGGGCCTGGCGCTGATGGCGGGCGCGCTCGCGCGCAATACCGCCCAGCTGCCGCAGGCAATCCTGGGCAGCACCCCGCCCCTGTTCGCCGACAACACCAACGATGCCATCGTGTCGGGCTGCCTGTCGGCCCAAGCGGGTGCCATCGAGCGGGCGGTGGCAAGTCACGGCCTGGTCCACGGCAGCTGCGCCTGCATCCTCTCGGGCGGCGCCGCGCCGTATGTCGGGCCGGCGCTCAAGATTGCGCACCAGCTAGCCGATAACATCGTGCTGGTCGGTCTGCACGCGGTGTTGCTGGCCGAGGCGGCGGAGGGTGGCTCAGTGGGAGACAAGGTGTGGTGAGATTCGTATTCTGGGCGTTGCTGTGCGCGAACGCGCTGGTGTTCGCCTATGGGCAAGGCCTGCTGGGCAGCTTCGACGCCGGCGCACGCGAGCCGGGGCGCCTGCGCAACCAGCTTGCCGCCGACAAGCTGGTGCTGCTCAGCGCCGCGCAGGCGCAAGCCATGGCCAGCGCCGCGGCCGCGGCCGCGGCCCCGGCCGAGACCGAGACCGCAGCCACGGTCGAGACCACGGCCGAACCCGCGCCGGCAGCGCCCGCCGTTCAGCCCATCGCCTGCCTGGAAAGCGAGGCCTTCGCGCCGGGCGACGCGCGCCGTTTCGAAACCCGCCTGGCCCGGCTCGACCTGGGCGCGCGCCAGACCCGCCTGACCGTCCCCTTCCAGGAAGTGACCAGCCACCTCGTCTACTTGCCGCCGCAGGGCGGCAAGGAAGGCGCGGACCGCCGCAGCGCCGAACTGCGCGAACGCGGCGTGACGAGCTTTTTCGTGATGCAGGGCGATTCTCCCCTGCGCGGGGCGATCTCGCTGGGTGTGTTCAAGACCGAAGCGGCCGCGCGCGTGCATGCGGCGACGCTGGCGAAACAGGGCGTGCAAGGCGTGCGCATCCTGCCGCGCGGACCGCAATCGCAGCGCTTCGCCTACCGCTTCCGCGATATCGATGCCGATATCCGCAAGCGCATCGTCGAGGCGGGACGGGGAATGGCGGCGGCGGCGCTGCACGTGTGCAGGTGAGTTAGCCGCCATGTGTCGAAACATGGCGGTGGTGCGCATCGGTACAAGCGCGTGGGCTCAAGAGCCTACACCGGCCGCGCCCACCCTACGCCCTCCGATCGCCGTTCGTAGGGCGAGCACTTGTGCCCACGCGGTCACGGCAGCCGCACTCCCCTCTATCTAGCGCCGCACCACGATCGGCTTCAAGCCCAGCCCGGACGGCAAGGCCTTCGCCGCCTGCTGCGCCTGCGCGCGCGACTCGAACGGCCCGCCGTACAGGCGGTGCACGGAGCCGGCAGGCGCCACTTCCAGGTTGCCGACATCGATCTCGGCCTCGGCCAGCAGCCGGCTCATCTGCTGCGCCTTGTCGGCGCGGCTCCAGGCGCCCAATTGCAGGTAGAAGCCGTTGGCCGCGGGCGGCTTGGCGGCCGCGGCGGGCAGCGCCTCGGCGAGCGCGGCGCTGTCGGTCTGGACCCGGTCTTCGAGCATCAGCGCGGCGATTTCCGGCGGCGGCGGCAGGGCCTGCGCGGCCGAGGTCGCGGCGCGGCGCTCGGCCGCAAGGCGGATCGGATCGTTGGCGAACAGGCGCTCGACCTCGACTTCATGGCTGCCCTTGCCTAGCAGGCCCAGCTTCAGGGCCGCCGTGTAGGAGACGTCGACCACCCGGCTCGCGTGGAAGGGCCCGCGGTCGTTGATGCGCACCACCACCGATTTGCCGGAATCGATGCTGGTGATGCGCGCATAGGACGGGATCGGCAGCGTCGGGTGCGCGGCCGTCATCTTGTACATGTCGTAGGGTTCGCCCGAGGAGGTGCGCTGGCCGTGGAACTTGACGCCATACCAGCTGGCCACGCCACGCTGGACGAAGGGTTCCTCGTGCACGAACGGAGTGTAGGTACGGCCGAAGACTTCGTAGGGGCGGTTCGCCCATTTATGGTAGGGCTCGGCGCGCACCACGGCATCCGGGACGAGTTCGAGGCCGGGCGGGATGTTGCGGCCGGGGCCGTCGTCCTTGTAGTAACCGCCGCGGCCGGAACCGGCTGCCGGCAGCACGGGGCCGTGGGTGGTCGCCTTGTGTTTCCAGGGTAGCGGAATCAGGCTCTTGTGTTCGCCAGTCGATCCGCATCCGGTCAGCAATGCCGCTATGGCAATGACCGCTGGGAGATGTCTCGGAGCGGTCATCGCATCCTCCTCCATTCAGGTCTGCACCAGCTTGCGGTGCCTTTGTATGCTCATCAATATACCAGCGCCGAGGCCCAGCGTAATGAACGCGGTACCGCCGTAGCTCATGAAAGGCAAGGGAACTCCCACCACCGGCAGGATCCCGCTCACCATGCCCATGTTGACAAAGGCATACGTAAAGAAAATCATCGTGATCGCGCCGGCCAGCAGCCGCGAGAACATGTTCGGGGCGTTGGCGGCAATCATCGCGCCGCGGCCGATCAGCAACAGGTAGATTACCAAAAGAAATAGGTTGCCGACCAGTCCGAATTCTTCCGAATACACCGAGAACACGAAGTCGGTCGTCTGTTCCGGCACGAATTCGAGCTGGACCTGGGTGCCCTGGTGGTAGCCCTTGCCGGTCATGCCGCCCGAGCCGATGGCGATCACCGACTGGATGATGTGGAAGCCTTTGCCCAGCGGATCGGAGGTCGGATCGATCAGCGTCATGACCCTCTCGCGCTGGTAGTCGTGCAGCATCGACCAGGCCACCGGCATGCTGGCGGCGGCGGCCACGGCCAGCCCGATCAGCACCTTCCAGGGCAGGCCGGCCAGGAAAATCACATAGAAACCGGAGGCGCCGACCAGCAAGGCCGTGCCGAGGTCGGGCTGCTTGGCGATCAGCACGAACGGGACCAGGAGCAGGATGGCCGCCACCAGGAAGGACTTCCAGTGCCCGACCTTGGCGCGCTGCTGGAAATACCAGGCGATCATCAGGGGCGTGGCGATCTTCATGATCTCGGAGGGCTGGATGTCGACGCCCAGGTGCAGCCAGCGCCGCGCGCCCTTCTTGATGATGCCGAACATGGCCACCGCCACCAGCAGCGCGATCCCCACCGTATAGACGGGCACCGCGATGCGCATCAGCATTTGCGGCGACAGCAGCGAGGCCGCCCACATGACAAAGAAGGCGAGGATGAAATTGCGCATCTGCGCTTCGACCCGCCCCGGGAATTCGGTGCCGGCCGAGGACATCGTGATCATGCTGGTGGTGACGAGCATGAACAGGATCATGGCCAGCGGCCAGTCGAATACGTTGAAATACGGCTTCAGGCGGCGGCTGAGCGAGCGCCGCTCGGGATAATAGGCCATCTGCTGGTTCCTAGTGTTGGGCTGCCGCGACGGCCTTGGGGGCGGTCTTGGCGGCGGTCTTGGCGTCCGCGGCAGGCGTGGGCGGCGTCGGGCGCTTGCCGAGCAGGTAATAGTCGAGCGCCTTGCGGGCGATCGGGGCCGCCGAGGCGGCACCGAAACCGGCGTTCTCGACCACCAGCGCAATGGCGATGCGCGGCTTGTCGGCCGGGGCGAAGGCGACGTACAGCGCGTTGTCGCGGTGGCGCTCGTCGATCGCGTTGGCGTTGTACTTCTGCCCTTTCAGGCCGATCACCTGGGCGGTACCGGTCTTGCCCGCCGAAACATAGCCGGCGTTGGCGAAGGCGCGGCGGCCGGTACCGTTCGAATCCTGGGTCACGCCCACCATGGTCTGCTTGATGAAGTCGATGTTTTCCTGCTTGAGCGGGATGCGTCGGCTTTCCTTCGGTACCGTGAGCGTGCGCTGGCGCGTCGCGCCGTCCTCGATCAGCTTGACCAGGTGCGGCTTCATGACCACGCCGTTGTTGGCCAGGTTGGCCACCGCGTGCGCCAGCTGGATCATGGTGTAGTTGTTGAAGCCCTGGCCGATGCTGATCGAAATGGTGTCGCCGCCGACCCATTTTGCGGCTTGCCGGTTGCGCCGGAAGCGGTGCGCCTTCCATTCCTTGGACGGCAACACGCCCGTCTTTTCGTGGTCGAGGTCGATGCCGGTCAGCTCGCCGAAGCCGAACGGGCGCATGAAGGCGGCCATCCGGTCGACCCCCATCTCGTTGCCGAGCTGGTAATAATAGGTGTCGCAGGACTCGACCACCGATTTGTACATGTCGACCACGCCGTGCCCGCCGGGCTTGTCGTCGTTGAAGCGGTGCCCGCCGAGCATGAAGAAACCGATGTCGCGGATCGCGTCCGAGGGCCGGCGCAGGCCCAGTTCCAGGGCGGCGAGCGACATGAAGGGTTTGAAGGTCGAGCCGGGCGGATAGGTGCCCGACAGCGGCCGGTTCATCAGCGGCCGGTCCAGCGAGGTATTCAGTTCGTTCCAGCTCTGGGTGTCGATGCCGTCGACGAACAGGTTCGGGTCGAAGCCCGGACGCGAGACATAGGCCAGCACATCGCCGGTCTCCGGCTCGATCGCGACGAAGGCGCCGCGCTGGTCGCCATAGGCTTCCTCGACGACCTTTTGCAGCTCGATGTCGATCGACAGGATCAGGTTGCTGCCCGGGACCGGCGCGCGGCGCGCCAGGGTCCGGATCGCGCGTCCGCCCGCCGTGCGCTCGACCTGCTCGTAGCCGGTGGTGCCGTGCAGGTAGCTCTCGTAGCGCTTCTCCAGGCCTTCCTTGCCGATGTGTTCGGTGCCGTTGTAGTTGGCGGCGTTCTCGCTGTCGGCCAGCGCATCGGCTTCCTTCTGGTTAATGCGGCCGATGTAGCCGACCACGTGCGAGGCCACTTCGCCCAGCGGGTACTGGCGGAACAGGCGCGCCTGCACCTCGACGCCCGGGAAGCGGAAACGCTGGGCGGTGAAACGGGCCACCTCGTCGTCGGTCAGGCGGGTGCGGAGCGGGACGCTGGCGAAGCTGCGCGATTCTTCCAGCAGCCGCTTGAAGCGCTTGCGGTCCTTCGCCTCGATCGAGACCAGCTTGGCCAGCTCGTCGATCACCGATTCCATGTTCGCCTGCAGCTTGGAGGGTGTGATCTCGAGCGTATAGGCCGAGTAGTTGCGCGCCAGGACGACGCCGTTGCGGTCGACGATCAGGCCGCGATTGGGCACGATCGGCACCAGGGCGATGCGGTTGTCCTCGGCCTGCGAATGGTATTTTTCGTGCTGGATCACCTGTAGCCACACGAAGCGGGCCACCAGGATGCCGAAGCAGACGAACACCAGCCCCAGCAGCACGGTCATGCGCATGCGGAAATGGTGGATCTCGCGGTCGCTGTCTTTAATTTCAGTCATCTACTGCGTCAGGTATGGCGTAAGTGCGGCTTCGGGCGCGGCTTCGGGTGCCGCATGGTGCTTGCGGCATCAGATCGGGCGGGTGTGGTCGCGGTCGACCGCGCGGCGCTGCGGCGCCAGCAGCAGCCAGGTGATCACCGGCCACAAGGCCACGGCCACGGCGCTTTCGATGAAATGCAGCCAACCGGTGAAGCGGCCGGTGGCAAAGAAATGCACCAGCAACTGGATTGCCTGGGCCAGCAGCAGCAGCGGGAACACGTGCATCGCCTGGGTCGCGACCGGGAACCACAACACGCGGCGGTGGATCATGGTCGCCACGTAGGACAGCAGCGTGTAGGCCAGCGCGTTCTCGCCCAGCAGGGAGGCGTCGTGCACGTCCATCAGCAGGCCCATGCCGAAGGCGACGCCGATGCCGACCTTGCGCGGCTGGTGGATGCCCCAGAAGACCAGGACCAGGGCCACGAAATCGGGCGCCCCGGTCCACTGGCCCCAGGGCAGCAGGTTGAGCATGAAGGCGCAGGTCAGGCTGAACGCGATGAACAGCGGGCTGACCGGCAGCAGGATGTAGTTGGCGCGGTGTCCGGGCATCAGGTGCCCTCCTTCCGGATGGCCGGCTGTGCCGGCGTTGTCAGGGTGGCGCCCGAGGCGGCCGCCGGGCGGGCAGCGCCGGGCTGGGCGGCGCCCGCCGGCGCCTGGCGCGGCG
>NZ_JBHSIB010000021.1:0-127944 GCF_042653325.1 Massilia sp. GCM10023247
CCGGCTAGAATGAAACCACATGTGTTACCTATGTCCCTAGCCAGGTGTTACCTATGTCCCTGTGCTGAACAGTCCCGACTCCACGCGTGAAGCATGCGCCGCGTTGACGCATCGTTAACGCGTGGACTCGGGAGTCCACCCTACGCCAAGCTGCGCGATGGCCTCATCGAATTGCTCCGCCCGCAGCACGTAGCGCCCGTAGGGCACGCCCCTGATCGGCGGCAGGTCGCCGTCGCGCCGGAACCCGATCGCCGTGTAGAGCCGCAGCGCCGAGGCCATGAGGGGGCTGGTGTGCAGGCCGACCGCCGGCGCATCGGCGCGGCGCGCGCAGTCGAGGCAGGCGGCGACCAGTTGCCCGCCGATGCCCAGGCCGCGTTGGCCGGGCGCGACGACGAGCATGCGGATCACCGACCATTCCTCCGGAAAGACCGGGCTGCGCGGCCGGCCCGGGCCGACGTGGACCACGGCGCCCGCCAGCTCACCGTCGTGCGTGGCGACCAGCAAGTCGCCGCCGGCGGCCAGGGCGGCCATCTGCCCGATGCCTTCGATGAAGGAAGGCCAGTCCTCGTACGCGCCCGCGTATTCGGCGAAAGCGGCGCGTGCGATCCGATTCACCGCCTCGCGGTCGGACGCTGCATAGGGGCGGACGGCGAGGCCGGTCATCAGGCTTCCTACACGAACAGCGAGGGCTGGCTGTCCGCATACTCGCGCAACAGGTTCCACACCACCTTCACCCTGCGCAGGCGGTACAGGTCGGTGGGCGCGGCCAGCCAGAACGAGCGCTCGGCATGGAACGAAGGCAGCACCTGCACCAGGCTGCCGTCGTTCGGCACCGCATAGGGCGGCGCCATCACCAGTCCCATGCCCAGCGACGCCGCTTCGATCTGGCCGGTCATGCCCGAGCAGCACAGGCGCCGGCGCGGCGTGAAGCCGAGTTCGTCCAGGTAGGACAGCTCGCGGCTGGCCAGCCGGTCCTGCACGTAGTCGACAAAATAATGCTGGGAGAGGTCCGACTGGTGCCGGATCGGCGGATGCTTGGCCAGGTAGGCGCGCGAGGCGTACAGGTAGAAGCGGAACGAGGCCAGGCGGGTGACCATGTAGCGGCCGGTCGTAGGCGGATCGAGCATCACGCCGAGATCGGCCTCGCGATTGGCGAGATTCGCGAAGCGCGGCAGCGCCAGCAGGTCGATGGTCAGGTCGGGGTTGGCCTCGAGCAGGTCGACCAGCAGCGGCGCCACCACCTTCACGCCGAACACTTCCGGCACGCCGAGGCGCACGACGCCGTGGGCCGCCACCTCGGCTCCGCTGAGCTGCTCGGCCGCGGCCAGCGCCGCGCCCTCCATCGCTTCCGCGTGCGGCAGCAGCGCCAAGCCCATTTCGGTCAGCTCGTAGCCTTCGCGCGAACGGTCGAACAAGGTCGAGCCGAGTTCCTTCTCCAGCCGGTCGATCCGGCGCGCCACCGTCGTGTGCTCGACGTCGAGGCGGCGCGAGGCGCCGGACAGGGTGCCGGCGCGCGCCAGCTCGAGGAAGAATCGGAGGTCTGTCCACTCAGGCAAGGTGTTCATCGGCGCACTTGTTTGATATCAAGATGCCATATTGTGCACCAGTGCACATTCCTCCCGCAATCAATTCCCGTATGCATGTTTGAGGGCACACAAATTGTGCATCTGCACGATCCTCCCTGCATGCGCCCCTTCCCACGGCGGTGCAGCGGTCCGTGCATAAATGCACAAGCGGTTGGCGCGCTGTTGCCTTTTCAGCCAGACCGAACAGGGGCACACTGCTTGGCGTGCGAGTTTGATCACATGCGTGATTGCATGAGCCATCCCAAAAATTAGGAGACATAGATGCGCCTGACGAAGAAAAAAATGAAGCTGCTCAACCGTTCCGCCGTCGCCCTGCTCGCCCTGTCGAGCGGTGCACTGGGATCCGCCCATGCCCAGGACAGCACGGGCGCCCCGGCGCCCGAGGGCGACACCGCGGGCGGCGTCCAGAAGGTCGTCGTGACCGCGCGCCGCCGCGAAGAAACGCTGCAGGACGTGCCGGTCTCCGTGACCGCCTTCAGCGCCGACCAGCTCTCGAAACAGGGCGTGCCCGACGTGACCGCGCTGGCCCTGGCCCTGCCGAACACGACCCTCAAGGCCTCGCGCGCCACCAACTCCACGCTGACCGCCTTCATCCGCGGCGTCGGCCAGGCCGATCCGCTGGCGGGCTTCGAGTCCGGCGTCGGCATCTATATCGACGACATCTACCTGGCCCGCCCGCAGGCCGCCGTGGCCGACATCTACGACGTCGAGCGCATCGAAGTGCTGCGCGGCCCGCAAGGCACGCTGTACGGCCGCAACACCATCGGCGGCGCCGTCAAGTACGTCACCCGCAAGCTCGCCTCCAAGCCCGATGTGCGCCTGCGCACCACGGTCGGCAACTACGGCCAGCTCGAAGGCGTGGCCACCGCCAGCACCCCGGTCTCGGACACCATGCGCATCGGCGGCACCGTGGCCCGCTTCAAGCGCGACGGCTTCGGCAAGAACCTCTACACGGGCGCCGACAACTACGACAAGGACACCACGGCGCTGCGCCTGTCGGCCGAGTTCACCCCGACCCCCGACCTCTTCATCCGTATCGCCGGCGACGCCACCCAGGACGATTCGAACCCGAAGAACGGCCACCGCCTGATCGTCGGCCGCACCAGCAGCGCGCCGATCCTGTCGAACGTCTACGACACCCGCGCCAACCTGACCAAGGCAATGGGCCACGAGCAGGAAGTGACCGCGCACGGCGTCTCGGCCCTGGTCGAGTACAACATCAACAACCAGTTCACCGTGAAATCGATCACCGCCAGCCGCAAGGACAAGTCCTGGGCGCCGATCGACTTCGACTCGCTGCCGGTCGTCGACATGGAAGTGCCGGCCCTGTACAAGAACGAACAGTTCAGCCAGGAATTCAACCTGACCTATACCGACGACAGGATACAGGGCGTGGCCGGCGTCTACTACATCGACGCCCAGGCCTACAACAAGTTCGACACCATCCTGGCCGGCGCGGTCCCGACCTCGACCTTCACCAGCGGCGACATCGGCACCAAGGCCTGGGCCGCCTACATCGACGGCAGCTACAACTTCAGCGACGCCTTCTCGCTGTCGCTGGGCGGCCGCTACACGGTCGACAAGCGCACCGCGGCGATCTACCGCCAGATCTTCCTGGGCGCGAACGGCACCCCGGAAATGGGCAATGCCGGCGCCATCCCGTTCCGTACCGACACCGACCTGCGCAGCGGCCTGGAACGCGAAGACAAGAAGTTCACCCCGCGCATCGCCGTCAACTACAAGCTCAACGCCGACCACAACGTCTACGCCTCGTATGCCGAAGGCTTCAAGGGCGGCGGCTTCGATCCGCGCCTGAACATCGTCGGCACCCGCATCCCGCTGGCACAGGCACGCCAGGGCTACAGCCCGGAAACCATCGAGACGGTCGAACTGGGCCTGAAGTCGTCGTTCAACGGCGGCCGCATCACCACCAACACCGCCCTGTTCCACAGCGACTACCAGGACGTGCAGATTCCCGGTTCGGTGGCGATCGACACCAACGGCGATGGCAAGGACGACAGTTTCGCCGGCGTCACGACCAACGCCGGCAAGGCCAAGATCCGCGGCTTCGAGTTCGAAACGGTGGCCAACCTGACGCGCGACTTCACCCTGGCCGGCATGTACAGCTACATCGATGCCGAGTACAAGGAGTACATCGTCGCCGGCGTCAACGTGGCCAGCCAGCGCGTGTTCCAGAACACGCCGAAAAACTCGGCCAACCTGCGCGCCAACTACGACATCGCCGCCCCGATCATGGGCCACAACGGCAAGATCTCGCTGATCGGCAGCGTCTCCTACAAGGGCGCCACCAACCAGTTCGAGACCGTGTCGCTGCTGGACCAGGAATCGTACAAGCTGTATGACGCGAGCATCGTCTGGACCCGCGCCGACGGCAAGATCCGCGCCGGCATCCACGGCAAGAACCTGAGCGACGAGCGCTACAAGACCGCCGGCTACCTGTTCCCGACCCTGGGCAACGAGGGCACGCTGACGGCCTTCTACGGCAACCCGCGCACGGTATCGGCAACGCTCGAATACCGCTTCTGATGCGCCGGCCGGGCCAGGCATAGGATCTGCCTGGCCCGGCTCGACGAGCCGTGCTCGTACCAAGGGTGCGAACCCCGCCGCCGCCGCGGCGCGGCTTCGCACGCCCTTCCCTCCCCATTCCGAGAACAACAGGATTTGCCAGCGTGTCCAACTTCACACCAATCAGCTTCCAAAGCACCGACGGGCTGGCGCTGTACGCACGGGACTATGCGGCGGCCGCAGGGCCGGCGCGGCTGCCCGTGGTCTGCCTGCACGGGCTGACGCGCAACTCCGCCGATTTCGACGAGCTGGCGCCCGAGATCGCCCGCCTCGGCCGGCGCGTGCTGGCACCCGATGTGCGCGGCCGCGGCCACTCGGCGCGCGACCCGAACCCGAACAACTACAACCCGGTGGTGTACGCCGGCGACGTCGTCAAGCTGCTCCATGACCTGGGCATCGCCCGCGCCGTCTTCATCGGCACCTCGATGGGCGGCCTGGTCACGATGACGCTGGCCGTGCGCAACCTCGACCTGATCGCCGGCGCCATCCTGAACGACGTCGGCCCGGTCCTGTCGACCAAAGGGCTGGCGCGCATCGCCGGCTACGCCGGCCGCTGCAACACCCTGTCCTCCTGGGAGGACGCCGCCGACTACCTGAAGGACATCAACGCCTGTGCCTTCCCCGCCAACTCCGACGAGGAGTGGGGCAAGTGGGCCCAGCGCGCCTTCGCGGCGGACGAATCGGGCATGCTGGCACTGCGCTACGACCCGAGTATTGCAATAGCATTGCAGACGGGTAAACTAAAGCCGACCTCGCTGGCGGCGCGCCTCGCCTTCAAGCGCCTGGCGCACAAGCGCCCGGTGCTGCTGGTGCGCGGCGCCCTGTCCGACCTGGTCGAGCCCGAGCAGGCGGCATGGATGCGGCGCGCCGCCCCCACGCTGGAGTACACCGAAGTGCCGAACGTCGGTCACGCGCCGATGCTCACCGAACCGGAAGCCCTGGACGCGATCCGCCAGTTCCTCGCGCGGCTTCCATAAAAACCAGAATCACAGGAGACAGCATGCACCATCTCGTCAAACCCGCAGTCCGGCCGGTCTTCGCAGCCGTCCTGGCCGCCTTCGCCGCAACCGCCGCGCCGCTCGCGCTGGCCGCCGGCCCGGACCTCAAGATCGCCCTCATCGCCGGCAAGACCGGCCCGCTCGAGACCTATGCCAAGGAAACCGAGACCGGCTTCATGATGGGCCTCGAATACCTCACCGGCGGCACGATGGAGATCAATGGGCGCAAGCTGAAGGTGATCGTCAAGGACGACCAGAGCAAGCCCGACCTCGGCCGCACCCTGCTGGCCGAAGCCTATGGCGACGACAAGGTCGCCATCGCCGTCGGCACCACCTCGTCCGGTTCGGCGATCGCGATGCTGCCGGTGGCCAAGGAATACAAGAAGGTGCTGATCATCGAGCCGGCCGTGGCCGACGCGATCACCGCCGAGAAGTGGAACAAGTACATCTTCCGCACCGCGCGCAGCTCGATGCAGGACGCGATGGCCGCCGCCACCACGCTCAAGGGCGGCAGCGTCGCCTTCCTGGCCCAGGATTATGCATTCGGGCGCGACGCCATCAAGGCCGGCAAGGAAGCGCTGGCCGCCACCGGCAGCAAGGCGAAAGTCGTGCACGAGGAATACGCGCCGGCCACCTCGACCGATTTCACCGCCCCGACCCAGCGCCTGTTCAACGCCCTGCGCGACAAGCCGCAGCCGCGCGTGCTGGGCATCGTCTGGGCCGGCCCGAACCCGATGAACAAGATCGCCGACATGAAGCCGGAGCGCTACGGCATTGCGCTGGCCCCGGGCGGCAACATCCTGCCGGTGATGAAGACCTGGAAGAGCTATGCCGGCACCGAAGGAACGATCTATTACTACTACGCCTTCCCGAAGAACAAGATGAACGACTGGCTGGTGGCCGAACACCGCAAGCGCTTCAAGGCGCCGCCCGACATGTTCACCGCCGGCGGTTTCGCGGCCGCCAGCGCCGTCTTCAACGCGCTCTCGAAAGTCCCGGACGCCAACAGCGAAAAGCTGGTCGCGGCCATGGAAGGCATGCGCTTCGAGACGCCGAAAGGCCCGATGAGCTTCCGCAAGGAGGACCACCAGGCGATCCAGTCGATGTACCACTTCCGCATCAAGAAGGACCAGAAGGACGAATGGGACCTGCTGGAACTGGTGCGCGAAATCCCGGCCGCCGAGATGCCGCTGCCGGTGAAGAACAAGCGCTGACATGGTGGCGGCAACCGACCACACCGCCCGGCAGCCGTCGCTGTCCACGCGCGACCTGACGATCCGCTTCGGCGGCCACGTCGCGGTCAACGCGGTGACGGCGGACTTCTACCCCGGCACGCTGACCGTGATCGTCGGCCCCAACGGGGCCGGCAAGACCACCTATTTCAACCTGGTCTCGGGCCAGCTGCCCGCGACCTCGGGCACCGTGTCCCTGAACGGCGAGGACATCACGCGCCACGGCGCGGCGCGGCGCACCCGCCTCGGGATCGGCCGCGCGTTCCAGCTGACGAATTTATTCCCGAACCTGTCGGTGATGGAAAACGTGCGCCTGGCGGTGCAGAGCCGGGCCGGCGTCGGGATGAACATGTTCTCGGTCTGGTTCGGCCACAAGGAACTGATTGCCCGCGCCGAGCATTACCTCGAGCGGGTGGCGATGCTTGCGAAGCGCGAGGCCCGCGTCGGTTCGCTCTCGCACGGCGACCAGCGCAAGCTGGAAGTGGCGATCCTGCTGGCGCTCGAACCCGACATATTGATGTTCGACGAGCCGACCGCCGGCATGAGCGTGGACGAGGTGCCGGTCGTGCTCGACCTGATCCACGCCGTGAAGCGCGAAGCGAACAAAACCGTGCTGCTGGTCGAGCACAAGATGGACGTGGTGCGCCAGCTGGCCGACCGCATCATCGTGCTGCACAACGGCACCCTGGTCGCGGACGGCATTCCGCACGAGGTCATGCAATCGAAGATCGTACAGGAAGCCTATCTTGGAACACCCGAAACCGAACATGCATAACACCGGGGCCAGCGAGCCGCTGCTCACGCTCTCGGGCGTGCACACCCACATCGGCCAGTACCACATCCTGCACGGGGGCGACCTGGCCGTGCCGCGCGGCGGGCTGTCGGTGCTGCTGGGCCGTAACGGCGCCGGCAAGACCACCACCCTGCGCACCATCATGGGACTGTGGCGCGCCAGCGCCGGCAGCATAGTCTTCGACGGCCGCGACATCACGAAGCTGTCCACGCCCGACATCGCGCGCCTCGGGATCGCCTACGTCCCGGAAAGCATGGCGGTCTTTTCCAACCTGACCGTGCGCGAGAACCTGCACCTGGCGGCGACGGGCGGTCCGATGGATCCGGCGCGCGTCGAGTGGATCTTCGGCTTCTTCCCGGCCTTGAAGAAATTCTGGAACTACCCGGCCGGCAACCTCTCCGGCGGCCAGAAGCAGATGGTGGCGATCGCCCGCGCGATCGTCGAGCCCAGGAAGCTCTTGCTGGTGGACGAGCCGACCAAGGGCCTGGCCCCGGCCATCGTGCACAGCCTGATCGCCGCCTTCCGCGAACTGAAAGAACGCGAGACCACGATCCTGCTGGTCGAGCAGAACTTCAATTTCGTCCGCTCGCTGGGCGACACCGTCAGCGTGATGGACGACGGCCGCGTGGCCCACGCCGGCAGCATGGCGGCCCTGGCCGAAGACGAGGCGCTGCAGCAGCGCCTGCTCGGCCTGTCGCTCGACTCCCACCAATAGGAATCACCATGAGTGCAACCCTTCCCCCGATTGCCGCCGCATCCAAGGCGGCGCATGCACAGCCCGCCGCGCCGCAAGCCGATGCGCCCTTGCCGAGCGTGCCGCGCGACCTGGCGCCGCTGCTGCTGGTGCCCGCGCTGGCGCTGCTGATGCTGCCCCTGGTCGGCGACTTGCCCACCTGGGTCACCCTGACCGTCGCCGGCCTGGCCATGGGCATGATGATCTTCATCATGGCCAGCGGGCTGACGCTCATCTTCGGCCTGATGGACGTGCTGAACTTCGGCCACGGCGCCTTCGTCTCGGTCGGCGCCTTCGCCGCCACCCTGGTGCTGCTGCCGATGCAGGGCTGGCTCGAAGTCGATTCGCTGGCGGTCAACCTGGGCGTGCTGGCGCTGGCGGTGACGGTGGCGATGCTCGTGACGGCCTTGCTCGGCTGGGCCTTCGAGCGCGTCATCGTCATGCCGGTGTACGGCCAGCACCTGAAGCAGATCCTGATCACGATGGGCGGCATGATCGTCGCCGAGCAGCTGATCCACGTGATCTGGGGCGCGGAAACGATCCCGCTGCCGCTGCCGGCCTCCCTGCGCGGCGCGATCTTCCTGGGCGACGCCGCCATCGAAAAATACCGGCTGGTGGCGGTCGTGGTCGGCCTGGTGGTGTTCGCCGTGATGTTCCTGACCTTGAACCGTACCAAGATCGGTTTGCTCATCCGCGCCGGCGTCGAAAACGGCGAGATGGTGGAAAGCCTGGGCTACCGCATCCGCCGCCTGTTCGTCGCCGTGTTCGCGGCCGGCTCCGCCCTGGCGGGCCTGGGCGGCGTGATGTGGGGCCTGTACAAGGAAACCCTGACCGCGGCCATGGGCGGCGAGATGATGGTGACGATCTTCATCGTCATCATCATCGGCGGCCTGGGCTCGGTCGGCGGCTGCTTCATCGGCGCCCTGCTGATGGCGCTGGTGGCCAACTACGCCGGCTTCCTCGCGCCGAAATTCGCACTGGTGTCGAACATCGTCCTGATGATCGCGATCCTGCTGTGGCGCCCGGCCGGGCTGTATTCGAAAGTGCGGGGCTGACCATGACGCATCGATTCGCATCACGTCTTCTTTCCGGCGACCTGCCGCGCAGCCGCGCCCTGAGCCTGGTGCTGCTGCTGGTCTTCTTCGGGCTGGCCTTCGCCCCCTTCCTGGTGTCCGGCTCGCGTCCGCTCAACACGGCGGCCACCATCTGCATCTACATCGTGCTGGTGGCGTCCTACGACCTGCTGCTCGGCTACACCGGCATCGTCTCCTTCGCGCACACGATGTTCTACGGGATCGGCGCCTACGGCATCGGCCTGGGCCTGGCATCGGTCGACGAGCCGACCTGGAGCGCCGCCTTGAGCGGGCTCGGCCTGGCCCTGCTGCTCGCGCTTGCCCTGGCCTTCGTCGTCGGCCTGTTCGCACTGCGCGTGCGGGCCATCTTCTACGCCATGATCACGCTTGCCGTGGCCTCGTCGTTCGCCGTGCTGGCCTCGCAGCTGTCGGACCTGACCGGCGGCGAAGACGGCAAGACCTTCAGCGTGCCGGAAGTGCTCACGCCCGGCTTCACGCTGATGGAAAACGAGGTATTCGGGCGCTCGATCGACGGCAAGCTGCTGACCTACTACCTGGTGTTCTTCGGCTGCCTGCTGCTGTTCCTGTTCCTGCTGCGCCTCGTCAATTCGCCTTTCGGACGCGTGCTGCAGGCGATCCGCGAGAACGAGTTCCGCGCCGAGGCGCTCGGCTACCGCACCGTGGTGTACCGCATCTGGGCCAATTGCCTCGCCGCGCTCGTCGCCGTGCTGGCCGGCGCCCTGATGGCCCTGTGGCTGCGCTATGTCGGCCCCAAGACCTCGCTCGGCTTCGAGGTGATGACCGACATCCTCCTGATCGTCGTGATCGGCGGCATGGGCACGATGTATGGCGCCGTCGTCGGCGCAGCGCTCTTCATCCTGGCCCAGAACTACCTGAAGGACCGGATGGCGGATGCGTCGGGCGCACTGGAAGGCGTGCCGGTGCTGGCCGCCGCCCTGCACCCGGACCGCTGGATGCTGTGGCTGGGCGTGCTGTTCATCCTGTCGATTTATTTCTTCCCGGTCGGGATCGTCGGCAAGCTGCGCCAGCGCAGCGTTCTTGCCCGGCGCTGATCCGCCATGACGCGGGCGGCGCTGCTGCCCGCGTGCTTCCCCTTTCGCAGGCGTCCTGCCCTGCGGCCCGCCGCAGTTTCCCAGCCCGCTCCCCCAGCACCATCCCCGTCCTGCCGGCCTGGTCCGGGCCTCGCCCGGGCATCCCGCGTCGTCCGCGGGCCGGCGCCGTCCCGCGCGCCCCGTACTCAGCTTAGACATTTCTCCATACCGCCGAGTTGCCGCGCACATTGAATCGATATCAAGGTTCGTTACCGTTCAGCTCATATGATGAACTCAACCATGGCCTCGTGAAAGCCAGCGCGAGTGGAACGCCATCCATCTGGCTCCGCATGAAAGCTCATCCATGAAAACTCTCAAGTCGTGTGTTTCGGCCGGCGCGCTCGCGCTGGCCATCCTCGCGCCGGGCGCCGCCAGCGCGTCCGTCGAGGTGCTGGACGAAGGTTTCGACAACGTCCCCGCCCTGCCCGGCTGGATCTTTACCAATAACAGTACCCCGGCCGGCAACACCTGGTTCCAGGGCAATCCGGGCATCTTCCAGGCGCAATCGGGCGCCGCCAATTCCTACGCCGCCGCCAGCTTCCTCGGCAGCGAAGGCGGCTTCGGCATGGTCGACAACTGGCTGATCAGCCCGGTGCTCTCGCTGACCGGCCTCACCAACCTGTCGTTCTGGACCCGCCACGAAGAACTGGCCGGCTTCAACGATGTGCTGGAGGTGCGCTTCGCCTCCGGCAGCAGCGGCGACACCGCCGGCTTCACCACCCTGCTCGGCACGATCGGCGGCGCAGGCGGCTACCCGGCCGACTGGACCCAGTGGAGCGGCAACCTGAACGTCGAAGGCCAGGGCCGCTTCGCCTTCCGCTACGTCGGCGCTGCCGACACCCTGAACTACATCGGCCTGGACACGGTCCGAGTAGTCACCGCAGTGCCAGAACCTTCGCTGTACGCGATGCTGTTCCTCGGCCTGGGCGCGCTGGGCTTCGCGCGCCGCAAATCGCCGAACTGAAGCCGAGCTGAAGGCGAACTGAAGCCGAATTGAAGCCGAATTGACGCGTTACCGGAGAACCCCACCATGTCACATAAAAAATTCCTTGCCGTCTTGCCCTGCGCCGCACTTTGGGCCGCCCTGCCGCCGCCGGCCGGGGCCCAGCAGCAGGCGCCGCAGCAACCGCAGCAGCAGCAGCAGGGCATGGTCGTCGTGCGCGACGCCCAGAGCGGCCAGCTGCGTGCGCCGACTCCGGCCGAGATCCGGGCGCTGGCGCCGCCGTCGACGAGCTCACGCATGAGCGCGCCGCAGCAGCCGGCGCTGATCACCCATCCGGGCGGCAGCCGCCAGGTCCGCCTCGGCGAGCGCGGCCTCGTGTATTCGGTGGTCACGCGCGGCGCCGACGGCAAGCTTGCCGAGCAGTGCGTCCATGGCGCAGCGGCCGCCGACCAGGCCGTCAACGCCGGCGCACCCGCCGCCGCTCCCGCCCCGCACAACGAAGGACATCGCCATGAGTAAATCACCGCTGCGCGTCATCGCCGCCCTTGCCCTCTCCTGCATTGCCGTTGCGGGCACGCAGGCGGCAACCATCATCATCGTCAACCAGAACGCCCCGGGCATCGGCTTCAACGACCCCACCCCGGTCGCGCCCGTGGGCGGCAACACCGGCACCACCCTCGGCCAACAGCGCCTGAACGCCTTCCAGTACGCGGCCAACATCTGGGGCGCAACCCTGACCAGCAACGTGCCGATCCGCATCGGCGCCTCCTTCGTGCCCTTGTCGTGCACCGAGAACAGCGCCGTGCTCGGCTCGGCCGGCGCCAACGAGATCTGGTCCGACTTCACCAACGCGCCGCGTCCCAACACCTGGTATCCGTCCGCGCTGGCGAGCAAGCTGGCCGGTACCGATGTCGCCACGCCGGGCGAGCCGCATATCATCGCGCGCTTCAATTCGCGCCTCGGCCTGTTCCCGAATTGCCTGCCCGGATCCGGTTTCTATCTCGGCCTGGACAACAATGCGGGCCCCGCCATCGACCTCGTCACCGTGCTGCTGCACGAGATGGCGCACGGCCTCGGCTTCCAGACCTTCACGGACAACGAGACGGGTGCCGAAATCCAGGGCATTCCTTCGATCTGGGATTATTTCCTCGTCGACAACCGTACCGAACAGCTCTGGGTCAACATGACGGACGCCCAGCGCGCGGCCTCCTCGATCAGCGGGGACCGCCTCTCCTGGAACGGCCCGGTCGTCACCGCCGCCGTGCCCCAGGTGCTCGATCCACGCTCGCGCCTCTCGATCAGCGGCAGCGCCGCCGGGAGCGCCGCCGGCGACTACAATGTCGGCGACGCCTCCTTCGGCCCACCGCTCGGTCCCACCCCCGTCACCGGCCAGCTCATGCCGGTCGTCGAACAGCAGGACGGCACCGGCCTGGCCTGCGCTCCCTTGAGCGACACCAATGCGCTGGCGGTGCGCGGCAACGTTGCGCTGGTATCGCGCGGCGAGTGTCCGTTCGTCGACAAGGCACGCAACGTCCAGGCGGCCGGCGCGATCGGCATGGTCGTGGCCGACAACGCACCGGGCGAGCCGACCGGCATGAGCGGCAGCGACCCGAGCATTACCATACCGTCGGTACGCGTGACCCAGGAGGCCGGCGTCACGCTGCGCACTGCCCTGCAGGCGCGCTCGCGCACCCGCTCCGGCGTCGTCGCCAGCCTCGGCATCGACCCGACCCGGCTGGCCGGCACCGACCCGCGCCGCCGCATCCTGATGTACACGCCGACGACCGTTGCGCCGGGCTCCTCGGTATCGCACTACACCACCGAAGCCAAGCCGAACCAGCTGATGGAGCCGTCGATCAACTCGGACCTGACGCACACGGTCACGCCGCCGCGCGACCTGACCTATCCGCTATTGCAGGATATTGGCTGGTAAGCGACGCTGCCCGGCGCAGTTGCTAAGCGCTACCGGCAAGCGGCCGTGCCCGCCAGGGCGAAAAAAAGGCCCGGCTACCCCAAGGGTGCCGGGCCTTTCGCGCTTGCGCGAGCAGGCTGATTACTTCTGCTGTTCCTTGTATTTCTGCACGCCGCCAACGATTTCCGCCTTGGCTTCGTCCGGGCCGACCCAGCCTTCGATCTTGACCCACTTGCCCTTTTCGAGGTCCTTGTAGTGCTCGAAGAAGTGCTGGATCTGCTGCAGGCGCAGGTCCTGCAGGTCTTCCGGCTTTTGCCAATGGCTGTAGATCGGCAGGATCTTGTCGACAGGCACGGCCAGGATCTTGGCGTCGCCGCCGGCTTCGTCGGTCATCTTCAGCATGCCGATCGCGCGGCAACGCACGACCACGCCCGGGATCAGCGGGAACGGGGTGATCACCAGCACGTCGCATGGATCGCCGTCGTCGGACAGGGTTTGCGGCACATAGCCGTAATTGCACGGATAGTGCATTGCGGTACCCATGAAGCGATCGACGAAGATCGCACCGGTGTCCTTGTCGACTTCGTACTTGATCGGATCGGCGTTCATCGGGATTTCGATGATGACGTTGAAGTCGTTCGGCACGTCGCGGCCGGCGGGGACGTTGTTCAAGCTCATGGGTTAATCCTTGGTTGCTGAAGATTCAATAAAGGAAAGCATTATATCGAATCGGGAAACGCTTGTGCAGCGCAGCAGCTTGCTGTGCGGATCGGTCACAGCGGTCCGGGAGCGCTCTACCCGGGCGTATGAACCGACGCGACGCCGGCGCCTGCATCGCGTTCCGCGGGCATTGAGCCCGCGTTACTCCACGCGTCCGACCAGTGCCGGCACCCAGGCGCTGCGCTGCATGCACGGCGCGATGCCGTTTATGCGATGCGCCATGCACGCGTGCGTTGAACGCGTGGGCGGCGCCCAGGCTGCGTGCATGGGCCGCCGGGCATCGCCGGCCGCCCTACAGCATGTTCGCCAGCGCGCTCTGCCGGTAATGCCCCGCCGCCTGCTCGTCCTGCCCCAGCGCCTCGTGCAGCTGGGCCAGTTTCAGGTGCACGTCGCGCACCATGGACGAATCGACCGCGTCCGACAGTGCCCGTTCGAGATAGCGTTGCGCCTTGCCCCACAGCTTCTGGCGCAGGCAGAGGGAACCGAGCGTGAACGCCAGGCCGGGGTCGTTCGGACGGTCGCGCAGCCAGGTTTCGCAATGTTCGATCTGGGCCAGCAGGGTCGGCGAGCCGGCCGGGCCGGCGGCATCGCCGTAGGCACGGATGACGCGCTCGTCCCAGCCGGTGCGCAAGGCCTCCTCGGCGATCACGCGCGCTTCGTCCTGCAAGCCGCTGGCATTGAAGGCCGCCGCCGCGCGCGCCGCGATATACGGCTTGGTGCGGTCCGCGGCCGGCACGCCGGCCCAGACGCGCCGGATCGCCTCGGGGTCGCGCCCCTCTTCCGACAGCAGCGCCTCGTAGGCGAGCTCGCGCAGGCGGCTCGACAATGCCGGGTGCAAGGCCTTGCGCTTGTCCAGGATGCGCACCAGGCGCAGCACTTCCGGCCAGTTGCGCGCCTGCTGGTTGGCCTTCATCGACCATTGCAGGGCGTGGATGTGGCGCTGGCCGCTGGCGTTCAGTTCGGCCACGGCTTCGAGCGCCGCTTCCGGCTGGTGGTCGTCGACCAGCAGTTCGATCACCGTCATCAGGCGCGCGGTCTTGAGGCCGTTGTCGTGGGCGATGCCGGCCAGCCAGGCGTCGCGCCGGGCCGGTTCGCGCATGCGGTGCGCCGCGCGGGCGCCGATCAGGGCCGCCAGGCCGGTGTTTTCCGGCAGCTCGGCGGCGCGCATCGCCGCCTTTTCGGCGTGGCCGAAGCGGCCCTCGAGCAGGGCCTTGAGCGCGTCGCGCAGACCCTTGTTGCCTTCGCGCTCGCGCTTGCGCAGGCGGTAGGCGGCGACACGGTCGGGCATGCGCAGCGTCGAGACGATCGCGCGTGCCAGGCCGTAGAGCATCAGGAACAGCAGCGCCAGCAGCACCACGAACAGGTTGAGCGACATGTCGATCCGGTGCGGCGGGTAGAACAGCACCACATTGCCCGGATTGAAGCGCGCCGTCACGGCGATGCCGATGGCCGCGGCCATCAGGGCGACTAACCAGAGAAGTAGACGCATGGCTTAAGGCTTCTTGTAATTGCGGACCGCCGTCAGGCTGTCGGCCAGCGTCGGCATCTCGATCGCCAGGTTGTTGCCGCGGACCTGGCGCAGCACCGTCAGTGCCTGCTGGGTCGTGCGCGCACGCGTGTCGAAGTACTTGTTCAGCGTTTCCTGGGCGGCGGCAAGATCGGCGGCGAAAGTGGTTTCGTCGCGCGACAGCAGCGCCAGGCGGGCGTTCAGCAGGCGCAGTTTCAGGTTCTCGCGCACGAAATAATTCTGGTCGGGCGAGAGCATCAGCGCTTCGGGTGTGTTCACGCTGCGCACCCGGATCAACTGGCGCACGTCGTTCCACATCTCGGCGCTCCAGTTGCGCCAGGTCGCGAGCACGCGCTCGCCGATGCCGAGCGGGGCGGCGGGCGTCTCGGTCCGGCCGCGCCCGGCGGGCACCGGTGCGGCGGGCAGCAAGGGCTTCTCGTCCGACAGCAGCGGCAAGGTGTCGACCTGGGAGATCACGCTGTCGAGGCGCAAGGCGACGCCGGCCAGGTCCACCGAGGGCATGGCCTTGAGTTTTTCCATGTCGCTGGCGATCGCGCGGCGCACCGAGATGAACTGCGGCTTGTCCGAGCGCGACAGCGAACGGTCGGCATTCTGCAGCGCAATCAGGGCGCCCTGCACATTGCCTGCCAACTGCAGTTGCTGGCTCGCGGTCGAGAGCACCTGCTCGACTTCCGACAGCGCCCATTCGTCGCGGCTCTTCGACAGGTCCTGGTAGAGCTGCTCGAGCGCGAGCTGCTGGCTCTGGTTTTCGAGCTGGCGGCTTTCCAGCACGCCCACTTTCAGCTGCAGCGCCTTCGACTGTTCGGCGACGTCGCGTGCCAGCGACGCCGTTTCGGCATTCACCTGGTTGCCTTTCTGCAGGCTGATCGCCATTTCCTTGCGCAGCGTATTGATGCGGCTATGGCTCGACCAGGTCTGGGCGGCCAGCAGCAGCGCCAGGACGATCACGGCCAGCGGCAGCGGACGCGTCAGCTGCTCGGCCAGCCCGGGGCCCGCCCTGCGCTCCGGCGCACGCGTGCGATAGTGTTCGTAGTCCGGCGCCTGGGACGCGGGAGGCGGCAAGCCAGGCGGCTGCGAGGGTGGCTGGCTTTGCGGCAGCTCTGGATGATTCGGCAGTTCGTTCATTCTTGTGATTGTAACGCGGCAAGCAAACGGTCGTCGCCTGAGCCGGTGAGGGTCACGCGGGTGACCCCGAGTTCGGCCGCGACCGCGGCGATTCGGGCATGGGGCACGATAAGGTGCTGGCCCCGCATTCGGCTGACAAAGCCGGGATCGAGCTCATCGAGCAGGGAAAACAGGCCGCGCAGCGCCTCGGAACTGGTAATGATCCAGTCGTTCGGCGTCTCCACCAGGGTGCGCAGCTGGGCCGCCAGTTGCGCGTCCAGGCGCGGCACGCTGCGCCGGTAGGCCGGCACCAGGGTCACCTCGGCTCCGGCGGCCCGGAAGCTCTCGGCCATCAGTTCGCGTCCGGACTCGCCGCGCACGATCAGCACCCGCTTGCCGGCCAGCGCCGCCAGGTCGAGCGCCGCCAGCAGGTGTTCGGAGTCGCTGCGGGTCGGGTCGAGCGGGCCGAGGATGGTGGCGTTGGCCTCGGTCACGCCATGGCGCGCGAGGGCGGCGCGGCTGCCTTCGCCGAGCACCGCCAGCGGCACCTTTTGCTGCCACCCCGGCGGCCAGTCCGCCCGATGGGCAAAGGCGGCATCGATGGCGTTCGGCGACACGAAGGCCACCAGCGCATAGCGCTCCAGGTCGGCCAGGGCCGCGCGCAGCCCCGAGCTGTCCTCGAGCGGCGCGATCTCGAGCAGCGGCAGGATCACCGGCCGGCGCCCGATGGCGGCCACGGCGCGCGCCAGGCCTTCGGCCTGGGCGCGCGGACGAGTGATGACGACGCCTTCAGGTTTCAAGGGCGGCGTCCTGGCGGCAAACGGCGAGGATCGCCTGTGCGTCCTGCTGTTCCAGCAGGGCCGAGACCTGCTCGCCCAGCAGTTCGGGCTGGATCGCAGGACCGCTGAGTTCGGCGAAGGCGCTGCGCTTGCCGTCCGGCGTGGCCACCATCGCGCGCAGGTGCATCGCGTCGCCGTGCACGACCGCATGCGCGGCCAGCGGGATCTGGCAGCTGCCGCCGAAGATCTTCGACACCTTGCGCTCGGCCAGCACGGCCTGCTCGGTGGCGCGGTGGTTCAGCGGCGCCAGCACGGCCATCAGGTCGACGCCGTCGCTGCGCTCGCCCGAGGCAACCTCGATCGCCATCGCGCCCTGCCCCGCCGCCGGCAGCGACAGTTCCGGCTCGAGCAGGCTGCGGATGCGCTGCGGCAGGCCCAGCCGCTTCAGGCCGGCCGCGGCCAGGATGATGGCCGCATATTCCCCGCGGTCGAGCTTGCCCAGGCGGGTATCGAGGTTGCCGCGCAGCGGCTGGATCACCAGGTGCGGATAGCGCGCCGCCACCAGCGACTGGCGGCGCAGGCTGCTGGTGCCGACCACGGCGCCGGCAGGCAGCTCGTCGAGCGACGCGTAATCGTTCGAGACGAAGGCGTCGCGCGGATCCTCGCGCTCGAGCACGGCCGCCAGCTGGAAACCTTCCGGCAGGTCCATCGGCACGTCCTTGAGCGAATGCACGGCGAGGTCGGCGCGGCCTTCGGCCATGGCCACCTCGAGCTCCTTCACGAACAGGCCCTTGCCGCCCACCTTCGACAGCGTGCGGTCGAGGATCTGGTCGCCACGCGTCGTCATCCCGAGGATGCTGATTTGGCAATCTGGATATAATGCGGCGAGACGGTCGCGCACGTGCTCCGCCTGCCACATGGCCAGGCGGCTCTCGCGCGATGCGATAATCAGTTTCGACGGCATGTGTTCGTGGTTTGGCAACTGCGCCTGCGCCTGCTGCGTCATGTCTTTGCTTTCAAAACGGTTTGTTTCACTGTCGTTGCGCCCACCCGGCGGCGGCAGACACGGCTCTTGCATAAGATCACAAATTTTAGCATGGGGGCCACCTCCCGAACGTGGTCGATGGCCACGCCCCATTTGGTGTACCTGACAATCGAGTAACAATGGCCGACATGGACAAAATTGCCGCACTAGACACCCCTGCTGATCCCGCCGTTAGCATCCCCGCCGGAACCCCCGCCACGCCCGACAAGGACGCCCCGCTGAAAGAAGATATCCGCCTGCTCGGCCGCCTGCTCGGCGACGTGCTGCGCGACCAGGAAGGCGACGCCGTGTTCGATGTCGTCGAGACCATCCGCCAGACGGCGGTGCGCTTCCGGCGCGACGCCGATCCCGAAGCCGGCAAGGAGCTCGACACCCTGCTGCACAAGCTCACGCGCAACCAGACCATCTCGGTGGTGCGCGCCTTCTCCTATTTTTCGCACCTGGCCAACATCGCCGAAGACCAGCACCACAACCGCCGCCGCCGCGCCCACCTGCTGGCCGGCTCGCGCCCGCGCGAGGGCAGCGTCGGCTACGCGCTGGGCAAGCTGCGCAGCGCCGGGGTCGACCAGAAGACGGTCGAGTCCTTCTTCCGCAATGCCCTGATCGCGCCGGTGCTCACCGCCCACCCGACCGAGGTGCAGAGGAAAAGCATCCTCGATGCCGAGCACGACATCGCCCGCCTGCTGGCCGAGCGCGATTTGCCGATGACGCCGAAGGAGCAGGTGCGCAACCTGCAGCTGATGAACGCCCGCATCGCCACCCTGTGGCAGACGCGCATGCTGCGCTATACCAAGCTGACCGTGGCCGACGAGATCGAAAACGCCCTGTCCTACTACCGCATCACCTTCCTGCGCGAGCTGCCCGCGCTGTACGACGACATCGAAGACGAGATCGGCGTCCAGTACCGCGGCGCCCCGGCGCAACTGGGCGACGCCGCCTATGTGCAGATGGGCAGCTGGATCGGCGGCGACCGCGACGGCAACCCGAACGTGAACGCCGACACCATGCGCCATGCCGTGATGCGCCACGCCACGACCATCCTCGACTTCTACCTCGAAGAAACCCACGCGCTCGGCGCCGAGCTGTCGACCTCGACCCTGATGGTCGACATCACGCCCGCCTTGCAGGCGCTGGCCGAGCGCTCGACCGACATATCCGACCACCGCACGGACGAGCCCTACCGGCGCGCGCTGATCGGCATGTATGCGCGCCTGGCAAGCACCGCGCGCGAGCTCGGCGCCACCAACATCCTGCGCAAGGAAGTCGGCCACGCCGCGCCCTACCGCGACGCCGCCGAATTCGCGGCCGACCTGCAGGTGCTGGCCGATTCGCTGAACCTGAACCACGGCGCGATGCTGATCACGCCGCGCCTGGCCGGCCTGATGCGCGCCGCCCGCATCTTCGGTTTCCACCTCGCCTCGCTCGACATGCGCCAGACCTCGGACGTGCACGAGCGCGTGCTGGCCGAGCTGTTCGAAAAGGCCCAGGTCGAAGCCGACTACGCGGCCCTCTCCGAGGAGGCCAAGGTCAAGCTGCTGCTGGCCGAACTGGCGCAACCGCGCCTCCTGTATTCGCCGTACCAGGGCTACTCGGAAGAGACCCAGTCGGAACTGGCGATCGTGCGCGCCGCGCGCGAGATCCGCGAACGCTACGGCGCCCGCGCGATCCGCAACTACATCATCTCGCACACCGAGGCGCTCTCGGACATGCTCGAAGTGCTGCTCCTGCAAAAGGAAGCCGGCCTGCTGCACCCGGCCAGGGGCGTGTCCGACGTGATGGTCATCCCGCTGTTCGAAACCATCCCCGACCTGCAGCGCGCCGCCGCCATCATGGATGCCTGGATGGCCATTCCGCTGGTGTCGCGCCTGATCCACAACCAGGGCCGGCTGCAGGAGGTCATGCTGGGCTACTCGGATTCGAACAAGGACGGCGGCTTCCTCACCTCGAACTGGGAGCTGTACCAGGCCGAACTGAAGCTGGTCGAGGTGTTCGAGCGCGCCGGCGTGCGCCTGCGCCTGTTCCACGGCCGCGGCGGCACCGTCGGCCGCGGCGGCGGCCCCAGCTACCAGGCGATCCTGGCGCAGCCGCCGGGCACCGTCAACGGCCAGATCCGCCTGACCGAACAGGGCGAGATCATCGCCTCGAAGTTTTCGAATCCCGAGATCGGCCGGCGCAACCTCGAACTGCTGGTCGCCGCCACCCTCGAGGCGAGCCTGATGCCGCATGCCGCCGAAGGCGAACGGGCCGGGCAGCTGGCCGCCTTCGAGTCCGTAATGGCGGACCTGTCGAACCGCGCCTACGCCGCCTACCGCGACCTGGTCTACGAGACGCCGGGCTTTACCGACTACTTCTTTGCCGCCACGCCGATCGCCGAGATCGCGGAACTGAACCTCGGCTCGCGCCCGGCCTCGCGCAAGAAGACGCGCCGCATCGAAGACCTGCGCGCCATCCCCTGGGGCTTTTCCTGGGGCCAGTGCCGCCTGCTGCTGCCGGGCTGGTACGGCTTCGGCTCGGCCGTCGCCGGGTGGCTGGAAGGCGACGCCGACGGCCAGAAGCTCGCGCTGCTGCAGCGCATGTTCCGCGAATGGCCCTTCTTCGCCACCCTGCTGTCGAACATGGACATGGTGCTGGCCAAGACCGACCTGGCGATCGCCTCGCGCTATGCCTCGCTGGTGCCCGACGTCGCCCTGCGCGAGCGCATCTTCAAGCGTATCGCGGCCGAGCACGGCGAAACCCTGCGCCGGCTCGAAGCGATCACCGGCGCCACCGAACGCCTGGCGGGCAACCCGCTGCTGGCGCGCTCGATCCAGAACCGCTTCGCCTATCTCGACCCGCTGAACCACTTGCAGGTCGAGCTGATCCACCGGCACCGGGCGATGTCGCGCCAGGAAGGCGGCGAAATGGACCCGCGCGTGCACCGCGGGATTCACCTGTCGATCAACGGGGTGGCGGCGGGACTGCGCAACACCGGGTGATCAGGGATATAGGGTGGACGGCTCCACCCGGGAGGATGCATTCACGTACCGCATGCGCCGTCCACGCGTTCGACGTCCGGTAGAACCGCCGCGGCAGATCACAGGGTGGTTGAACGCGTGGGCGGCGCACACGTCTTGGCGCGCAACGTGCAGGGTGGAGCCGCCCACCCTACGCGACGCCGCCTGGATTATTGCGCGCAGCTCCCCAGCGTCTCCCCCTTGCGCAGGAAGGCCGGCACGGCAGCCGGCGCCACGCACACGGTGCCGCCGTTTGCGTTGTCGCCGCCCGGCTTGGTGCAGACCGCCACCTTGCCGTCGCCGCAGCGCGCGTCGATCACCGGCACCGTCACGGTCGCCACCGCCGGGCAGCCGTTTTCGCTGATCGCCTGGGCCGTGAAGGCAAAGGTGCCCGGGCCGGTCGGCGCGAAATTGGCCACGGCGCCCGAGGCCGACAAGCCGGCGGCCGGGGTCCACGCGAAGCTGGTGCCGGCAGCGGCATCGGCTGCGGTAAGCGTCAGGCTTTGCGCGCCATACCCGAGCACGATCGCATTGTCGGGCGCCCCGGTCGGGGTGCCATCCGCGCGGCTGACCGCGACCGTCGGCTGCGGGATGCGGCCCAGCACATTCACGGTCGCGGTGCCGGTGGCGCTCAGCCCGGCCTTGTCGACCGCGGTGAGCGTCACCTGCCTGGCGCCGATGTCGCCGCAACTGAAGCTGCTCGCCGATGCGCTGAGCGATTCGATGCCCCAGTTGTCGCTCGAGCCGCCGTCGAGGTCGGCCGGCTGGATGCCGGCGGTCCCGCCCGCGAGCGTCACCGAGACGTCGCGCGTGCGCACCTGCGGCGCCTCGAAGTCGTTGGTCACGACATTCGAGATCGCACTCTCGTGGCTCAGGCGGTTCAGGGCGGTCACGGCGTAGTAGTAATACTTGCCGGCCTGGGCCTTGGTGTCGGCGAAGGCGTTGGTCGCAGCCTCGGTCACACCGACCAGGTTCTCGCCGGCCTCGATGTCGATCTCGCGCGCCTCCGAGCGGTAGACGGCGAAGCGGCGCACCTTCTCCATCTCGTCGCGCGCATCAGGCGCCGGCGCCCACGCGAGCACCACCGCGTTCTCGCCGGCGGAGGCCGCCAGCGCGCCCGGCGCACTCGGCGCCAGCGTGTCCTTCCACGGCATCGGCGGGATCAGTGCCGGGCGGTTGTAGACGTTCTGCTGCAGGTCGGTGCGGTAATTCAGCGGGTTCGCGGCCAGGGAGGCGTGGCGGAAATGGACCTGCCCGCCGATCTTGCCCTGGCTACGGTTCAGTGCGATCTGGTTGGCGACCTGTTTCGGGTCGGTCCAGCCTGCCGTGTTCATCTTGTAGTCGGCGATGCCGATATACATGTGGCGGCCAAACGTGTTTTCGTTCCACCATGGCACCAGGAGCTTGTAATCGGAACCCGCCTGGCCGATGTACCAGTAGACCTGCGGCGCCAGGTAGTCGACCCAGCCCTCCTGCAGCCAGCGGCGGGTGTCGGCGAAATTGCTGAGGTAGTGCTGGTTGGCGCCGCTTGAGGTCGGCGAACCCACCGCGGGGTCGGTGCTGCTGCGGTAGATGCCCGAGGGCGAGACGCCGAACTTGACCCAGGGTTTCGCGGCACGGATGCGCTCGTTGACGCCCGCGATCAGCAGGTTGATGTTATCGCGCCGCCAGTCGGCACGGCCGGCCGCGGTGGCCGGGAAGCCGCGCGGGTCCGCAGCGTAGGCCGCATCGTCGTTGATGGTGCCGCTCGGGTAGAAATAGTCGTCGAAATGGATGCCGTCGACGTCGTAGCGGTTGACGATGTCCATGATCACGTTCGTGACGTGCTCGCGCACCGCGGCCAGGCCTGGATTGAGGATGATGACGTTGCCGACGGTGAGCATCCATTCCGGATGGGTGCGCGAGACGTGGTTGGCTGCGTACTGGGCGGTATTGCCGGCGCTGGTCGCGGTGGCCACCGCGCGGTAGGGATTGATCCAGGCGTGGAATTCCATGCCGCGCTGCCTGGACTCGTCGATCGCGAACTGCAGCGGGTCCCAGGCCGGGCTCGGTGCGCTGCCCTGGTTATTCGTCAGGTAGTAGGACCACGGTTCCAGGTCGCTCGGGTACATGGCGTCGGACTGGCTGCGCACCTGCAGGAAGGCGGCGTTCATGCCGGTCGCCTTGTTGTGGTCGAGGATGCCGATCAGCGCCGCGCGCTGCTGCTCCGGCGTCTGCAGGCGATTCGGCCAGTCGAGGCTCAGGTGGGTGCTGATCCAGACCCCGCGCATTTCGCGCTTCGGCGCCACGGTCTGGGCATCGGCAGGGATGTGGGACAGGGAAGCGGCCAGCACTCCGACTGCCGCGGCGAGCAAAAGTTTTTTCATGTCGTCTTCTTTTTGCAGGTTGAGGTGAGCGCACGGGGTGCTCCCCGAGGTGCTTCCACGTGACGCGCCTGTGGCCGTGCCAGCGCGTCTCCTCGCTGTAGCATTGCCATCTTTTCAAGAGGTTACGCGCGAGAAATTGGCGCAACAAATGAAATTGCGGCTGTGTCGCATAACTGGAATACATGAGGGGACGCGGACCGTCGCGGCCCGCGCTCGAAGCTGGCGGGCGGGCGGCTCAGAGCCGGAACGACAGGCCGACGGTCCAGCTTGCGTAGGGCGTGCGGTGGTTCAGGCCGCGCGAAAACAGGGTGTCGACCTGGCAGTCGTTCGAGATGAGGTAGGCCGCACCGACGCCCACGCTGGCCTCGGTGCCGCCGTGGCGGCTGCGCGCGATCTGCGGCATGGCAAGCTGCACCAGGCCGCGCAGGCGCGGATTGAACTCCTTCTCCAGCACGGCGCCGAAGATGCCGTAGGTATAGCGCCCGGTTTCCTCGCTGCGCTCGACGCCGATACCGGGCATCAGGCCCAGGCCCATCTCGCCGGGCAAGTCCCATTCGCCGATGACGCGCAGCGAAGGACGCACGCCCTCCCCGCGCAGCCGCCTCGAGCCCGTCGGCAGCTCGGCGCTCGCGATCACACCGACCGATGGCCGCATGCCGCGCGCGTCGGCGGCGTGCCACAGGAGGCCGAAGGCGGTGTCCGCATACCCGGCCGTCGTCGCGCGCTCGCCCGTGGCCTGCTGCGTCGTGTGCTGCACGGTGCGGCCGTCGCTCTCGATGCGCAGCTCGAGCGCCTCGGACAGGCCGACCCGCAGCATGGTCGGCATCGAAAGGCTGCGCTGGCGTTCCTCGCCGTTGCGTTCGCGCTCGGTCAGGAAACTCGTTTCGATCTGCACCCTGCCCTTGCCGATGACTTCGCTGGACTCGACGAAATCGGGCCGGTCGGCCGAAATCGGCTCCTGCCGTTCGGCGGCTTGTTCCTGGGCGTGCGCCGCGCTGCAGGCCAGTGCCATCAGCAGCGCCATCGCCGGGCGAGCCAGCGGCATGCAGGTCGGATTGTTGACAGTCATTCGTGACATTCCAGGCTCCAGGGCATCGATCCGGCCGGAGGGCAACTCCGCCGTGTTTTGGACCATCATACATTTGCTACCGAGCCCGTTCCGCGCAATTGAACAGCCCAGTGTTGACGGGACAGTCAAACCACGGCAGCGCCGAAGGACTCGGGCCGCCGTGCAAGCAGGTGAGAGAGCCGTTGAAGACCCGCCTGCAAGAGGGCACGGTCCCGGATGCTGCCCAGCGAGATCCGGATGGCGTTCACGGGCCCGCTGCCGCTGGCGAATGCCTCCGCCGGCGTGACGGCGATGCCCTCGCGGTCGGCGGCACGCGCAAGCTGCGAGGAGTTCCAATACGCCGGCAACTCGAGCCATACATGCAGGCCGTCTCCGGTGCCGCCGTAGCGCCCCGCCAGCATGTCCCGCGCCATCCGCTGGCGCAGGCGCGCCTCCTTGCGTACGCCTTTCATCAATCCGTCGGCCGAACCGTCGAGGATCCATTGCGTGGCCAGGGCAGCCGTCAGGGGCGCGACCATCAGCGCAAATGATCGTAGTGCGACCAGGAAACGTTCGCGCTCCTGCGGGTCGCGCAGGAGCACGAAGGCAACACGCAGGCCTGGCGTGAGGCATTTCGACAGGGTCGAGATATAGACCACCTGCTCCGGGGCAAACGTGGCAACAGGTGGCGGCGCGGCATCGGCAAGGAGCCAGTAGGGATCGTCCTCGATGATGCGTACATTGCAGCGCTTCGCGATGCTGGCGAGCTCCCTGCGCCGGCGTTCGGGAATGGTGATGGCGGTCGGGTTCTGCAATGTCGGGTTGAGGTAGACCAGCCGGGGCTTGTGCCGGCGGCACGCTTCCTCGAGCATCGCGGGCAGCATTCCGTCCTTGTCCGCTTCCACCGCAATGACCTGCCGGCCGAACTGGGTCGCTGCGGCACGCAAGCCGGGATAACTCATCGGCTCAGCCAGGATACGGTCTCCAGGCTCCGTCAGCGCGAGGATCAATGCCGCGATCGCCGCTTGCGCACCCGGACAGACAACAAGCTGCCGGGAATCGAGTTGCCCCAGCATCGGTTCGAGCCATGTGGCGCCGGCCTGGCGGCCGGAGTCGCTTCCCCCGCCCAGGTGGTAAGTCATCAGCAATTCACTATCTGCCCTCATCAGTACTTGGGACAGACCCTGTTTCAACAGGTCGTCGAAGTCCACGCCATGCGGCGGTGGCGGGGTATTCATGCTCAGGTCGAGGATCGAGGTCAATTCGAACTTCGGCGCCGCGACATACGTGCCGCGCGCGCCGCGCCCCTCCAGCAGCTTGCGCCGTCTGGCTTCGTCGTATGCGCGCGTGATCGTCGTCAGGTCGACGTCCAGCTGCGCTGCCAACCGGCGCTGCGGAGGCAGACGGTCACCCGGCTTCAGCGATCCGTCTGCCATTGCCGCCTGCAAGGCATCCGCGATCTGCAGGAACCGTGGGCCTTTGCTCCCGGTCAATCGCGGCAACCAGGTCGGCAAGCTTTCATCTTGTATGGATTTCAACTGGGACATTTTGTCTCAATGTATGGATCTTGCTTTTAAGTAGAATGCCTTAGAACGTGCAGCAACACCATCCTTGCATGGCCGTCGCTGGCGTTTTCTCCTCACCCATCTCCTCACTCATCTGCATTCGGCTCGACATCATGGATTGGTTCCCTATCATCGCCGGTACGTTCAAGGTTCTCGCCTTAGGCACAGGCATGTTCTTCGCCGTCAAGTGGCATTACGATCAAGGGAAGAAGGGGAAGGAGGTGGACCAGCGCGCGGTGCTACGGGCGGCCGGCAAGGTGGCCGCGGTCTTCATGCTGGCGCTCCTGGGCCTGGGGCTGTTCACCTTCTTCCTGATCGGGAAGCTCCATTTGGACTTGACCTTGCCGTGACGGCATCGTTGCGGGATCGCTTTGAATAAGGCCCGCGGGCCTGCCCGATGAGGCAAAAAAAAGCCCCTCTTCCGAGGGGCCGATCACCGCAATGTTTTACTTGTCGTGCAGGAAAGTCTTGAGCTTGTCCGAACGCGACGGCTGGCGCAGTTTGCTCATCGCCTTGGCTTCGATCTGGCGGATGCGCTCGCGGGTCACGTCGAACTGCTTGCCCACTTCTTCCAGCGTGTGGTCGTTCGACATTTCGACGCCGTAGCGCATGCGCAGCACCTTCGCTTCGCGCGGGGTCAGCGAGTCCAGCACTTCCTTGATCACGTTGCGCATCGACGCATGCAGCGCGGCGTCGAGCGGGGCCAGGGTCGTGTTGTCCTCGATGAAGTCGCCCAGCTGCGAATCGCCATCCTCGCCCATCGGGGTTTCCATCGAAATCGGCTCTTTCGCGATCTTCATGATCTCGCGAACCTTGTTCTCCGGCATTTCCATCTTCTGGGCCAGGGTGGCAAGGTCCGGCTCGCTGCCGGTTTCCTGCATGATCTGGCGCGAGATGCGGTTCATCTTGTTGATCGTCTCGATCATGTGCACCGGCACGCGGATGGTACGGGCCATGTCCGCGATCGAGCGCGTGATCGCCTGGCGGATCCACCAGGTCGCGTAGGTCGAGAATTTATAGCCGCGGCGGTATTCGAACTTGTCGACCGCCTTCAGCAGGCCGATGTTGCCTTCCTGGATCAGGTCGAGGAATTGCAGGCCGCGGTTGATGTACTTCTTCGCGATCGAGATCACCAGGCGCAGGTTGGCGACGGTCATTTCGCGCTTCGCGGTACGCGCACGCTTTTCGCCGGCGGCCATTTGCTTGTTGATCTTGCGCAGGTCGGCCAGCGGCAGCGCCACGCGCGCCTGCAGGTCGATCATGCGCTGCTGCAGTTCCTTGATCGCCGGCAGGTTACGGCCCAGCACGGCGCTGTACGGGTAGGCGCAGTCGACTTCGCGGTCGCCCCATTCCAGGTCGGTTTCGTTGCCCGGGAAGACCTTGATGAAATGGGCACGCGGCATGCCGCAGCGGTTCACGCAGATGTCGAGCACGGCGCGTTCGATCGAACGCACCTCGTCCATCTGGCCGCGCAGGGTGTCGCACAGCTTTTCCACGACCTTGGCGGTAAAGCGGATGCCCAGCAGTTCGTTCGAGATGATGTCCTGGGCCTTGACGTAGGCAGCCGAACCGTAGCCGGTGCTCTTGAAGGCATGGCCCATGCGGTCGAACTGCTCTTCGATCAGGGCGAACTTTTCCAGCGCGCCTTTTTTCAGCTGCGCCAGCTGCTCGGTCGAGTAGCCGGCCGCGCCGCCTGCAGCGTCGCCGTCTTCTTCCTCGACTTCCTCTTCTTCCTCTTCCTCGTCGTCCGACGACGAGGCAGCGGCGGCCGGCGCGGCCGGGGGCGCGTTCTCGTTATGGTCGACGAAGCCATCGACCACTTCGTCGATCTTCATCTCGTCGGCGGCGATCTTGTGCGACAGGCCGATGATTTCCGAGATCGTCGTCGGGCAGGCAGAGATCGCCTGGACCATGTCCTTCAGGCCTTCTTCGATGCGCTTCGCGATTTCGATCTCGCCTTCGCGGGTCAACAGCGAGACGGCGCCCATTTCGCGCATGTACATACGAACCGGATCGGTGGTGCGGCCGAAGTCCGAATCCACCGTCGACAGCGCGGTCGCGGCGGCCGCTTCCACTTCGTCTTCGCTGGTCGGGGTTACGGCATTGTCCGACAGCAGCATCATTTCCGCTTCCGGCGCGCGCTCGTAGACGGCGATGCCCATGTCGTTGAAGGTCGCGATGATGCCTTCGATCGCTTCCGGATCGATGATGTTTTCCGGCAGGTGGTCGTTGATCTCCGCATGGGTCAGGTAGCCGCGCTCCTTGCCCATGTTGATCAGGTTCTTGAACTGGGTGCGGCGCTTTTCCAGCTCGGTTTCCGAGAAGCCCTGCTCGCTGCCCAGCGACGGCATGCCCTTGGCCTTGCGCTCGCGCGCCTTCGAGACGGCTTTCAGTTCGGCGCGCTCGACGGCGTTGAGCGCCGCGACTTCGTCGTTTTCCGGCGTGAATTCGCTTGGCTTGCGGCCGCGGCGGCCCGGCACCTTCACCTGCGGCAGCAGGTAGCCGGTGGTGTCGATCGCGGCCAGCGCCGCGGCATCGGTGGTCTGGCTGACGGCGCTGCCGCCGGTCTTGATCACGGTGGCGGCCGGCTCGACGCGGCGCACGGTGCGTGCGCGCACCACTTTCGGCGCGTCCTCCGCCATGGCGGCAGGGGCGGCGGATGCTGCCTTGGCCGGCGCAGGCGCGGCTGCCGGCGCGGCAGGCGCTTCGTCGGCCGCTTTCAGGGCGGCCAGCTTCGAGCTGCGCTTGCGCACGACCACGGCCGGTGCGGCCGCTGCCGCGCTCGGCGCCTGGTAGTCGGTGAATTCGGGCTCGGGCTCGGGCGCGGCAACGGCGGCTGGCGCAGCAACGGCGGCTGGCGCCTCGGGCGCCGCCTGAGCAGCCACTTCGGCCACCTCCGCGGCTTCGGCGACCTCGGCCGCCACCGGCTCGGCAAGCGCCGCATTGTCGGCTTGCGCCTTCAGCGAAGCCAGGCGCGAACCTCTTTTAACCACCGTCACCTTGGCCGCCGCTTCCGTTTCGAGGAAGTAGGAGGTCGCGGTTTTCGGCACCGCCAGCTGCGCCGCGGCGCTCTTGGCCGGGGCTTTCTTTGCTGTCAGTGTCAGTGTCTTGGCGGTGTTCTTCATGAAAAAACTCTCCTGTCGAGGCGGTGCGCGCCTGCGAGGTCAAATTGCGCATGGCCCGCGTGGGCCGGGGAAACGAATCGGGGAAGGGCCCTACCTTAGGGCGGACGCGCCGAAATCAAGCACGCCTTCCCTGCGGCGGCACCCGGCGTGGCCGGGTCCGTCCGTGGCAGGGCTTCGAGAGGCAGTGGTTAAGATCGCGCTGTGCATGTCGGAATGAAAAAAAGCCCGTCGGCTGAAACGGGCTTGCATCTGTCTTTTTGACAGAAGAGACGCATTATGCCTCAAAGCAAGAATTGGTGATAATTGAAATATCCCATATGGGATATAAGCAAATCGCATATTGTTGCTTTTTCGTTCATCGACAACTCTTCCATCCTTCTGCGTACACGCAAGCCGCACGCAGGGCAAGAGGCGGATCATACACGATTTCGCGACGGGCGGCGCACGCACGGCGCGCCGCCACGGGGCGTAAACTCGGTCACCCTCCCACTCTCAGCAGAAGTCACACGATTGGCTGCGCCACTAGTGCGAGCCAGCATGCTATCCTTCGGATTCCTGTTATTACCATGAAGTCAATGAACACCATCAGTCCTGCCGCCGAGCCTGTCGACGCTACCTCCCCTACCCCAGCCGAACACCCGCAAACCGAAGCAGCGAACGCGCCGGTTAACGCCCCGGAGGCCGCGTCGGTTACCGCGTCGGTTACCGCGCCGGCTACCGAGTCGGCAGCTGCGGCCGCTGCGCCGCAGCCAGGTCAGCCGCAATCGGCACGGGCCCTGCTCAAGCAGTTGCAACAGCAGTTCCCGGCCTTCCGCGACTGCCTGCCGCTGGCCATCGGCATCGACAAGCAGCTGCTCGCGCGCCTGCCGGGCCTCGATCGCAAGACCATGCGCGCCGCGCTCGGCATCCATACGGGCTCGATGCGCTACCTGCGTTCGATGGAAAAGGCCACCGTGCGTTACGACCTCGACGGCGTCGCCGGCGCCGAAGTGACCGACACCCACCGCAGCCACGCCAAAGAACAACTGCAATTGCGCTTCAAGAAGGAAGCCGATCGCAAGAAGGCGGAGAAGGCCGCCGCCGCCGAGGCGGAAGCCGCGCGCCTGCGCCAGGAAAAGCTGCAGCAACTCGCGTCGAAGTTCTCGCGCAACTGACCGCGCGGGCCGATGAGTATCAACCCCGACGTAGAAACCCTGCCGCCATACGAAGGCATTGCGCTGGCCGACGTCGTGCTGGTCAAGTCCGAGCGCGATGCCGCCGAAGCATTGGCGGCGCTCTCGCAGGCGGATGTCATCGGCTTCGACACCGAGTCCAAGCCGACCTTCGCCAAGGGCGAGGAGTCGACCGGGCCGCACCTGGTGCAGCTCGCGACCGACGACCGGGCCTGGCTGTTCCAGATCAGTGCCGCGCCTGGCGAACACCTGCGCAAGGTGCTGCGCGAGGTGCTCGAGGCACCCGGCATCCTGAAGGTCGGCTTCGGCCTGGGCGACGACATCCGCCGCCTGCGCAGCAAGCTCGGCATCGAGACCAATAACGTGATCGACCTGTCGACGGCGCTGCGCCGCGGCGAACGCAACGCCCTAGGCGCCAAGACCGCGGTCGCGCGCTACTTCGGCCAGGCGCTGCAAAAGTCGAAACGCATCACCACCACCAACTGGGCCCAGTCGCGCCTGTCGGAAAAACAGATCCTGTACGCCGCCGACGATGCCCATGTCGCGCTGCGCATCTACCGCCACTGGCGGGCCAACGGCACGCCAAAATAGGCGGCGCATACGGATGGGTTATCATTCCGACAGTTGATAACCTGGATACTCCGTATGCCGTTGCCCGTACCGCTACGCCTGGTTCTACCCCTGCTCGCCTGCGCCGCCCTGCCGGCCCTGGCCCAGCCACGCGTTCCCGACACCCTCGAACAGCGCCTCGCGCCCTGCATCGCCTGCCATGCGCCGAAAGCCGGCGCCGGGGTGCGCGTCGGAGGCGTGTATTTCCCGCGCATTGCCGGCAAACCGTCCGGCTACCTGTACAACCAGCTGGTCAACTTCCGCGAGGGCCGGCGCGGCTACCCCCTGATGACCTGGATGGTGAACCACCTGCCCGATCCCTACCTGCTCGAGATGGCCGAGTATTTCGCGGCCCAGCATCCGCCCGTCCCTGCCCCCGCGCCGGCGACTGCGGCGCCGGCCGTGCTGGCGCGCGGCGAGCAGCTGGTGCGCCACGGCGACGCCAGTTTGAAAGTGCCGGCCTGCGTGGCCTGCCACGGGCAGCAACTGGCCGGGGTGGCACCGGCGATTCCAGGCCTGCTGAACCTGCCGCGCGACTATGTCAACGCCCAGTTCGGGGCCTGGCGCAACAAGGTGCGCCGCGCCCATGCGCCCGACTGCATGGCAAGCATTGCCGAGCGTCTCGATCCCGCCGACGTCGCCGCCGTCTCGGCCTGGCTGGCGGCGCAGCCGACCCCGCCCGGCGCCCGCCCCGCGGCCCGCCTCAGCGAACCGCTGCCGATGCCCTGCGGGAGCGCGCCATGAAGCGCCGCCTCGGCTTCATCCTGCTCGCCCTGCTTGCCGGGCTGGCGGCGGCCGTCGTGCTGGCCTGGCCGCGCGAGCAATTCATCGCCTCGAGCTCGCCCGCCGACTTCGCGCCCACGCCCGAGAACATCGCGCGGGGCGCCTACCTGGCGCGCGCCGGCGACTGCATGGCCTGCCATACCACGCGCGGCGGCGCGCCCTACGCCGGCGGACGCGCCTTCGATACGCCCTTCGGGCGCCTGCACGCGCCCAACATCACGCCGGAGCCGAGCACCGGCATCGGCCTGTGGTCGGCCGACGATTTCTGGCGCGCCCTGCACAACGGCAAGTCGCGCGACGGGCGCCTGCTCTACCCCGCCTTCCCCTACACGAACTACACCCGGGTGACGCGCGCCGACTCGGATGCGCTGTTCGCGTACATGAAGAGCCTGCCGCCGGTACGCCAGGCCAGCCTGCCGCACGAACTGGACTTCCCCTACGACCAGCCGCTGCTGCTCGCGGGCTGGCGCCTGCTCTACTTCAAGCCGGGCGTGCAGGTGCCGGATGCCTCGCGCGACGCCACCTGGAACCGCGGCGCCTACCTGGTCGAGGGCCTCGGTCACTGCGCGGCCTGCCACAGCACGCGCAACCAGTTCGGCGCGACCGAGGACACCCTCGGCGGCGGCCTGATCGCCACCCTCGGCTGGTACGCGCCCGCGCTCACTTCCAATGCCGAGGCAGGGCTTGGCACCTGGAGCGAAGAGCAGATCGTGCAGTTGCTGGGGACCGGCGTGGCGCCCGGCGCCAGCGTGACCGGGCCGATGGCCGAGGTGGTGCTGCAGAGCCTGCAGCACATGAGCAAGGAAGACCTGACGGCGATGGCGCGCTACCTGAAGTCGTTGCCGGGCGAGTCCGCAACGGCGCGCGAACCCGCGCCGGTGCCGCCGGAACCGGTGATGCAGGCCGGCGCGAAGCTCTACGGCCAGCACTGCGCCACCTGCCATGGCGAGCGCGGCGAGGGCCAGGGCCCCTACCCGGCCTTGGCCGGCAACCGCGCCCTGACCATGCAGGAGCCGGTCAACGCGATCCGGGTCGTGCTCAACGGCGGCTTCCCGCCGGGGACCCAGGGCAACCCCCGGCCGTATGGCATGCCGCCGTTCAGCCATGTGCTCGACGACGGCCAGGTGTCGAACCTGGTCAGCTTCCTGCGCGCCAGCTGGGGCAATGCGGCGGCGCCGGTGTCCAGCGCCCAGGTCAATCGCTACCGCAACGTGCCGCTGGACTGATCCCACGACACGTCGTGGCCCCGGGAACGGTCGCAGCGGGTCTGGCGCCGTACCGCGTAGGGTGGGCGGCTCCACCGTCACGTAGGCATCACGCTGACGCGTACGCCGCCCGCGCGTTCAACCGGCAGATGAGACCCCGCGAAGCATCACAGGATGGCTGGACGCGTGGGCGGCGTTTCCGTCCGCGGGATTCACACGTCACAGGTTGAGCCGCCCACCCTACGTTCAGACCAGCTCGGCGAAGCCGACGCGGTCGGTGGTGGCGGCGCGCGCGTCCTCGACGCTGATCTTGTGGCCGGACAGCAGCTGCTCGAGCGAGGCGTTCATGGTGTGGCAGCCCGGATCGCGGCCGCTGTTCATGTGGGCGCGCAGCGCGCCGAGGTCGCCCGATTCGATCAGCTGCGCCACCGCCGGGCTGGGGGTCAGGCATTCGGTGGCGAGGTGGTAGCGGTTGGCGTCAAGCGAGGGCAGCAGCGCCTGGCACAGCACGCCGCGCAGCGCATGCGCCAGCGCCTGCGACTGGGCATCCGAGTTGCCGAGCAGGCGCAGCATCTTCTGCAGCCCCATCTCGGTCGAGCGCGCGTGCAGCGTGGCGAGCACCAGCGGGCCCGACTCGGCCAGCGCCAGCGCTTCCTGCGCGGTCTGCGCGTCGCGGATCTCGCCGATCACGATCACGTCCGGCCGCTCGCGCAGCGCGTCGAGGGCGCCCAGGTAATAGCTTTCGACGTCGCCGTCGATGCCCACTTCGCGCTGGGTGATGATGCATTTGCGCTGCGGGATCAGGGTCTCGACCGGGTCCTCGATGGTGATGATGTGCCCCGAACGGCGCTTGTTGATCTCATCCAGCATCGACGCGATCGTGGTCGACTTGCCCTGGCAGGTGTCGCCGATGATCAATACCAGGCCGCTCGTGAGGCGCGCAAACTCCTGCGCGTCCGCGCCCAGGCCCAGGCTGTCGAGCGGCAGCGGCTCTTTCGGGAAGCGCCGGATCACGCAGCCCAGGCGCTTCTTGCCCTGGAAACTGAAGCAGTTGGCGCGGATGCGCGCCGTGTGCAGGTCGATCGAACGGTCGAAGGCGCGGTCGGCGATCCGCTCGGCCCAGTTCGGCTCGATGACTTCGAAGAATTCTTCCAGCTCCTCGCGCGTGATCGGCGAGTCCGTCACCGCGACCAGGCCTTTCGGCTGGCGCAGCATCAGGGGACTGTTCTGGTGAATGATGATGTCGGAAAAGACCAGGCGCGAATTGAGCAGGTGCAGGATCTGCTCGACCAGGGTGCCGAAGACCGGGTGGTCTTCGTTTTCGACATACGACAGCGTGGGGATTTGCGAGGACTGGTGGAATTCCATCGGGCTTGGCACTTTATGATCAGGTGTCGTTCAGACAAGTCCGACCATTATAGAACCATGCCCGCCAGAAATTACAGCTACGTTGAAGAAATGTCTTAGCGTTCCAACGCTGCAACAATCCGGTCGCCGAACAGCGTCAGCGCGACCCCGAGCACGACCACTACGGCACCCAGCATGCGCACCGGCGACACCTTGCGGGTCGCCATCTGTACCAGGCCGAAGTTGTCGATGGCCATCGACATCAGCAGCTGCCCGGCGATGACCAGCACCACCAGGTTCAACAGGCCGATGCGCGGCGCCAGGAACACGGTGCCGAAGACAAAAGCCGCACCGAGCACGCCGCCGCTCAGCTTCCACAGCGGCTGCTGGGCCAGGGCGCCAAGCGCCTCGCCGACGCCGCCGCGCGCGAACGCGGCAATGCCGAGCACGACCGTGCCGACGGAAAACGAAATCAGGGCCGCCACCACCGAATTGGCGTGCAGGGCGTTCGCCAGCTGGCTGTTGACGGCCGCCTGCACCGAAATAAAAATACCGACACAAAAGGCCAGGAGAAACAGGGCCGCATTCATACATCATCCTTACCGGAATTGCCGGAAACAAAAGGGCAGGATTGTAGTGGATGTGGCGAGATGGCGCTCGCGGCGGCATGCTCATGCGCGCGGCGCCGTCGGCCCACACTGCATTCTGGCCGCGTTTGCCTGCATTCTGTCGCAAAGCGGCCGCACCGGTCCGCGGGTGCCGCTAGAGTACGAGCATCGATAACCGTGAGGACAACATCATGACACCAGCCTTTTCCGCCTTCGCCCGCCGCACCCTGCTGGCCGCCTGCATCGCCGGCAGCCTGGCCGTGACCGCCCATACCGTTGCCGCGCCCTGGTCCTGGGGCGGCGAGCAGGTGCAAGGCAGCGGACGGATCGTCAAGCAGGCGCGCCAGGTCGGCAGTTTCAACGGCGTGTCGCTGTCGGTGCCGGGACATGTCGAACTGCGCATCGGGAACACCGAAGGCGTCACCATCGAAGCCGACGACAACCTGTTGCCGCTGCTGGAGACCGTGGTCGAAGACGGCACGCTCGAGATCCGCCCGGCGCGCAACAACCTGAACTTCCGCTCGAAATCGATCCGCGTGGTGGTGCAGGCGCGCTCGATCGAGCGGCTGGCGGTCGGCGGCTCGGGCAGCATCGACGCCGACACCCTGCGCGCACCGCGCCTCAAGGTCGACATCGGCGGCTCCGGCTCGGTCAACCTGAAGGGCCTGGAAAGCGACACCCTGTCGGTGTCGGTGGGCGGCAGCGGCGACATGAAAGCCGGCGCCGGCAGCGCCGGCAAGCTGTCGGTCTCGATCGGCGGCTCGGGCGACGTCGACCTCGGCCGTGTGCAGGCGACCAGCGCCAAGGTGTCGATCGCCGGTTCCGGCGAAGCGACCGTCTGGCCGCGCAACGAGCTGTCGGTCTCGATCGCCGGCTCGGGCGACGTGCAGTATTACGGCGACCCGCGCGTCAGCACGTCCTCGGTCGGCTCGGGCAAGGTGCGCCGCCTGGGCGCCGCGCCGCAGTAAGGCGCTGGTATCGGGGTGTGGCCGGGCCACACCCGGCGCGCCTCAATGCCCTTGATGCCCTTGATGCCCGGCCGGCTTCGGCGCCACATAGGTCAGCGGCCGCACCTGCGCCTCCACCGTCACATTGCTGCGCTTGCCCGCGGCATCCTGCACCAGCAGGGTCACCGGCACCGTCTCCCCTTCCTTCAGCTGGCGCTTGAGGCCGAAGAACATCACGTGGTAGCCGCCCGAGGCCAGGTCGACCGGTTTCCCGGCCGGCAGGTCGATGCCGTCGACCTGGCGCATGCGCATGGTGTTGTTTTCCATCGCCATTTCATGCAGCTCGGCGCGCTCCGCGACCGGCGTGCTGACGCCCGCCAGGCGCGCCTTGGCAGCCGATTGCACGCGCATGAAGGCGCCGGCGCTCTTCTGCTGGGGCACGGTCGCGCGCACCCAGGGATCGGTGACGGTCACCTGCGCCAGGGCGCCGGTGGAGAACAGGCCGGCGGCCAGCAGGGCAATCAGGGAGCGGGTCATGGCGAACTCGGGATCAAAAAAGGTAAGGGAATTATAAGCTTCAGGCCGCCGCCTTGAAGGTCTCGCGTTCGACGAGCACCGTGTCGATGCTGTCGGTCAGCCAGATCTGCGCGTCCTGGATCGTGCACTGCAGCTGCATCGAGCGCTTGGCCAGTTTTTCCAGGGCTGCGCTGGCATCGGAGGGGATATTGATGACGGTGAGGTTGCGCGCGCGCTCGACCCGGTTCGAGATGCCCTTCCACCAGATGTGGCTGGTCGCGCTGTAGCTGTAGACGATCACGTGCTCGGCGCGCCCGCAAGCCTTCAACAGGCGCTTCTCGTCCGGCTGGCCGATCTCGATCCAGGTGTGGATGGCGCCGGTCAGGTCCTTCTGCCACAGGTCCGGCTCGTCGGTATCGAACAGGCCCTTGGTAAACGCCAGCGATTCGCTCGCATGCAGCGCAAAGGCGAGCAGGCGGATCATCACGCGCTCGTCGGTCTCGGACGGATGGCGGGCGATGGTCAGGCCGTGCTCGGCGTAATAGTTGCGATCCATGTCCGCGATCTGCAGGTCTGCCTTGTAGATTGTTGCTTTGAGAGCCATTGATTCTTTGATGAGTTTTATTTAAAGACGACTGTGCGGTCGCCGTTCTGCAGGATGCGGTGTTCCACGAACCACTTGACCGCGCGCGCCAGCACCACGCATTCGACGTCGCGGCCGATCGCGGTCAGCTCGTCGACGGTCATCGCGTGGTCGACCCGCTCCACGTCCTGTTCGATGATCGGGCCTTCGTCGAGGTCGCCGGTGACGAAATGGGCGGTGGCGCCGATCAGCTTCACGCCGCGCAGGTGGGCCTGGGCGTACGGGCGGGCGCCCTTGAAGCTCGGCAGGAAGGAATGGTGGATGTTGATCGCCCTTCCCTTCAAGGCTTCGCACAAACCCGGCGACAGGATCTGCATGTAGCGCGCCAGCACCACCAGGTCGATCTGGTGCGTGTCGAGCAGGTCGACGATGCGCGCTTCCTGCGCCAGCTTGGCCGCCTCGCTCGCGCCCGTCACCAGGGGCAAGTGGTGAAACGGGATATTGTAACTTGCCGCGAGCTGGTAGAAGTCCATGTGATTGGAGACGATCGCCGGGATCTCGACCGGCAGCAAGCCGCTCTTGTAACGGAACAGCAGGTCGTTCAGGCAGTGGCCGATCTTCGAGACCATGATCAGCACGCGCGGCTTGGCGCGGGCGTCGTGCAGCTGGCCGCGCATGCCGCTGGCCTCGCACAGGGCGGCAAAGGCGCCGCGCAGGTCGGCGTCGAGCACGGCCGCGTCTTCCAGCGCGAAATGCACGCGCATGAAGAACAGCTGCGACTCCGGGTCGCCGAACTGGGCCGAATCGATGATGTTACAGCCGTGTTCGGCCAGGAAACCGGCAACGCGCAGCACGATGCCGCGCTGGTCGTTGCAGGACAGGGTCAGGATGTATTCCGGGTGCGTCGTCATGGCAGCGTGCTCGTGGGTGCTCGTGGGTGCTCGTGGGTGCTTGTGTATGGGTGCTCGTAATCCGGGGCTCTGCCATTGTCGCACGGGCTTGCAAAAACGGCAGGCCGCGCAACGCGTTTGTGGCCATTTAGGTATAGTTGGCGCTTCCATCAACAGCCCCGGAACCATCATGACCGAAGCCACCAACGACCAATTCCTGCTCGCCGCCCGGCCGGTCGGCTTGCCTAAAGACAGCGACTGGCAGCGCGCCGCCCCGCCCCTGGCCGAGCTGCAGGACGGCGAAGTGCGCGTCAAGCTGCTCTACCTGTCGCTCGACCCGGCCATGCGCGGCTGGATGAACGAAGGTAAATCCTATGTGCGCCCGGTGGCCATCGGCGAGGTGATGCGCGCCGGCGGCGTCGGCGTGGTGGTCGAGTCGAAGTCGCCGCGCTTCGCCACCGGCGAGCATGTGATGGGCGTGATGGGCGTGCAGCGCTACTGGACCGGCCCGGCCGAGGACAAGGGCGCCATGCTGGCGAAGGTCGATCCGGGCATGGCGCCGCTGCCGACCTGGCTCAATGCCCTGGGCATGCCCGGCATGACTGCCTATTTCGGCCTGATCGAGGTAGGCCAGCCGAAGGCGGGCGACACCGTGGTGGTGTCGGGCGCGGCCGGCGCGGTCGGGATGACCGTCGGCCAGGTCGCGAAACACCTGGGCTGCCGCGTGGTGGGCATTGCCGGCGGCGCCGATAAATGCCGCTTCGTGGTCGAGGAACTGGGCTTCGACGCCTGCATCGACTACAAGGCCGGTCCCGTGCACGCGGGCCTGAAGGAGCATTGCCCGCAGGGCGTGGACGTGTACTTCGATAACGTCGGCGGCGACATCCTGGACGCGGTCCTTACCCGCATCAACATGAAGGCGCGCATCGTCATCTGCGGCGCCATCTCGCAATACAACGCGACGGCGCCGGTCAAGGGCCCGGCCAACTACCTGTCGCTACTGGTCAACCGGGCGCGCATGGAAGGCATGCTGGTCACCGACTACGCCGCGCGCTACCCCGAGGGCGTGGCGACGCTGGCGCGCTGGATGCGCGAGGGCAGCTTCAAGAGCCGCGAACACGTGGTCGAGGGCTTCGACCGTTTCCCGTCCGCCCTGCTGATGCTTTTCGAAGGCAAGAACCTCGGCAAGCTGGTGCTGAAAGTGGCCGAGGAATAAGAGCGGGTAACAAAATCTGCAGGGCAAGGGATGCGGCCGCCCGACGCGGCGTCGAAGACAGTACACTGGTACGGCGAGACGCTGCAACGCCGCCATGTGGGTTTTGTTAGACGCTCGCACACCGAAACGCGTGCTCCTTGAGCGTATCGGTGGCACGCGTACTATCCTTGAACTTGACCGGCCTGGCGGCGTCTATCCGACGCTCCATCCGATGCGGCTGCGTGCTGCGTTGCGGAGCACGCCCTTTCATTCACCGTTCACGTCGAGGATTCCATGCAAGTCACTCCCCCCAACAGTGCGGCCCTGCGCGCGCAGCTCGAAACGCAGGTCGACTTCCTTACCCAGCTGTCGCGCCACAGCGTCGATGCCTTCGGCCAGCTCGGCGCGCTCAACCTGCAGGCGGCGCGCCAGCTGGTCGACGACGGCATGGAGCTCGGGCGCGCGCTGGCCGCCTGCCGCGACCCGTTCCAGATGATCTCGGCCACGATGCGCGTGACCCAGCCGGCAGCCGAGCACTGGCGCAGCTGGCAAAGCGGCGTCATGCGGGTGCTGGCCGCGAGCGGCGCCACCCTCGCCCACGACGCCAACGACGGCAGCTGGCAGGCCGCCCGCCAGGCAGCGGACAATACCGACCCCTCCGGGCAGCCTGGCGCCGCCCGCCGGGCCGGCTAGCGCCACCGAACCCGGACGGAGGTCACATGGCATCCACTGGCACACATCCGCACGCGTCGGCCGACGCGCTCACGCTGCTGCGGCGCGATCACCTGCGGGTCCGCCTGCTGTTCATTGAACTCGACAGCCTGCGCGGCATCGAGGACGAAGACGAGCGCAAGGCAGAACTGGTCGACGACATCTGCTACGAGCTGACCGTGCACAGCATGCTCGAGGAAGAGATTTTCTATCCGGCCCTGCGCGCGGCGCTGGGCGACGACGACCTGCTCGACGAAGCCGAGCTGGACCACGCCGGCGCGCGCGAGCTGATCGGCCAGCTCGAGGTCATGTACCCGGGCGACGAACATTTCGAGGCCACCGTCGCGGTGCTGGCCGAGGAAGTCGAACACCACACGGCCATCGAGGAGAGCGAGCTGTTCGACGCGGCACGCGCCGCGCAGCTCGACCTGGAGGCACTGGGCCTGCGGATGGCCGCGCGCCGCGCCGGGCTCGACGACTTCGACGCGTCTGCGGGCGCGCCCGATACGATGGAGCCGCACGAGGGCCGGCGTTCGGCACCGCGCGCTCCCGACTAGGCAACATCGAGCGGCAAGCTCAGGGAACTATCAAACAGTCGGTGTCTCTAACCGCACGAGCGCAGCAATGCTGCACTTACGTACTTTGCACTTACTTCCTTCACTGCAGGGCAACCAGGAGAGCGACATGGCGACAAGCAAGGAGAGCGGCAAGAGCGCGGGCAGCTCCGGCGGCAGCGCGCAAAAGAGCGGTGGCGGCAGCGGTAGCGGACCAGCCAAGCGCGGTTTCGCGGCGATGGATCAGAACCAGCAGCGCGAAATCGCCAGCAAGGGTGGCCAGGCAGCGCACCAGAAAGGCACGGCGCACGAATTCGATTCCGAAGAAGCGCGCCGCGCCGGCCAGAAAGGCGGGGAGGCCGTGAGCCGCAACCGTGCACACATGGCCGACATCGGCCGCAAGGGCGGCGAAAGCCGGCAGTCGGCCAGCCGGGCAGCGGCAGCAGCAGCAGCCGGCGGCACGGCCAAGGGCGGCAGCCGCCAGGGCGGCAAGGAACAATAAACACGCGCACCGCCTCCGGTGCGCCCGGCCGGCGCGGGCCGCATGCTGGCCGCATGCACGCGTACACCCGCGCCGCCTTCCACACCACCCCGGGGCCCCTTGCCGCCTCGGGTTTCCTTCGATCGCCTCGCGCTGCCGCCGGAGCCGGCAGCGAGCAAGGGCAAGGGCGCTGTGGTACATTTCCGCCCCTATGCAAGAGCTCCGTTACCTGACCGCCTACCCCGACGCCCTGCGCCAGCAGGCCGCGGCCCTTCTCGGCGAAGGACGCCTGGGCGCTGTCCTGCGCTCGCGCTATCCGCGCGCCCACGGCTTGCGCACCGACCGCGCGCTCTACGACTATGTGCAGGAACTCAAGCTCGACTACCTGCGCAATGCCGAACCCATCGCCAAAGTGGCTTACGACAGCAAGATCCACGTGGTCCAGCATGCGCTCGGCCTGCACACGGCCATTTCGCGCGTCCAGGGCAGCAAGCTCAAGGCCAAGCACGAAATCCGCATCGCCAGCGTGTTCCGCGACACGCCCCTCGAATTCCTGCGCATGATCGCCGTGCACGAACTGGCCCACCTGAAGGAAAAGCAGCACGACAAGGCTTTCTACAAGCTGTGCTGCTGGATGGAGCCGCACTACCACCAGTTCGAACTCGACCTGCGCCTCTACCTCACCCACATGGAACATGGCGGCGAACGCTTGTGGCTGGCAGAGAACTGATCTGATTGTGTTGCCGCTTTGCAACATATTGCAACGGTAGATCGTTTCCTCGAATAAATATATTCGACTTTCAACAGTGCGTTCGCTACAGTCCCTACCGTAATGTGCAATATGCATGCGCCGCCCGATCGACAGCGGCGGGCACGCACGCCGACTGACGAAAGCCCATGCATCTGACCGACCACGCCGCCAGTTTCCTGCCGGGCGCTGCCTGCGCCAGCCTCCTGTTCTCCCTGTGCGCGCTCGCGCATGCCGGGCCGGCCTCGCCCGACTGGAAATTTTCCGGTTTCGGCACGGCCGGCGTGGTGCACTCGGACGAAAAGAACGCGGACTTCACGGCCGCGGCCACGAAAGCCTCCGGCGCCGGCCGCAGCGGCGCCTGGAGCCGCCATGTCGACAGCACCCTCGGCGCCCAGCTCGACCTCAGCTTCGGCTCGCGCTGGTCGGGCGTGGTCCAGGTGGTCAGCGAGCAGCGCCTCGACGGCAGCTACCGACCCGAGGTCGAATGGGCCAACATCAAATACCAGGCCACCCCGGAACTGGCGCTGCGCCTGGGCCGCATCGCCATGCCGATGTTCATCGCCGCCGACTACCGCAAGGTGGGCTATGCCTATCCGTGGGCGCGCACGCCGCTGGAAGTCTATGGCGTGCTGCCGATCACCAACAGCGACGGTGCGGACATCACCTGGCACTGGGAGGGCGACGGCTTGCGCAGCACGACCCAGGCCTTCTACGGTTATACCGACATGCGGCTCGCGGGCAGCGCGCGCCTGCGCGGGAACGCCCTCGCGGGCCTCTCGCACACGGTCGAGCGGGGCGACGTCAGCGCGCGCGTGTCCCTGATCACGACGCGCATCACGATCACCCTCTTTCCCGAGCTGTTCCAGGGCCTGAACGCGTTCGGACCGCAAGGCCGCGACATCTCGGGCCGGCTGGCGACCGAGGACAAGCGCGCCACGGCGATGAGCGTCGGCCTGGACTACGATCCGGGTCCCTGGTTCGTGACGGGCGAAGCGGGCCGCTCGAAAGTCCCCTCCTATCTCGGCAAGACCCGCTCGGCCTATGTCGGCGGCGGCCTGCGCCGCGGCGACTTCACGCCCTACGCCGGCTATGCCCGCGTCTGGGGCACGCCGCCGCCCGGCCCCCACTTCCTGCCGCTGGCCGGCCTGCCGCGCGCCCAGGCCGCCGCCGCCGCCGTGCTCAACGCGAACGTCGACCTCGTGTTGCGCGCGGTGCCCTCGCAGTCGACGCTGATGCTGGGCCTGCGCTGGGACCTGGCGCCGAACATGGCGCTCAAGCTGCAGCACGAACGGGTCACGCCGCGCATGGGCTCGCGCGGGATGCTGGTCAATTCGGTCCGGGGCTTTGCCTCGGACCGCACGGCGCTGGTCAACAGCGTCCTCCTCGACTTCGTGTTCTGAGGGCGGCCATGTCGATATCTGTCTTGCGCTCGCGCGCAGCAGCCCTCCTGGCCGCGATCACCCTGCTCCTGTCCGGCGCGCCCGCGCTGGCGGGCGAGCTGGTCGTCATCGTTTCCGCACACAGCCCGGTCGAGGCCCTGGCCGCCGACCAGGTGGCGGCCATCTTCCTCGGCCAGACGGCGCGCTTCCCCGACGGCAGCATTGCCACCGCGGTCGACCAGCCGATCGGCAGCGGCCAGCGCGACGGCTTCTACCAGCGCGTGGCCGGCAAGACCCCCGCCTTGTTGAAGGCCCACTGGTCGAAGATGATCTTCACCGGACGCGGCCAGCCGCCGCGCGAACTGGCCGGCAATGCCGCCGTGCGCCAGGCCGTGGCCAGCGATCCGGGCGCGATCGGCTACATCGACCGCGAGGCGCTCGACCCGACCGTGCGCCAGGTCTTGCTGGTGCATTGAGAGGCGCCGCATGACATCCGCCCCCGCCGCCCTCCGGGCCCACACGCCGCGCTCCCGCCTTGCACGCCTGCTGGGACGCGGCCTCGACACGCACATCTCGCTGCCGCTGTTCGCGCTGGTGCTGCTCATCGGCATCTGGGGCCTGACCCTGCGTTTCGTCGAAGAGCACCACCTGGCCGCCGGCACCGCGGCGCGCGCGGCGACCCGCGAGCGCATCGACACCTACGAGGCACAGATGGCGCGCAGCCTGGGCGGGATCGACCAGACCCTCAAGGTGCTCAAGTATGCGGTCGAGCTGGAAGGGGCGGCCGGCGCCCTGCCCGCCCTGCGCCGGCAAAACCTGCTGCCGTCTGGCCTGGTGTTCGTGGTGGCGATCGCCGACAGCCGCGGGCGCGTGGTCGCCAGCAACCCGGACGATACCGGGCAGGACGTCTCGAACGCCGCCTATTTCCTGTACCACCGCGATAACAACCTCGGCCTGCCCTTCGTGGGCGCGACCGTTGCCGACAGCAGCAAGCTTGACCCGCACCTGCATTTCACGCGCCGCATCAACGACGCGGCGGGCCGCTTCGCCGGCATCGCCATCGTCGAGGCCGATCCATCGTATTTCACCAGCGCCTACGAGCCGGCGCGCGACGGCCACCAGGGCTTGCTGGGCCTGGCCGGGACCGACGGCGTGATGCGCGCGATGCGCGTCGGCGAGGACGTCAGCTGGGGCCAGCGCATCGGCCTGGGCAACGCGCCGGACGGCACGGTCACCATCCACCGCGGGCCGGACGGCGTCAAACGCTACACGAGCGTCAAGCGCCTGCACGGGTTCCCGCTGGCGATCGTGGCCGGCCTGTCGCAGCCGGAACAGTTTGCGCCCTACGAGCAGACGCGGCGCACCTGGCTCGCCGTCGCCAGCGGCGCCAGCGCGCTGCTGCTGCTGGTGGTGACGCTGGTGTCGGTCTGGTCGTGGCAGCTGGCCAAGGCCAGGGCCCGCGCGCGGCGCGCCCAGGAAACCTATGCCGCCGCCTCCGAAGGCAGTCTGGACGCCTTCTTCGTGCTGCGCACCGTGCGCGACGCCAGCGGCAAGGTGGAAGACTTCCTGGTCGAGGCCACCAACTCGCGCGCCGAGGACATCATCGGCCTGTCGCGCGCCGAGATGCAGGGCATGCGCGCCTCCGAGATGCTGCCGCATTACCGCGACAACGGCATCTTCGCCGACGTCGCCCAGGTCGCTACCGACGGCCAGCCGCGCGAAGGCGAGTGGCAGGCCTCGAAGCGCCGGGCCAGCGGACGCTGGCTGCATCGCCAGGTGGTGGCGGTCGAAGGCGGCGTGGTGGCCATCGTGCGCGACATCACCGAGCGCAAGCAGGTGGAAGAACGCATTTTCCACATGGCGCACCACGACGAACTGACCGGCCTGCCGAACCGCAACCTGATGCATACCCGCATCGACGAGGCGATCGGCGACGCCGCGCGCCACGGCCAGCCGGTCGCCCTTGCCTTCATCGACCTCGACGGTTTCAAGCTGGTCAACGACGGCCTCGGCCACAATGCGGGCGACGAGCTGCTCAAGATCGTCAGCAAGCGCATGGCCGGCTGCCTGCGCCGCAACGACACGCTGGCGCGCTTCGGCGGCGACGAATTCGTGATCCTGCTGCCGGGCCACGGGCACGGCGAAAACGATATGCAGGCGCTGGCGCGGCTGCTCGAAAAGATCCGCCTGGCCGTCACCGAGCCGGTCGAAGTGGCCGGCCAGGTGGTCCAGGTCAGCTGCAGCATGGGTGTGGTGAGCTACCCGCGCGACGGCGCCGACGCCACCGCGCTCCTGATGAACGCCGACGCCGCGATGTACCGCGCCAAGGACCTGGGCAGCAACAACTTCCAGTTCTACACCCGCGAGATGAATGCCAGCGTCGAGGAAAAGCTGGTGCTGCTCGACGGCCTGCGCAACGCCGTCCAGGCGACCCTGGAGGGGCGTCCGGACGGCGCCAGGGGCGGCTTCCGCCTGCTCTACCAGCCCAAGGTGGACCTGAAGGACGGGACCATTTTCGGGGTCGAGGCATTGATCCGCTGGCAGCATCCCGAACACGGCATGGTGCCGCCGCAGCGCTTCATCGGCCTGGCCGAGGAAAGCGGCCTGATCGTCGAGATCGGCGACTGGGTGGTGCGCGAAGCCTGCCGCCAGGCCCGCGCCTGGGTCGACGCCGGGCTGCCGCCGGTGACGATCTCGGTGAACGTCTCGGCGCGCCAGTTCGAGGAAGCGCGGCTGGTGGAACGGGTGGCGGCCGCGCTCGAGGCCAGCGGCCTGCGTCCGGAACTGCTCGAACTCGAAGTCACCGAAAGCCTCATCATGCGCGACCTGCAGAAGTCGGTCGCGAAGATGCGCGAGCTGAAAAACATGGGCGTGTCGCTGTCGATCGACGATTTCGGCACCGGCTATTCGAGCCTGTCGTCCCTGAAGAGCTTCCCGATCAGCCGCCTGAAGATCGACAAGAGTTTTGTGAGCGAGCTGGCCGACAACGCGGACGACCAGGCGATCGCGATGGCCGTGATCTCGCTCGGCCACAAGCTCAACCTGCGCGTGATCGCCGAGGGCGTCGAAACCGAGCAGCAGCGCGCCTTCCTGCGCGCGAACGAATGCGACGAGATGCAGGGCTACCTGTTCAGCCGTCCGGTGCCGGCAGACGAGATCGAGGCCTTGCTCGACCGGCAGACGGCGCGCGTGGGCTCGCGTTCTTGCACTGTCGCCGAGACTCCCGAGGCGGAACGCCAGCCGCTGGCATTGACGTAGGGTGGCCGGCTCCACCCGCCAAGCAGGCGTCCCCGGAACGGCTGCGCCGCCCACGCGTTCCAATCACATCCGATCCGTCGCGGCCGGGCAGGAGATGGCTGAACGCGTGGACGGCCCGACGCCAGCATAGTCCCATGCATCCGGGTCGAGCCGTCCACCCTACCGGATACCCGCCGCCTCGCGCAGGCGCTTGACCAGCGCCCCGGCATCCGCATCGACATTCATCAGCGCCGCGTGCGCCGGGCGCACGAAGCCCTCTTCCTGCTGGTGGCGCACGAAGCCGGTCAGGCCGTCGTAGAAGCCCTCCGTATTGAGCAGCCCGATCGGCTTGGCGTGGATGCCCAGCTGGGCCCAGGTCAGCATCTCGAACAGTTCCTCGAGCGTGCCCATGCCGCCGGCCATGGCGATGAAGCCGTCCGAGAGCTCGGCCATCATGGCTTTGCGCTCGTGCATGTCCTTGACCACGAACAGCCGCGTCAGCCCGGCATGGCCGACCTCGCGCTCGACCAGGGCCTTCGGGATCACGCCGGTCGCTTCGCCGCCCAGGCGCAGCACTTCGTCGGCGATCACGCCCATCAGGCCGACCTTGCCGCCGCCGTAGACCAGCGCGATGTTGTGCTCGACCAGCGCGCGCGCGAGCAGGCGCGCCGCTTCGGCGTAGATCGGACGCGCGCCGCTGGAGGCGCCGCAATAGACAGCTATCGATTTCATGCGTATTCCAAAAAATTGAGGGCGCTGGAGAAAACCGTCCGCGGCAAGACGCCGCAACGCCGCCATGGACGGTTTTATCCCGCGTCGGGGTCGCGGCCGTCGTCGGCGAGTTTTTTCAGATATTCCTCGGACAGCTTCTCGAACAGCAGGCTCGTATCGCCGCGCAGGTAGGGACCGAGCATCGACAGCACCTGGTAGCAGCCGCGCGCCAGCGCGTCGGCGATCGCCTGCTGCTCGCTGTACTTGCGCGGGTTGCGCACGTATTCGTAGGACAGCCAATAGGTGGCCACGACCACCATGTTGGTCGCCATGGCGCCGATCTGGGCGTCGCTCGCCTCCAGCGAATTTTCGCTGCGCAGGTCTTCGCACAACTGGCGCGCGACCTTGATCTTGTGGGCGAGGATGGCCTTGAAGTGCAGCTCGAGCTTGCGGTTGCGCGACAGCAGGTCGTTCAGGTCGCGGTAGAAGAAACGGTAGCGCCAGATCAGCTCGAACATCAGGTGCAGGTAGAGCCAGACGTCTTCCATGTTCGAGCGCCGCCCGGCCGGAACCGTGAGGATGCGCCCGATCTCGGCCTCGAACTGCACGAAGATCGAATTGACGATGTCGTCCTTGTTGCGGAAGTGATAGTAGAGGTTGCCGGGCGAGATGTTCATCTCCTCGGCAATGACGGTCGTCGTGATGTTCGGCTCGCCGAACTCGTTGAACAGCCTGAGCGACAGCTCGAGGATGCGTTCACGGGTACGGCGTGGAGCTTTCTGTAGCATGGAAGGTGGCATGGTTGGTGTCGCCCGCAAGCATATCATCAAGCCTGGGACCGGCGGCAGTTGGCTTATTCCCCGTCGTTTTCCGGCTTGGGCGTCCGCGCTGCGCGTTTCGCCGCCGGCCTGGATGCCGCCGTCTTGTCCGCAAGCGCGGCCACCAGCCGTTCCAGCTCGTCGACGCGGATGCGCAAGGCTTCCATCTCGCCCGGGGCCGGCACGCCGATGGTGGCCAGCGCGCGCGCGACGCGCTCCTCGAACACCTGCTCCAGCTTGCCCCAGGAGCTCGACGTGCGCCGGCTCGCGCGCTCGGCCTTGCGCGCCACGGTGCCGGTCGCGTCCTCGACCTGGCGCGCGCGCTTTTGCAGCTCGCTGCCGTCGCGCACCAGGCGCGTGAATTCGCGCCCGCCCTCCTGCTGGGCCTTGGCGAAGGCACCGAGGCCGGCCTGCCAGATCTGCTGGGCCGAGCTGCGCACGGCGCGCGCGAGCGCTTCTTCTTCCTGCTCGAGTTCCTTGATGTTCTTGCTCATTGCTTTCCGCCCGCTGCGTCTCATGCGTATGCGGCCATTGTAGGTCCGCACAATAGAGATCTGATTCTAAAACGCCATTTTAAATGAGTGCACGCTTGCGCTGTTCCTCGAATGCGTGGCACAACAGCGCCAGCAGCGCGGCGCCCGACCAGGGCTTGGCCTGGAAGCGGTCGGCGGCGCCGCCGGCGAGCGCCGCGGCGATGGCGCCCTCTTCCTGCTCGCCCGAGAGCAGGATGCGGAAGGTGGCCGGATGGCGCCGGCGCACCTGCTCGAGCAGCTCGGCCCCGCTCATGCCCGGCATGCGCTGGTCGCTGACGACGACGGCAATCGGTTCGCGCTCCAGCAGCGCCAGCGCTTCTGCTCCCGATGCCGCCACGAACACGCGCCAGCCCTGCCCCTGCACGGTGTCCTGCAGCAGCGCGCGCATGAAGGCGTCGTCGTCCACCAGCAGCAGGCCGGGAGCGGCCGGGGCCGGGGCCAGCGCCGCCAGTTCGGCCATCACCGTGTCGAGCACGCGCGCGTTGCAGCCCAGCGCCACGTGGCCGACGCCGCCGAAGGCGATGTTGCGCGCGCCCGGCAGCAGGCTCGAGGTCTGCGGCGAGACGATGTTGTCGTGGTGGGTGTAGATCGAGGTGACCAGGGCGCGCGCCGCCGGCCCTTCGCTGCGCCCGAGCTCCTGCAGCCAGTCGCTGGCCGCGCCCCGGTTCCAGCGCATCTGGAGCACGTTCGGGCCGCGGCCGAAGCGGGCCATGCCGGTGCCGTGGTGGGGTGTGCCGAGGGTGATGACGCGCGCCACCCGGGCCGTGCCATGGGCCCGCATCCAGGCCCGCACCACCAGGCCGCCCATGCTGTGGGCGACCAGCGCGACCTGCGCGGCGCCGGTGCGCCGGCACAGTTCCTCGACCGCTTCCTGCACCAGGGGCACATAGCCGTCGATGTCGCCCAGCACCGGCTCGAGGTCGACGCTCGCATGGCTGATGCGGGCACGGTCCAGGCGCGGGATCAGGTAGGCCCAGTAGCCGCTGTTGCAGCCGTAGCCGTGCACCAGCAGCACGGGTACATGAGACGGCCCGCGCTCGCTGTCGTAGATCCGCACGCAGGCCGCCGCGCGCGGCATGAACCAGGAGGTGTGCAGCATGCTGGTCTTGAATTCCTCGGCCAGCAGGCGCAGGCGGGCCGCGAAGCCAAGCCGGAACTCGGGCGGCGTCGGGCTGGCGAAGCAGGCACTGAGCAGGAAGTTGTTCATGTTGATCGCGAGGCGCACCAGCACCACGCTGCCCAGGCCCAGCCCGAGCGCTTCCCAGGGCGAGGCGCCGAACCAGCGCCAGCCGGCCAGGCCGATCGCCGTTCCCGCCACCGCCTGCACCAGCAGCAGGCGCCGCAACATGCTGCGCGCGCTGATCACGTCACGGCTCCACCCGGGCCTGCGCCGGCAGGAAGTATCTGCGTTTGCTCTGCATGTTCGGCATCCCTGTTGTTATCTTCCCAGTGTACGACAAAGGAAGAGGACTGCAGGCGGACGGGGCTGGAGCATCTCCTCGAAAACCCGGCAAGCCCGGCGCGCATGCAAATATTGTTCGCATAGAGCGATTAAATTGCAAATTTTATTTGCAAGCCAGCCCCTGCCGTCCGGGCTGCGCGACGCGTTTCGATTGGCGCTGTCCTTCTCAGCGCTGCCGCGGGCTTGTACCATAGCGGTATTGAGCTCGACTACGAAAGAACATTCATGACCTCGCATCTCCTCGCGCGCGCGCTGTTGGCTACTTCCTGCGCCGCCTTCGCCGCCTCCACCCTGCCCGCCCATGCCGCCAGCACCGCCGCGTCGTCCGCCTCCAGCGCCGGTTCGGCCTCGTCGGGCAGCGTCTCCGATTCGATCGGCGCATCCAGCAACAGCTCGGGCGGCAACGAGCGCGTGGCGGCCGGCCAGTACCGCGTGATCGACATCGCCGAGGCGCCGGCCAAGCCCGGCACGACGCGCATGACCCTGCGCGCCGTGGGCGCGGCGCGCGAGTTCACGCTCGACGTGCCGAACCGCGCGCTGGCGGCGCGCGGCGTGAACGCCGGCGAGATCGTCCAGGTCAACGAGCGCGTCTACGGTTACGAGTTCGCGCACGCCGATACCCGGCAAGCCTTCTTCCTGGCGCTGCAGGATGCCTGGTACCGCGAACTGGGCTCGCAAAAAGTCGCGATCTGATGCGTAATGGCGCGCTGCAGGCGGCACTGGCCGCCGCCGCGCTGTGCGCGAGCAGCGGGGCCTGGGCCGGCATCCCGACTTTCTGCGAGCGGAGCGTCGAGATCTCGGCGGCCGACCAGGACCGCGTGCTGCGTTTTGCCGGCGTCGTCAGGCAGGAACTCGAGCGTTCCGGCGCCCAGGCCGCCCTGATCGCGCGCGCCGGACTCGACCTGAGCCGTTTCGGCCTGCTGTATTCGCACGCCGGCATCGCCCTGCGCGACAATCCCGGCAGCCCCTGGGCCGTGCGCCAGCTCTACTACGCCTGCGACGAATCGCGCCCGCGCCTGTTCGACCAGGGCGTGGCCGGCTTCGCCCTCGGCGCCGAGGCGCCAAGCCGCGGCCACATGTCGCTCGTCTTCCTGCCGGAAGCGGACGGCGCCCGGCTGGCGAGGACCGCCCTCGACAAGCCGCTCGCGCTGGCCCTGCTGGCGGGCAAGTACAGCGCCAACGCCTTTGCCTTCGGCACCCGCTACCAGAACTGCAACCAGTGGGTGGCGGAGCTGCTCGCCAGCAGCTGGGGCGGCCTCGGTGCGCAGGCAGGCACCCGCGAACAGGCGCAAGCCTGGCTGCGCGCCCACGATTACCGGGCCGGACCGGTCAAGGTGCCCTCGCACCTGATGATGTTTGCCGGCCAGTTCGTGCCGCTGGTGCACGTGAATGACCACCCGGTCGAGGACATCCATGCGCTGGCGCTGCAGGTGAGCACGCCGGCCGCCATCGAAGCCTTCGTGCGGCGCCAGGCGCCGGCGGCCCGCCGTGTCGAGCTGTGCCACGACAAGGACCGCATCGTCGTGCGCCGCGGCTGGGAGCCGCTGGGCGCCCAGTGCGTACCGCAGGCGGGTGACGAGGTGATTGCGCTGGCGCCCTGAGCATGCGGGGCAGTTGGCTGGCCTGCGGTGAAGCTTGGAGAGGCCGGGCAGTCGGCTGATCCGGGTTTACGCGTGGAGTCGGGAGCGGTTCGCTGCCCGCTCCACCCTACCGCAACACCTTCGCCGCATCCACGATATCGACGCCCTGCAACTGGCCGAGCCAGCTGTCGAACCAGGGCTTGTGCGAGACGCCGACGATGGCCAGCACGCGCGCGCCGGGGCGTTCGCGGAAGGTTTCGCGGATGTTGGCGACCATGCGCAGGTTGCGCACTTCCCAGCCGGCGACCCAGATCTGCGGATAGCCTTCGGGCGACGTCGAGCGCATCGGCCCCAGGACATTCGCCTCGGCATACACGCGCATGGTCTCCGGGGTGTTGAGCGCGCGGTAGAGCGGCAACAGGTCGCGCGCGCGCTGCAGCGGCTCCTCCCGCTTCTGGCGCGCCGCCAGCTCCGCCCCGCTCGCGGCCCAGGCCTGCTCCAGGGCGCGCATGAAGGCTTGCTTGTCCGGTAGATCGAGCAGGTCGCCGCTATGGTTGTCGACCGCATGCACCCGCTGCAGGCCGAGCCAGGCCGCCAGGCGCGCGGCGATCAGGTAGGACTCGTTATTGAACCGGCCAAGTTGGACGAGTTGCTCCACCAGCGCCGGACTCAGCGTGTTCCCTGCCCGGCGCTCGGCTTCCGGCAGTTGCAGCCACTGCACATAGGCCGAGGCGCGGTCGTTCGCCGCCATGAACAGGGCGGCCAGGCGGCGGCGCTGGGCCGGGTCCGGCTGCGCGGGCCAGGCTTTCAGGGTTTTGACGACCTCGGCCATCGCGGCCGGCATGTCGAGTCCGGTCGCGGCCTGCGCCGCCTCGGTCGAGGGGCAATAGTCGGCGCCGTATTTTGCGGGATGGCGCGCCGCCGTGTCGCACTCCTCCCCGGGTTCCGTCTCGATGGTGATGATGCCCGGCTTGAACGCCGCCAGCCGGTCGAGCAAGCCGTTCAGGGAAGCCGGATCGAATCCCTCCGGCATCTCGCGCAAGTGCATCGTGCCCAGTACCAGCACCTGGGCGCGCGGCCCGTGCATATCGCGGTCGAGCCTGGTCAGGTCGACCTGCGCCTGGACGGCGAACGGCAATGCCGCAATGAATGTCAGGCCCCGTTTTGTCCATGTCTGCATCGTCTGCTCCTGTTGTCAAAATGGACAATATAGGCAAGCAGCAAGACCGGCACAACAATGCCCGGACGAAACGCGGTTTTCGGGTAGCAGGACGGCGAAAAGGAGGAACGGACTCAGTCCCGGCGCTTGAGGATCTGGCTGGCGATGCCGCGCAGGATATTCACCTCTTCGGTCTCGAGCCCGGTGCGCGAAAACAAGCGCTTCAGGCGCGGCATCAGTTTCTTCGGATTGTCGGCATTCAGGAAGCCGATCGCCACCAGCGCCTGTTCCAGGTGGGCATACATGCCCTCGACCTGCTCCAAACTGGCGGCATCGCCCTGGAAGCCGATGCCGGACTGGGGCAGGCTGTCGCCGATCGCCGCCATCCGGCATTCGTAGGCCAGCACCTGGGCCGCCTGCGACAGGTTCAGCGAGGAATAGGCCGGGTTGGCGGGAATGTTGATGAGAACGTTGCACTGCTCGACGATCTGGTTCGGCAGTCCAACCCGCTCGTTGCCGAAGATCAGGGCCGGGGCAAGCTCGCCCTGCCCTGCGACGTGGCCCGCGAAGGCGCGCGGCGTCCATACCGGCGGCGAGAATTCGCGCAGGCGGGCCGATACGGCGGCCGCGAAATTGCAGCCCTCCAGGGCCTCGCCGATGGTGCCGACGATGCGCGCGCCCTGCAGCACGTCGGTTGCGCCGCTGGCGAAGGCCACCGCTTCCGGGTCGTTCAGGGGATCCTCGCCGCGCGGGGCGACCAGCACGAGCTCGGTGAAACCCATGGTTTTCATGGCGCGCGCCACCGAGCCGATGTTGCCGGCGCGGCTAGTTTCGACGAGTACAAACCGCAGGCGGGTGAAAAGAGTCGTGTCGGAATCAGGCGGGTTCATTTAAAATAGCGCCATCGCGCGGCGACGGACGGTAGGTTCTGGCAAACAAGGCCGGGATTTTAACGGGTTCGACGCCGCTTTGCTCTTTAATTCACTCTCGTATTCGACGGTCCACGGCGCTTGCTGCCCCGTGGGCATCTCCGTTTTTTTCAGGGAAACAGCTAATATGCATCCAATGCTCAATACGGCCATCAAGGCCGCTCGTCGCGCCGCAACCGTCATCAACCGCGCGTCTTTCGACCTCGACCGTATTACGGTCTCTGAAAAACAACACAACGACTTCGTCACCGACGTCGACCAGGCAGCCGAACAAGCGATCGTCGAAACGCTGCTCAAGGCCTACCCGACCCACGCCATCCTCGGCGAAGAATCGGGTCCGTCGCGCAACCTGAACGACGACAGCGAATACGTCTGGATTATCGATCCGATCGACGGCACCACCAATTTCCTGCACGGCTACCCTAACTTCTGCATCTCGATTGCGCTGCAACAGCGCGGCGTGATCACGCAAGCCGTCATCTACGATCCGGTCCGCAACGACCTGTTCACCGCCAGCAAGGGCGCCGGCTCCTACCTCAACGACAAGCGCATCCGCGTCAAGAACCACGACCGCATCGGCAAGGCCCTGGTCGCCGCCGGCCACGGTCCGGACCCGCGCGCGCTGGCCGAATACCTGCGCATGTACGAAGTCGTCGCCTCGCGCTGCCACGGGGTGCGCAGCAGCGGCTCGGCCGCGCTGGAACTGGCCAACGTGGCCGCCGGCCGCGTCGACGCCTTCTTCGAGAAAGGCCTGAAAATCTGGGATATCGCTGCCGGTTCCCTCCTGGTGACCGAAGCGGGCGGCATCGTCGGCGAATTCAACGGCGAATCGAGCTACCTGAACAAGGGCGACATCATCGCCGCTGGCCCGAAGGTGTTTGCCCAGATGATCCCGCTGATGGTCCCGTTTGCGTAATTAGCGTAAAATAGCGGACTTGGCCAGACGACCGCCGCGCAGTGCGGTCGTATGGCAGGCACTCCAGTATTTCCACCGCGCAATAATTTCCCTATAATCGACAACCCGGCGCCTCCATTGTGGTGCGCGCGTGGTGTGCTCCTGACCGGGCATCGATATATCCCCTCCGCTCCTGGCGCCGCTTGCGCCGCGGCGGAATCAACCTCACCAGAAGAGTCTATGTCATTTGCTACCCTCGGCTTGTCCGACGCTATCGTTCGTGCTGTCACTGAACAAGGCTATACCACGCCGACCCCGATCCAGGCACAGGCGATTCCCGCCGTGCTCGGCGGCGGCGACCTGCTCGCCGGCGCCCAGACCGGCACCGGCAAGACCGCCGGCTTTACCCTGCCGCTGCTGCAGCGCCTGTCGACCGATGCCGTCGGCGCCGCCCAGAAAAGCAAGACTTCCCCACGCGCCATCCGCGCCCTGGTCCTGACCCCGACCCGCGAACTCGCGGCCCAGGTCGAGGAAAGCGTGCGCCTGTACGGCAAGTACACCAACATGAACTCGGCCGTCATCTTCGGCGGCGTCGGCATCAACCCGCAGATCAAGCTGCTCAAGCAAGGCGTCGACGTGCTCGTCGCCACGCCGGGCCGCCTGCTCGACCACGTCGGCCAGCGTACCGTCGACCTGTCGAAAGTCGAGATCCTGATCCTCGACGAAGCCGACCGCATGCTCGACATGGGCTTCATCCACGACATCAAGAAAGTGCTGGCCGTGCTGCCGCCGAAGCGCCAGAACCTGCTGTTCTCGGCCACCTTCTCGGACGAGATCAAGGCCCTGGCCGACAAGCTGCTGAACAACCCGGCCTCGATCGAAGTGGCGCGCCGCAATTCGACCGTCGAAGTCATTTCGCAAAAGATCCACCCGGTCGACCGCGACAAGAAGCACCCGATGCTCTCGCACCTGATCAAGGAAAACGACTGGAGCCAAGTGCTGGTGTTTACCCGCACCAAGCACGGCGCCAACAAGCTGGTCGAGCAGCTCGGCAAGGACGGCATCGGCGCCATGGCGATCCACGGCAACAAGAGCCAGACCGCGCGCACCAAGGCCTTGTCCGAATTCAAGGACGGCAGCCTGCAGGTGCTGGTCGCGACCGACATCGCCGCGCGCGGCATCGACATCGACCAGCTGCCGCACGTGGTCAACTATGACCTGCCGAACGTGCCGGAAGACTACGTGCACCGCATCGGCCGTACCGGCCGCGCCGGCGCCACCGGCGAAGCCGTGTCGCTGGTCTGCGTGGACGAGCACGACATGCTGAAGGACATCGAAAAGCTGATCAAGCAGACGCTGCCGCGTCACGTGATCCCGGGCTTCGAGCCGGACCCGACCGCACGCGCCCAGCCGATACAGCTGCGCAGCGGCGCGCCGGGGCACGGCAACCGTGGCGGCCGTCCAGGCGGCGGTGGCCGTGGCCAGGGCCAGCCGCGCAGCGCGGGCGCCGGTAACGGCGGCGGCCGTTCGCCAGCGGCCGGCAATGGCGGCGCGCGTCCTGCCGCAGCCGGTAACGGCAATGGCGGCGGCCGTGGCGGCAACGGCCAAGGCCGTGGCCCGCGTCCGGCCAGCAGCTCGGGCCAGGGCAACCGCGGCCGTTAATCCCTGCGTGCAGTGAAGAATAAGGGCGGTCCGGCTTTCCGGCCCGCCCTTTTTGTTGCAGCGGACGTAGCGCGTAGGCTCGAGAGCCCACCGTGCAAAAGCCCACCGCGACCGGCCGCACGATTGCGTTCCCGGGGCGCGTTTCACCCCCGGATGTTACGATAGCGGACTGACAACATCCGAGCCCGTCCATGCCCAAATTCGCCGCCAACCTGAGCACGCTGTTTCCCGAGCTCAGCTTCCTCGACCGCTTCGCGGCCGCGCGCGCGGCGGGCTTCGACGCGGTCGAGTTCCAGTTCCCGTATAGCTGCGAGCCGGAATGGATCGCCGGGCGCCTCGCGCGCTACCAGCTGCAACTCGTCATGCATAACCTGCCGCCGGGCGACCTCGCGGCGGGCGACCGCGGCATGGCCTGCGATCCGCGCCGCGTGCAGGAGTTCCAGGACAGCGTCGAGCTGGGGCTGGACTATGCCGACGACCTCGGCGTGCGCATGCTGCACTGCATGGCCGGCAAGATACCGCCCAACGTACCGCGCGAGCGCGCCCACGACACCTATGTCGCCAACCTGAAGTTCGCCGCCGGCAAGCTCAAGGAACGCGGCCTGGACCTGCTGATCGAGCCGATCAACGACCGCGACGTGCCCGGTTATTTCCTGACCGGCTCGCGCCAGGCCGCCGCCATCATTGCCGAGTGCGGGATGGACAACCTGTTCCTGCAATTCGACCTCTATCACATGCAGCGCATGGAAGGCGACCTGGCCGACAGCCTGCGTACCCTGCTGCCCCTGATCCGCCACATCCAGTTCGCCGATGTGCCGGGCCGCCATGAGCCTGGCACCGGCGAGATCCGCTTCCCCTACCTGTTCGCCCTGCTCGACGAGCTCGGCTATGACGGCTGGCTCGGCTGCGAGTACACGCCGCGCGCCGGCACCGTCGACGGACTCGGCTGGCGCTCGGAGCTGGCCGGACAGGAAGGCTAGACAAGCGCCACGCCCTGCGGCACCATGCTTGCTCTTATAACAAGGAGACAAACATGATCCAGGGCTTGCGTACCGTTATTTATCCCGTCACCCAGCTTGCCGAGGCGACCGACTGGTACCGCCAGGTACTCGAGCGGGCGCCCTATTTCGACCAGCCCTTCTACGTCGGCTTCGAGGTCGGCGGCTTCGAACTGGGCCTGGTGCCCGACGGCACGCCCGGCGCGACCGGCGCCACCGCCTACTGGGGCACGCCGGATGCCGCAGCCGAGCTGGCCCGCCTGACCGGCCTCGGCGCCACGGTCGAGTCGCCGGTCGAGGATGTGGGCGAAGGGATCCGGGTCGCCACCGTGCGCGATCCTTACGGCAACCTGTTCGGCATCATCGAAAATCCCCATTTCGACCGCAACAAGGTCGCTTGAGTTGATTAACGACAACGCCGCAGATTGCGGCGTTCGACAAAATAAGGTCTTTCCGTCCGGCATCTTCGCCGCTTCGAGAGGACCTGATGACTTCATTTCGCCTTGCTCTCCGCTGTGGGATCGCCTCCGGCCTGCTCGGGATCAACCTGCTGCTGGGCGGCTGCGGCACCACCGGCGGCGCCGTCAGCCTGACCGAGGTGCGCGAATTCGCCGATGCGTCGGCAAAACTGGGCGGCTACGGCGAACTGTCGCGCCGCTACCGCGACACCTATGAGCGCGAGCAACCCTACCTGCCCGCCGGCGCCGACAAGCTGGCGCGGGAAAACGACGCCAGGCGGCGCGCCGTCTACGAAGATTTCGTCAGCGTGCAAAAGGCGCTGGTGCTCTACATGCAGACGCTGAGCCTGCTGGCCGGCGACACCCGCTACGACCTGAGCGCGCAGATCGACGACCTCGGCAACGGCCTGAAGGCCAATGCCGAGTCGGGCCTGCAGCAGCGCCACATCACGGCCTATACCGGGCTGACCCGGCTGCTGACGCGGGTCATCGCGTCGGGCTACCAGAACCGCAGCGTGGAGAGCATGGTGCGCGACGGCGATGCCGACGTCCAGGCCCTGCTCGAAGCGATGATCTCGCTGACCCGCCTCTACTACAAGACCAACGAAAACGAAAAGAAGACCATCCTCGGCATCTTCGACGTCGAGCTGCCCTTCGCCAAGGGCCGCGACGAGCGCATGCTCGTCACCCTGGCCAAGGTCCACTACCTGAACAAGGCGAGCGAGTACAAGCTCGTCGACCGGCGCTACGACCTGGCCCTGCAAGGCCTGACCAAGGTGGCGCTCGGGCACCAGAAACTGCGCGAAAACCTGCACCGGCTGTCCGAAGCGGACGTGCGGCGCATGCTGGGCAATTATGGACGCGACCTGCGGATGATCCGCGAAGGCCTCGCGAGCGATTGATCATTCAGGAGGCGGCATGACGAACGAAACGAATGCGAGCGAGGCTGCGGGCGCGGACCAGGTGGACGATGCACAGGACAGCGCCGCCGCGGCGCCGAACCCTGCTCCGCCAGCCGGCAAGGACGGGGCTGCCAACGGCCTGTCCAGCGTGCCCCACATCGTGGAACTGGCGGACCAGCTGTCGGCCTGCGCCGACCAGCTACACGAACGCATCCTGCGCGACATCCGCGCCTACGAGGGCAAGCCGGTGCCGGACCAGGTGCAAGCCACCGCGCGCGCCCTGCTCGAAGACGAGCTGATCTTGCGCCAGCGCGCCAACGGCCTGTATGCGGACGCCGCCACCTTCATCGTCAAGTCGCTCGGCAAGCCGCAGCAGAACATCGTGGCGCTGACCAAGGAAGCCGCGGAGAAAATCCGCAAGATCGGGCAGATCGGCAATGCGGTCGGGCTGGTCGCCGGCCTGTTGCACCTGGCGGGCGCCGCCGCCACCGGCCAGGCCGTGCCGATCATCATGGCGCTCGACAAGGTCCATACCCAGCTCAAGACCATCGAGGGCAGCTCGGGGCCGAAGAAGACATAAAGCGCCGGCGCCGTTTACTCGGCCTGCCCTTTTCGCCGTGCATACATCCTGCATTCGGCCGCCAGCGCCAGCAGATTCGGGTCGCGTTCGCGGCTCCTGGAAAAGAGCAGGGTAATCGACTGCTGCACCGCAAACTTGGACGCGAGCGGCACCAGCTTGATGCGCGAGGTGAACGAAGCGATCCGGCCGGGCAGCAGCGCAAATCCGATCCCTTCACTCACCAGGTTAATCAGCGAAAAGATGTCGCTCACTTCCATGGCGATGGTGGGCGCGAAGTCGCTGCGTTCGAAGGCCTGGACGAAGCTGTGCGTCGTCGCGAAACCCTGTTTGAGCACGAGGAACTTCTCGTCTTTCATCTGGGCGAGGTCGATCTCGGCGTGGCGGGCATATTCGGACTGCGCCGGCACGGCCAGGTAAATCGCGTCGTCGAAGATCGGGACCGAGACCAAGTCGCTGCCGCCGGCCGGCTCGATCAAGCCGATGATCACCGCATCCAGGTTGCCGTCGGCCAGGTCGCGCAGCAGGGCCTGGTTCGAGCCCATGGTCAGGTTGACGTCCAGGTCGGGCCTGCGCAGCTTGAGTTCCACGATGATGCGCGGGATGCAGTGCAGGGTCAGCGAATGCAGCGTGCCGATGCGCAATTTGGGCGCGTTGAAGCCGGCCACCTCGCGGGCACGTTTGACGCCCTCTTCGCAGGCCTCGATGGTTTCTTTCGCATATTCGGCAAACACATGCGCCGTCTCGAGCGCGATCAGCTTGCGCCCCTCGCGCTTGAACAGCGGGCAGCCCAGCCCTTCTTCGAGCGTATGCAGGGCGCGGTGGACACTGACCGCGCTCTGCCCGAGCAGCTCCGACGCCCGCGTCAGATTGCCTACCTGCATGAAGGTAAGGAAAATTTCGAGCTTCTTGAGTGTGATTTCTTCGTTGATGATCATCGTCTGTTCGAGGGCGTAGGCAGCGCTATCCGCAGGAGCATACAACACGCCCCCGCGTCCGGGGAGAATCGCAATCATTAACCTGACCCTAACGAACTGGCTGCCACCTTGATTGATGGCCTGTTGAACTCCTACTATCGTGATCTCCACGATGACGGTTTCGTAGGAGACAGAATGACAATCGAAGCACAAGTTCCGCCCAGGTGGGACAAACGGCGCCAGGAGAAGCAGCGCCGGCTCGCACTGGCACAAGCCTATGCCTGCGGCCGGGTGATCGCCACCGACCAGATCGTTCCCGCGCTGGAAGCCCTGATTTCCCCCGGCGACCGCGTGGTACTGGAAGGAAACAACCAGAAGCAGGCGGACTTCCTGGCTCGTTCCCTGGTCCAGGTGGATCCGGACAAGGTCAACCACCTGCACCTGATCATGCCCAGCGTCAGCCTGCCGGAGCATCTCGACCTGTTCGAACTCGGGATCGCGCGCAAGCTCGATTTCGCCTATGCCGGCGCCCAGAGCCTGCGCATCTCCCAATACCTGAAGGACGGCCAGCTCGAAGTCGGCGCGATCCACACCTATGTCGAGCTGTATGCGCGCCTGTACGTGGACCTGAGGCCGCAGGTGGTGCTGGTGGCCGGCTACAAGGCCGACCGCCAGGGCAACCTGTACACCGGCCCGAGCACCGAAGACACCCCTGCCCTGACGGAAGCGGCGGCGTTCAGCAACGGCATCGTCATCGCGCAGGTCAACGAGATCGTCGACGACCCGGGCGACCTGCCGCGGGTCGACATCCCCGGCTCGTGGATCGACTTCGTGGTGCAGTCGGACAAGCCCTTCTTCATCGAGCCGCTGTTCACCCGCGACCCCCGCCTCATCAAGCCGGTGCACGTGTTGATGGGCATGATGGCGATCCGCGGCGTGTACGAGCGCCACCAGGTGCAATCGCTGAACCACGGCATCGGTTTCAATACCGCCGCCATCGAACTGCTGCTCCCCACCTATGGCGAGCAACTTGGCCTCAAAGGCAAGATCTGCCGCAACTGGACCCTCAATCCCCACCCGACGCTGATCCCGGCCATCGAATCCGGGTGGGTGGAAAGCGTCCATTGCTTCGGCGCCGAAATGGGGATGGAAAACTATGTGGCCGCCCGTTCGGATGTCTTCTTCACCGGCCGCGACGGCTCGCTGCGCTCGAACCGGCTGCTGTGCCAGCTCGCCGGGCAGTATGCGGTCGACCTGTTCATCGGGTCGACGCTGCAGATGGACGGGCTGGGCAATTCGTCGACCGTGACGCGCGGCCGCCTGACCGGTTTCGGCGGCGCCCCCAACATGGGCCACGATCCGCGCGGACGGCGCCACGCCACCCCGGCCTGGATGGACATGATCGACGCCACCGACCCCATGGCGCGCGGCAAGAAGCTGGTCGTGCAGATGGTCGAAACCTTCCAGGACAACGGCCAGCCCAGCATCGTGGAAACCCTGGACGCGGTCCAGGTCGGCCACGATACCGGCATGCCGCTCGCCCCGGTGATGATCTACGGCGACGACGTGACGCACGTGCTGACCGAGGAAGGCATCGCCTACCTGTACAAGGCGCGCTCGCTCGAAGAACGCAAGGCGATGCTCGCCGCGGTGGCCGGGGTCACGCCGGTCGGCCTGCGCCACGATCCGAAGGAGACTGCGCGCCTGCGCAGCGCCGGCCTGATCGCCCTGCCCGAAGACATCGGCGTGCAGCGCGCCGACGCCACCCGCTCGCTGCTGGCGGCCAAGAGCGTCGGCGACCTGGTGGACTGGTCGGACGGACTGTACGATCCCCCGGCCAAGTTCAGGAGCTGGTAATGGACGCGCCTCTCCTGCTCGATAGCGGCGCGCCCTGCCTGCCGCTGGCGCCCTGTCCGACCCTGCTGGCCGATACCGCGGTGGCGGCCCTGGTCGACGAAGCCATGCTCACGCCCAAGCCGGGCCTGGTCGACCTGCGCGGCCGCGGCGCCCATCGCGACATGGATTGGACGCTGATGTGCCATTCGGCGCGCGCGCTGCATCCGACCTTCCACCTGCTGGCCCAGGCCGGCAGCCGGATGCGTGACCTGCCGGCGCTGCGGGTCCGGATCGGCCAGATCGGCCGCCTGGGCGAAACGGCCATGCTGGAGGCGACCGGCGGCATCAATACCCATCGGGGCGCGATCTGGGCACTGGGCCTGCTGGTGACGGCCGCGGCCCAGGATGCGGCGCAGGCCAGTCCGGCGCAGATCGCGCGCCGGGCCGGTGCGATCGCACGCTGTCCCGACCGCTTTGCACCCACTCATACCGGCAACAAGGGCGAAGCTGCCTGCCGCAATTACGGCGTCGGCGGTGCACGCGCACAGGCGCAGGCCGGCTTCCCATCCGTGATCGAGGTCGCCCTGCCCCAACTGCGCCGCTCGCGCCAGGAGGGAAGCCATGAGATGGCGGCGCGCCTGGACTGCCTGCTGGCACTGATCGCGCAACTCGACGATACCTGTGTGCTGTCCCGCGGCGGCACGGCTGCCCTGGCCGCGGTGCAGGACGGCGCGGCGCAGGTGCTGGCAGCCGGCGGCACCGGCCGTGCCGGGGGCAAACGCGCCCTGCGCAAGCTGGACGAGCTGATGCTCGGGCTGAACGTGTCGCCCGGCGGCGCGGCCGACCTGCTGGCCGCCGCCCTGTTCCTGGACCGGCTCCAGCACGAACGATCGAACTGACATTGCAAGGATGAAATGATGGAACACTTTATGCGTCAATTTGCCGCCGGCGCCCCGGCGCCGCGGCGCGCCATGGCCGGGGTGGTCGGCTCCGGCGACCTGGAAGTGCTGGTCGAGCCCAACACTGCCGGCTCCACCAGCATCACGGTCAACACCTCGGTCAACGGCAAGGAACAGGTCTGGAACGCCGTCCTGGAGCGGATGTTCTCGGTAGCCGGCTTGCCGGCGGTGGCAATCGAAATCAACGACTGCGGCGCGACCCCGGGCGTGGTGCGCATGCGCCTGGAAGAAGCGATGGAGGAGGCAAGAAAGCCATGAGCACAAGCGATTTTCGACAGCGCGCCAGTTTCATCGAGCTCAATGCCCGCCAGCGCGCGGCGGCACTGCTCGACGCCGGTTCCTTCCATGAACTGCTGGGTCCGTTCGACCGCATCAAGTCGCCCTGGCTCGAGCGGCAGGGCATCACGGCCCAGGCCGACGACGGCGTGGTGGTGGCCAAAGGCAGCATCGGCGGGCGGCCGGCCGTCGTCCTCGCCATCGAAGGCGCCTACCAGGGCGGCAGCATGGGAGAAGTCGGCGGCGCGAAGATCGCCGCTGCCCTGGAACTGGCGGCCGACGACAACCGCCGCGGAATCCCGACCTGCGCCGTGATCCTGTTCGAGACCGGCGGCGTGCGCCTGCAGGAAGCCAACCTTGGCCTGGCCGCGATTGCCGACATCCACGCTGCCATTGCCGACCTGCGCCGCTATCAACCGGTGATCGGCGTCAGCGCCGGCACCGTCGGCTGCTACGGCGGGATGTCGATCGCCGCCGGGCTGTGCAGTTATCTCGTCTGCACACGGGATGCGCGCCTCGGCCTGAACGGCCCGCAGGTGATCGAGCAGGAAGCAGGCATTGCAGAGTTCGATTCCCGCGACAAACCCTTCATCTGGAGCCTGACCGGCGGCGAGCAGCGCTACCGCTCCGGCCTGGTGGACGCCTATGTGCAGGACGACGTCGGACAGATCCTGGCGGCGGTCGAGGATTGCCTGCGCCAGGGCGTGCCGCAGACCCATCGCAGCGACCGCTACCGCGAATACCTCGGCTGCCTGGCGGAAGTCGACACCACCGTCCAGGCCAGCCCCGAGAAGGTACGCCACATCTACAAGAAAGGAGCCCCATGATGACGACCGTCCATTCGGAACGCGGCAGGACCTGGTTCGCCCGGCTGACGCGCAATTCCCCGCTGGCCCATGGGTACCCGGATTCCCTGCTGGTCGCGGACGCCGAGGCGAACGGGCAGCCGGCGCGCTTCATCGCCGTGGTCCCTGACCCGCAGAACCGCTTTGCCCGCGTGCGCGACGGCGAAGTCGGGCTGGTCGAGGGGTGGCAGATTGCCAGGGCGGTGCGCGAGCTGGTCGAGGCCGAAGCCGAGTACGGGCCCGAGCGCAAGAGCGCGATCATCGCCGTGGTCGACGTCACCAGCCAGGCCTATGGCCGCCAGGAAGAGGCGTTCGGCATCCACCAGGCCCTGGCAGCGGCCGCCGCCGCCTACGCCGACGCCCGGCTGGCGGGCCACCCGGTGATTGCCCTGCTTGTCGGCAAGGCCATTTCCGGGGCCTTCCTCGCCCATGGTTACCAGGCCAACCGCATCATCGCGCTCGACGATCCGGGTGTCAGCGTGCATGCGATGAGCAAGGCCTCGGCAGCCCGCATCACCCTGCGTTCGGTGGAAGCGCTCGACAGCCTGGCCGCGCAAGTGCCGCCGATGGCCTACGATATCCAGAGCTATGCGTCGCTCGGGCTGCTGTGGTGCCTGCTGTCAGTGTCCGATGCCGATGCGCCCTCGGCCGACGATGTCGACCACGTCGAACAGGCCCTGCAGGCGGCGCTGGAAGACATCCATGCCACGCCCGGCCGGGGCCTCGCGGGACGGCTCGCCGCCGAGAACCGCAGCGCCTCGCGCCAGGTCCGCGAGCGCATGCGCGCCCAGTGGCAGTCGCCATCATCGAATTCGTAAAGGAAGCGCGACGACACGGACAAATCATCCACACCAACCGCAACAACCAAAACAAAAACATTTACCAATAAATTGGAGACATATCATGATCGTTTTTGGTGTAGCACTTCTTGCATTTTGCACATTGGCCGGCCTGTTCATCGGCGACGTGCTTGGGGTCATGCTCGGCGTAAAAGCGAATGTCGGCGGTGTCGGCTTCGCCATGCTGCTGCTGCTCTTTCTGACCGACATGGCCAAGCGGCGCGGCATGCTGGTGCCGGCGTCCGAGCAGGGCATCGGCTTCTGGACCGCCATGTACATCCCGGTCGTGGTGGCCATGGCGGCGCAGCAGAATGTGGTTGGCGCCCTGAAAGGCGGCCCGGCTGCCCTGCTCGCCGGCGTCCTGGCCACCGTCATCTGCTTCGCGCTGGTCCCGCTCGTCGCCCTGATCGGCAAGTCCGATTCCGTCGCGGCGGCTCCCGCTGCCGGCGCCACCAGCGCGCGTTGAAAGGAGAGCGACCATGGACTCGATTGACAACATCCTGATCAGCGTGCTGACCAAGAACGGCCTCCTGACTGCCTTCGCGGTGGTCGGGTTGACGATGTGGATTTCCTATTTCCTGTCGGCGCGCCTGACGCGCGGCCACCTGCACGGTTCGGCCCTGGCGATCATGATCGGCCTGCTCCTGGCCTACATGGCCGGTACCGCGACCGGCGGAACCAAGGGCGTGGTGGACCTCAAGCTCCTGAGCGGCATGGGCCTGCTGGGCGGCGCCATGCTGCGCGACTTCGCGATCGTCTCGACCGCCTACGGCGCCAGCCTGTCCGACATGCGCCGTTGCGGCGTGAGCGGCATCGTCGCCCTGTTCCTTGGCGTGATCCTGTCCTTCGTGGTCGGCGCCGCCGTAGCCTATGCCTTCGGCTACACCGACGTGGTCAGCATGACGACCATCGGCGCCGGTGCGGTCACGTATATCGTCGGGCCGGTGACGGGCGCTGCCCTTGGCGCCAGTTCCGACGTCATGGCCCTCAGCATCGCGACCGGCCTGGTCAAGTCGGTGCTGGTGATGGTGGGCGCGCCCTTCTTTGCCAAAGCCATTGGCCTGGACAACCCGCGCACTGCGATGGTGTACGGCGGCATGATGGGCACGACCAGCGGCGTGTGCGGCAGCCTGGCGGCGATCGACCCCAAGCTGGTGCCCTACGGTGCGATGACCTCGACCTTCTATACCGGGCTGGGTTGCCTGATGGGGCCGTCGGTGCTGTTTTTTGCCACCAAGGCACTGTTCGCCTGAAATGCAAACCCTTGTGTCCATGCAAGCGGCCACCACGGGCCGCCCCGCATCCGGCTTCCGGCCGCACGACCTGCTCTGGGTCGGCGACTGGGACGCTTTCCAGGCCGAGGGCGATGTCCCGGCCTGGGTGCGGGCGGCGCAAGACCGGGGCAGCCCGGTCGTCGTGCGGCGGGCGCGAACCGGCAGCCCCGCCCTGCTGCCCGTCGGCTTGCGCGGCAGCACGCGCAGCGAGCGGCTCGGCGGCCAACTGCAGCGGGCAGCGGTGCTGGCGCACGCCAGCCCCGAAGCCCTCCTGCACAGCCCGGCCCGGCGCGTGCTGCTCGCGTCGGGCGCCGGGCCGATCCTCGACGCGCTGGACCGGATCGCGGCGCCGCTGGCCGAAGCCGGCCTGGCCTGGGGACCAACCGGCAGCCTCGGCTTTGCCCTGGCGACCGGCTGGCCGGTACTGCACGAGGCCAGCGATATCGACCTGCTGGTACGCGTCCCGCTGCCGCTGAGCGCCAGCCAGGCCGGTCTGCTGCGGGCGGCGTGCGACGCCGGCGCATGGCGTGTCGACCTGCAGGTCGATACCGGCCGCGGCGGTTTCTCCTTCGCCGAATGGACCAGGAACGGCGGCCGGGTCCTGCTCAAGACCGACGCGGGGCCGCGCATGACGGACCACCCCTGGCACCCGGCCGGCCCGCTTGGGATCACCGGCGAGGACGCGGCATGAGCGTGATGTTGACCTTCCCCGGGCAGGGATCGCAGCGGGCCGGCATGCTGCACCGTTTGCCGGACCACCCCGAGGCGGCGCGCACGCTCGCCGAGGCCGGCGCGGTACTCGGGACCGATCCGCTCGCGCTCGACACCCCCGGCGCCCTGGCGTCCAGCAGGGCGGTCCAGCTGTGCCTGCTGGTCGCCGGTGTGGCGATGGCGCGCACCCTGACCGCACTGGGCGCACGGCCGGCAATGGTGGCCGGGCTGTCGATCGGCGCATTCCCGGCGGCGGTCGTCGCCGGCGCGCTCGATTATGCCGACGCGGTCGCACTGGTGGCGCGGCGCGGCAAGCTCATGGATGACGCGTATCCGGTTGGGCACGGCATGGCTGCCATCGTCGGCCTGGGCCAGCAGCAAGTCGAGGCGCTGATTGCGCAAGTCCATGCAAGAGACAACCCCGTCTACCTGGCCAACCTCAACGCGCCGCAACAATTCGTGATTTCGGGCGCCGACAGCGCGCTCGAAGCCGTTGCCGCGCTGGCGCGCGCCCAGGGAGCGAGCAAGGCGGAACGGCTGGCGGTGAGCGTTCCCTCGCACTGCGAACTGTTCGACCAGGCGGCCGAAGACATGCGGGCGGCCTTCGCCGGGGTCGAACTGCGCAGGCCGCGTATCATATTCCTCAGCAGCAGCGCAGCGCGCAGGCTGTCCGATCCGGAGCGCATTGCCGAAGACCTGGCAACGAACATGGCGCGCCAGGTGCATTGGGCCGAGACCGCCCGGCTGGCATGGGAGCGCGGCGCCCGCCTTGCGGTGGAAATGCCGAGCGGCCTGACGCTGACCAGCCTGACCGCTCCGCTATTCAGCGAGGGCGTCGCGATCGGCTGCGACAACACGCCGCTCGAGACGATCCTGGCGCTGGGCGAGCGCTTTACCCGTTCCTGAAACGCGTCAACCCAGGATCTCCCGCGTTATGCCGGAAAGTGCTTCAGGTCTCCGCTATCCACTCGAGCAGGTCGGTCACACCGACATCCACGCCCGCCTGCGACAACAGCGTCGTTGCCTGGCCGCGGTGATGGGTCTGGTGGTTGAAAAAGTGGAGCAGCAGGCTGCCGAACGGCTTGCGGCAGTCGCCTAGCGCGTTGCGGTAAGCAAGCGGCTGCGCCAGGTCGGCATCGGATACCTCTGCCGCCAGCGCTTCGATGATCGCATCGAGGCGCACACGATGGTCGCGCAGCACGCCCAGGTCGGCGCTATGGATATGGGCAAGCCCGGCCGGTGGCGCGATCCCGGCCATTGCCTTCAAGGACGAGAAATTTGCCGGATGCCCCATGAAGCGGCGCAGCCAGATCGTGTCGCCCGCGGCCAGGTGGTTGAGGGTGCCGATCACGGAGCCGAAAAAGGCGCCGCGGTCGGCGTTCAGCACGGCCGCCGGCAAGGTCGCCGCGGCGCCGTACAGCCGGCTGTTCATGGCTGCGTTATAAGTCGCCAGTAATGCAATGTCGTCACGGCTCGGCATGTTCGATCGGCTTTTCTGGTGGAGGGGAAGATACCGGTTCGGCTTGTGGCCGGCGCAGCCATCCAGTGTACGGGGTCAGTTGCCCTTATGGCAAGAGCGCGCAGGCCGGCACGCCGCGCCGGCCGCACCGATGCGTCCGGCACACAGCGCACGTGCGCCCATGGCCATCGCTCGCGCATCGCGCTACACTGGTCCCACACCAGTTCATGTGGGGGTGCGCAATGGCCGGCTTACCGATGTTCCCCGCACGCGGCGACGCCGTATTCCCTGCGCGCGCGCCCTGTTTCCCGTGACTGCCATGCCTCCCCTCGACCAGGCTCAACTGGCGCAGTTGCGCGCCGCGCTCGAGGCGCGCCTGGCAGCGCTGGCGGGTGTGGCCGCGCCGCAAGGCGCCAATGCCGAGCGCGACCTGCCCGTCTCGGAAATCGAAACCTCGCCCGCCGACAAGGCCACGGTACGCCTGCTCAACGATCTCGCGCTCGAGGCCGCCGGACACAACGCGGCCCAGATGCAGGTGCTGCGCTACGCGCTGTCCAAGTTCGAGGACGGCAGCTACGGCCTGTGCGAGGAATGCGGCGAGGACATCGGTTTTTCGCGCCTGCAGGCACGCCCCGAAGCGCGCCTGTGCATTACCTGCCAGACGCGCCTGGAAAAACGCTAGCAGCGCTAGCGCATGTGCTGGCCGCCGTTGATGGCGATGTCGGCGCCGGTCACGAAGCCGGCGAGCTCCGAGCACAGATAAGCGACCAGCGCCGCCACTTCGCCAGGCTCGCCCAGCCGGCCGACCGGAATCTGCGGCAGGATTTTGGAGCGCATCACCTCTTCCGGCACGGCCTCGACCATTTTGGTGCGCAGGTAGCCCGGCGACACCGTGTTGACGGTGATCCCGTGGCGCGCCGTTTCCAGCGCCAGCGCCTTGGTGAACCCGTGCATCCCGGCCTTGGCCGCGGCATAGTTGGCCTGGCCGAAGGCGCCGGCATTGGCGTTGACCGAGGAAATATTGATGATGCGGCCCCAGCGCTGCGTGATCATTGGCTCGATCGCGCGGCGGCTCAGGTGGAATACGCTGTCGAGGTTGGTGCGCAGCACCGCATGCCAGTCTTCCAGGCTCATCTTGCGCAGGCTGCGGTCGCGCGTGATGCCGGCGTTGTTGACCAGCACGTCGAGCCGGCCCTGCTCGGCCAGCAGGGCGTCCATCATCGTCCCGCAGGCGGCGTCGTCGCAGACATCGAGGCGGTAGGCCGCGAAGCGGTAGCCCTCGTCGCGCCGGGCGGACAGCCAGGCTTCGGGCGTGGCGTTGCCGGGCGAATAGGTGAGCGCGACCGTGAAGCCGGCGTCATGCAGGCGCCGGCAGAGTGCCGTACCGAGTCCACCCATGCCGCCAGTTACCAGAGCAACTTTTTTCTTCTCCATGTTCTTCCCCTGTCGAACGGCCAAGGCGGCCGAAAGCGACAAGTCTAGAAGTCCGGCTCTGGATATCTTTGACATGGATCAATGTTTAGGGCGAACGAAAGAACCCGCCGGCGGCAGGCCGCAGGCGGGACGGACTTGCTTTAACACAAAACCGGGTCAGGCGATGACGTCGGGCGGGCTGGAGGCGTCGAAATCGGCCCAGTCGCCATTGACGATATTGCCGCGGGCGCGCTCGATCTGGAAGGCGCCGAGCCGGCGCAACAGGTCGACCGCCCGGCTTTCGAGACCGGCGTCGTCGAAGGCGACGGCCACCAGCATGCCGGCCTTGCGGACTTCGAGCGGCGCCTGGCCGCCGGCCTCGTGCTCGCCGGCTTCCTTCATTTTCGAAAAGCTGAACAGCGAGCCGACGTGGGCGCCCAGCAGGCCGCCGACGATCGGGCCGGCCGGGCCGGTGACCGGCGAGGTGGCCGCGCCGACCACGGCCCCGACCGCGCCACCGGTGGCGCTGCCCTGCACCAGGCCGACCGGCGCTTCCTTGGCGCCCGGCGACTGGATGTGGTCGCCGCCGATCGGCGTCATGTCGTGCTGGCCCGGCTGGCTCAGGTAAAAGGCGCTGATGCGTTCCTGGGCAAAGCCGGCCTCGCCCAGCGCGCGGCGTGCCGCGTCGACTTCTTCCTGCGTCTGGAAATGCCCTGCAATAATGGTGGACATGGAGCTCTCCTGCATCGATGGTTAGTCGCAAGGATGCGCCTGCTGGACAGTGGCATCTGTACGCAAACGCACGCAGTCTATTGCCACTGGCCGTAGGCGCCGGCGCTCCAGGACGGTTCCTCGGGCGCGGCCTGCCAGTGGCGCGGATCGACCCGGTAGTACTTCAGGAATTCCTCGTAGAGCGCCGGGTGGCGGCTGGCCAGGCGATGCGGCTGCTCGAAGAAGGCCTCGGTCGCCACCGCGAAGAATTCGGCGGGGTCGGTCGCGCCATAATGGTCGAGCACGCCCTCGCGGCCGAACCAGGCGTCCTCGCGCAGCGCGGCAAAGTCGCGCGAGAGCACTTCCGACCAGCTGCGGTAACGCTCGGGGCTGCCCAGGTAAGGGGCGCCGTTGGTGGCGCCCGACTCGCTGTCGAGCTGGTGGGCGAATTCGTGCAGCACCACGTTGTGCGTCGGCGGCTCGAGCATGCCGGCGCGCCGCACGTGGTCCCAGGACAGGATCACGCGGCCGTCGCCCCAGGATTCGCCCAGCAGGTCCTGGCGCTCCTCGGTCACCACGCCGGCCGCGTCGACCTGGCGCCGCGGCGCCAGGAAGGCGCCGGGGTAGACCAGCACCGCGTCCAGGGTCGGGTAGACGGCGTCGCCGCGCGTGCCCATCAGCAACAGGCAGGCCTGGCCGGCGATCGTCAGGCGCATCTCGTCGGTGATCTCGAGGCCGCCGCAGCCGACAAAGGTTTTTTGGTGCAGGAAGTGCCGTACCAGGCGCTCGAGGCGCGCGCGCGCTGCCGCGTCCATGGCGGCATACTGCTCGACATTGCGCTCGAGTAGTGCCAGTTCGTGCGGCTGGAGCGGGCGCGCCAGGGCCCGCCGCAGCCGCCAGCGCGGCACCGCCCAGGCCAGCAGGCCCAGGGCGCCCAGCAGGGAGAGCGTCAGCACCGCTTCCATGCATCCTCCCCTATCGCCGCGGCCGTCATCCGCGCGCCGCGGCCAGGTGTGATTCCAACTCGTCGGCGCCGCCGATCAAGCGCCCGCCGATGAAGACCTGTGGCCAGGTCATGTGTCCGGTGACCGCGCGCAGCACGCTGGTGTTGATCTTCTGGGACTGCGCAATCTCGGTGTAGCGCAGGCCGTGCTCGGCCAGCAGTGCCTTGACGCGCGCGCAGAACGGGCAGCCGGCGCGCGCGAACACGACGATCGGGTCGGGCGCGCGGGCATCCGGGTTAATGTGGCGCAGCATCGTATCGGCGTCCGACACCTCGAAGGGGTCGCCCTCGACCTCCGGTTCGACGAAGATTTTTTCGATGACGCCATCGCGCACCAGCATCGAATAGCGCCAGGAGCGCATGCCGAAGCCGAGCTCGCGCTTATCGACCAGCATCCCCATGCCCCGCGCGAAATCGCCGTTGCCGTCGGGGACGAAGGTGATGTCCGACGCATCCTGGCCCTGCTTCCATTCGTCCATCACGAAAGCGTCGTTGACCGACATGCACACGATGTCGTCGACACCGTTGTCGCGCAACACGCCGGCCAATTCGTTATAGCGCGGCAGGTGGGTCGACGAGCAGGTCGGCGTATAGGCGCCCGGCAGCGAGAACACGACCACCGTTTTGCCCTTGAACAGTTCATCGGTCGTCAGGTCGCGCCAGCCATTCTCGTGGCGCGTCTTGAACGACACTTGCGGTACCGGCTTTCCTTCCAGCGATTCGGCATGAGGCAACATGAAAACTCCTTCGAAAGTGAGAACGCGGCGCAGGGCCGCACTCGCCCGCAGGTGGGGCCTGTTGCCGGCTTTTCAATGTTGCGCTGGAGGGCACGGGCTTGCGCCACGATGCGCCAGCCTTGTGCTCCTTGCGTGCTCGCTTGGATGCTGGTTAACGGCAAACGCCGCGCAGTGCGCGGCGTTTGCGTGACGACAGCGATCGTCGGTGACGGAAGCATCTGGCGGGTCTCCACCGCCGCGCGCCTCCGGTAGCAGGTTCGCCTTACTTGGCGACCTGGCCAGGCGCCGGCCCGAACAGGGCGGCGACCAGCGGATCGCGGGTGACCGGGCTGCGGTTCACGCGGATCGCGTAATGGGTGTCGTCGGCCAGGATGTGGAAATGACGGCCGCTGCCTGCCATGCTCTGCTCGCGCAGGCCTGGACGCTCCTTGCGCGGGGCAACGCCTTCGCGCTTGGGCTGGCAGATCGCAGCGAGGAAGGCCTTGACGCGTTCCTGGTCGGGGCAGATCTGGTAGACGGCCTTGCCGAGGTAGGTGGCGGTGCCTTCGATGTAGCGGGCCAGTTCGATGACGCCGGCTTCGCGCAGGTCGCGGATGTACTTGCGGGCGCCGGACGGCGAGAATTTCAGGAACCATGCGATCTCGTCGGCGAGCATCTCATGGGTCGACAATTCGTTGATCAGCTTTTGCATGTTCTCGATCCGACGCTGCGTAGCAGAGGTCGACCGCACACGTTCGATCGGCGCGAGGGAAATCGGCGCACGTTCGGTTGGTTGTGGCGGGACGCGTTCGATCAGCGCTGAGTTGCTGGAAGTGTGCACTGCGCCGATGTCGCCTTGCACCGCGTTGTGATGAGTCGTTGCATGCATGTTGGTAACTCCAAATTGAAAGAGAGACTGGTGGTCCGGGTCGCTGTAGGTTGTCTGACAGGCTGACAACACCTCGGGTTCCGCTTAACTGACCGCATCATCGCTTGCATCAGATAGGCCGGTCTGTGCGCCAGCCCACATTGGCAAAATTCCGCGTAGCATTTTTTTCAGACATTTGCTTTGGCAAAAAACTAACGTGCGCGCTATAAAACGACGTTTTGTCTCATTAACACAACACCGGCTCGCGTATTCTTTTTGCATAAAACGACCAGGTCAGCATGCCATTTTTCACACCCTCTATATAGAGGCCTTTTGCTGGCTAATCGACATTGTTGCTTTTTTGTCACTCAGCAGTAAACCTGAGTGCGCTAGCGCACCGACCCTCCGGAACCCCGGCTCGTATTCTTCACTCCAACATCACTGTCAAGGCAACGATGTCACCCACCCTTTCAACCTATGGGAGTTACCTGTGAACAATACGAAGAAAATCGCCCTGGCCGTCGCCATGCTGTGCGCTGCCGGCACCGCGCTGGCCCAAGAGATCAACCCGTCCTGGTATGTCCAGCCGAGCGTTGTCGGCATGAAGCCTGACGCCAACTTCGGCGTCAGCGATCGTGACTGGGGCGGCGGCCTGAAGTTCGGTAAGGCCGTGCACCCGTACTGGGACCTGCAGGTTGGCGCCTCCCACGTGCGCGCCGAAGAAGGCGCGGCGCGTTACCGCCAGACCCTGGTGGGCATCGACGCGCTGCTGATGCTGTCGCGCCAGAATATTCGTCCGTTCATTCTCTTCGGTATCGGCGCAGAGCGCGACAAGGTTGAAAACCCGCTCCGCCGCGTGAGCAAGAACTCCCCATACGCCACCCTGGGCGTCGGTGTCCAGGCTTCGCTGACCCCGCAGCTGTCGCTGCAGGCCGACGTCCGTTCGGTGCGCGGCTTCCTGCGCCACGAAGAACTGTATGGCTTCAAGCAGAGCAACAACAAATACGTGACCGTCGGCCTGAACTACGCGTTCAACCCGCCGCCAGCACCGCCGGCGCCGGTGATTGCCCCTGCCCCGGTCGCCGAAGCACCGGCCCCTGCACCGGAACCGGCGCCAGCCCCGGTCGCTCCACCGGCGCGCTTCGAAAAGATCACCCTGTCGGCCACCGAACTGTTCGCCTTCGACAGCGCCAACCTGAACCCGAACCAGCCACGCCTGGACGACATCGCGAAAGCCCTGCAGGCCGACCCGAGCATCACCAACGTCGACATCACCGGCTATGCGGACCGCCTGGGCTCGGAAAAGTACAACCTGAAGCTGTCGGAGCGCCGCGCCAATGCCGTGCGTGACTACCTGGTCGGCAAGGGCGTCGACGCCAGCCGCCTGAACGCCATCGGCAAGGGCGAAGCCAACCCGGTCGTGACCTGCACCGAGAAGAACCGTGCGGCCCTGATCAAGTGCCTCGAACCGAACCGCCGTGTGGAAGTCGAACAAATCACCATCGAAAAGCGCGTGCAGTAAGCAGCGCTGACGGATCCCGCTAACGGCGCCCTGGGGCAGGCCCGCAGGCCTGGCCCAGGGCGGGCATCTGCAGCTGGGAATCACGTCCAGCAACACAAAAAGGGGCCACGTGCCCCTTTTCTTTTTCCGGAGAATCGGTATGGCTATAAATCAATGGTTCCCCTATTCCAGACAGGTGATCCACATCCTGAAATGCGCGGTCACCGAATGGTTCGCGCACCGGGCCTCCAGCAAGGGCGCGGCACTGGCCTTCTATACGCTGTTTTCGCTGGCGCCGATCCTGGTGCTCGTGATTGCGGTGGCCGGATTTTTCTACGGCGCGGAAGCGGCGCAGGGACAGCTGTTCGCCGAGTTGCGCGGACTGGTCGGCGCCGAGGGCGCGGCAGCGATCCAGTCGGTGCTGGCCGGCGCCCAGAACAAGGAAACGGGTTTGTGGGCGACCATCATCGCAACCGTCCTGCTGCTGGTCGGTGCCACCACCGTCTTCGCCGAGCTGAAGGATAGCCTCGACGAAATCTGGGACGTGCCGGCGCCCGAGGACGCGAGCTTCTGGGACACGGTGCGCACCCGCGTCCTGTCCTTCGGCCTGATCCTGGTGCTGGGCTTCCTGCTGATGGTGTCGCTGGTCGTCAGCGCCGCCCTCGCCGTCGTGGAGAAGTATTTCACCGGAATGTGGAGCGAAGCGACCGTCGTCATGGGCTGGATCTCGTCCGGCATCAGTTTCCTCGTGATCGCCACCCTGTTCGGCGTGATCTACAAGCTGCTGCCGCGTATCAAACTGTCCTGGCGCGACGTGACCGTGGGCGCCCTCGGCACCGCCGCCATGTTCACGCTGGGGAAATATGCGATCGGGCTCTACATCGGCAACAGCGGCGCCGCCAGCAGTTTCGGCGCCGCCGGCTCGCTGATCGCCCTGCTGCTGTGGGTGTACTACTCGGCCCAGATCTTTTTCCTCGGCGCCGAGTTCGCACGGCAGTACGCGCTGCAGTTGGGCAGCCTGCGCCACAAGCCGGACCATGAGACCGGTGCCAAGAACGTCAAGCGCATGGCCTGAGCCACTTGTCCCTGCATGACAAAACGGCGCGGATGATCCGCGCCGTTTTCATGTCGTAGGGTGGAGCGGGCGGCGAACCGCTCCCGGCCCCACGCGAAAAGCCGCCCGCCACCTGCGCGCTTTCGCCCCCTACTCCCCCAACAACTCCGCCACCACTTCCATCCCCTCGACGCGCTCGGCCACGACCTTCAGCACCACGACCACGGGCACGCCCAGCAGCAGGCCCCACATGCCCCACAGCCAGCCCCAGAACAGCAGGCTGACAAACACGGCGGCAGGGTTCATTTTCGCGATCTTGCCGGTCATCCAGGTAGTGACGACCATGCCGACCAGGGTGGCGATGCCCATCGAGGCGCCCGCCACCAGGATCACCATGCGCAGCGATTCGAATTGCAGGAAGGCGACCAGCCCGGTTGCGGTCGTGATCAGGAGCGGGCCGAAATACGGCATGACGTGCGCGATGCCGGCAAAGATCGCCCAGGCGCCGGCGTTTTCCAGCCCGATCGCGCGCAGCGTCACCCACATCAGCAGCGCCAGCAGGATGTTAGTGACCAGCAGCATGAACATGTAATTCTGGATCGAGGTGTTGATGTCCTCGAGGATGTGGACGGTCACCTTCTTGCGTGTCAGCGAAGGCCCGGTCAGCTTGACCAGCTTGCGCTTGAAGGTGTCGCCCGCCAGCAGCAGGAAGAACACGAGGAACAGCACCATGGTGGCCTGGGTCAGGAAGGTGGCCAGGCCGACCGAACCGGCCAGCAGCCAGTCGGTGATGCGAAACACCGGCGACTGCGGCTGCGACAGGGTCGGGCGGCGCTGGATCAGGCGCGCATCCTTGTTCTGGCCGACACTGGCGGTCGCCTGTTCGATCTCGGCGGCGGCCTTGCGCATTTGTTCGATGGTCGAGACCTGTCCGGACGCCGTCTTGGCCAGCAGCCGGGTGACCTTCTGGGTGAGCGTCGGCAGCTCGTCGATGATGTTCAGGAATTCGTCCTGGAGCCGGACCATGGTGGCGCCCAATCCCCCGATGAGGATGGCGGTGACGAGCGTGGCGCCGATGACGCGCTTGATGTGCAGGCGCTCGAGCCAGCGCACGACCGGGCTCAGGGTATAAGCGATGAAGATGCCGAGCAGGAGCGGCACGAAGAATTTTTGCGCCCACTGGAGGGCGAAGACGAAGGCCACGGTAGCCAGGATGCCGAGCGAGAGTCCGCGGGCGTTGACGTGGATCGGTAGCCGCAGGCCGCCTGAGTGCAGGTTGAGGTCGTCGCCCGTCTCCGGAAGCAAGTCGGGAGCGACGGCGCCGGCCACGATGGCCGGCGCTGCCTCTGGGGCGGCGGAATTGTTCGGCTCGGCTGGTGCCGAGCCAGGACTGGCGAGACGCATGTGTTTGCCAAATAAAGGTCGCCGGACCGCCGCCCGGCCAAGGGATTACTTCACGCGAATGTCGTTCTTGACCGATGTTACACCCTTCACGCCACGCGCGATCTCGACGGCGCGCTGGGCATCGGCTGGCTGCGCCACGAAGCCCGACAGCTGCACGTCGCCCTTGAAGGTTTCGACGTTGATCTCGGTCGCTTTCACGGTCGGATCGGCCGCGAACGCGGTCTTCACCTTGGCCGTGATGACGCTGTCGTCGACGTACTCGCCGGCGCTGGTCTGCGTTGGGGTCGAAGCGCAGCCGACCATGGCGAATGCGAGGGCGCCGGTGAACACGGCGGTAGCGATGCGTTGGGTGATCTTCATGATGTATCCCTTTCTGTTGTTGATAAAGTCAAGTGCTGCTCAGTGGTTGCTAGTGGTTGCTCAGTGGTTTCCCTGGTGAGCGGATCCGGTACGTCACTTGCCGTACGCGGTTTTTGCGGCGTTGACACACTGGTCTTTCACCGCGCCGGCAAACGCGTCGCACTTTTCGAGCGCGACGCGGTATTCCGCCGTCAGTTTGTCTTCACGCGCATCGGTGCGCGCTTCGATCATCTTGCGATCCGCCCTGGCATCGGCCTGGGCGGCAATCAATGTCGCCTTGGCCTGCTTCATGCAGACGTCGCGCTCGTTGCCGGTGACGGCGCCGCAACGCGCCTTGTCGCGTCCGTAGTAGGCGTCGGCGATGCGCATGCGCGCCTGGGTATAGGCCTTCAGGGTGTTCTTGTAAGCGGCGCCCGCTTCTTCCTCGACCCGGACGCGCTCGGCCTTGGCCTCGGCCAGGCACACCTCGCGCGGATTGCCGGTAACGGTATCGCAACGGGCGCGCGCCGCCTTGAAGGCGCTCGCAGCAGCGTCGCGTGCCGTGTGGTAGGCAGTCTTCGCATCCGTTACGGCCTGTGCGCGGGCATGCCCGGACCACAGCAAGGCCGCTCCAATGACCAGCAGCGCATGTATTTTTTGCATTTTTGTCGCCATGCTTTTGTTCTCCAATTGTCAACACGCTAACGATGTTGTACGCCGATCGCAGGTCGACTTCTGTTCGCTGTCGAACACAACAGCGCGATGTGCGCATCGAATATCAAATTAGCAACTCATCGTGCGTCATCGCACAGACCCAGGTCGAGCGCCGTCCTATTCTTGATTCACATCTTTTGCCAGGAGAACAATATGAAAGCTACCCGTACCCTCGCCGCTGTGGTCGCAGCTGGTGCCCTGATTTCGGGCTGCGCCAGCTCGCCCTCCTACAACAACGGCGGCTATGCCAGCGGCGGTTATGCCGGCGGCTACAACAACACCGCATCGACCGGCTACGGCACCATCGAATCGATCCAGGTGACCCAGGCCGATGCCCGCACCAGTGGCGCCGGCGCCGTCGTCGGCGGGCTGGTCGGTGCCCTGGCGGGCAACCAGGTCGGCAGCGGCAGCGGCCGGACCGCGGCAACCGTGGCGGGCGGGGTCGCCGGTGCCGCGATCGGCAACAGCGTCGAACGCAACCGCGCTGCCGGCGGCCAGGAGATGTATCAGGTCAATGTGCGCATGGATAACGGCGAATACCGCACCGTGGTCCAGGACAGCGTGTATGACCTGCGCGTGGGTAACCGCGTGCGCGTGGTCGACGGCCGCGTCTACCGCTACTGATGCACGGCCCGCACGACGGCGGCAGGCCGCACGCGCAGCAATCGCGCGGCCGGCCTGCCGCCGGCGCATGGACGAATACCTTGTCGACGGGCCGGCTCTTGCCGGCCCGTTGCCATGATTGGGAGGCGAACATGGAAGCTCGACTCGATTGGAAACGAAGCCTGGCGGCCTGCCTGCTGGCCGGCGCCTGCGCGGCTGCACCCGGCGTGCAGGCACAGCAAGCCGGGAGCGACGCGACGGTATCCCCGGCGGCGTCGGCGAAGCAGGCGCGCGAAGTCGCCGGCGCCGACCCGGTGCGCTGGTACCAGGAGGATGCGAACGGCGCCCAGCGCATGCGCACCCGGCAGAAAGAGATCGGCGCCGCGCTCGACGAGGCGAAAAGGGCCTGCCGCCAGGGACCGGCCAGCGATCGCCAAGCCTGCCTGAAGGCAGCCCGGGAAAACTGGGAAAAGGAAATGAATCTGCTGCGCGCGGAAGCGCCGGCACAGCCGGCCATGTAAGGCCGGACCGCCGGCTACAGGCACATAAAAAGACGGCGTCCAATCAATGATTGCGACGCCGCTCAAGCCCCACCATATTCTGTACTGCCCCGCGCTCGGCGCCTTGCTCCCAGCGCCACACCGCGGTCATGTCCGGCACTCAAGCACTCGAGCGCTTAAACACGCAAGCACTTAAACACGCAAGCACTCAAGCACCTGAGCAAACCAGGCAGCGCATGCTGCGCCGCCGGTACGCAGGCGCAGCGCCACGCCCTCGATGCCAACGGGGCGCTGGCCACCAGGCCGCACGCCCCGACCCAAGCGGCGGCGCAATCGCGCTGTCGGATCATGCTGCGATCACAGCTCGCCGCGCTGCGCACGCTTGCGCTTCATGAACCAGCCCACCACGGCCATCAGCACGGTGCCGGCCACGACCTGCTTGCCCATCCGGCGCTGGCGCACGAAGTTGAATGCACCCAGCGCATAAGGCATCAGCACCGAGACGCTGGTGCCCGTAGGTTTCAGCAGAGCATCAGCCCGTGCCCGCAGTGCCCAAGTCGCGTGGTCCAGAGCAGAATGTAGCATGACTTCGGGCCGCGCGCCGTGCTTTACCTGCGCCTTGGCGTACGTGACGCCGGCGCGGTAGAACTCGCCCTCGCGCTTGAGCTCTGCCATGCGCAAGACCGGATCGCGGCTGTGCTTGTGGCCGGCCAGGCCGGTCGGCTCGTCCTTGTGCGTGTGTTTTTCCATGTTCCCTCCCCTGTATGGGCGCCGCTCAGAGCAACGCGTCGCGGTCGTGCCGCAGTTCGTTCATCGTTTCAGGGAAGGCGAGCTTGCCCTGCTTGAGCATGGCCAGTCCCCGCATCACGAGTACGACCGTAATGACCAGGAACACCAGGAACATTACCAGCAGGATCTTCCAGCCCCAGGAGTCCCAGGCCAGCGCCACGATGGTCGCGGTGCCGTAGGCCACGGCGAACCAGACGGCCAGGATCGCGCCGGCAAACAGCGCCAGCAGTTCGATCACATGGTTGCGCACTTCCGACAACTCGAGCGCCGCCAGTTCCACGCGCGACACGATGAGGCCGAACAGGTTCTTGGCCAGGCCGGATATCCCGCCCATGAGTCCGGGCCCATGCACGACGGTTTCGGTCTTTTCCATGGTGTTCTCCGGCGCTAATTATTTACGACCAAGAAAGATGCCGACCAGCAGGCCGACGCTCGCTGCGGCAGCGACGGTGCGCCACGGGTTGTCTTTAACGTAGACATCGGCGGTCTGGGCCAGTTCCTTGCTCTTCACGACAGCTTGACCCTGGTACTGGCTGGCCTTGCCCATCGCCCGGTCCAGCAGTTCCATGCCGCGCGCACGCAGTTCGTCCGCCTTGTCGCCGGTCAGCGACGTGGCGGCAGTCAGCAGTGCCTGGGCATCCTTGACCAGCAGCTTCATGTCGGCGCTGGCGTTCTGGAGGCCGGTGTCGAGCGAGCGGGCGCTGCCGCGGGTGGTGGTGTCTAGCATGATGAACTCCTGTTGTTGGTGTTGGTGTGGTGATTGCTACAGTCGTGAAATCAGGGAACCAGGAAGTCGCGCAGGTCGTCCGCGTGCTCTTCCTCGACGGCGAGGATCTCGACCAGCATCTGGCGCGTGGTCGGGTCCTTGTCGCCGATCGCCACGATCATCTGGCGGTAGGATTCGATCGCGACGCGCTCGGCGATCAGGTCGGCGCGCACCATTGCCTGCGTGTCTTCCGACTCGTCGTATTCGGCGTGCGAGCGCGCCGTCAGCGTGGCCGGGTTGAAGTTCGGCGAACCGTTGAGCTGCACGATGCGCTCGGCGATGCGGTCGGCGTGCTCCTGCTCCTGCTGGGCGTGTTCGAGGAACTCCGCCTTCAGTTCGCCATTGCCGGGGCCGCCGACGGTGTAGTAGTGGCGCTTGTAGCGCAGCACGCACAGCAGTTCGGTGGCAAGCGCATCGTTGAGCATCGCGATGACCGCCTCGCGGTCAGCCTGGTAGCCGGCGGTGACGGCACCGTCGTCCAGGTTGGCTGCTGCGCGGCGGATCGCCTCGACGTCGAAGCCATGTGCCAACGACGTTTTGTTCTGTTCCATGACGTTTCCTTAAAAGTTCAAAGTAATGCGGTCAGCGTCCTGCCGTGCGCGGCGGAATCGGATTGCCGTCGTTCGACAAGACGATCTCGACACGGCGGTTCAGCTGGCGGTTGGCGGCGGTATCGTTCGGCGCGACCGGGAAGGTTTCGCCATACGCGCGGGTGGCAATGCGCTGGCGCTCCACGCCCATGCTGCTCAGTGCGCTCGCGACGGCGTTCGCGCGGCGCTGCGACAGGTCCTGGTTGAAGCTCGCGCTGCCGGTGCTGTCGGTAAACCCTTCGACCAGCACGGTACGCTCCGGGTTCTGCCCCAGGACGTCGGCGAGCTTGCGCAAGCTCGACAACCCGTTCGGCGTCAGGTCGGCCTTGCCGGTGGCGAACAGCACGTCGCCGATGGTGACGATCATGCCGCGCTCGGTCTTCTTCGCCTGCAACTCGGCCATCATGGCTTCGAGCTTGGCGGTGCGCTCGGCCATCATCCGGGCCTGGTCCTGGGCGGTCGCGGCCTGCTGCTGGGCGGCGGCGGCGGCGGCCTGGGCTGCTTCCGCCTCGCGCTTGGCACGCTCGGCTTCGGCGGTGCGGGCTTCCAGCTGCACTTCGGTGCGCTGGCGCGACGCGTCGGCGATATTCGCCTCGGCGGCCTTGGCACGTGCCACTTCCTGGGCGGTGGCGATCTTCTGCTTGGCCACATAGGCGAGGCGATCGATGTCTTCCAGGCTTTCCTTCTTCGCGGCAGCGGCATTCGCGGCATTCAGGGCGTCGCTGGCCTGCTTGAACTCGATCGGCGCATAGCTCGACACCTGCGGGTTGTTATTCGCGGCGACGAAATCGGCGCGTGCCTGGTCGAGGGTCGGCGTGGTGGTCGGGACGGTGCTGCAGGCAGCGAGCGCGATGGCGCTGGCAAATACGGCCGATTTGAAGAATGGTGCTTTCATGATCTTGCCCTCCGGTGGCGCCATGTAGGCGCATAGGTATTTTTTGACGAGCGGAATGGAGACAGGTCAGCGACGGGGCCGCGCCTGTCCGCCACCGCTGGCGGCGGACAGGCGCTGCTGCGTACTGCGCTTACTGGGTGTTCGCGCGGTCGACTTCCTGGCGCAGCACGCGCAGGTCTTCGTTGAGCGCGTTCGAGGCGGCGGTCGCCTTGGCCGAGTTGGCCTTGCTCTGGGCCAGCTGGGCATCGGCTTGCGCCTGCATCGCCAGTTCGCGCGCCAGCTTGTAGTCCTTCGCCGCGAGCGCCTCGTTGGCGCGCATCATCTTGGCGCGCGCCGCCGTGATCTCGGCCGGGGCCAGGTCGGCCGCGCCGGCCTGGACCGCGTTGGCGACGGCATTGCGCGAAACGGCCACGTCGGCCGTGGCCGGCGCCTTCTGGCTCGAGCAGGCGCTCAATGCCAGAACGGCGGCCACGGCCGCTGCCTGGGCCAGGCCGTTCCTTGGGCGAATTGCTTTCATATCATTTCTCCTGGGATGTTAGGAAGTTGTAGAAGTTATAAACCTGTTATGGGTCCAGTTCGGTACGCTGCCGCACATTGACCGCCGTTCGCGGCGCTCGCGCGCCGCTCATCCTTGGCAGCGTGCGGCATCGCACATTGATGACGCGAAGCTTTGCGCTAAGCTGGGCGCACGACCGAACCCCACGAAGGATCGCCATGTCCGATACTGCACCCCAGGACCGCAAGCAGGACCAACGGAGCGGCCACAAGAAAAAAATCCTCTTCGGCGTCCTCGCCACCCTCATCGCGATTCCCGTCATCGCCGTCATTTTTATCCTTACTTTCGATTGGAACAAGGCCAGGCCCTGGCTCAACGCGAAAGTCAGCGAAGCGATCGAGCGCCCGTTCGCCATCCGCGGCAACCTCGCCGTGCAATGGGAAATCCCGGCGCGCCGCATGGCGCCGGCCGACCGCCACCTGCGCGACTGGCTGCCCTGGCCGCACCTGATCGCCAACGACGTCCATGTCGGCAATCCGGCGCACATGAAGCAGGCCGACATGGCGCGCGTGCGCCAGTTCTCGTTTTCGCTCAATCCCTTCGGCCTGCTGCACCACACCATCGGCATTCCCGTGCTGCGCTTCGACTCGCCGTACGTGGAACTGCAGCGCACCGACAGCACCCACTACAACTGGGTCTACAAGAAGAAGGACACCGAATCGAAGTGGAAGCTCGACCTCGAGCGGGTGGTGCTGACCGACGGCGTGCTGCGCGTCGTCGACGCCGTCACCAAGGCCGACGTCACGGCCCAGGTGCGTACGCTCGACAAGGATCCGAAATACGGGGTCGGCTTCAAGGTCACTGGAAGCTATAACGGCGCCCCCGTCACCGGCGGCGGCAAGGTCGGGCAGGTGCTGTCGCTGAAGGACCAGAACACGCCCTACCCGGTCCAGGCCGAGCTGCGCAGCGGGCCGGCCCGCATCGCCGTCGAGGGCACCGTCACCAGCCCGGCCAAGCTGAAGGCGGTCGACCTGCAGCTCGAACTGGCCGGGCGCAGCATGGCGCGGCTGTACAACTTCACCAGGATCACGCTGCCCGAGACCCCGGCCTTCTCGACCTCAGGCCACCTGAAGGGCGAACTCGACCGCGAGCATGGGCGCTGGACCTACGACAACTTCAAGGGCAAGGTCGGCTCGAGCGACATCGGCGGCAAGCTGGTGTTCGAGGGCGGCGAGCCGCGTCCCAAGCTGAGCGGCAACGTGGCGACGCGCCAGCTGGTGTTCTCCGACCTCGGCCCGCTGATCGGCGGCGACTCCAACGAAAGCAAGCGCGAGCGCGGCGTCGAAGCGGTCCAGCCCGGCGGCAAGGTGTTGCCGGTCGAGGAATTCCGCACCGAGCGCTGGAAGGCGATCGACGCCGACGTGCGCTACACGGCCGAGCGCATCATCCGCAAGAAGACACTGCCCATCTCCAAGCTCTCGACCCACCTGATCATGAAGGACGGCGTCATCACCCTCGCCCCGCTCGACTTCGGCGTGGCCGGCGGCACCCTGCGCTCGACCATCCGCCTGGACGGCAGCGGCGACCAGGGCAAGAACACGATCCGCGCCACGGCCAAGGCGAGCGCGCGCCAGATCCAGATCAAGCAGCTGTTCCCGACCATCGAGAAGATGCAGGCGACGGTGGGCACGCTCAGCGGCGACGCCCAGCTGTCGGCCACCGGCACCTCGGTCGCCTCCCTCCTCGGCTCGTCCAATGGCGAAGTCAAGGCGCTGGTCAACCAGGGCACGATCAGCAAGATGCTGCTCGAGGAGATGGGCCTGAACGTGGGCAACATCATCGTCACCAAGCTGTTCGGCGACAAACAAGTTCAGATCAATTGCCTGGCAGCGGACTTCGACGTCAACAAGGGCGTGATGCAATCGCAGGTCTTCGTCGTCGACACGGAAGAGGCCATCATCCGCGTCGACGGCACGATCAGCCTGGCAAACGAACAGATGAACCTGACGATCCGCCCGGACACCAAGGCGCTGCGCCTGTTTACGCTGCGTGCGCCCCTGTATGTGCGGGGCCCGTTCAGCAAGCCGGACGTGTCGGTCGACAAGGGCGTGCTGGCCCTGAAGGCGGGCGGCGCCGCCGTGCTGGCAGCCGCCGCCGCGCCGGTTGCCGCACTCCTTCCCCTCATCAATACCGGTCCGGGCGAAACCAGTGGTTGCGGCCGCCTGGTCGCGCTGGCCAAACAAAAACCGACCGCACCGCCTCCGGGCAAGACAAAAACCCGCTGATCCCCGCACGGATGAGCAAACCTGCCGCAGTGTGTGTTGTCGAACAGACTCTGCATGACGCGCGGCGTAGTCTGCATCCATGGCCGGAACGGCAACACCGCATCGAGGAAAGTGCATGAGGCATTCGAAACTGGCGCGGGCGGCATGGCTGAGCGCCGTGCTACTCGCCGGGGCGCTGGGCGGCTGCGGCAGCGTCAATCCACTGGCGCCGGCAAAGCCCGTCGACGACGCGGCCATTGCCAGCAAGGTGAAAGCGGCCATCGGCAGCAATCCGGAATTGAAGTCGGCGGACATCGAGGTCGACAGCCGCGAAGGCATTGTCCAGTTGAGCGGGTTTGTGAGCTCGGCGGACAGCGTGGCAACTGCAGCATCGGTTGCCCGCACAGTGAAGGGCGTGAAGTCGGTGAAGAACGACCTGCGCCTGAAGTAAACCCACCATAGGAGAGTAATATGAAGACCATCAAAAACCTGGCAGTGAGCGCGACCATCGCCACCATGGCACTCGGCCTGGCCGGTTGCTCCGGCATGTCAACGCAGGACAAGCACACCGCGATCGGCGCCGGCGCCGGCGCAGTGATCGGTGGCGCCCTGACCGGCGGCAGCGCCGCGGGCACGGTCGGCGGCGCGGCTGTCGGCGGCGTCATCGGCAACCAGACCGGCAAGACCAACTAAGTTTTACCCCCCAGGCAAACACACGAGACGCCCCGCTTGCGTACTGCGCAAGCGGGGCGTTGCGTTTTGGGAGTTGTCCTGCGGTGCGGCTGCTCGCCTGCGCGGACCGCGTGGGCTCGCGAACCGCACATCACGGGTGCGGCCGATCACACGAAGGCGCTCGACAGGGCGCCCGCGCCGGCATCCTTGACGATCTCGTAGCAGGTGCAGGCCGCCGCCGCCAGTCCTTCGGCATCGAGGATTTCGATATTGCCGCGGCTGTAGATGATCAGCCCCTGCTGCTGCAAGGCGCTGGCGGCCTTGGTGACGCCGACCCGGCGCACGCCCAGGGCATGCGCGAGGAACTCGTGGGTCAGGTGGAATTTGTCGGATTGCAGGCGGTCGCGCGTGATCAGGAGCGAGCGCGCCAGGCGCGCCTCGAGCACGTGGAAACGGCTGCACACGGCGATCTGGATCGCCTGCGCCAGCAAGCTGTCGGTGTAGCGGTACAGCACCCGCTGCAGCGCGCCGTTGCGCGCGAATTCGCTGCGGAACGCGGCGCTCTCCATGCGGCTCGCGCTGCCCGGGCGCTGCACGACCGCACGCACCTGGGCCGTTTCGTGGCCGAGTGCGACCGTCGCGCCCAGCATGCCCTCGCGCCCCACCAGGCCAACCTCGAGCGTCATGCGCCCGCCTGCCACGCCCAGCAGCGAAATCAGGCAGTCGTGGGGAAAATAGATGTAGCGGATAGGATCGCCCGCCTCGCCCAGCACCTCGCCTGCCTCGACATGGACCGGGTCGAGCAAGGGCAACACCTGGGCCAGCTCCTGCGGCGGGAGCGCGGCCAGAAGCAAGTTGGCGTTGTGCTCGGCGACCTCGGGAGAAGCGGCAAAATTCATCAGACCCTCTCGATTGGATTTCCCCCGTCGCGGCAAAGGCAGGAACGGGGCTGCGGATACATTTGCAAACAATTTCGATCAGGTTAAATGCTCTGATAGGGGAAGTATGTTCGGTGACGCACGGAATACCTTGTTGTTCCTGAGGACAATCTTCATTCCAGCCAGACTGGGCATCGAAGCCCCGGCTGGGGATGACCTGCAACCAACCGAGAACACGCCATGAACAATAATATTTCCAGTCCACCGGGGCAGTCCCGGCACCACCCGCTCCTGCTGCTGGCAGCGCTCGCCGTCGTGCTGTTCTGCCTGGTCGGCACCGCCGCCATCATGGGCTGGATTCCGTCCTCGATCGGCGGCAACGATAGCCGCCAACTGACCGAAGCCGAGCGCGCCGCGCTCGCCTCCAGCCTGCCGTCCGCCGGCCAGTCGCCGGCGCCAGGCGCAAGCAGTGCCGAGATGGCCGCCCTCGCGCCGCAAGGCGCAGCCGGCGCGGCTCCCGTGATGCCCGCCGCCCCGGCCCAGCAGGTCGCCCAGGGCTATGCCCCGGCCCCTGCCGAGCGCTACGCGCGCGAAGCCGAACCCGAGCCGGCGCCGCGCACGACGGTCAAGCCCAAGCCGGTGCAGGTCGCTGCCGCCGAGCCGAAATGGTGCGGCAACTGCGGCAATATCGAATCGGTCCGCGCGATCAAGCAGCGCGCCCAAGGCAGCGGCCTGGGCGCGGCCGGCGGCGCCGTCATCGGCGGCCTGCTCGGCAACCAGGTCGGCGGCGGCAGTGGCCGCCAGCTGGCCACGGTGGCCGGCGCCGTCGGCGGCGCGGTGGTCGGCAACCAGGTCGAGGGCAACATGAAGGCCACCACGACCTGGGAAATCCGGGTCCGCCTCGACGATGGCACCCTGCGCACCTTCAACCAGGGCAGCGAACCGCAATGGCGCAGCGGCGACCGCGTGCGCATCGTGAAGGGACGCCTGCGCGCCGCCTGATCCTCTTTTGGCATCGCTCCGGGGGCCGGCCATCCGCAGGGATCGCCGGCCTTGATTTTTTCCTCCGCGCAATGTGCGCCACCGCACGGAAATACTGCTGAGCTAACCCGACAATGGCTACGCGCTCCGAAAGGGCGCGGGACACCCGGCCAGGATGCACGGCTGGCGTAGACAACCATCGAAAAGGGGATCACCATGAATAGCCTGGCGTGGATCGGCATTATCGTGTGGGGATTGGTCGTGACGGCTTTCGGGCTGGTGTCGGCGGAGCCGACCCGGCTCGCGCAGGAGGTGGCGGCGCACGACGTCGTCTTCCTTGTCAGCGGTGGCCTGCTGACCTGCCTGATCGGCATCGTCGGACTGCTCGGTTTCATGGGCTGGGTGCCCGGCCTCGACCCGAAGCGCGCCTCGCGCCCAGGGTCGCGCGCGTAAATATCGCGCCGAATGTACGCCACCGAACGGTCAAGCTGAGCAGAGCACACGATACTGCATTCACGGCGCCAGGAACGGCGCAAACTGAATGAGGAGACCCATCATGCTCTACACTATCGCTATTGTCCTGATCGTCTTATGGCTGCTCGGCCTGGTCACCTCGTACACGATCGGCGGCTTCATCCACATCCTGCTGGTCGTCGCCGTCATCATGATCCTCGTACGCCTGATCAGCGGCCGAGGCATATAGGCGCAATCTGCCGACTGATGCTGTACCATGCACGCTTTGTAGTTGTTTGACCAATCCGTTTCGCGGACGCGCCCTGCGGGTGCGCCCACGAAACGGATTTTTTTAAGGAGAATCCCATGAAGAAAAACCTGACCAAATCCGTCGTTGCCGCCACCGTCCTCGCCCTCGGCGTGAGCGGCTGTGCCGACATGAGCGCCACCCAGCGCGGCACCGCCACCGGTGCCGGCGCGGGCGCGGCCCTCGGCGCGCTGATCGGCGGCACCACCGGCGGCGGCGGCAGCAACCGCGCAGGCAAGGGCGCCGTCATCGGCGGCGCCGCCGGCGCCGTGATCGGCAACATCTGGTCCAAGCGCATGGAGCAGCAGAAGCAGGCGATGGAACAGGCCACGCGCGGTACCGGCGTGCAGGTCAGCCAGACCTCGGACAACCGCCTCAAGCTCGACATCCCGAGCGACGTGTCGTTCGACACCGGCCGCGCCGACATCAAGCCGAACTTCCAGCCCGTGCTCGAGCGCTTCGCCCAGACGCTCAACGAGAACCCGGCCACCAACGTCGTGATCATCGGCCATACCGATAACACCGGCAGCGCCGCGATCAACCAGCCGCTGTCGGTCGACCGCGCTGCGCGTACCCGCGACTACCTGGCCGCCCGCGGCGTGAGCCCGAGCCGCATCACCATCGAAGGCCGTGCCGACCGCGAGCCGATCGCGTCGAACACCGATGCCGGCGGCCGCGCCCGCAACCGCCGCGTCGAGATCTACGTCGCCGAACCGGCACGCGGCTAATCCCGCCCTGCCCGCCCATGCGCGCCCCGGCGCGCATGGGCTCCCCGCATCGCCTTCCCGCCGTCCCCGTTTTTCGTCCAGTTTTCCCTCCGCTGTTTCCGCCCTTGCCTCCCCGCTGCTGCCGGCCCGGCTGGCCAGGCCTGTCGCGTCTTTGCACCCATCAACGGCATCGGCCGCAGCTCCCGCCTGGGCGCCGGCAACAAGGTCTGGTGATGCGCGCATGCGCGCTTGATCCTGGCTGGACCGAAAGCCTGGCGCCAGGCCCAGCGCCAGCTCGCCTGTTGCGAAAACGTGCCGGCTGCGGCGCCGATTCGAGCGCGCGCAATATCTTCCTGGCCTGACGGCGCGATAGTGTTGCTTCCTAATGGCAACATTTCCTCGTGCCACCATGCTCGATACCCCTGCCGCCCCTTCCTTATCCGACCCGCTCTCCGCCAGGACCGAGGCCGCCGTCCTGTGGCGCCCGTCCGCCGTCGCCGTCTGGAGCCTGGTATTTACCCCGGTGTTCGGCTCTTACCTCCTGATGCGCAACTGGCAGGCGCTGGGCCAGCAGCGCGCCGCCCTCGCCGCACGGCGCTGGCTGCTCGCCAGCCTGGCCGTGCTGGCGCTGGAACTGTTCGCCGGCGCCGTGAACCGCCGCCTGAACGGCGGCTCGCCCCTGGTGCAATGGCTGGCCCTGGCCTGGCTGGGCCTGTGGCTGCTGGCCGCCGCCGCGCCGCAATGGCAGCTGGTGCGGCGCCGCTTCGGCCGCGCCTATGCCCGCCGCGGCTGGAACGGCGCGCTGGCCACGGCGGTCGCCTTCGGCGCACTGAGCTGGAGCGCGGGCGCGCTACTGACCTGGCTGCTGCTGGCATTCACCTGAGGCGCATCCTTCCATTGTTGCGCCAACGGGACAGCGCCCTGCCTGCTCAGTTGGCCGTTTGTACGCTGCCGTACCAAGCGCGGCCAGCCTCAGCGCGTACACTGTTACCCCTCAGGGTAACGGAAATTGTATGCTTGCTATTCTTGAACAAATCGACCCGCACTCCGACCGCATCGACTTGCTGGTCGAACTGGTCGAATGTCTGCGGCCGCGCCGGGGCGACCTGTCGCGCGCGCGCGCCGCGGTACGCACGCTCACCCAGCTCCTGCGCGGCAACCCCGAGCAGGCCTGGGCGCTGCGCAGTTATATCGTCACCATGCTCGAGAAGCGCCGCCACACCAGCCTCTACAGCGACATCGGCATCCTCTCGAACGACGGCTTTTTTACCGAACTCAAACGCCGGATTTCCTACCGCCTCCTGCCGCCCGCGCTCGACGACCTGTATCTGTCGGACGCGCTCAACCAGGTGCTGTACCGGGACGACGACTACGAGTGGATACGCTCGGTGCCGGACGCCGACTGGCTGGCCCTGTTCGACGTGGTGGCCGAGGCGCCGCCGCCGCGCGACGCCGCGCCCGACCGGGCGCACCTGGTCACGGTGCTGGGCATGCTCGACGCCATCCGCACCCTGTCCTGCCGCATCTGCGCGCTGGGCCTGGAGCCGCGCCTGGTGCACAGCTACAGCGAGATCGAGGACTTCGACTCGCCCTTCCTGATGCAGAACATCGAGGTCAACCACTACCTCGACGACTACCAGCGCTACCTCGAAGGCAGCCCGCAATTGCCGGAAGACGCGCGCCACCTGGTGGTGATGCTCGACCAGTGCGAGGACGTGATCGCCAAGATCCGGCGCAACTCCCTGTCCTTCGGCACCAGCGTCGCGCTGACCTATGTGCTGGTTGCCATCGCCCAGAGCATCGAGCGCCTGCGCAAGCTGCTGTTCCTGGTCGAGATCGGCGACGGCGGCCGCGACGCCGCCCGGGACGCGGCGCAGCAGTTGCTGCCGGCACCAAGCGAGGAACCCGGCACCCAGACACTCGAGATGGTCGTGCAGCCGCCCCAGGGCCGCGCGCTGGTGGCGGCCGTCTATACCCCGAGTCCGCCGCGCCCGCTGACGGCAAGGCGCGCCGCCGCCGTCGAGCTGGCCCAGGAACTGGTCGAAGCGCACAACACGAAATACCGCGTGCGCGGCCTGTTCAAGGACAACATCGACCTGCTGGCGCGCAACGTCACCGAAAATGCGAGCCGCACCGGCGAGCACTACATCGCCGAAAGCCGGGCCCAGTTGCGCGGCATGTTCAAGGCCGCCGCCGGCGCCGGCTTCATCGTCGGCTTCATGGCGATGTTCAAGATCCTGCTGGGCTACCTGCGCGCCGCGCCCCTGGTCGAAGCCTTCCTCTTCAGCATGAACTATTCGCTCGGCTTCATGCTCGTGCACATGCTGCACTGGACCATCGCCACCAAGCAGCCGGCCATGACGGCCCAGCGCATCGCCGCCGGCCTGCACAGCCGCGACGGCCGGCGCCCCGACTTCGACAGCATGGCCGAACTCGTCAACAAGGTATTCCGGACCCAGATCATGGCCGTGATCGGCAACGTCGCCGTGGCCTTCCCGACCGCCCTCCTCATTGCCATCGCCTACCAACAAATGACCGGGCACCACCTGGTCACGCCGCAGAAGGCGCACCACCTGCTGCACGACGTCGACCCGATCCACAGCCCGGCCCTGCTGTATGCGGCCATTGCGGGGGTCTGGCTGTTCGTGGCAGGACTGATATCGGGCTACTACGACAACAAGGCGCTGTACACGCGCATGGGCCAGCGCGTCCAGCAATTGCGCTGGCTCGGCTGGCTGCTGGGACACGAGCGGCGCGCGCGGCTGGCGCGCTATGTCGAGGACAATCTCGGCGGCCTGATGGGTAACTTCTTCTTCGGCATCCTGCTCGGCACCACCGGCACCGTCGGCTTCCTGCTCGGGCTGCCGCTGGACATCCGCCACGTCACCTTCTCGACCGCGAATTTCGCGACGGCGCTCGTCGGCCTCGAGTATCAGATAACATGGGCCGAGGCCGCCAATGCGGCACTGGGCGTGGTGTTGATCGGCGCGGTCAACCTGCTGGTCAGTTTCCACCTGGCGCTGTCGGTGGCGCTGCGTGCACGCAGGATCCAATTTACGCGCAGCATCCTGCTGATGCGTGCACTCGGCCGGCGCTTCCTGCATGCGCCGATCGATTTCTTTATCGGCCCGAAGGATGTGGACGTCCCGGACGTCGACCCCACGGCTACAAGGGGAGCAAAATGAACAAGAAACGCCTCACATTCTGGCTGGCCGCACTGGCCCTGGCCGGCGTCGTCGCCTCCTGCCGCACCCTCCCCGACGCCGAGCGCCTGCCCGATACTCCCGCCAAGGCCAGTCCCACCGTGACCACCGCGCGCGGCACCCTGCCCCAGGGCAAGGCGTCGAACCTGCTCACGCGGCGCTGGGCCAACGCCACCAGCGACCTCAAGTCGCTCGCCGTGCTCGAGGAGCAGGCCACCGGCGTGCCGCTGATCGCCGGCAACCAGGTGCAGCTCCTGTTCGACGGCCCGGCCACGATGCGCGAGATGATGGCCGCCGCGCGCGCCGCCACCAATTCCATCAACCTGGAAACGTATATCTTCGACCAGGACCCGATCGGCCTGCAGTTCGCCGAGCTGCTGATGGAAAAGCGGCGCCAGGGCGTGACGGTGAACGTCATGTACGACAGCGTCGGGACCCTCGGCACGCCGAAAGAATTTTTCGGACGCATGCGCGCGGCGGGCATCAACCTGCTCGAGTTCAATCCGATCAATCCGGCCAAGGCCAAGGGCAACTGGTCGATCAACAACCGCGATCACCGCAAGATCATGGTGGTCGACGGCAAGGTGGCCTTCACCGGCGGCATCAACATCAGCAGCGACTACGCCAACAGTTCGCTGTTCCGCTCGCGCCGCAAGCCCGAGAACGTCGACAAGGACAAGATCGGATGGCGCGATACCCACGTGCGCATCGAAGGTCCGGCCGTAGCCACGCTGCAATGGGCGTTCGTCAACAACTGGGTGCGCCAGGAAGCCGGCGAATTGCCGCCCGCGAACTACTTCCCGCGCCTGGCGCCCGCCGGCGACAAGTTCGTGCGCGTTCTCGCCACCGAGCCGAACGGTCACTCGGAAATCTACAAGTCGCTGCTGGTCGCGATCAACGAAGCCAGGAAATCGGCCCACATCACCTCGGCCTATTTCGTGCCCGACCAGCAGGTCGTCGACGCGCTGGTGGCGGCCGCCAAACGCGGGGTCGACGTCAAGCTGGTGCTGCCCGGCGTCTCCGACCACGGCCTCGTGATGCATGCGGGGCGCGCCTTCTACGAGCCGCTGCTCGAAGGCGGCGTGCGCATCTTCCAGCTGCAGGTGGCGGTGCTGCACGCCAAGACCGCCGTGATCGACGGTGCCTGGTCGACCATCGGGTCGGCCAACATCGACCGCCGCAGCTTCATCCACAACTACGAACTGAACATCGTCGTGATCGACCCGGCCTTCGGGCGCGACATGGAAGCGGCCTTCAACGAAGACCTGCGCAGTTCGAAGGAAGTCACCCTGGAAGAATGGCGCGACCGCCCCTGGTCCGACCGGATCAAGGAATGGGCGGCGCGCCTGACCGAATACTGGATCTGAGCGGCCGGCCGGCGTAGTTCAGATGCCGGCCGCGAGCATGCCTTCCGCCGCGGGCGCCCAGACATTCCCGGTGCGCAGGAATTTTTCGGTGAGGATGACGCGGAAGGCGTTCGTCAGCGCATCCCAGCCGTAGCGGTCGATCTCGACCCGCTCGTGCTCGACCCGCAGCAGGTTGAACGAATTGACCTCCCCCCGTCCCCGTGTCGAGGTCGCCGTCCCCGCCTGCACCACCAGCGCCGCGTAGGCGTCGATCTGGTAGCGGCTGGCGGTGCTGGCCGCATGGCTGACGTGCATGTGGCCGGCCAGCAGCACGTCCACGCCGCACTGCGCGAACACCTCCATCGCCATCGCCGCCCGGTCGACCAGGTTCTTTTCTTCGAACGTGGTCGGCAAATCGAATGGATGGTGGGTCACGACGATGCGCGTGAGCTTCGGGTCGAGTCCTTCGAGCTGGGCCCGGATGCCGGCCACCTGCTCCTTGTTGAGGCGTCCGTCCTTGATGGTCAGCGAACGGGCCGTGTTCACCCCGACCACGGCGATCTCCTCGTCCACGTAGACCGGCTCGAGGTCCTCGGTGATGTAGCGCTTGAAACGGTCGAGCGGCTTGACGAAGCGGCGAAACACGTTATACAGCGAAATGTCGTGGTTGCCCGGCACCACGATCTGCGGCCCCGGCAGGGTGTCGAGGAAGGCGCGCGCCTCTTCGAACTGTTCGGCCCGGGCCCGCTGGGTCAGGTCGCCGGAGACGACCAGCACGTCCGGCTTGATCGAATGGATGAGGTCGTGCAGCGGCCCCAGCAGGGTCTGGTCGACGCGTCCGAAATGCAAGTCGGACAGGTGGATGAGTGTGCGCATCAGGATTCCCCGGGTGTCAGGTTGGTTGTGCCGCGTCTGTCGGTTGCGTGCGCGGCGCCCTTGCCCTTGTCCACCTGCCGGGCGGCCTGGCGCCGGCTCAGCGTGGCGGCGGCGGTGATGCAGACCGCCAGCCAGGCGCAGCCCTCGGCCAGACCGGCCAGCACGTCGGACAGGTAATGCGCGCCCAGGTAGAGGCGCGAGCCGGCCACCAGCGCCACCATCGCGCAAGCGGCCAGCACGATGGCAATGCGCGCCGGCCAGCGGCGCGCGCGGCTGAGGCCATAACAGGCAAGCAGGCCGTACAGCACCGTGGCCGAGACGGTATGTCCGCTCGGGAAACTGTAGGTGGAAAGCTGGACGATCGGCTCTTCGAACCACGGCCGCGCGCGCGCAAACGCGTGCTTCATCGCCACGTTCAGCAGCATGCCGCCGGGTACCGTGACGAGCGCGGTCAGCATCCAGCGGCGGTCGCCGCGCCGCGCCATCCAGAAGGCCGCGAGTGCGGTCAGCCCGAGCACGCCGGGCGTGCTGTGCAGGTGGGTCACGGCCAGCAGGAAGTGGCGCAGGCCCGCGCTCGCGTGGGCGTGGGTATGCAGCCAGGTCGCCAGCTGCAGGTCGAGCTCGGTGATCGGGGCGCCGTCCACCACGGCGCCGGCGATGCGCGCAAAACCGGCCACCGCCAGCAGCAGCACGAGCAGGCCCAGGGTCAGGTGCAGGCCGAAGATCTCGTCGGAAGAAAGGCGGGCAGCGGCGAAACGGTGCAGGCGGGAGGTAGGCGAGTTATCCATTCGGGCCAGATGGGGATGCATGGCAAAAAAACCACACTAAAAATTTTTTACTGGTGTTTTGTACAGTACCTGTGGATTTATACAGTAGTTGTGCTATTCTGTTTTCACTGACCAACATAATTCAAACAAGGGAAACGTCAATGACCACTCTGAACAACGCCTTCGGCCTGGAATACGCTCCTGCACCTTTTCTTATGCGTTTTGGCCGCCGCGAAATTCTGATCACCCGTGACTTCCGCAAGCGCTTCTACCCGATCAATCCGATCATCGAATGCGACACCGGGGTCGAAGCGGGCCACCTGGAAGTGCTGCTGTTTGGCCGCTGGTTGCTGATCCTTTCGAAGGCGCACTAATCGGTTCGCCGCAAGTTCTGCGCGCTGACATGCGGGTCGGGCGTCCGCATTGAAATCCTCATATCGATAGCTGAAATCATTCGTTTTCTTCGGATGAGCGGAGCAATACCCTAGCGGTAACTCCTCCACTCTCCGAAAGAAGCGAATGATCAAGAAAATCGCCCCTGCGCTGGCCGCCCTGCTGCTGTTGGCCCAGTCGACCGCCTTCGCGGCCGACACTACCCTGCTCAACGTGTCCTACGACCCGACGCGCGAGCTGTACCAGGACTTCGACGCCGCCTTTGCCCGCCACTGGAAGGCCAAGACCGGCGACAAGGTCACCGTGCGGCAGTCGCACGGCGGCTCCGGCAAGCAGGCCCGCGCCGTGATCGACGGGCTGGCGGCCGACGTCGTCACGCTGGCGCTGGCTTATGACATCGATGCTATCAGTGAACGCGGCCTTATCGCGCACAACTGGCAGGATCGCCTGAAGAACCGCAGTGCGCCCTACACCTCGACCATCGTGTTCCTGGTGCGCAAGGGCAACCCGAAAGGCATCCGCGACTGGGGCGACCTGGTCAAGCCGGGCGTGGCCGTCATCACCCCGAATCCGAAGACCTCGGGCGGCGCCCGCTGGAACCACCTCGCCGCCTGGGGCTATGCCCTGCGCCAGCCGGGTGCCAGCGAAGCGAGCGCGCGCGACTTCATCAATCGCCTGTACAAGAACGTGCCGGTGCTCGATTCCGGCGCGCGCGGCGCCACCACCACCTTTGTCGAGCGTGGCATCGGCGACGTGCTGCTGGCCTGGGAAAACGAAGCCCTGCTGGCCCTGCGCGAGCTGGGGCAGGGCAAGTTCGAGATCGTCGCGCCCAGCGTGAGCATCCTGGCCGAGCCGCCGGTCGCCGTGGTCGACAAGGTGGTCGACAAGCGCGGCACGCGCGCGGTGGCCCAGGCCTATCTCGACTACCTGTACAGCGACGAGGGCCAGGACATCATCGCGAAAAATTATTACCGTCCCTCGGTCGAGAAATTCTCGCGCAAGTATGCGGCGCAGTTCCCCAACATCAAGCTGTTCACCCTGGACGCGGTGGCGGGCAACTGGGTCCAGGCCCAGAAGGCGCACTTTGCCGATGGCGGCGTGTTCGACCAGGTTTACCAGCCCGGCAAAAAATGACTTGAAATATGGCGGATGGCCACGACTGTTATCTGGATAACAGGTGGCCGCCCGCATGTCCTGCATGTCTGCATGCGCGCGGCCCTTCCCGTACTACTTAAGGAAAGGAAGCGTCATGTCCGTAAAACTTCGCCATATCAACGAACAGGTCATGGTCATCACCGGTGCCAGTAGCGGCATCGGCCTGACCACTGCCCGCCTCGCCGCCGAACAGGGTGCGCGACTCGTGCTCGCCGCGCGCAACGGCGAGGCGCTCGACCAGCTGTCGAGCGAGCTGCGCCGCCACGGCGCCCAGGTGGCCACCGTGGCCGCCGACGTCGGCAACCCGGCCGACGTCGAGCGCATCGGCCAGGTGGCGCTCGAGCGCTTCGGGCGCATCGATACCTGGATCAACAATGCCGGGGTCGGCATCTTCGGGCGGCTCGAGGATGTATCGCCGGAAGACCACCAGCGCCTGTTCCAGACCAACTTCTGGGGCGTCGTGAACGGCTCGCTGGAAGCGGTCAAGCGCATGAAGCTGCGCGGCGGCGGCGCCCTGATCAATGTCGGCAGCGAGGTATCGGACCGCGCCGCGCCCCTTCAAGGCATGTATTCGGCGTCCAAGCATGCGGTGAAAGCCTTCACCGAATCGCTGCGGATGGAACTGGAAAAAGAAGGGGCGCCGATCTCGGTGACGCTGGTCAAGCCGGCTGCCATCGACACCCTGTTCGCGGTGCACGCGAAGAACTACATGGACAAGGAACCGGCGCTGCCGCCACCCGTGTATGCCCCGGAAATCGTGGCGCGCGCCATCCTCTACTGCGCCGAGCATCCGAAACGCGACGTCTTCGTCGGCGCCGCCTCGAAAGTGATTTCTTCCAGCAACGCTCACATGCCGCGCATGCTCGACCAGTTCATGAACGCGAGCATGTGGCGCCAGCAAAAGTCGAAACTCGACAAGATCCCGGGCAGGCGCGACGCCTTGCATGCGCCGGACCCGTCCCAGACCCTGCGCGAGCGCCAGGGCATGACGGGACGTTCGGTGAGGGAAATCTCGGTCTACACGGCGGCCACCCTCAACAAGAAACCGCTGGCGGCGGCCCTGATTGGCGGTGGCGCCCTGCTCGCGGCCTGGGGCCTGTCGCGCCGCAACGCGGGCCGTCCCGTGTAAGCCGATCGCGATCCGGGTAGCTGTGTAATCGGGCAGCTGCAGAGTCGGGTAGCTGCGCAAGCGGGCCTGGCGCGGGGCCGATGCCTTGCCTGGCCCGGCAAGGCAGACAGCAGCGCGAGGCCGCGTGCCGGTGCCGCCGGGCTGGCGGCGCGACTCGCCGGCACGCGCTGCCGGGCCGCCGCTGCGCGTCGTCGCTGCCCGTCGTTGCTGCCCGTTGTCGCTATTAGCGCTTGGTGTCCGTTCCCGGCGGACGGCTGGCCAGGAAGTCGGTATCTTCTTCCGTCAATGGGAGGTCCGGGATCGATTCGACGCGGTCGGTGTCGATGTCCACCCCATCCTTGACGACGGTGTCGCGGCCGGCCGAGGCGCGCTCGCCGGTGCCGCCGGCGTCGCTGTCGCCCGAAAAGTCGGCGTCGCCCACATCGGGGCCGGCGGTGTCGCCCGCGAAGCTTTCCTCTTCCTCGTTGGTACCGCGGTCCAGGTGGACCAGCTGGTCGTCGTCGAGGTTGGTGGCGAAGCCGGGGCCGCCCACGACATCGCTGCCGGTGTCGGACAGGTCGCTCGGACCGAGTGCATCGGTGCCATGGCCCTTGCCAAGGCTGCGGTCTGGGCGTTCCGGGAAGTTGTCCGGATCGAGTGTGCTAGCGCCAGTCATAATGCCTCCGTGAAGATGGTTGTCAGATAGGTTCAGGCTACAGAAATTGTCGAAGCCGCGTCGCCGCGCACGGCTCGATAGAACAGGACGATGCGCTCAAAACGCGTGGCGCATGCCGACGTTCAAGGCCGAGTTGCCGCTGCCGCGCGAGGTGGCGTTACCGACCGTATAGGCGGCGCCGTTGCGGTTACGGATGCGCGAATAGGCCGCATAGAAATCGGTGCGGCGCGAGACCGCGTGGCTGGCGCCAAAAGCGATCTGGTTGGCGTCCTGGTTGGCGAGGTCGCGGTCGTCCTTGGTGATATACGAGGCCAGCAAGGTGGTCCGTGCGCTCACCGGGACGGCCATGCCGACCAGCACGTCGCGGCTGTTGCTCGATGCCGTGCGCGCAATGCCCGCGCCATACGGATTGTCGGGATTGAACAGCGGCGAGCTCGCCCAGCCGCGGCTCAGGCTGTAAGCGGCATAGGCCGTGCCCCAGCCCAGGCGCAGGTTGGCGGCCAGGATCGAATTGCGGGCGACGGCGTCGTTGTGGGTCTTGCTGTTGAACTGCACGCGCACGGCGCTCTGGTTCTGGTGCGCCGCGCGCACGGTCAGCGGACCGCGCTCGATGCCGACCGTCATGCCCCAGGCGCGCCCGGCGGGCGAGGTGTCGACCTGTTCCTTGAACGAATACGAGGCGCCTGCCGACAGGCCGCGCGCAAGTGCGCCGTAATACTGCACGCTGTTGTCGACGCGGCGCCCTCCCCCGATCAGGTTGCTGGCGCTGCCCGCCATGCCGCCCTTGAACGGATCGGCGACATCGGTCAGCGCCAGGTATTGCAGGCTGTACTGGCGTCCGACCGTCAGTGCGCCGAATTCACCTGCCAGGCCTACCCAGACCTGGCGCCGGGAACCGCGGTCGCCGGCGTCGGCGCGGCCGGTATCGAGATTCACCCCCGTTTCCAGTGCAAAGATCGCGGCGGTGGTCTCGCCCAGCGGTTCGCTGCCCTGGATGCCGATATGCGACTCCGACGCCAGCCCGCTGCCGACCGTTGTCGTACAGGGTCCGGCGCAGCCCTTCTGGGTCACGACGCCGGCGTCGAGCACGCCATAGGTCGTGACACCGTTCTGGGCGCACACGGCAGCGGCGCTTCCTCCAAGTATTGCGGCTGTGACGAACGACTTGAGCATCGGCGTAATCCTCTCTACGCCTCTACCTTACCCCTATCAAGCGGGTTCATCTGCGGAATGTCGCACATACGGCTGACCGTAATGGCTTCTCTTTTTGTAGGCGGACTCTGACGGTTACTTGTTTTTCGATGTCGAGCCTCCACGAAGCGGCCGTATTCGTTCCTTGTGCGCCACACTTTTTCAGCAACACCCCGCCATCAACGAAAAGCCCCGAACAACGGGGCTTTTCGCGGGCCAGACCTGCAACCGGGCGCCTTACTTGTACAGCACTCCCGGCAGCCACAATCCGATCGCCGGGAAAGCGTACAGCAGCATGATCGCCAGCACCTGGATGCCCATGAACGGCAGCATGCCCATGAAAATCTGGTTCAGGGTCACATGCGGCGGCGCCACGCCCTTCAGGTAGAAGGCCGACATGGCCACCGGCGGCGACAGGAAGGCCGTCTGCAGGTTCATCGCCACCAGCAGTCCGAAGAACAATGGATCGATGTTGAAGTGGGCCAGCAGCGGCACGAAGATCGGCATGAAAATGACGATGATCTCGGTCCACTCGAGCGGCCAGCCGAGCAGGAAAATGATGACCTGCGCCAGGATCATGAACTGCACCGGCGTCAGGTTCATCCCCAGCACCCAGGCGTTGATGATCTCCTGCCCGCCCAGCAGGGCAAAGGCGGCCGAGAAGATGCTCGAACCGACGAACAGCCAGCACACCATCGCCGTCGTCTTGGCCGTCAGGTGGGCCGATTCGCGCAGCAGGTTGAAATTGAACCTGCGGTAGGCAATGGCGAGGATCAGGCCGCCGAAGGCGCCCATCGCCGCCGCCTCGGTCGGCGTGGCCAGGCCGAACACGATGCTGCCGAGCACGGCCAGGATCATGATCGCCAGCGGGAACAGCGAGCCGAGCAGCATCTTGAAGATCTCGAGCCGCGCGAAGCTGAAGAAGATATAAAACACCAGCAGCGCCGCCGCGCCTGCCGCCAGCGCGATCCAGAAGGTGCGCGACGCTGGCTTGGCCAGCGGCTCGACCGCCGGGACTTGCGCCGCGGCCTCGATGCGCTCGGGCGACGCCGCCGCGGCCGGTGCCGCCACCGGCGGCATGGCCGCGGCACCTTCGGCGGGAGGCTCGGCCAGCGCCGTGTCCGCGACTGCCTCCACCGGCGGCTCGGCCAGGCCATCCTCGGCGGGCGGTTCCTGCAAGCCGCCGCTGTCGCCCTCCCCTTCACCCTGGACCACATCGAACGACTGCTCGGCGCCCATTTCGACCAGCTCCGTCGGGGCGGCCTCGGGCGCGGTGACGATCCGGTAGCTCACGCCCATCACGGCGGCAAAGGCCAGTGCCGGCAGCAAGGCCACGAACAGGTTGGACATCAGCGTGCGGCTGGGCACGTTCGCGCCGCGCGCGCCCTTGATGGCACCCAGCAGTCCCGGCACGGCCGGTTTGCTGTAGGCCCCGGGAATGGCTTGCGCGAATGGCGGCAGCGCGACGACCCGTTCCGAGGCCGGCAGCGGCGGCGCGGCCGAGGGTTTGAGCTTGGCCACCAGCAGCACGTAACCGATGTACATGCTGGCCAGCATGATCCCCGGGAACAAGGCGCCGGCATACAGCTTGACCACCGATACCCCGGCCGTTGCGCCATACACGATCAGGAGCACCGAGGGCGGGATCAGGATGCCCAGGCAGCCGCCGGCCGTGATCGAACCGGCCGAGAGCTGGGTACTGTAGCCGGCCTTGAGCATGGCCGGCAGCGCCAGCAGCCCCATCAGGGTGACGACGGCGCCGACGATGCCGGTGGCGGTGGCGAAAATGGCGCAGGTGACGATGGTCGCCACCGCCAGCGAGCCGGGAATGCGCGCCATCGCCAGGTGCAGGCTCTTGAACAGCCGCTCGATCAGGTTGGCGCGCTCGACCAGGTAGCCCATGAAGATAAACAGCGGAATCGAGATCAGGACGTCGTTGGCCATGACGGAATAGGCGCGCTGCACCATCAGGTCGAGCGTGAGCCCGACTGCCTGGCTGGGGTCCTGGCTGTGGAAGGCGAACCAGGCGAACATCATGCCCATGCCCATCAAAGTGAATGCGGTCGGGAACCCGAGCATGATGGCGACCACCACCAGCGCCAGCATCAGCAGGCCGAGGTGGCCGTTGGTCATGTCGGCCGGCGCCGGCATCAGGATGAACAGGCCGATGACGATCGCCAGCAGGATCGACAGGCCGAACCAGATTTCTTTTTTCATTTCGTTCCCGCCCCTCTTGCCCCGGCCTCGCCAGTGGCGCCGCTGGCCTCGTCCACATGCACCATCGCCTTGAGCTTGTCGACGTCGACTTCCTCGACATCGGCCTCGCGCGCGGGCCACTCGCCCCTGCGCAGGCAGATCACGCAGCGCACGATTTCGACGAAGCCCTGCAGCAGGAGCAGGATGCCGGCGAAGGGAATGACCATCTTGAAGGGATATAAGGGGGGGCCATTGGCGGTGAGCGTGGAATGCTCGCGGATGGCGAACGACTCGGCGGCGTAGGTGTAGCCGGCCCAGACCAGGGCGACCACGCCGGGGATGAAGAAGACGATGTAGAGCAGCAAGTCGAGGCCGGCCTGCAGGCGCGGCGGAAAGAAGCTGTACAGCACGTCGCCGCGCACGTGGCCGTTCTTGGCCAGCGTGTAGGCGCCGGCCATCATGAAGGCGGCGCCGTACATCATGATCATCAGGTCGAAAGCCCAGGGATTGGGCGAATTGAGCGCATAGCGCGCAAACACTTCCCAGGTGATGAGGAAGGTAAGCACGACGATCAGCCAGGAAAATGCCTGGCCGACCAGGCTGCTGACCCGGTCGACAAAAAACAAGACGTTCTGCATGAAGCTGCTCCCGGACGCAAACGAAGCGCCACCCCGCGCTCGGGCGGGGTGACTACAACAGTGTTATTGCTGCGTGTTATTGCTGCGTGCTATTGCTGCGACGGGCCGCTTACGCCTTCTTCGGCGCCGGCGCCTTGCGTCCGAAATAGTGGTTGTAGGCCATGCGGCGCGGGTTGTTGGTGTCCATGTCCCACTTCATGGCGCGTTCGGCAAAGGCGCGCATGGACGCCTCGACTTTCTTGAACAGCGCGTTGCCGGCCCCTTTCTTGGCCACCACCTCGTCCCATACCGCCAGCTGCGCCTGCAACACCGAGTCCGGCGTCTTGTAGAACTTGACGCCCTGCTGGGCCTGCATCTCGCGGTAGTCCTTCGAATAGCGGTCGACCGCCTTCCAGGCCATGTCGGACGAGGACGCTTCGACCGCGTTCTCGATGATCGCCTTCATCTTCGGCGGCAGCGCGTTGTACTTGGTCTTGTTGAAGGAGATCTCGAAGGTCTCCGAGCTCTGGTGGAAGCTTTGCAGCATGCAGACCTTGGACACGTCGGGGAAGCCGAGCAGGCGGTCGGAGCTGGCATTGTTGAATTCGGCGCCGTCGAGCAGGCCGCGGTCCATGGCCGGCACGATCTCGCCGGCCGGCAGCGCATTCACCGCCGCGCCCATGGCGGTGAACAGGTCGATCGCCAGGCCGTTGGTGCGGAACTTGGTGCCCTTCAGGTCTTCGACCTTGCTGATCGGCTTCTTGAACCAGCCCAGCGGCTGGGTCGGCATCGGGCCGGTCAGGAAGGAGACGACGTTGGCCCCGATCCCGTTATACAGCTCGGCCAGCAATTCCTTGCCGCCGCCGTACTTGTGCCAGGCCAGGACCATGTTGGCATCCATGCCGAAGGCCGGACCCGAGGTCCACAGCGCAATCGCGCTCTGCTTGCCGTAGTTGTAGCCCATCACGCCGTGGCCGCCGTCGAGCGTGCCCTTCGACACTGCGTCGAGCAGGCCGAAGGCCGGCACCACGGCCCCGGCCGGCAGCACCTCGATCTTCAGTTCGCCGCCGGTCATGTCGTTGACCTTCTTGGCGAAGTCGAGCGCGTATTCGTGGAAGATGTCCTTGCTCGGCCAGGTGCTCTGGAAGCGCATCTGCTTGGGTGTCTGTGCGGTGGCGATCATCGGGACTGCCAGCATCGTGGACGCTGCGGCAGTTCCCAGGAACTTACGGCGGTTCGATACGGATTGCTTCGACTCCTTGTCAACCTTCTTCATGGTACGTCTCCTGTCTAGTTATATGTATAAGCGACTGATAAACGACTGAATCGACACACGCACAGCTTGTGGAATTGGGCAGGACCTCCTTGGATGCATATTTGGCACAACTCTTCGCAGAATGGGCTTGTTTCCTTACGGATTTCTTACGCCGGAAGCGTGCAGGGGCGCCCTGACGGCCGCGCGCGGGCGCTCGAGGACCCGGGTCGCGCTTCCAGTTGGACCGCGGCGACGCCGGGCTTACGCATGCGGCGCGTCAAGCGGAACTGAAATGATGCGGATTTCGCGCTGCAAATCCGTCGTGGGGAAGGAGGAGATGCGCTGTTGGGGCGCAGGAAGCCGGCGTAGCGGGCGCTACGCCGCGGATGAGCGCCGCCCTGCCCTGGGCAAGGCGGCGCGCAGGCCTAAAAGCTTAGCGGACCGTCACGCTGACGCTGGCCTGGCCGATGTTGCCGGCGGCGTCGCGCACCACGGCCTGGACGGTGTGCACGCCGGCTGCCCACTTGCGGGTGTTCCAGCCATACGCCAGCGTGCCGCCGGTGCCCTGGGCGACGAGCTTGCCGTCGATCAGCAGTTGCTGGGACAAGGCAGCCGCGCCCAGGTTATCGCCGGCACTCACGCTGACCGACACCGTGCCCGAGGCCGAGCCGGCAACCGGGTTGACGATGCGCACCGTTGGCGCCGTGGTATCGGCTGCGCTGCCGCTACCCGAACCCGTCGCGCCGCCCAGCGGCGCCGCATTCGCCACGTTGACGGCGACGGCGGCCGAGCGTCCGGCGTTGCCCGCCGCATCGTAGGCGATGGCGACCAGGTTGTTCATGCCGTTCGGCGAACCGGCCGAGTTCCAGCTGAAGCCGAAGGGCGCGCTGCTGTCGCTGGCCACGACGCTGCCGTTGACCTCGAGGTCCACGCGCGTCACGCCGACATTGTCGGTGGCGCTGGCATCCACCGCGACCAGCCCGCTGACGCTGCTGCTGCCGAGCGGCGCGGTGATCGCGGCGACGGGCGCGCTCGCGTCCGGCGGCGGCAGTGCCGCGCGGGCCGCCTGCACGGCGGCCACGGCATTCACGCGCCCATGACCGAAGTACTTGTCGCGGCCCGCGGTGCCGAGGTCGAGCGCGGTCGAGAACAGCAGGCTTTCGATCGCCGCCCCCGACAAGGCCGGGGCGGCCGCCATCATCAGGGCCGCCACGCCGGCGGCTACCGGGCTCGCATACGAGGTGCCGTTGACGCTTGCATAGCCGCCGCCCTGGCGGGTGGTCCAGATGCCGCTGCCGGGCGCCGCCAGCGACACGAAACTGCCGTAACTGGACCAGCTCGCGCGGCTGTCGCTGCTGGTGGTGGCGCCGACGACGATCATTGCACTGTTGGGCGCATAGCCCTGGTCGGTGCCCGTATTTCCGGACGAAACGAATACCAGACCACCCTTCGACTTCAGGTAGTTGGCGGCGCTGGTGACCGAGCTGCTGGTGGTGACGCCGCCATAGCTGACGTTGGCCACCCGCGCGCCGTTGTCGGCCGCATGGATCAGGCCGCGCGCGATCGTGCTGTACGAGCCATAGCAGGTGCCGCTGGCGGCATCGCGATAGGCCACGCGCAGCGGCATGATGCGCGCCCCGCCCGCGATGCCGACCACGCCGACGCCGTTGTTGCTGACCGCCGCAGCCGCGCCCGCGACCGAGGTCCCGTGGCCGCATACGTCGGCGAGGTTGGTATTCGAATCGTAGAAGTTGAACCCTGGAACCAGGTTCGGCACCAGGTCGGGATGGGCAGAATCGATACCGGAATCGAGGATGGCGATCGTCACGCCGGCGCCCAGCGTCGTGTCCCAGGCCAGCGGCGCGCCGATCTTGTTGACATGCCATGCGCTGCCGATGTACGGATCGTTGACGGCCAGCGTGCTCTCCACCAGCCTGTCGAGTTCGGCAAATTTGACATGCGGATTGTGGCGCAGGCGCGCCAGCACGGCTTGTTCCGAAGCATTTCCGGGAAGGTCGACGATGTGCAGGCCGCTCTGGCCCAGCTTGCGGCGCTTGTGGCCGGGTATGTTGACGATGGTGTCGAGGGCCTGGGGCGTTACCCCGTCGCGCACCTCGACCAGTACCCGTCCGCGCACGAAATCGCCGGGCTGTGCTGCCGACGCGCTGCAGGCAAGGCTGGCGCCCAAGGCGGCGATGGCGCAGGCGAGGATGGTAAAGCTAGGTTTGTTGCTGTTCATTGCTAATCCTGTTGATTAATTATCAACAGGACTGCCCGCGTGCGAGCGCACCCGGCCGCGCCGGCGACAAGCAAGGTCGGCGGACGGTCCGGCGATCGAAACACATGCATCTGGCAGTCCTGCCGTCATGGGGCGGTGCGCCCGGTAGACCGTGACTTTGCGTCCCGCGCTTTCGCGCGGTATGCCTTTTCAGAGTGAATCGATGTTAGACGGTCTAATTCCCGAACGCAACTTCACTGTCATGCAGCGTGGGTTTTTCGTCTTAATGCAAAAGCACAGTTGTCGAAAAGAGCAGCGCTATGGCGCTTTAAACAACTGCGCTGCCGGCTTTTATTTGTTGCGGGAAAAATGTTGATTAATGGATTCGTTTCTTGCGCCCAAATATTTGTGTTACATCAACGTCGAAAGAATTTACACATCATCGTTTTCCAAATCCCATCTGTATTTACAAGCCCTTGATTTACATGGCCTTCTTTTTTGCGGCATGCATCTTGCATAAATCATGGTGATTCTCGGCAATGTATTGCTATTTCAATGGGGGAATAGTGCAAAGTCCGGAATTCGAGCTGCTAATGGTTACAAGGAAATTTTCTTTTGACCAAATAGTTGCGATAACAAACCTGATCAAATGTTGATTGAAAAGGCCATACCATGAATGCTCCAAAGACACTCAAGCGTTTCATTGCGACCGCAGCATTGCTGGGTGCGGCAGGGTCCAGCCAGGCCTCGCTCATCCAGGTAGGCACGATTACCGATACCGGCACAGGATTCGGTAACGTGAATACGGTACTCACCCTCCAGAACAACAACCAGACCGGACTCACCTCCGGCGCGGTGATGCGCTCCGGCGGCAGCGACACGACCACCGGCACTGTCCAGCCAGGCGGCGTGCACAACAGCACCTATTCGTTCGGCGAACTCAACGTCACCAACGCCGGCGACCTGCTGTTCGTCTTCAACGCTGCCGAACCCGGCAATACTGCGACGAACGGCGTCACGCTGGAGTCGCTGGTCCTCTCGATCTATTCGGACACCGGCGGCACTGCCCTGTACACCGCCAGCCTGCCGAATCCGATCACCTTCGCCACGACCGAGACGGGCATCGGCCGCTCCGGCTTCACGTTCGCCCTCGACGCCACCCAGGCCGCCGAGGCCCAGGCCTTCCTCAGCCCCACCAGCCGCATCGGCCTCGCCGCTTCGCTGTCGGGCGCCACCGGCGGCCCGGACACCTTCTTCGTCAGGGCATTGGACGACGACGGCCAAGGCCCCGGCAACGAGATCCCCGAACCGGGCAGCGTCGCCCTGCTGGGCCTGGGCCTTGCCGGCTTCTGGGGTGCGCGCCGCCGCGCACGGCGGCAGGGCTGAGTCATCGGATGGCGTTGGCCACAGCATGGCAGTTCGCACGCTGCTGGAGGGCGCCGGTTTCGTTCACGCTTCCATTCGAGGGAGTCGCCCGGCACGATGTGCCGGGCGTTTTTTATTGCTGGGATTCGTAAAAGTCGCGCTCCCGCCTCAATATCAAAACCTTGTTGTCATAAGGAAATATAAGCGCTACTCTATTGCGGGCGGAGCTACCGATCAAGGCATGTTTATCGATGCATCTACCTCGGTCGCCGCACATTTAGTTAACTGTTCGAAGAGAAGTGAATGGCGAGGATTAAGAAAACGAGCGCTGCCGAAGATGTCGTCGACATCGTTGCCGCAATGCCGTGGTGGGCTGGTGTCGCGCTGGCGATCCTTTTCTACCTCGTGTTAAGTTCGATGGCGTCCACCCGGCTGGTGACAGCAGCCAGCAGCCCGGAACAAATGAGCCAGGTGATGGTGGGCATGATGACGCAGATCCTCGCAGAGATTGGCCAATATCTTGTCCCGCTTCTTTGCTTGGCAGGGGCCGGAATTTCATTTGTACGGCGCCGGAAGCGCGCGCAACTCGTCGATAAGGTCGTCACTGGTGCCGGCTCGAGGCCCCTCCAAGAGATCAGCTGGCAGGAGTTCGAACAACTGGTGGGCGAAGCGTTTCGCCGCCGCGGCTTTGCCGTCAAGGAGAACGGTGGCGGCGGCGCCGACGGCGGTATCGATCTCGTGCTCAGCAAGAACGGTGAAAAATTCGTCGTCCAATGCAAGCAGTGGCGCGCCATGAAGGTCGGGGTGACGGTCATTCGGGAACTCTACGGTGTCATGGCCGCCGGTGGCGCCGCAGGCGGATTTGTCGTGACGTGTGGAACGTTCACCGAGGAGGCCAAGGCTTTCGCGAAGGGTCGCAACCTCATCCTGCTTGGCGGTAGCGAGCTCGAAAAGATGATGCGGGAAACGCCGCGTGTCCCTGCTGCGAGGCCGGTGGCTACCCCTGCAACGGCCGGGGCCGGGAGAGCGCATCCCAACTGCCCACTCTGCGCCAACTCCATGCTGTTGCGGACGGCTCAGCGGGGTGCGAACGCAGGAAAACAATTCTGGGGCTGCTCGACGTATCCATCTTGCAGGGGCACGGTTTCTGCAGAGTGAATGAGGGAGTAAGGCGGCAGCCTGACACAAGCTTGGTGCCAATGCAGGGCCGACTACTCCGGCAAAATATTGTGGCCATAGGGACCGTGTCCGAATGTCAGACCAGACCCCGTGCACGTGCTGGCCGGCCGGCGGGCGCCGGGGAGCCGTACCTGGTCACGCGGGCACGATCGCACGCACGACCGGGATCTTCTGCAATAACGCCACGATGGCCGCGGAAATGAGGAAGGCCGCGACCGTGACGACCGGAATCCCGATCCACGGATTGATGAAGTTGTAATCGAAGCCCCGGATGTCGAGTGCGAACAGCACCATGACGTGCACCAGGTAAACGCCGAAATTCACCCGGCTCAGGGGTTTGAGGGCCTTCACCAGGGTCTGCGACCTGGTCACGAGGGCGCCACTGTATTCCTTCAGCAGCAGGAAGGCCGCGGCCGCGGCCAGGGCCACGAATGGCGAAGTATAGGCATAGAAGGTCTCGTTCCCCTGCGCGACCTGCACCGACCGCACCCAGGTCAGGACGGCGATCGCGGCGGTACTCCCGAACCACACGAGCAAGGCGGGCACCGTCCACGAGCGCTTGAACTGTACCCGGCCGTAGAGCACGGCGCCAAGCACGATATAGCCGGCGTACAGCGAGAGGAAGCCCCAGTTGATGCCGACGTACTCTTGCTGGGTGATAAAGAACACGGTTGGCACCAGCGTCGCACCGACCAGCCACGCCCCCATCACGAACAGCAGCGTTTTCGTCGTATTGGCCTGGAAAAACCCGGCCATTACAGGAAGGAAGAGATAAGCGCCAAGCAGCGTGTAGAGGTACCACAGGTGGGCGACGACGGGTGCTTTCAGGATGCGGGCAATCCATGCATCGAAATCCGTGCCGGTGTACTTGAACCAGGCCAGGTAGAGGACGGACCAGGCGAAGAGCGGAACACCAATGCGCCACAATCGCTTCAGGATCGAGGAGACCGTCGATTCACGCGGCAGGAGTAGCGCGCCGGTCACCATGAAGAACAAGGGCACCGCCATGCGCGACAGGCTTTCGTAGGCGTTCACCGCCCACCAGTGGCGCTCGTTCAACAAGGGGAAACCCTTGGCCGATACGTGGATACAAATGACCATGAAGATGGCAACCAGGCGAATGCAATCGAGCGAGACGTCTCTGTCCGTTTTCAGGGCGGTCATTTCACGCATAAAGGCCGTATTGTTATTTTTAAGCAACCGAGACACGCCCACCGGCAGGAAGCCGGGCTGCGGACGAGGGCCGCAAGTGCCACGCATCGGGAATTCTTGGCGGAAGCGGTGAGATTCGAACTCACGAACGGGTTCCCCCGTCGGCAGTTTTCAAGACTGCTGCCTTCAACCACTCGGCCACGCTTCCTGTGAAGAACCGGCATTATACATAATTCACTCTGCCGGCGGCAGATGATCGGGGCGGGCACGCGCTAGACCAGCAGCCAATTTTCCCTCAGCCCCTGCTCGAAACGCCCGGCCGGAAGCGGCGCGGCGTACAGGTAGCCCTGCACCTCGTCACAGCCCGAGGCGCGCAGGAAGCTCAGCTGCTCGAGCGTCTCCACTCCTTCGGCAATCACGCGGTGTCCGAGCTGGCGGCCGATGCTGATGATGGTGCTGGCGATGGCGCAGTCGCTGGCGTCGACCGGGATGCCGGTCGTGAAGGAGCGGTCGATCTTGAGGGTGTGGATCGGGAAGCGCTTCAGGTAGGACAGGCTCGAGTAGCCGGTGCCGAAGTCGTCCAGCGACAGGGCGACACCCAGCGCGTTGATGCGGTCCATGATGCCGATCACGCGGTCGATGTCGTGCATCAGCGTGCTCTCGGTGATTTCGAGCTCGAGCCAGCAGGGCTCGAGCCGGTAGCGCGCCAGGGTCGTGGCGACGCGCTCCGGCAGCGCGGACGTGAACTCGCGCGCCGAGACGTTCACGGCCAGGCGCAGCGGCGGCAGGCCGGCGCGCTGCCACTCGGCCGCCTGGGCGCAGGCCCGTTCCAGCACCCATTCGCCCACCTGCACGATCAGGCCCGTCGTTTCGGCCAGCGGGATGAAGTCGATCGGCGGCACCAGGCCGCGCTCGGGATGGGACCAGCGCACCAGGGCCTCGGCGCCGACGATGCGGTCGGTGCCGATTTCGAACTTCGGCTGGTAGTACAGCAGCAGCTCGCCGTTGCCGATTGCCTGGCGCAAGCCCGACTCGAGCCGCATGCGCTCGTGCATGCCGCGGTTCATGTCGAAACTGTAGAAGGCGACGCTGTGGTCCGGGTTCGCATGCCCTTCCTTGGCGCGCGCCATCGCGATGTCGGCCATGCGCAGCAGGGTGTCGGCATCCATGCCGTCCTGCGGGTAGACGCTGATGCCGACGCTGGCGCCGATGCGCAGGTCGTGGCCGTCGACCAGGAAAGGCGCGTCGAGCGCGGCCTGCAGCTTCTGGGCCACGGTGGTGGCCTCGAAGTGCTGGCGGATGTCGAACAGGCCGACGGCGAATTCGTCGCCGGACAGGTGGGCCACCACGTCTTCCTCGCGCAGCGTGCCGCGCAGGCGGGCCGCGACCTGGCGCAGCAGCTCGTCGCCGACGCGGCGCCCGAGGGTGTCGTTGATCAGTTTAAAACGGTTCAGGTCGAGGAAGAGCACGCAGCCGGCGGCGTCGTTGCGCTGCGCGACCATCAGCGCCTGGTCGACCAGGCGCGCGAACAGGGTGCGGTTGGGCAGCCCGGTCAGCTCGTTGTAATAGGCCAGGTGGTGCAGGCGCTCTTCGGCCAGCTTGCGCTCGGTGATGTCGGTCAGGTAGGCGATCAGCCCGACCGGGCGCTCCTCGAGGTCGCGCAGCGGGGTCAGCGACAGGCTGGCCCAGAAGACTTCGCCCGACTTCTTGCGGCGCCGCACTTCCATCATGCGCCCGCCCTCGTCGGCAAAGGCGTCGGGCAGGCTCAGGTCGTCCGCCTGGTCATCGTCGGCGTACAGGAACAGGATGTTGCGGCCCACCGCTTCCAGCGCCGTGTAGCCGAACAGGCGCTCGGCGCCGCCGTTCCAGCTCGTGATGTAGCCCATCAGGTCGAGCGTCAGCACGGATTCGTGGATCTGGTCGAGGATCTGCGACTGGTGCGCCAGCTGTCCCTCGACCTGGGCATAGGCATGCGTCGCGCGCTGGGCCAGCGAATGCACCTGCAGCAGGGTGCCGGTGAGCGCGGCCAGGCCGGCCAGCTGGCGCCGGTCGTGGGCGTCGTAGCCGGCCCGTCCGCCGACTTCGTAGCAGCCGTAGTAGCTGCCGTCGAGATGGATCTCGTGCACCAGCATGCCGGGCGGGGCCAGGCAGGGTTCGGGGGCCGGCGCCAGCGGGTCGGCCGCCAGGAAGCGGCCCTCGGGGCTGGCCAGCAGCAGCCGCGCGATGCGGCCCAGCTCCTCGGCCAGCAGCTCGCCGCGCAGGCGCATGACGGCCGCGCTCACGGCCGCGCTGCAGGCGACGAAATCGCCGTCCTGGTCCTGGCTTGTCGCCACCAGCGCGTCAGACATTGCGCGCCACCTGGATCGCCCAGTGATGGGCGTGCAGCACGCTCGACCACCAGGTCGCGCCGTCGATGCCGGCCGCCCGCAGCCCGCCGGCGTCCGCGCCCTGCTCGGCCATGCGCAGCAGGCTGCCCAGCGTGCCGCTGCGTTCGAGCAGCGCCGCCTCGACGTGGCCCGGGAGGCGCAGGTCGGCGACGATCTCGGCCATCGGCATGCCCAGCAGCCGGTCGAGCAGCGAGAAGGCGCCGCACATGAAGGCCAGGTCCTGCGCATCGCGCTCGCCGCCTTGCGCCTTGCACAGCATCTCCAGCTGGCCGGCGCGCAGCGCCGCCAGCGGCAACAGCAGGTTCGGCAGGCCGTCGGCGGCGCCGCCCGCGTACAGCAGCAGCTGCAGCCAGCGCTGCAGCTGGCGCCGGCCGAGGACGGCGATGGCCTGGACGACACCGGTAATCGGGGTGTTGAGGGCAAAGGCGGCGGAGTTCACCAGCCGCAGCAGGTGAAACGACAGCACCGGGTCCTGGCGCAGCAGGCTCTCGAGTTCGCGCGAGTCGGCATCGCGCGCCAGCAGCGCGAGCAGGCCGAGGATGCGGCGGCGCGAGGGTCCGTCCTGGCCCTGCCCGTCGGCCGTATCGAAGGGATAGGCGCCGCTGAACCAGTCGAAGCCGGCCCTGGCGCATTCGGCGAAGCGCTGTGCGCTGTCGACCCGGCGCGCCAGGTGCGGGCCGAACGCGGACAGCAGGCTGGCCGGCGGCGGAGAAGCATCGCGGCAGTCGAGCGCAACGGCACGGGCGACGGCCGGCAGCAAGGCGTCCGGCGCCGGCGCGCCGTCGAGCATCAGGCGGTAGCCGCTGTCATGGAGGGCGGCCAGGCGCTGGTGTGCGCCGTCCTCGGCCAGCGCGGCGGCATCGAAGGCCAGCACCACGCGGCTTGCCGGCAGCAGCGCCAGCAGCTTCGGGGACAGCACGCCGGGCGAGGCCAGGCGCACGACGCAATCGAGGGGAGCGATGGCCGCGAGCAGGTCGGCGCTGCCGAACAGCGCGCCCAGGGTCTCCGGCGCCAGCGTGTGCGCGGCCGACCCGCGCGCCGGCTCGGCGAGCAGCGCCACCCACCCGTTCTGCCGGTTGGCGACGGGGTGCAGGCACACGGGCGGAAAGTGGTTCGAGTCCGGCACAGCCATCAGGCTTCTTCCAAGTGGTCAGTCGACCCATCTTAGACGAGGATTTAGCTAAAAGCAACAGAAAATGTTTCCATAAGGATACATTATCTACGTGATAATACGTAGTCAATATTGCATCCTTTGCGGGTTAGAATCATGCGCTTGCCTTTCCAGTAATAGTGCAAGATAAGCCCAAGATTCGGATCGGTCTCTCGTCACGTCGTCGCCGTGCCGGACACGGTGGCGGAGGCGCCGCGCTTGGTAGAAAACCTCAGGAGCCACCATGAAAAGCCTCGGAAACAAACTCGGCTGGGCGGCGCTCTCACTCTTCGGCGCCGGTGCGCTCGCTTACGTGGCCTTGCGCCGCGGCGAGTCGATCAACGCCGTCTGGGTGGTCGCCGCCGCTGTCTGCGTTTATCTCATCGCCTACCGTTTTTACAGCCTCTACATCGCCACCAAGGTGATGGGCCTCGACCCGGGCCGCCAGACCCCCGCCTACAAATACAACGACGGACTCGACTACGTTCCAACGAACAGATATGTGCTGTTCGGCCACCATTTCGCGGCGATCGCGGGCGCCGGCCCGCTGGTCGGTCCGGTCCTTGCCGCGCAGATGGGTTACTTGCCGGGCATGATGTGGATCCTGGCGGGCGTCGTCTTTGCCGGCGCCGTGCAGGACTTCATTGTCCTGTTCATGTCGATGCGCCGCGACGGCCGCTCGCTGGGCGACCTGATCAAGTCCGAAATGGGCGAGATCCCGGGCGTCATCGCCCTCTTCGGCACCTTCATGATCATGGTCATCATCCTTGCGGTGCTGGCGCTGATCGTCGTCAAGGCGCTTACCGGCTCGCCATGGGGTTCCTTTACCGTGATGGCCACGATCCCGATTGCGCTCTTCATGGGCATCTACTCGCGCTACTTCCGCGTCGGGCGCATCGGCGAAATCTCGCTGATCGGCTTCGTCCTGCTGATGCTCGCCATCGTCGGCGGCCAGTGGGTGCACGACTCGCCGACCTTCGGCCCGATGTTCACCTTCACCGGCACCGAACTGACCTGGATGCTGATCGGCTACGGCTTCATCGCTTCGGTCATTCCGGTCTGGCTGCTGCTGGCCCCGCGCGACTACCTGTCCACTTTCCTCAAGATCGGCACCATCGTCGCGCTGGCGATCGGCATCCTGATCGTCGCGCCGCACATGCAGATGCCGGCCGTGACCCGCTTCATCGACGGCAGCGGCCCGGTCTGGTCGGGCAACCTGTTCCCCTTCCTGTTCATCACCATTGCCTGCGGCGCGGTGTCGGGCTTCCATGCGCTGATCTCCTCCGGCACCACGCCGAAGATGATCGAGAACGAGACCCACGCCCGCTTCATCGGCTACGGCGCCATGCTGATGGAGTCCTTCGTGGCGATCATGGCCCTGGTGGCGGCGTCGACCATCGACCCGGGCATTTATTTCGCGATGAACGCGCCGGCCGCGCTGCTCGGCACCACCGCCCAGTCGGCCGCGGCCGCGGTATCGAACTGGGGCTTCGTGGTCACGCCTGAGATCCTGACCCAGGTGGCCAAGGACGTCGGCGAGCACTCGATCATCTCGCGCGCCGGCGGCGCGCCGACGCTGGCGGTCGGCATGGCCAACATCCTGGCGAACGTAGTCGGCGGCAAGGCGATGATGGCCTTCTGGTACCACTTCGCGATCCTGTTCGAGGCGCTCTTCATCCTCACCGCGGTCGACGCGGGCACCCGCGCCGGCCGCTTCATGCTGCAGGACCTGCTGGGCGCCTTTGCCCCTGCCCTGAAGCGCACCGACTCGCTGCCGGCCAACCTGCTGGCCACCGGCCTGTGCGTGGCGGCCTGGGGTTACTTCCTGTACCAGGGCGTGGTCGATCCGCTGGGCGGCATCAATACCCTGTGGCCGCTGTTCGGCATCGCCAACCAGATGCTCGCCGGTATCGCGCTGATGCTGGGCACCGTCGTCCTGTTCAAGATGAAGCGCGGCAAATACGCCTGGGTCACCATCGGGCCGACCATCTGGCTGCTGATCTGCACCCTCACCGCGGGCTGGCAAAAGATTTTCCACGAAAACGTGAAGATCGGCTTTGTCTCCCACGCACAGAAGTTCCAGGCCGCGCTCGACCAGGGCCAGGTGCTGGCGCCGGCCAAGTCGGTCGCCGAGATGCAGCGCATCATCTTCAACGACTATGTCGACGCCGCCCTCGCCGGCTTCTTCATGATCGTCGTGCTGGCGGTGCTGTACTACGGCATCCGCACCGTGATCGACGCCCGCAAGAGCGCCAACCCGACGACCAAGGAATCGCCCTTCGTCGCCGGCATCAGCCCACAGGTGCAGTGATGTTCGCCACCCTCGCTCAGGCCGGCAAGTACCTCGGGCAAAGCATGCGCCTGATGGTCGGCCTGCCGGAATACGACACCTACCTGGCGCACATGGAGCGCGAGCATCCGGACCAGACCCCGATGACCTACGAGGAGTTCTTCCGCGAGCGCCAGGAAGCGCGCTATGGCTCGGGGCGTAGCGGAGGGTGTTGCTGAACACGGCTGCGGGCCGGCGAAACGCCGCCGGCCCGTAGGGTGGACGGCCTTGCCGTCCACGCGTTCAACGACCGCTCGCGTTACGATACTTCCAGTATCACGGCGGTTCTGCCGGTGATTGAACGCGTGGACGGGGGACCCGTCCACCCTACAACTTTCCTCGCACCAACCCCTTTGCGCCAACGCAAAGCCATACCCCGCCCTCCCACGTAATATTTTTTCTTGCAGGAATTTGCATTTCTGCAAGGAGGGCATGTGCGCAGCCGTTGCGCCGGCCCGCATCGCCATGCCGCTCCTGCACATTGCCTCGATGCCGAACCTAGCTCGCTCCAGCCTGAACCGTAAATTGACGATGATGTCGCTGCTTTCGACCGGCGCGGCATTGCTGTTCGTCTTCGTCGCCTTTGCCGTGGGCTCGGTGCTCAACCACCGAGAGGAAGCCGGTACCCAGCTGTCCTCGCTGGCGGGGGTGGTGGCGGTCAACAGCGCCGACGCCCTCGTCTTCAACGACCGCAGCCTGGCGGGCAACCTGCTGGCCGCGCTCAAGGCCAAGGACGACATCGTGCTGGCCGCGCTCTACGACAGCCGCGGCCGGCTGTTTGCGGCCTATGTCGCCCCAAGCCACGAGGGTGCCGGGCCGCAGCCGACCCTGGCGATCGCCGACGCGCAGGCGCTGGCCGAAGCCAACCTGGCGGGCAGGCCCCTGTGGTCGCCGCGCATGCGCCTGTACCGGGCGGTCAGCGGCGCCCAGTCCCAGGTCGGCGTGCTGGTGATCGAGGCGGACCTGCTGCCGATGTGGCAAGACATCCTCGACAGCGTCGGCGTGGCCGGCGCGGCGATGTGCCTGTCGCTGCTGGTGGCGCTGGTGCTGGCGCGGCGTTTTACGCGCAGCATGGCCGAGCCGGTCACGAAGCTGATCCAGGCCGCAAAAAAAGTCTCCGAGAGCCAGAATTACACGCTGCGGGTGGCGCACCAGCGCAGCGACGAACTGGGCATGCTGATCGATAGCTTCAACGACATGCTGGCCCAGATCGAAGGGCGCGGCGCCGCCCTCACCCTGCACCGCGACGAACTCGAACGCCAGGTCAGCGTGCGTACCGAGCAGCTCGAGCGCGCCAAGAACGCGGCCGAGGCGGCCAGCCGGGCGAAAAGCGCTTTCCTGGCCACCATGAGCCACGAGATCCGCACGCCGATGAACGGCGTGCTGGGCATGACCGAAATGCTGCTCGGTACCAACCTGACCGAAGCCCAGCGCAACTACACGCGCCTGGTCAAGCGTTCCGGGGAACACCTGCTGGTCATCATCAACGACATCCTCGACTTTTCCAAGATCGAGGCCGGCAAGCTGACCATCGAATACATCAACTTCAACCTGTGGGACCTGCTCGAAGACATCCACACCGTCTATACGCCGCAGGCCCAGAGCAAGGGCATCGCGCTCGACTTCGACATCGCCAACGACATCCCGGTCGCCATTTGCGGCGACCCGAACCGGCTGCGCCAGATCATGGCGAATTTGCTCGGCAACGCCATCAAGTTCACCGAGCAGGGCCGGATCGAGGCCCGGGTGCGCGTGGCCAGCGAGGACAGCCAGTCCGTGATGCTGCGTTTCGAGGTGATCGATACCGGCATCGGCATTTCGCGCGAGGCGCGCGGCCGCCTGTTCGAGGCGTTTTCCCAGGCCGACGACTCGACCACCCGCAAGTTCGGCGGCACCGGCCTGGGCCTGGCGATCTCGAAGCAGCTGGTGGAACTGATGGGCGGCGCGATCGGGGTCGACAACGGGGTGCGCCAGGGGTCCGTGTTCTGGTTCACCGTCAGTTTCGACAAGCGCCGGGTCGACCCGGACGCGCCCGGCGGCCAGCAACACACGCTGGCCGGCCTGCGCGTGCTGGTGGTCGACGAAAACGAGACCAGCCGCATCGGCCTGGAACGCCACCTGGCGGCATGGAACGTCGCCTGCGAGGGCGCCGCGTCGGCCTTCGATGCGGTCAACCGGCTGCGCGCGGCCGCGATCACTCCGCAGCCCTTCGACGCCGCCATCGTCGACATGGAATTGACCCAGTCGAGCGGCCTGCTGCTGGCCACCACGATCAAGGCCGACCCGCTGACGCGGCCGACGCGCCTGATCCTGCTCAGCCCCGAGCGGCTGGCAGCCGATCCGGTGCAGCGGCGCGAGGCCGGCGTGGCCTACCAGCTGATCGAGCCTGCGCGCGCGGCCGACCTGTTCGCCTGCCTGGGCACCCGCCCGCGCGGGATCACGGCGCCCGCCGCCCAGTTCCTGCCGCCGCCACGCGGCAGTGGCGACGGACGCGGCGAAGGCAAGCCGCGCGTGCGGCGCGTGCTGCTGGCCGAGGACAACCCGGTCAACGTCGAAGTGGCGAAGGCGATGCTCGAGAGCCTGGGCCTGCAGGCGCAGGTCGCGCGCAACGGCCAGGAAGCGCTCGACGCGGTGCGCGCCGGCGGTGTCGAGGCGGTGCTGATGGATTGCCAGATGCCGGTGATGGACGGCTTTGCCGCCACCGCCGCGATCCGGCGCGAGGAACTCGATGCCGGCCGCCCGCGCACGCTGCCGGTGATCGCCATCACGGCCAACGCCCTGCAGGGCGACCGCGAAGCCTGCCTGGCGGCCGGCATGGACGACTACCTGTCCAAGCCCTTTACCCAGGCCGAGCTGGCGGCGGTGATCGGGCGCTGGATGGCGCTGCCGCTGTCGGCCAGCCGGCACCACGACGAAGAGGCGCCAACCCTGCCTTTGGCAACGCGCGAAGTGATCCAGCGCGACGTCATCAACGCCGCGGCGCTCGAGAAGATCCGCGCCCTCAGCCAGGCCGGCGGCGACGCGCTGGTGCAGAAAGTGGTGGCCGCCTATGTCGGCGACACGCCGCGCCAGCTCCAGGCGCTGCACCAGGCGGTCGAAGGCGAAGATGCCGACACCGTGCGCCGGGTGGCGCACAGCCTGAAGTCGGCCAGCGCCAACGTCGGCGCCGACACGCTCGCGCGCCTGTGCAAGGACCTCGAACACCTCGGCCGCAGCGCCAGCGTCCTTGGCGCCGCCGGCTTGCTGTCCGATATGGAACAGGAGTTCCAGGCGGTCCAGCACTCGCTCAATGCCATGCTAGAGAAGGAAACATGATGCCAGCCTCCCCTGCCCCACAACGCGCCATTCGTGGAATTGTGCTGGTCGCCGACGACGATCCGGTGATGCGCCTCTTGATGCTGGAAATGCTGCAGCAGGTCGGACTCGACGGCATCGAAGCCGAGGACGGGCGCCAGGCGGTCGCCCTGGCCGCCGAGCGCCGCCCCGACCTGATCCTGATGGACGTCGAGATGCCGCACCTGGACGGCTTTGCCGCCTGCCGCGCCATCCGCCGCGCCGAAGGCCCCGGGGTCTCGGTGCCGATCGTGATGGTCACCGGCGGCGACGACGTCGAAGCCGTCACCAGCGCCTACGAGGCCGGCGCCACCGATTTCGTCTCCAAGCCGATCAACTGGCCCATCCTCGGCCACCGGGTGCTGTACGTGCTGCGCGCCAGCGATGCCATCGCCCGCCTGCGCATCGCCGACGCCCAGAACCGCGCCGTGCTGGCCGCCATCCCCGACACCTTCTTCCGCATGAACCGTGACGGTTTCTACCTCGACTACGAGCCCGGCCGCGGGCGCCTGCACGGCGGCCTGCAGGGACGCGCGCGCCACGGGCGGCGCGACGCGGCGCTGGAGGAAGCGATTCCGTTCACCAGCGAGCGCTGCGTCGGCCGCCACATCACCGAGGTGCTACCGAAGGCGGTCGCGGCGCGCGTGATGGCGCAGATGGAAGAGGTGCTGCGGCTGGAACAGGTGCGCTCGGTCGAGTACGAGCTGGTGCGCTTCGGCGAGACCCAGCACTTCGAAGCGCGCCTGGTCGCCACCGGTCCTTCGGAAGTGCTGGGCCTGGTGCGCGACATCAGCGAGCGCAAGCGCACCGAGGAGCAGATCCGGCGCCTGGCCTATTGCGACAGCCTGACCGGCATCCCGAACCGCCAGGCCTTCCTCGAGACGCTCGAGCGCGAACTGCAGCGCTCGAAGGTCGGCAACAAGAAGTTCGCCGTGCTGTTCATGGACCTCGATGCCTTCAAGCGCATCAACGACACGCTCGGCCACAACGTCGGCGACCACCTGCTCAAGATCGTCTCGGAGCGCCTGCGCGAGACCATCCGCCCGAGCGACCTCGTGTCGAGAAGCGAAGCGCTGCCGGGCGATGCGACGCACGGCGGCGCCTCGCCGGACTCGTCTTCCACCAACCTGGCGCGCCTGGGCGGCGACGAATTCACGATCCTGATCCCCGACCTCGAACGGGTCGAGCACGCGCTCAACGTCGCCCACCGCGTCAAGGAAGCGATGCGCCGTCCCTTCCTGATCGAGGGACACGAGATCTTCGTCACCGCCAGCATCGGCATTTCGCTGTTCCCGGAGGACGGCGACGACTGCAACTCGCTGCTCAAGTATGCCGACACGGCCATGTACCACGCCAAGAACTGCGGCAAGAACAACGCCAAGCTGTACAGCTCGTCGCTGACGATGCAGATCATGAGCCACGTGAAGCTCGAGGTCGGCCTGCGCAAGGCCCTGCAGAACGACGAGCTGTACCTGCTCTACCAGCCGCAGCTGGAGGTGCGCTCCTCGGAAATCGTCGGCGTCGAGGCCCTGGTGCGCTGGCGCCACCCGGAGCGCGGCGTGATCTCGCCGACCGAGTTCATTCCGTTGGCCGAGGAGACCGGCCTGATCGTGCCGATCGGCGAATGGGTGCTGCGCACGGCCTGCAACCAGGCCCGCGTCTGGCAGAACCTGCTGCGGCGGCCGGTGCGCATGGCGGTGAACCTGTCGGCCAAGCAGTTCAAGGACGAGAACCTGTCGCAGATGGTGCTCTCGGCGCTGGACGACACCGGCCTCGACCCGAAGTTGCTCGAGCTGGAACTCACCGAAGGCACGCTGATGGACGACGCGATGGCGACCCTGGCCACGCTCGAACGCCTGCGCGGCCTGGGCGTCTACCTGTCGATCGACGACTTCGGCACCGGCTACTCGTCGATGAACTACCTGAAACGCTTCGACGTGCGCGCCCTGAAGATCGACCGCAGCTTCATTTCCGGCCTGCCGCAGGACTCGGAAAACGCGGCCATCACGCGCGCGATCATCGCCATGGCCCATGGCCTCAAGATGGCGGTGGTGGCCGAAGGCGTCGAGACCGGCGAGCAGCTGGTGCTGCTCGAGCAGTATGGCTGCGACATGGTGCAGGGCTACTTCCTCGGCCACCCCTCCAGCGCGGACGCCATCACGCTGATGCTCAAGCCGGTGCAGGCGGCATTGCCTGCGAAGTGAATGCATGATGACCCGTGAAAGGCGCCGCGCGGTTTTTTCCTTCCCCTGATCGTATGCGTGCGACCTCGTGGAGTCAGGACTCCACCCTACGAGCTCACCGCCCCGGCGCCAGCGTCAACGTCGTGCGCGCCGGCCCCGGCAGCAGCGGCAGCGGCGTGGCACGCACCCACTCCGCGTGCCCGCGCAGGAAGAACGGCGACAAGGGGTGGCCGCTCTGCCCGCCCGGCATGTTGTACAGTCCTTCCTCCTCGCGCCCCGGCGACACCGTCATCCGCTCCGACTGGCCGAACTTCGGCCCGGCCACGCGCGGCATGTGCGCGTCGCCGGCCAGCTGGTCGGGCGGCACGCCGAGCAGCGGGCCCAGTGCCGGCACGGCCAGCGCGATCGGATGCGCGATCGCCGCCGTGTTGCGCGCGCCCCAGGTGGCCTCGGCCAGGGGCACCCCATCGCGGTCGAGGTCGGCGATCACGCGGTCGAGCGCGGCCAGCTGCACGCTGCGCCAGTCAGGCATGCCGGGCGGCAGCCAGCCGGGCAGCTCGGCGTCGAGCAGGCGCGCCACGACCGCCGGCCAGCGCGGATTGGCCGCGCCCATGGCCGCCTTCGGGTCGAGCGCGGCCATCTGCGCGTTGGCGCCGCCGAACAGGATGTCGTGCAGCGCCCACATGAAGTTGCGCGCCAGCCGGTAGCCGCGCGAGTCGACGCTCGCATGGCCGTTCCAGCTCGTCTCCAGCAAGTTCCGCAACTCGGCGCGGCGCGGCTGGCCGTCGGTCGCCTGCGCATCGAGCACGCGCAGGGCGCGCTCGCGCCAGCCGGCGATGAACAGCGCACGGTCGTCGAGGGCCGCCGCGTACGCCTGCGGAACATCGGTGCGCCCTTTCAACTGGCGCAGGCGCTCGCCCAACTGGCGGCTGCGCGCACCGAGGTCGAAGCCGCCGTCGCCCAGCAGCGCGCTGTCCGGCCCCAGCAGCTGGCGGCTGTTCGCCGTCCACAACTGGCCGCCCGGCGGGTTGACCACGCGCGGATAGTCTTCCGGCGCCAGCAGGCCGCTCCAGGTCGGCGTCCCGGCGGGCGCCAGCGGGAAGCTGGCCTCGCCGCCCCCGTGGGTGCGCCGCGGCAGGCGCCCGGCGATGGTCCAGCCGATGTTCCCCGCGCTGTCGCCGGCCACGAAATTCTGGGCCGGGATGCCGTCGGTCGCGGCAATGGCGAGCGCCGCGTCGAGCGTGGCCGCGCCCTCGAGCAGCAGGTGATTCAGGTTGACGGCGCCCGGGTCGTGCGCGACCCAGTGCAGCGCATAGTGCCTGCCCGCGACCGTGCGGATCGGCCCGAAGCGCGTCTCGCGCACGACCAGCCGCTCGCCGGGCGCGCCCTTCACCGCGATGGTTTCGACCTGTTCGACGGGACGCTCCCAGCCGCCGGGCGTGCGCACCTGGCCGGGATGGGCATCGTCGGCGGCCAGCTCGACCAGGTCGAGGTAGTCGCCATAGCTGTTGGTGAAGCCCCAGGCGACCTTGCCGTTGCTGCCGACGATGATCAGCGGCGGCGCGCCGGGCAGGGTCACGCCCACCAGGCGCCGCTCGCCGCCCTGCCCGTCCGGGTAGGCCAGCGCCAGCCGGTACCAGATGTTGGGCAGCTGCAGCCCCAGGTGCATGTCGTCGGCGACGATGGCGGCGCCGCTCGCGCTGCGGCTGCCCGCAATCGCATAGTTATTGCTGCCCACCAGGTTGTCCATGTCGAGCGCGGCCAGCTGCGCGCCTGGCGCGCCTGGCGCGGATGAGCGACCCCACCAGCCGGGAGCCGCCGCAGGGATCGGCCGCTCCGGCGGCAAGGCTGCGTCATCGAGCGGCGCATCCCAGCTGCTCGCCTCGGGCAGCAGGAAGGCCAGCTGGCTCGCATCGCTGTGCTCGCGCAGCCAGCCGCGCGCCAGTTCGCGCGGCTCCTGGTTGCCCTGCAGGTCGATGTACATCGCCCACACGGCCAGCAGCGAATCCTCGGCGCGCCAGGGTGCGGGCGGCGCACCGGTCAGCAGGTACTCGAAGGGGCGCGCACCCAGGCCCTGCACGCCGGCGTTGACGCCCGCGACATAACGTTCGAGAAACGCGCGATCCGGCGCCGGCAGCGCGGCCAGCACCTGGCCGGCCCGGGCCCGGAAGCGGTGCAGGCGGCGCGCGCGGTCGAGCGGCAGCGCGCGCGGACCGAACAGCTCGGCCAGTTCGCCGGCCGCCGTGCGGCGCAACAGGTCCATCTGGAAAAAGCGTTCCTGCGCATGGACAAAGCCGGTGGCGTAGGCAAGGTCGAGGCGGTTGGCGCCGCGGATCAGCGGCACCCCGGCTTCGTCGCGCGCGACCGTGACCGGTGCGGCGAGGCCGGCCGCCTCGACCCGGCCGTCGAGTTGCGCGAGGCTGGCGCGCAGCGTCAGCCACACGCCGAGCAAGGCCAGCAGCACGAGCCCGGCGAGGCCCGCCAGGATGCGCGCCGTCCAGGCCCGCCAGCGGCGTGATCCCATGTTTTCTCCCATGCTGTTGATCTTGCCAGAAAAGCCATGGCCGCGATAGCGCAGCGCGGCCGGCGGCGGGGACTGGCGTTGCTCCGTCCGATTGGAGGGAATCGAGCAGTGTTCTGGTTCTTGCGCTAAGCTCGAAACCAGTCAAAGCGAACCGAGAAGGAGTCGGCCATGCGTACCTTGATTGTTCTATCGGCGGCGCTCGCCCTGAGCGCCTGCGCCACGCCGCAGGAGCGGGCGGCGCGCAAACAAGCGGAAATGGCGGAAATGATGATGATCTATGGCCCGGCCTGCGATCGGCTTGGCTATGCCCAGCAATCGAATGAGTGGCGCGACTGCATCATCAGCCTGAGTACGAAAGACGACCTGCAGCGCTACGGCACCAGTCCTGGCTACTATGGCTACGGCGGCTGGGGTCCGCGCTACTGGGGCGGCGGCTACTGGGGACGCTGGTAAGCCCGGGCGCCTTGCCGGCCGGCGCTGCGGCAAGCGCGCGGCCGAGGCCGCGCCGCTCAGGTGCGCTGCTGCGTATGGCTCGGCTGCAAGGGCGCGCCGGCAGTTGGCGTTGCGCGCAGCCCTTGCGCGCACGCCGCTTTCGTGACCGCCGCGTGCGAAGCCAGCATGCGCTCGACCAGGCGCTGCGCGTGCGCCACCAGGCGCGGGTGGCGCACGTCGGGCGGATGCAGGCTCAAGCGCATGAGGGGTGCCCGTGCCAGCAAGGGCGCGGCCAGGCTGGCGGCCAGCGGCGACAGCGCGCGCCCGCTGCGGTTGCGCGCCGTGTACACGAGCGAGGGCGCGAACACCGAGCGGCCTTCCTGTAACAGGTGAAAGCGGGTGAAGGTCGTGGTGTAGGCAAAGCCGAACTCCGGCAGCACCTCCCAGGCCCCCTGCCCCAGCAGCCAGGCCGGCGCCACGAACCCGGGCGACTGCCAGCCGCGCGCACGGAACCACTCGAGCCCGAGCCCGATGCGGCGCCGCGCCTCGGCCGCCGACAGGGCGGAAAATTCGCCTTCGCTGCGCGTGTACACGCCGCGCAGGAAGCGTTCGCGCAGGCCGCCTGCAGGGCCTTCGGTGTCGAGGTGGGTGTAGCCGTGCAAGACCAGTTCGTCGCCGCGCGCCAGCGCGGCGTCGAGGCCGGCGCGCATCGCGGCCTCGCTGCGCGCATGGTCGCGATTGCGAGGGTGATGGTGATAGCGCGGCACCACCAGCCAGCTCAGCGGAATCTCGCCCACGCTGCGCAGCGCGCGCGCCAGGCGCTCGCACTCGTCCCAGGTGGCGGGCGCGACGTCGTGGATCGACACGCACAGCATCGGGGCGTGGACGCGGGCTTGGGTAGCGGCGCCTGCCGGCTCAGTCGGTGACACAGATCCCACGCGATCCCGGTTCGTCCTGCTCGCGCCTGCCGAGCACGGCCTGGTAACGGCGCATCACCTGCGGCAGGATCTGGTTCCAGTCGTAGCATTCGGCGGCCTTGCGGCGCGCATGTTCGCCCAGCTGGGCCAGGTTGCGCTCGTAGATCGCCTCGATGGCGCCGGCCAGGCTGTCCACGCAGTTCGGTTCGGCCAGGATGCCGGTGTGCTCGTCGACCAGTTCGGCCACGCCGCCGCCGGTCGTGGCCACCACCGGCCGCCCGCAGGCCATGGCCTCGAGCACGATCAGGCCGAAGGTTTCGCAGTCGCCCGGGTGGACCAGCACGTCGCAACTGGCCAGCAGGCGCGCCAGCTGGCGCTGGTTGCGGCAGAACGGCAGGTAGGTGACCTGCGGGTAGTGCGGCAGCTCGAGCCCGCCGCCGACCATGACCAGGTGATAGGGCCGGCCGAGCTTGCGCACGGCGTCGATCAGCAGCGGCAGCTTTTTTTCGGCCGTGAAGCGCCCGGCGTAGACCAGCAGCCGCGCGTTCTCGGGCAGGCGCAGGTGGGCGCGCAGGGTCTCGACCCGGCGCGCCGGGTGGAACACGCCGGCGTCGATCCCGAGCGGCTGGTGGCGCGCATCGTGCACGCCGATCTCGTGCAGTTGCTCGACCATCACCCGGCTCGGCGCCAGCACGAGGTCGAACTGGCGGTAGAGGTGGGCCAGGTATTTGCAGGTGACACCCTCGGCCGTCTGGCCGAAGCGCGGCCGCACCAGGCGCGGCAGGTCGGAATGGTAGAAGGCGATCGCCGGCACGTCCAGCCGGCGCTGCAAGTTGAGTGCCGCCCAGGCGCTGTGGCCGGCGTCGCCGACCTCGATGATGTCCGGCCGCGCCTGGCGCAGCAGGCGCGCGGGCGCGCGCACCGATACCGGCATGCGAAAGCCGTTGATGCCCGGCAGCGCGAACGCGGGCACCCGCACCAGGGCCGGTGCCTCGCCGCCGCTGTCGACGTTCGGGCTGAGGATGGTGTGCCGCACGCGGCTGTGCCGCGCCAGCCAGCGTGCCTTGGCGTTCAGGTAAGTGCTCACGCCATTGCCTCCGGCGGCGTAGAACATCGTGATGTCGACTAGGTGCATGCTCGCAGTCCGCTTGAAGAGTGGCCACGATAGCAGCGGACCGGCCGCACTGATTGCGCACACGCAAACGGCGACCCGCCGCGTCAAACGACTTTACTACCGGGTGCTTGTCAGGACGATTATGCGCTGCGGCGGTCGAGCATGGCGCGCGCTATGGTGCCGGCATCGACATACTCGAGCTCGCCGCCGACGGGGACGCCGCGCGCCAGCCGGCTCACCTTCAGGCCCCTGGCCTTGAGCATTTCGCTGATGTAATGGGCGGTCGCTTCGCCCTCGTTGGTGAAATTGGTCGCGAGCACGACCTCGGCGACGACGCCGTCCGCGGCACGGGCGATCAGCTTGTCGAGGTGCAGGTCCTTGGGGCCGATGCCGTCCAGCGGCGAAAGCCGGCCCATCAGCACGAAGTACAGGCCCTTGTAGGTCAGGGTCTGCTCGATCATCATCTGGTCGGCCGGGGTTTCGACGATGCACAGCAGGTTGCGCTCGCGCGCCTCGTCGGCGCACATCTCGCAGACCTCGGTGTCGGCGAAGGTATTGCACATGGCGCAGTGGTGCACCGTGTCGACCGCTTGGTAGAGCGCGCGCGACAGCATCGCCGCGCCCTCGCGGTCGTGCTGCAGCAGGTGGAAGGCCATGCGCTGGGCCGATTTCGGGCCGATGCCCGGCAGCCGGCGCAGGGCCTCGGTCAGGAAGTCGAGCGACCTGGACATGCTAGGCGCGCCAGGCCGCCAGGGCCTCGGCGGTCATGGTCGGGGTGAATTCGGTGATCTCGTAGCGCGCCAGGTCGGCCAGCGCGAACGGATCCTCGCCCAGGATCTTTTCCAGCGCGGCGCGGCTGGGCGCATGCGCGACGATGATCCCGCCGTCGCGCGGCACCTTCGCGCCGGACATCAGGAACACGCCGGCCGCGTACTGTTCGGCCAGGTAGTCCCGGTGCGCGGCCAGGCGCGCATCGATCTTGGCGAGCGGCGCGGTGTAGGTGAGCGAGATAATGAACATCAGTGCGTGAACATCAGTGCGTGAACATTAATGCGTGAACATCGATGCGTGCATCAGAACGGCATCTTGAAGCCGGGCGGCAGGCCAGGCATGCCGGCGGTCAGGCCGCTCATCTTTTCGGCGGAGGTCGCCTCGGCCTTGCGCACGGCATCGTTGAAGGCGGCGGCCACCAGGTCTTCCAGCATGTCCTTGTCGTCGGCCAGCAGCGACGGGTCGATCTGGACGCGCTTGACGTCGTTCTTGCAGGTCATCGTGACCTTCACCATGCCGGCGCCGGACTGGCCTTCGACTTCGATCAGGGCCAGCTGCTCTTGCGCCTTCTTCATGTTGTCCTGCATGGCTTGCGCCTGTTTCATCAAGCCTGCGAGCTGGTTCTTCATCATGATGCGGTTCTCCGTTGAATCGTTAGAAAGGTGTAGGGTCAGGCGAGCGGCGGCTTCACCGAGCCGGGCACGACGAAAGCGCCGAAGGTGCTTTCCATTTCCTGTACAAAGGGGTCGCTCGCCACCAGCGCTTCGGCCTGGCGCTGGCGTTCTTCGCGCGCGGCCTTCGCCTCGGCCCCGGCCGTGTACCAGACCGGACCGATTTCGGTCTCGACCGTGATGCGCTTGCCGGGGAAGCAATCTTGCAACGCGGCCTGCAGTTTTTCGCTGTTGCCGCTGGCGCGCAGGGTGTCGACCGGCACCCGCAGGCGAAACAGTGCGGCAGCCGCGTCCGCGTGGCAATCGACCAGTTCGGTCTGCAATGCCAGCTGCTGCGATACGCCGCGCAGCGGCAGCGTGGCGGCCAGCGCCGGCCAGTTGCCATCCCAGTCGAGCGCCGGCACCGGCGTCACGACATAGGCGTGCGGCGGCGCGGCCGGGGCGCGCGGCGCCTGCACCGGCGCGCTTACGGGCGCCGCGACGGCGGCCGCTTCGGCGGCGACGGCGGTATCGTCGGAAAATCCGGTGACCCAGGCCGGCGGCTCGTCATCGGCGACGGGGTTCTGGCCGCGCGCCTGCGGCTGCTGGCGTGCCTGCGCCTGGGCGCCGGCACCGTCCCAGGGCGGCGCAGCGCCGGGGCGGGCGCCAGCTTGCGGCGCATTCGGCGCCGACGGCGGCGCCATGCGGGCAGCCGTGCCCGAACCTGCACCTGGCGCGGCGTCGGGACCGACGTTGATCGGGCGTGCCGGCGCCGCCGGGGCCGCCGCGGGCGGCGGGGCATCGGCGCCCGGCCGCTTGGCCGG
>NZ_JBHSIB010000022.1:0-327321 GCF_042653325.1 Massilia sp. GCM10023247
CGTCGGGCGCCGCGTCGGGCGCCGGGACAGGCGCCGCGGCGGGCGCCGGCGGCTCGGGCGGCGCCGGCGGTTCGGCCGCCAGCGGGGCCTGCTGGAGAGCTTGCGCCGGCCGCGCGGCCTTGAGCGACAGGTCCCCGACCTGGATCACGCCGCCGTCGGCAAAGGCCAGCGCCCGCTCCAGCACGTTTTCCAGTTCGCGCACGTTGCCCGGGAAGGAATACGCACGCAGCGCGTCCAGCACGCCCGGGCCGAGCGCGGCGCCGCCGGGGCCGGCCAGGCGCGCCAGGATGGCCTCGGCCAGCACCGGCAGGTCGTCGAGCCGCTCGCGCAGGGCAGGCAGCGCCAGTTCGATCACGTTCAGGCGATAGAACAAGTCCTGGCGGAACACCCCGGTCTCGACGCATTTGGCGAGATCCTTGTGGGTGGCGCTGATGATGCGCACGTCGACCGGCTCCTCCTGGGTCGCGCCGATCTTGCGCACGCGCCGCTCCTGGATCGCGCGCAGCAGTTTTACCTGCATCGCCAGCGGCAGGTCGGCCACTTCGTCGAGCATCAGGGTGCCGCCGTTGGCGGCCTGGAAGAAGCCCTCGCGCTCCTCCCCTGCCCCGGTGAACGCGCCCTTGCGGTGGCCGAAGAATTCCGACTCCATCAGATTTTCGGGAATTGCGCCGCAGTTGACGGCCACGAAGGGCTTGGCGGCGCGCGAACTCTGGGCGTGGATTTCGCGCGCGGCCAGTTCCTTGCCGGCGCCGGATTCGCCGGTGATCGCGATCGGCGCCATCGAGCGCGCCAGGCGCGCGATCTGGGCGCGCAGCGACTGCATCGCCTGCGAGCCGCCGATCAGGCGCGAGCCGCCCTCGCCGGGGACCGGCCCGGCCGCCTTGTCCGACAGCTTCAGTGCCGAGCGCACCATCACGCGCAGCTCGTCGAGCACGACCGGCTTGGACACGTAATCGAAGGCGCCGGCCTTCAGCGCCACCACCGCATTCTCGGCGCTGCCGAAGGCGGTGATGACGGCGATCGGGGTTTTCGATTCGCCCGAGACTTCGCGCACCAGCTCCAGCCCGAGCCCGTCGGGCAGGCGCATGTCGGTCAGCACCAGCGCGTACGCATGGTCGGCCAGCAGGCGCCGCGCTTCGCGCAGGGTCGCGGCGCAATCGACGTCGAGCCCCATCTTGACCAGGGTGATGTCGAGCAGGTCGCGCAGGTCGGGTTCGTCGTCGACGACGAGGATGCGGGGAGAACTCATGACTGCCTTTCCGTCCAAAAAACTAACGCGCCGCCCCGGGCGCGGGCGGCTGGGCGAAGGTGATCACAAAGCGCCCGCTGGCCCGGCCACCGGCGCCCGCCTCCAGGCGCGATTCGTAGTCGAGCTTGGCGCCATTGTTCAGGCACAGCTCGCGCGCCAGGTACAGCCCCAGCCCCGTCCCCTTGCTCGAGGTCGTATAAAAGGGCTCGAACAGGTGGGCGCGCACTTCCGGCGTGATGCCGGGGCCGTCGTCCTGCACGTGCAGTTCCAGGGTGCCGAAGGCGTCCAGCTCGGGCCAAATCCGGATGCTCGCCGGCGCGCGGCTGGCGTAGCGGATCGCATTGCCGAGCAGGTTGACCAGCACTTCGCGCAGGTGCAGCGCGTCGAAGCGCACCTCGATGGCGCCGGCGCCGCCGAGCCACACTATATCATCGGCCAGGTCCTGGGTTTCGCAGAACTCGGCCTTCAGCTCGGCCAGGAACGGGGCCAGCAGCAGCGGCTCGGAATACGGCTGGGCCTTGCGCGACAACTGCAGGATGTCCTCGACCATGCGATTCACGCGCGCCACGTTGTCGCCGATGATTTTCAGCAGCCGCAGCTCGGCCTTGCCATGGAGGTCTTCGGCCAGCAGCGCCGTCGCGTGGCCGATCGCCGACAGGGGATTTCTCACCTCGTGCGCAATGCTCGCCGTCAGGCGCCCCATCGAGGCCAGTTTCAGCTGCTGCGCCTGGTTTTCGATCGCGCTCACGTCATGCAGGAAGACCACGCTGCGCCCCAGGCTGCCGGCGCCGGCCTGCACGTGGGCAAAGCGCAGCTTCAGGTGCGCCGGCTGCTCGCGGCGCGCGCGCGGCGCGCCCTCGCCCGCCTGGGCTTCCTGGTACGGTTTCAGGATCACGTAAGCGGCATCCGGCCCGGCCTCGCCCGGCACCGGCTGGACCGCGGACAGGGCCGGCCGGGGCGCCAGGATCGCCGCGCCGCTGCCGCTCCAGGCCGCAAAGGCCTGGGCCACCGGCTCGAGCCCCGGCTCGTCGATCCGCGCCGGCGCCGCGCCCTCGAATCCGAGCATGCGGCGCGCCGCCGGGTTGGCGTTATGGATGGCGCCGTCCGCGCCGACCACCAGCACGCCATCGCCCACATCGGCGACGACGATCTCGTTGATCGCCTGCTGCACCTGCAGGTCGGCGCCGCGCTGGGCGGCGAGTTCCTCCTGGCCGATCAGGCGCGCGGCCAGCCGGTTCAGCAGCCAGACCACGGCGAAGAAGGCGATGCCGTACATCCCGCCCTGCATCAGGGCCGGCTCGCCGGCCTGGGTGACGCTCTTCCAGAGCAGCTCGAGCAGGACGAACAGGGTGGCGACCGCGGCCGAGAACAGCGCCAGCACCAGCGGCGCCAGGATCGCCGCGCCCGCCAGCGGGAACAGGTACAGGATGCCCAGGCCGCTGCGCACGCCGCCGGCGGCCAGGTAGAGCAGCGAAATGACGGCCAGGTCGAGCGCGACCTGGGCCGCCAGCTGGGCCAGGAAGCGCCGCTTCCAGAGACCGGTGAGCGCGGCGAAGCCGGCGGCTGCGGCCAGGTAGAAGAAGCACAGGCCCGCATACGCGGGCGCCGCCTGGGCCTGGCCGCCGCGCACGTCGAAGGCGAGATACAGGATCAGCACCAGCGCGATGACGATGCGGGTAACGGTCAGCGCCTGCAATGAACGCCAGAGCGTGGCGCGCGCCTGGCTGGACACGGGCAGGCCGGCCCGGGCTTGCCGATCGGCTTGCTGGTTTGCCTGCTGGCTCAATTGCTGCTCAATTGCTGATCCTGGCGGCGTGGGCGGGGCTGCAGTAGTCCTGCCCCTCGACGCGCACGGCTTCGGAGGCCGGGAAATGCAGGCCGCAATGCGCGCAGCTGGTCATGTTTTCGATGACGGCCGGGCTCTGCGCGCTCGGGCGCGGCGGCGGCACGTGGGTCTCGGCGCGGCGCACGGCTGCGCGCAGTTTGGCGCGGATCGCGAACCCGACCACGACGATCAGGATGACCCAGAAGACGATGCGGCTCATGCGACACCCCGCTGCAACACGACTTCGAGCACGAAGCGGCTGCCGACATAGGCCAGCGCCAGCGTGGCGAATCCGGCCAGCGTGAAACGCAGTGCGGTCTTGCCGCGCCAGCCGCGCCAGCGGCGCCCGGCCAGCAGGGCCGCGAACAGCATCCAGGACAGCAGCGCGAACACGTTCTTGTGGTCCCAGCGCATGGCGCGGCCGAACAGCTGTTCGGAGAACACGACGCCCGACAGCACCGTCAGGGTCAGCAGCACGAAGCCGATCCCGATCAGGCGAAACAGCAGTTTCTCCATCGTCAGCAGGGCCGGCAGCTGGTCCAGCGCGCCGCCCAGCCAGCCGCCGCCGGCGGGGACGATGCGCGCGTGCAGGCGCGTCTCCTGCAAGGCCATCAGCACCGCGTGGAAGGCGGCGATCGTCAGCGTGCTGTAGGCCAGCACCGCCACCGCGACGTGCCAGCCGAAGGCGCTCGACTGCCCGTGCAGCGGCATCAGCGCCCCGGGGAACAGCACCGGCAGCAGCGCCGCCCCGAACGCGCAGGGCATCACCAGGCGGCGCAGGCTGTCGAGCGCGAAGTTGCGGTTCTCGATCCAGTAGGCGGCCACCGACACCCACAGGGCGGCCGAGAGCATGATGGCAAAACCGATGCGCAGGCTGTCCGGGGCGAAGGCGTCGCTCCACAGGGCAGCGCCGTGCAGCGCCCAGGCCAGCGCGGTCACGGCTGAAATGACAGCGCCCTGGCTCGAAGGCAGCAGGGCGCAGGCCGCGTACAGGAAGGCCGCGGCAAAAAAGAGGGTGTTGTGCATAGCGGCAGTCTACACCATCGCCAAATGAGCGTGGCAGCCCCCTTGCGCCGCGCCCGGACGTTTCCTGGCCGTTGGCCGCCATGCGCAGCAGTCGTTTTGGTACGGCGCAGATAGCCCATCCAAAAAATCCGTCTTGCGCAGGCCGCATCGGCGGGCGGGAGCGCGATGCACAGGGTAAAATGGAGAATTGCCGAATACCGTCTTACTTATATAGTCAGGTAGATAGAACATGCTAGATAACCTTACCCAACGCCTTGCCAAGGTCGTCAAGACGATGCGCGGCGAAGCGCGTCTGACCGAAGCGAACACCGCCGAGATGCTGCGCGAAGTGCGCATGGCCCTGCTCGAGGCCGACGTGGCCCTGCCGGCAGTGCGCACCTTCATTGCCAACGTCAAGGAAAAAGCGCTCGGCGAAGAAGTCGTCGGCTCGCTCAGCCCCGGCCAGGCGCTGGTCGGCGTGGTGCAGCGCGAACTCGCCAGCCTGATGGGCGCCGACCTCGGCCCGGAAGCGACGCAACTGTCCTTCGCCCAGCAGCCGCCGGCGATCATCCTGATGGCCGGCCTGCAGGGTGTCGGTAAAACGACGACCACCGGCAAGCTCGCCAAGTACCTGAAGGAACAGAAGAAGAAAAAGGTCCTGACAGTCTCGGCCGACGTGTATCGCCCGGCCGCGATCGCCCAGCTCGAAGCGGTCACCAAACAGGTCGGCGCCGACTTCTTCCCGTCCACCTCGACCGACAAGCCGGTCGACATCGCCCTGGCCGCGCTCGACTGGGCGAAGAAGCACTACCACGACGTCCTGATCATCGACACCGCCGGCCGCCTCGGCATCGACGAAGCGATGATGCAGGAGATTGCCGCCGTCCACGGCGCGGTGAAACCGGTCGAAACCCTGTTCGTCGTCGACGCCATGCTGGGCCAGGATGCGATCAATACGGCGAAGGCCTTCAACGACGCCCTGCCCCTGACCGGCATCGTGCTGACCAAGCTCGATGGCGACTCGCGCGGCGGCGCGGCGCTCTCCGTGCGCCACGTGACGGGCAAGCCGATCAAGTTCGCCGGCGTGTCGGAAAAGCTGGACGGCCTGGAAGCCTTCGATCCGAGCCGCATGGCCAACCGCGTGCTGGGCATGGGCGACATCCTGGCGCTGGTCGAAGAGGCCCGCAAGGGCGTCGACGAGAAGGCCGCCGCCGAGATGGCCAACAAGATCAAGTCGGGCGGCCGCTTCGACATGAACGACTTCAAGTCGCAGCTGGCGCAGATGAAGAAGATGGGCGGCATGGCGGGCTTGCTCGATAAGCTGCCGGCGCAGTTCCAGCAGGCCGCCGGCAACGCCAACATGGACCAGGCCGAGAAGCAGGTGCGGCGCATGGTCGGCATCATCGACTCGATGACGCCGCTCGAGCGCGCCAAGCCGGAACTGATCAAGGCCAACCGCAAGCGCCGCATCGCCGCCGGCGCCGGCGTGCAGGTGCAGGAAGTCAACCGCATGCTGAACCAGTTCGAGCAGATGCAGACCATGATGAAGAAGCTGAAAGGCGGCGGCATGATGAAGATGATGCGCGGAATGAAAGGCATGATGCCCGGCCTGCGCTGAGCCGGCAGCGGGCGTTTTCGTCCGTTCGGTGCCATCCAAAACGCCGCGCCCGGATTGTTCCCGGCGCGGCGTTTTTATGCCCGTTTTTGGGCGGTTTTTCACTCTATGACGACGAGTTGCGTATAAACCCTGTTTTTTGGGCTTGTCAGAGTGAAAAAATTTAGAAAAAGACTTGCAGGAACAGTAAAACGCCACCAATATAAGCCGTGCGATGTATTGCGCAATTTCTCATATTGTTCGTTTAGGAGGCTCGAAGATGGCAACAGCCAAGAAATCCCCAGCAGCGCCCGCAAAGAAGGCCGCCGCCAAGCCGGCAGCCAAGCCTGCGGCGAAGAAGGCAGCAGCTCCTGCCAAGGCAGCAGCGCCGAAAGCCGCAGCAGCAAAGAAACCGGCAGCAGCGCGCAAGCCAAATGCCGCGTTCATGAAAGAACTGACGCCATCGGCCGAGCTGGCCGCAGTGGTCGGCAACAAGCCGCTGCCACGCACCGAAGTGACCAAGAAGGTCTGGGAATACATCAAGAAAGCGGACCTGCAAGCTGCGGACAACCGCCAGATGATCAATGCCGACGACAAGCTGAAAGCTGTCTTCGGCGGCAAGGCGCAAGTCTCGATGTTCGAAATGACCAAGCTCATTTCGAATCATCTGAAATAAGAAAAGACTGGCTGCCCTCTAGCCCGAACGTAAAAAGCCCCGATCGCGAGATCGGGGCTTTTTAGTTTTGGTTTCCGGATTTCGGGGGACGATGCGCTTGACCGTAGGGTGGACGGGTTCCCCGTCCACGCGGTGATCGTTGGCGGCAAGATCATCCGGCGCGAAAACGGAGCCGCCAACGATCACTACGCAACCCTGCCCTCTTACAAGCCGAAGGCCGCCTTCATCAGCGTGAACACGTGGGTGTTCTCCATCGTTCCCTTGAACGGCGCCGAGCCGGAACCGGCGGCGTACAGCTTGACGTCGCCGCCGCCGTGCGATTCGCTCGACCAGCGCACGCCCGTCTCCTGGTGGTAGCCCTCGGACAGGGCGGTGGCGCTGTCCACGTCCGCGCGCAGGTCGGGGCGGTTCGGGCCGTTGCCGAAGACGAGGGTGGTGTAGGTCTTGCCGTCGGCATCCCTGGTCGGCTGGCCGTCGCCGACGTTGCGCACGATGTCGAGCACCGGGTTGCCGCGCTTCGGGTAGCCGTTCAGGACCATCGTGTGGTCGTGGTCGGCGGTGACGACGATCAGGGTGTTGTCCAGGCCCGGGTCGAGCGCGCGCATGCGGTCGACCGCGGTCTGGATCGCCTCGTCGAAAGCGACCGTCTCTACCATCGCATTTCGCGCATTGGTGTCGTGCAGGGCGTGGTCGATCTTGCCGCCTTCGACCATCAGGAAGAAGCCTTTCGGGTTGCTTGATAACAGCTCGATCGACTTGGCCGTCATCTCGGCCAGGGTCGGCTGTTCCGGACGGCGCTTGGCGGCGTAGTCGAGGTGGCTCTCGGCGCTGTAGATGCCGACGAACTTGCGGCCGGTGCGTGCGGATGCCATGTCGGCGCGGGTATTCGCCACGAAGTAGCCCTGTTGCGCCAGTTCCGCAATCAGGTCGCGCCCGTCGCCGCGGCCCTTCGGGTTGGTCTTCGCGTCGAACGGCGTGAAGTGGTTGCGCCCTCCCCCCATCAGGACGTCGACGCCATCGAGCAGGCGCGCGTTGTAGCCGGCGCCGCCCGGCACCACCTGCTGGGCGATCGTATAGCCCATGTCGCGCTCGCAGACGTGCGAGAAGGTCGACGCCGGCGTGGCGTGGGTCAGCTCGGTCGTGGTGACGGCGCCGACCGACTTGCCGGCGGCCTTGGCCAGTTCCAGGATCGTCATCGGCGACGTGCCGTTGTTCGCGCCGCAGCGGTCGATGCTCGGATTGCCGTTCGCGTCCTTGCCTGGGGCGACCGGTTTCGCGTCCTTCATCGAGATCACGTCGTTGTTGATCTTCACGCCGGTCATGTAGGCGCCCATCGAGGGCGCGCTGTCGGTGACCTGGGCATCGGCGGAATAGGTCTTGATGCGCGCCGTGCGGTCGAGGCGCTCGAAGTTGAGCAGGCCGTCTTCGCCGGTTTTGAAAATGCGCGCGGCGGTGATCGTGGTCGGGCCCATGCCGTCGCCGAGGAAGAAAATGATGTTTTTCGCTGATGCCTTGGCGGCAGGAACGGCCGGGGCGGCCTGTGCGTTCAGGGTGAAACACGCTGCGACGAGCAGCGCGGAGAGTCGGATGGTGGTCATGTCGTGCTTTCTGGCGGCGAAGTTCACAGGCCCGCCGCGGTCTTGATCAGGCTGAAAACGCGGGTGTTGTCGATGGTGCCGCGGAACAGCTCCGCATTGGCGCCGATCGCCCCGAGGTAGACGTCGGCACCGCCATGGGTCTCGGCGCCTTTGCGGGTGCGCACCACCGCTTCCTGGTGGTAGTCGTCGCCCGCCGCGATCTCGTCGGTCAATTTCACCTCCTTGCGGCTGCCCTGCACGCGGTGCTCGCCGGTGCCGAAACCGAGGATGGTGAACGGCGCGCCGTCCTTGTCGAGGCGGATCTTCCCTTCCGGCAGGCCGCGCACGAGGCCGAGGATGCCGGGATTGGTCGGCGTCGTCTTGCCGGTGCGCGGCGAGTAGCCGTTGATGAGCAGGGTGTGGTCGTGGTCGGCGGTGGCGACGATCAGCGTGTTCTTCAGGCCCGGATCGATGGCCTGCATCTTGTCGATGGCCAGCTTCAGGGCGGCGTTGTAGCTGACCGTCTCCTGCAGCGCGCGCTTGGCTTGGGTCGCGTGCAGCGCGTGGTCGATCAGGCCGCCCTCGACCATCAGGAAGAAGCCGTTCGGGTTTTTCGAGAGGATGTCGATCGCCTTGCCCGTCATCTCCGACAGCATCGGCTGCTTGACCGGATCACGCGCGGCCTCGAAGGCCAGGTGGCCCTGGCCGAACAGGCCGATGACCGGCTGCTGCGTCGCTTGCAAGGCCGTCATCTGCGCCGTGTTCGCCGCGACGCGCCAGCCTTGCGCCTGCAGTTCCTTGACCAGGTCGCGCCCGTCGGCGCGCTTGCCGCCCTGGGCGAACGGGGTGAAGAACTCGGCGCCGCCGCCGAAGACCAGGTCCAGGCTGTTCTTGCCCAGCGCCGCGTTATAGCCGGCGCCGCCCGGCACCAGGGCGGCGGCGATATCCGTCTCCAGCCGGCGCGTGCAGGCGTGCGCATAGGTCGCGGCCGGCGTGGCGTCGGTCACCTTGGTGGTGGTGACGACGCCGGCCGCCATGCCGCGCGCCTTGGCCAGTTCGGCCAGGGTCGGCACCGGCTTGCCATTCTCACAGCGGCTCACCAGCTTGTTGCCGTTGACGTCGGCGGCGGGAGGAATCGCGCGGGTCTCGGTCGACATCGAGATCACGCCGTTGTTCTGCTTCACGCCCGTCATGTAGGCCGACATCGAGGCGGCGCTGTCGGTGACCTGGGCGTCGTTCGAGAAGGTTTTCACGAAGGCCGATTCGGGCAGCGTGTCGATGGTCAGTTCGCCGTCTTCGCCGGCGGCGTAGATGCGCGCGGCGGTCAGGGTATTGATGCCCATGCCGTCGCCGAGGAAGAAGATGATGTTCTTGGCGCGCGGGCCGCCGTCGTTGCCCGCTTGCGCAGGTGCCTGGGCCGGACCGGTCGAGGCGCAGCCGGCGAGCAGCGCCAGCAGGCTGGCCGCCGCGATTGTGTTCATTCGCATGATGGGTTTGGAACAGGGAAAAACGGGCAGTCTACACCGGGACGGGCGACTGTGGCTCGATTGATATGTTGCCGGTTTGTTGTCGACGTGCGCAACCCGTAGGGTGGACGGCTTTGCCGTCCACGCGTTCAACCCGAACATGATCTGTAGCGATGCGTTTTGACACGCGAACGTGCGTTGAACGCGTGGACGGGGAACCCGTCCACCCTACGATTCGCCACGGCTGCTGCGTCCCTACCGCTGCGCCACCTGCACCGGATTGAACTCCCACTTCTTCCACGCCGACAGCACCGCGTTCGGATACTGCGGCTTGCCGCGGCTGCCGTTGTAGCGGCCGAGGGCGAGGTACAGGTTGCCCTTTTCCATGTCGATGTACATGCGCAGGATCGCGCAGCCGTAGCGCAAATTCGTTTGCATGTGGAACAGTTTACGGCGGTCGCTGTCGCCGATCACCTTCGTCCAGAACGGCATCACCTGCATGTAGCCGCGCGCGCCGACGATCGAGACGGCGTACTTGCGGTAGGCCGATTCGACCTGGATCAGGCCCAGCACCAGGCCCGGGTCGAGGCCGGCGCGGGTCGATTCGTACCAGACCGATTCGAGGAATTCGGTGCGCGACAGCTCGTCCGGCAGGCGCTTTTTCAGGCGCGCGGACATCTCGGTGAACCAGGCCTGGTAGCGCACGCGCGCGGCCTCGTCGCGGAAGCTCGGCTTCGGCGGACGGGTGTCGGCAATCGCGTTCGACAGCGCCAGGCGCACGGAGTCGGCCAGCGCTTCTTCCTTCTGGTTACCGGCGTGGGCGGTCCCCGCCGCCAGGGCGAAAGCCAAGGCGGCAAGGACGCAGCGTCCCAGCCGGGCGCCTGCCCGGCTGTGTCCCCACTGCGGCATCACTGGCCGAGCTTGGCCTTGATGAAGCCGACCATGTCGGCCACCGGCACGGCAGTGGCCTCGGTTTCGCGGCGCCCCTGGTATTCGAGCTTGTCCTCTTTGAGGCCGCGCTCGCCGATGACGACGCGGTGCGGCACGCCGATCAGTTCCCAGTCGGCGAACATCGCACCCGGGCGCAGGCCGCGGTCGTCGACGATGACGTCGACACCGGCCGCCTGCAGCTCGGCATACAGCTGCTCGGTCTGGTTCTTGACCAGTTCGCTGCGATCGATGCCCATCGGGCACAGCACGAGCTGGAACGGCGCCAGCGCGTCCGGCCAGACGATGCCCTTGTCGTCGAAGTTCTGCTCGATCGCCGCGCCCAGGATGCGGGTCACGCCGATGCCGTAGCAGCCCATCTGCAGCGGTGCCGGCTTGCCGTTTTCGTCGAGGAAAGTCGCGCCCATCTTCTCGGAATACGCGGTGCCGAGCTGGAACACGTGGCCGACTTCGATGCCGCGCTCGATGGCGAGCACGCCCTTGCCGTCCGGCGAAGCGTCGCCTTCGACCACGTTGCGCAGGTCGGCAACGATCGGCTCCGGCAGGTCGCGGCCCCAGTTCACGCCCGTCAGGTGGGCGTCGACTTCGTTGGCGCCGCAGACGAAGTCGGCCATGTTGGCCACCGTGCGGTCGGCAACGATGGTCACCGGCTGTTTCGGCGCGACCGGGCCGAGGTAGCCCGGCACGGTGCCGTAGACTTCCTGGATTTCCGACTCAAGCGAGAAGCGGTGGTTGGCCAGGCCCGCGACCTTGCCGACCTTGACTTCGTTGAGTTCATGGTCGCCGCGCAACAGCAGCATGAAATACTGCTTGCTGACTTTGCCCTCTTCTTCCTGCTCGACCGTCAGCGCGATGGTCTTCACGGTGCGCGACAGCGGCAGGTTCAGGAGTTCGGCCACGCTTTCGCACTTGGTCTTGCCTGGCGTCGGCACCTTCTTCATGTCTTCGGTGGCCGCGCCGCGCGCGCCGATGGCCAGCGCCTCGGCCGCTTCCATGTTGGCAGCGAAATCCGAATCCGGGCAGTACACCAGCGCGTCTTCGCCGGTCGAGGCGATCACGTGGAATTCGTGCGAGCCGGTGCCGCCGATGGCGCCGTTGTCGGCTGCCACGGCGCGGAACTTCAGGCCAAAACGGTTGAAGATACGGACATAGGCGTCGAACATGACCTGGTAGGACTTCTGCATGCCGTCAAGATCGCGGTCGAACGAATATGCGTCCTTCATCGTGAACTCGCGGCCGCGCATCAGGCCGAAGCGCGGACGGCGCTCGTCGCGGAACTTGGTCTGGATGTGATAGAAGTTCAGCGGCAGCTGGCGATACGACTTGATTTCGCTGCGCACGACGTCGGTGACGACTTCCTCGGAGGTCGGCTGGATCGCGTAGTCGCGGCCATGGCGGTCCTTGACGCGCATCAGTTCAGCACCCATCTTGTCCCAGCGGCCCGTTTCCTGCCACAGTTCGGCCGGCTGCACGACCGGCATCAAGAGTTCGAGGGCACCCGACTTGTTCATCTCTTCGCGGATGATGGCCTCGACCTTGCGGATCACGCGCAGGCCGAGCGGCATGTACGTGTAGATGCCGGAGCCGAGGCGCTTGATCATCCCGGCGCGCATCATCAACTGGTGACTGACGATCTCGGCGTCGGACGGCGCTTCTTTAAGAGTTGAAATAAAAAATCGTGAGGCGCGCATATCGATGAATTCTTTTTAAAAAGAGAGAGTTATAATCGACCTAATTTTAAAGGATTAGCTGGCTGATGCGTCCAATCTTTGTACAAATGGGTCCGCAACGTACAGCGTCGGCGGTTTTCGCCACGAGCGGAGGCAGCTGACGCCTGGATTTGTAGGTAAAAATGTAACGGACACAGAGGCCGGCAGAAAGTTTCGAGGTGCACTTATGCTCGATCGGGAAGGGTTCCGCCCCAACGTCGGCATCATCCTGCTCAACGCCAATAACGAGGTGTGGTGGGGCAAACGGGTGCGCGAGCACTCGTGGCAGTTTCCGCAAGGGGGTATCAAATACGGCGAGACGCCGGAACAGGCGATGTACCGCGAGCTCGAAGAAGAAATCGGTTTGCGCCAGGAGCACGTCAAGATCGTGGGCCGCACCCGCGACTGGCTGCGCTACGAGGTGCCTGACCATTTCATCAAGCGCGAGATCCGCGGCCATTACCGCGGCCAGAAGCAGATCTGGTTCCTGTTGCGCATGGTTGCGCGCGACAACGACGTCAATCTGCGCCTGACCGACCATCCGGAGTTCGACGCCTGGCGCTGGCATGACTACTGGGTGCCGCTGGACGTGGTCATCGAGTTCAAGCGCGATGTCTACCAGCGTGCCTTGCAGGAACTGTCGCGCTTCTTGACCATTCCGTCCCACGGCGGGCAGGCGGAGCGGCGTCACAGCGCGCGCTACCTGCGCCAGCCGCGTGGCCAGGGCAGCGGCGCCGGCAAGGCAAGTCCGAAGTTGCGCGAGCCGGCTGTGGCCGAATCGCAGCAGCTGGTGCTGGCACCCGAGAAGTAAGCAACAGGCAGCCGAACAGGCAGCGGCCGCGAGGCAAAAAAGCAGGCGCACCGTGCAAACGGTGGGGCCTGCTTTTTTTATGACTTTCAGTTAAGAAATTGACCAAAGGAGAAAGGTTTCAATTTAGAATTAGTTGCATGAATATCCATGCCCACATTCGTTCTGCCGCCCTCGCCGTCTTCTTCCTGGCGCCTGTCCTGCTCCCCGCGGCGGCGGCACAGGAGGGCGCATGCCAGTACGTGGAGGTGCAGCGCTTGCCGCTGCGCTATGCCGGCCTCGGCCTGAATATCACGACCGACGGCAGCATCAACGGCACGCCGGCAAGCATGCTCATCGATACCGGCGCCTTCCAGACCCTGCTGACCCCGGCCGCCACCGAACCGCGCAAGCTGGCGCTACGCAATAGCGGGCGCTCGGTGGCCGGCATCGGCGGCATGGCGCGGGTGTACCACGCCCGGGTCGACGAGTTCTCGATCGGGCCGGTCAAGAGCGGCCGCATGACGCTGCGCGTGGTCAAGGAATTCGGCCACCCGCCAAGCTTCGACGCGCTGGTCGGCGCTCCCTTCCTGCTGCAGAGCGACCTCGAGATTTCGCTCGCGACCAAGGAACTGAAATTCTTCCGTCCGAAGAACTGCGACCAGGCCTTCCTCGGCTACTGGGACGAGAAGGCGGTTGTCGTTCCCTTCGACCCGCACATGCGCGACGACGCCAATCCGCACTTCACCGTCGTCGTCAACGGCGTCAAGCTCGACGCCATCATCGACAGCGGCGCCAGCACCTCCTTCATCACCCTGAACGCGGCCAAGCGGGCCGGCCTGAAGCTCGACGACCCGGGCGTCACGCGCACGGCCGACGCGACCGGCATCGGTTCGCGCCCGGCGGCGCGCTGGCGCACGCGCTTCGACCGCTTCGAGATCGGCGACGAACTCGTGCGCAACGCCGAGGTCGGCGTCATCGATTACGAAGGTGCGGCCGAGGTGCTGCTGGGCGCGGACTTCCTGCGCGCGCACCGCGTCCTGTTCGCGATGAGCCAGCGCAAGCTGTACCTGTCGTACGTCGGCGGCCAGCCCTTCGGCCAGCGCCACCGGCTCGAGCCCTGGATCGAGGCCGAGGCCGACGCCGGCAATGCCGACGCCCAGATGGCGCTGGCCACCTATTACATGGCAGGCAAGCTGGTGCCGCGCGACCCTGCCCTGGCCGCGCAATGGCTGGAGAAGGCGGCGCTCGGGGGCAATCCCGAGGCGAACGTGATGACTGGCCGCCGCCTGCTCCTGGCCGGCAAGCCCGCCGAAGCGGCAACGCGCCTGCGCGCGGGTTTGGACAAGCTGTACGGCCACGAACTCGGACCGCTGTGGCTGTACATCGCACGCGTGCGCAGCGGCCAGTCGGAACTGGCGAAAACCGAACTGCTGGCCGCGCGCGAACGCAACCGGGAAGACGACTGGCCGGCGCCGATCCACGATTTCTATCTCGGCAAGCTGGACGAGGCCAAGCTGCTCGCCGAAGCGCAGGACGAGCGCAAGCTGGCGAAATACCGCAGCTGCCAGGCGCTGGCGGCGATGGCCGAGTGGCAGGCGGCCAGCGGCCAGGCTGGAGAGGCGGCGCGGCTGTCGGAGCAAGGCAAGGCGCAGTGCGCCACCCCGCCGGCGCAACCGGCAGGCAGTGCCGCGGGGCAGCCCGCGACGGCCGCCCTGCAATGAGCTGCCGGCCGGCGTGCCTAGCGCGTGCCGGCCGCGCTTGCCGCCTGTTCCCTCAGCCAGTCGAGCGCACGCGGGGCGCAGGCGAGCACCGAGATATGCCCGTCCTGCGGTAACTGCCACAGCGCGGCCGTCCGGCAGTGCCGCGCCAGCCAGGCGCCATGGTCTTTCGGCACGATCCGGTCCTCGCCCCCGTGCAGCAGGAGGAGCGGCCGGGAAAGCTGCGCACAGTCAAATCCCCAGGGCGTCACGTAAGCCAGGTCGTCATCGATCAACCCTCCCGGCCCCTGCGCCATGGCAGGCCCGACCACGCTGTCGAACCAGGACCATGGCCCCGCCAGCGCCGCCCGGTCGGCTTCGGTGAACAGCGCCGGGTCGAATGCGGGGTTGGACGCCTCGTATGCTTCCTTCTCCGCCCGCCCCGCGACTGCCGCCCGCAGGCCCGCCGCGCCGCAGGGGTGCATGCCGCCGAACCAGTCGAGCCCCTCGGCGCCATAAGGCGCCAGGCCGGCGATGCTGACGGCCGCCAGCACGCGTGCCGGCAGCAGCGCGGCGCAGGCCAGCGCGTGCGGGCCGCCGCCGGAATGCCCCACCACCGCAAAACGGCCGATGCCGAGGGCATCGGCGATGCGGGCCACATCCGCCGCTGCCGCGGCCACGGTGCGTCCTTCGCGACGGGTGGAAGCGCCGTAGCCGGGCCGGTCGTAGCCGATCCAGCGCAGCCCGAGCCGGGCCGCATCGGCCGCCAGCGGCGCCGGCGGCGGGCCGATGTTGGGCGTGCCGTGCAGCCAGAACACCGGGAGCGCGCGGCCATCGCGCGGCCCCTGGTCGTAGGCATGCAAGGCATGCCCGTCATCGGACATCACGTTCAGCTCCGTCATGCCTTTTCCTTGTCGAGTTTGCATATACCGCTTCATCATACCGATTGCAGGATACTGCGGGCGCCGCCGGCACGTCCCGCGCCATCCGGCTACAATGACGGCCCCTTCCCGTTTTTACTCCCCGACCATGTTTACACCGTCCTCGCACGACGTGCGCCGCTTTTTCTGCGAAGCCTACCGCAAGCAACGCGCCGGTGAAGTCCTGACCCCGATGGACGCCATCGCCGCCGACTGGATCGTCCAGCATCCCGAATACCACGAAGCCCTGTTCGACGCCGACGAAGCCGTCGCGCGCGACTATTCGGTCGAGGGCGGCCAGCCGAACCCCTTCCTGCACCTGTCGATGCACCTGTCGATCGCCGAGCAAGTCTCGATCGACCAGCCGCGCGGCATCAAGGCCGCGCACGACCTGCTGGTGTCGCGCATCGGCGAGCACGAGGCCCACCACGAAATCATGGAGTGTCTCGGCGAGATGATCTGGAAGTCGCAACGCGGCGGCGTGCCGCCCGATACCGAGGCGTATATCGAATGCGTGCGCAGGCGCGCGACACGTTAAAAGAACGATACAAAAAAAGCGGCCAAGGCCGCTTTTTTGTATCCCTTCCTGTGCTTGCCGGGTTTAACCGAGCTTGTCGTCCGCGACCCGGTAACGCGGGTCTTCCAGCAGATTCACTTCGATCATGTCGCTGGCCTTGCCGAGCAATTCGCGGCAGTCCGGGCTCAGGTGGCGCAGGTGCAGCCGCTTGCCCAGCGCCCGGTAGCGCTCGGCGAGGGCGTCGATCGCCTGGATCGCCGAATGGTCCACCACCCGCGCGCGGCGGAACTCGACCACCACGTCCTGCGGGTCGTCCTTGGGCGTGAACAGCTCGTTGAAATTCGCGCTCGAGGCAAAGAACAGCGTGCCTTCGAGCTCATACACCTTCCAGCCCTGGGCATCGACCGAGGTGGTCGCCTTGACCTGCTTCGCGTGCTGCCAGGCGAACACCAGCGCCGAGACGATCACGCCGACGATCACCGCTACCGCGAGGTCGAACACCAGGGTGATCGCCGCCACCAGCACCACCACCAGCGTGTCGGCGCGCGGCACCTTGCCGATGGTGCGGAAGGTACCCCATTCGAAGGTCTTTTCGCAGACGACGAACATCACGCCGATCAGGGCGGCCAGCGGGATCTGCTCGATCCAGCTCGAACCGAACAGGATGAAGGACAGCAGGAAGGCGGAGGCCGCGATGCCCGACAGGCGGCCGTAGGCCCCGTTGTTCACGTTGATCATGCTCTGGCCGATCATGGCGCAGCCGCCCATGCCGCCAAAGCAGGCGGTGACGACGTTGGCCGCGCCCTGCGCCATGCACTCGCGGTTCGGCTGGCCGCGCGTCTCGGTGATCTCGTCGACCAGGGTCAATGTGAGCAGCGACTCGATCAGGCCGACGCCGGCCAGCACCAGCGAATACGGCAGCACGATCCAGAAGGTCTCGAGGTTGAACGGCACGTCGGGCAGCGCGAAGGCCGGCAGGCCGCCGCCGATCGATCCGAGGTCGCCCACGGTCTTCGATTCGATCCCGAGCAGGGCCGCGCCGACGGTCACGGCGAGGATGCCGACCAGGGTCGCCGGCACGGCGGTCGTGATGCGCGGCGTGATGTAGATGACGGCCATCGTCGCCGCCACCAGTCCCAGCATGGTGTAGAGCGGCGCGCCCTGCATCCATTGCCCGTCGACCTTGAAATGGCCGAACTGGGCGATGAAGATGACCAGCGCCAGGCCGTTCACGAAGCCGAGCATCACCGGATACGGCACCATGCGGATGAATTTGCCGAGGCGCGCTGCCGCGAACAGCATCTGCCACACGCCCATCAATATGATTGCCGCGAACAGGTATTGCGCGCCGTGTTCGACGACCAGCGCCACCATGACCACGGCCAGCGCGCCAGCCGCGCCCGAGATCATGCCCGGGCGCCCGCCGAAGGCGGAGGTGATGAAGGACACCAGCACCGCGGCATACAGGCCGGTGAGCGGAGACACGTGGGCGACCAGCGCAAAGGCGATCGCTTCGGGCACCAGGGCCAGCGCCACGGTCAGGCCGCTGAGCAGGTTGGTTTTCAGATAAGCGGGTGAGACGGACTGCAAGACAAACTCCAGTGCAAGCGCGCGCGGCGCAAAAAATAAAATCCCCCGGATCCGGCCATCGAGCCGGTTCCGGGGGATCGGATACTGACCGCGCCTGCAGGCGCAGCCGACTTATTTACGAACGACCAGTTGCGACGGCAGGCTGGCGAGGTAGGCGCCGATGTCGATCATGTCCTGGTTGGTCAGCGGCTGGGCGAAACCGGCCATGATCGGGTTGCTGCGGCCGTTGGCCTGGTCGCCGCCGCGTTTATACGCCTTCAGGGCGTGCGCGATGTAGTCCGCATGCTGGCCGGCCAGCTTCGGATAGCTCGGGTCGATCGGCTTATTATAATCGGCGCCGTGGCAGGAGGCGCAGTTGTACTTCTTGGTCAGCTCTTCGCCGCGCTTGACGTCGGCAGCGGCTACTTGAAACGAAACGGCGCCGAGGGCCAGCGCGATGATCAGTTTTTTCATGGCGTGGTCCTTACTTGCGGCTCTGGGCGTTCTGCTGCGAATAGTAGGCGGCGACGTCGGCGATGTCCTGTTCGGACAGGCTGATCGCGATGCCGCGCATCGACGGATGCTTGCGGTCGCCCTTCTTGTAGGCGTGCAGGGCGGATTCGATGTACTTGGCGGACTGGCCGCCGATCATCGGCACTTGATACACCTCGGGGAAGGTCGTCTTGTAGCCGGGAATGCCGTGACAACCGATGCACATTTCGATCTTGCTCGCAGCCGCCTTCGGATTGCCGACGACATCGGCGGCGGACGCGGAAGCGGCGCAACCGGCGAGAACGAGTACTGCCAAAAGTTTTTTCATGGTGGGAATCGCAAGATTTTTTAATCGAATACCGCTACCGCACAGAAACTTAACTTAGTACCAACCTGCCGATTCTAGCCCAACAGAAGGTTGCAGTCTACCAACGTCGTGCGCCCCTCGATCCGGCGCGCAAGTTCTGGCATATACTCGGGATTTTCCTCCTGACGATAACGCGTATGCAAGCCCACACCCGCTTCGAAGGCACCGAGAGCTATGTCGCGACCGACGACCTGAAACTGGCGGTGAACGCCGCCCTCACCCTGCAGCGCCCGCTCCTGATCAAGGGCGAGCCGGGCACCGGCAAGACCATGCTGGCCGAAGAGGTGGCCGCCGCGCTGAACATGCCGCTGCTGCAGTGGCACGTGAAGTCGACCACCAAGGCCCAGCAAGGCCTGTACGAATACGACGCCGTCTCGCGCCTGCGCGATTCCCAGCTCGGCGACGAGCGGGTGCGCGACATCCACAACTACATCGTCAAGGGCGTGCTGTGGCAGGCGTTTACCGCGCCCGAGCCGGTGGTGCTGCTCATCGACGAGATCGACAAGGCCGACATCGAGTTCCCGAATGACTTATTGCGCGAACTCGACCGCATGGAATTCTACGTCTACGAGACGCGCGAAATGGTGGTGGCGAAACACCGCCCGCTGGTGATCATCACCTCGAACAACGAGAAGGAGCTGCCGGACGCCTTCCTGCGCCGCTGCTTCTTCCACTACATCAAGTTCCCGGACCGCGAGACGATGGCCGACATCGTGCAGGTGCACTTCCCGCGCCTCAAGCGCGAGCTGCTGGCGGCCGCGCTGCAAAGTTTTTACCAGGTGCGCGACGTCCCCGGCATCAAGAAAAAGCCTTCGACCTCGGAATTCCTCGACTGGCTCAAGCTGCTGATGGCCGAGGACATCCCGACCGAGGCCCTGCACAGCCAGGACGGCAAGATGGTGGTGCCGCCGCTGCACGGCGCGCTGCTGAAAAACGAGCAGGACGTGCACCTGTTCGAGCGCCTGATCGCCATGTCGAGGACCAACCGATGATCCAGGCAGCGCCGGTCACGCTCGAATTCAACGGCGTGCGGCTCGAACCGCTCACGCTCGAGCACGTCGACGGCCTGCGCCTGGCCGCCGCCGACGGCGAGCTGTGGAACCTGCGCGTGACCTCGGTGCCGGAACCGCACCGTACCCAGGCCTATGTGCACACGGCGCTGGAAACGCCGAACCGGGTCGCCTTCGCGGTGGTCGATTCCTCGTCCGGCGAGGTACTCGGCACGACCAGCTACCACGACATCGTGCCGGAGATCGGCCGGGTCGAGATCGGCTACACCTGGTATGCGAAAAGCGTGCAGCGCAGTGCGGTCAACACCAGCTGCAAGCTGCTGCTGCTCTCGCACGCCTTCGACACGCTGGGCTGCGCCGTGGTCGGTTTTCGCACCGATAATTTTAATGTCGCCTCGCAGAAGGCGATCGAACGGCTGGGCGCGAAGAAGGATGGCGTACTGCGCCACCACGTCGCACGGCGCGACGGCACCGTACGCGACACCGTCATGTACAGCATCGTGCGCGGCGAGTGGATCGAAATCAAGACCCACCTGCATTACCTGCTGACCCGGCGTGCCGCCGGCAATTAAACACCATGCTGATCGATTTTTTCTTCGCCCTGCGCAATGCCAAGGTCCCGGTCTCGATCAAGGAATTCCTGACCTTGCTCGAAGCCCTGGAAAAGAGCGTGATCGCGCCTTCGCTCGACGAGTTCTATTACCTTGCGCGCCTGACGCTGGTGAAGGACGAAGCCCATTTCGACAAGTTCGACCGCGCCTTCGGCAGCTATTTCAAGGGCATCGAGGCCGTGTTCGACACCGGCAAGGGCCAGATCCCGCTCGACTGGCTGATCAAGCGCATGGAGCGCGAGCTGACGCCCGAACAGAAGGCGGCGCTGGAAAAGTTCGGCTACGACAAGCTGATGGATCGCCTCAACCAGCTGCTCAAGGAACAGAAAGAGCGCCACGAAGGCGGCAGCAAGTGGATCGGCACCGGCGGCACCTCGCCCTTCGGGCACGGCGGCACCAATCCCGAGGGCATACGCATCGGCGGCCAGGGGCGCAACCGCAGCGCCGTGAAAGTCTGGGACCAGCGCGCCTACCGGGATTACGACGACGAGCGCGAACTCGGCACCCGCAACATCAAGGTCGCGCTGCGCCGCCTGCGCCGCTTCGCGCGCAGCGGCGCGCTGGATGAATTCGCGCTCGACGAAACGGTGCGCGCCACCGCCAGCAATGCCGGCTACCTCGACATCCGCATGCAGCCCGAGCGCAAGAACCGCATCAAAGTGCTGATGCTGCTCGACGTCGGCGGCACCATGGACGATCACATCGAGCGCACCGAGGAATTGTTTTCGGCGGCGAAGAGCGAATTCAAGAACATGGAGTTCTACTACTTCCACAATTGCGTCTACGACTACCTGTGGAAGGACAACCGGCGGCGCCACGCCGAGCGCTTCCCGACCTGGGACATCCTGCGCAAATACCCGCCCGACACCCGCGTGATCTTCGTGGGCGACGCCACCATGAGCCCCTACGAGGTGATGGCGCCCGGCGGCTCGGTCGAATACCACAACGAGGAAGCCGGCGCCGAATGGCTGGCACGCTTCTGCAACGCCTTCCCGAAGTTCGCCTGGCTCAACCCGGAACCGGAAAGTCTATGGCAATACCGGCAATCGATCGCCCTCATCCGCCAGATCATGAACAACCGCATGTTCCCGGTGACCATTGAGGGGCTGGAACGGGCCATGCGCCTGCTCAGTAAGTAACCGTTGTTTGGTGCGCACCCGCGGCCGCTTAAGGCGTGGACACGGGTGTCCACCCTACAATCGCTGCAGGCGCACGACGTTGCGCACCACATATAAACCCACCACATCCAGCGCGGCATGCACCATCACCGCCGCCAGCAAGCCGACATACTGGTAAATGAAGCCCAGCGCCACGCTGGCGCCGAACACGCCCGCCGCCTGCACCAGCGTCGCCCGGTTGATCTTGCGGAACTGGTACACCGGCGTATGCGTCAGCAGGAAGATGAGCGAGGTGATCCACACCCCGAGCAGCGGCTGCAGCGCCGCGCGGAACAGCAGTTCCTCGCCGATCGCCGCCGCCAGGCTGATCCACAAGGGATTCAGGCCCGACAGGTCGAGCTTGCCGTAAGCGGTGATCGTATTCCGGGTCGCCTCCGATTGCGCCGTCAGGCGGAAGCTCACGTACGATCCCACCGCGGCCAGCGCCGACAGCCCAAGCCCGAACAGGAATTGGGTGCTCCAATCCATCGGCCCCACGAACACGCTGCGCGGTGCGTCCTGCGCAATAAAGATGATGGCGAAGGCGATCAGCGAAAACACGACGCAGGTCAGGACCTGGGCGGTCAGGCGAATCGGCGGACGGGCTTGCGGCTGGCGGGGCGGTTGGGAAGACATGAAGGCGCGTCGGGCAAAGTCGACGAATGAATGGTGGAATAAACGAAGGAAAGTGAGCGGCAAGGGAGACAGTCCCCGGGCCGGACGCCGCCGTCGCGGCGCAGATCGCCATTCTAGAGCGCGACGCCGCCCATGACAACGAACTCGTCTTCGCAAACCAGCCCAATCGTGCGCGGGTGTCCTCTACGCCGCCTTGTAAAATCGGCAAAAGATCAGCACGCGTCCGACCCTGCCGCTGTGGGTCCTTTATTACCTGCTTTCCCTACCGATTACAAGGAACTTGCATGCCCGACCTGCTGTCCTTCCTCAGCAACCTCGCATGGCCCTTCGCGATCGCGGTCGCCTGGATTGCCGGGGAATTCGGGCAGCGCGTCACGAGCTTGCCGCGCATCAGTTTCTACGGCCTCGTCGGTTTCGCGCTGGCCGCTCCCCAGCTCGGCGTGCTGCCCGCGCCGGACGGCGGCGCCGTATCGAAGCTGGCCGATGTCGCCTTTGGCCTGATCCTGTTCGAACTCGGCTACCGGATCAACCTGCGCTGGCTGAAAAACAATCCCTGGATCGGCATCAGCGGGCTGGTCGAGTCGCTCGCCACCTTCGTGGCCGTCTACCTGATCGCGCTCGCCTTCGGCACGCCCCAGCTCACCGCCCTGATGCTGGCCTCGCTGGCGATGGCGACCTCGCCGGCGACCGTGGTGCGCGTCATCAACGAGCAGCGCAGCTCGGGCCAGGTGACCGAGCGCGTGCTGCACCTGACAGCCCAGAACTGCGTGCTGGCCGTGTTCGCCTTCAACGTCGTGATCGGCTTCTGGATTTTTCGTACCTTCGAGGACCTGGGCGACGCCATCTGGAACAGCCTGGTGCTGCTGGCCGTGTCGCTGCTGACCGGCGCCGTATTCGGGCTCGCCGTGCCGGCCCTGCTGCGCGGGCTCAGGAACCCGCGCCTGGATGCAACCGTCGCCTTTGCATTGGCCGTGATCCTGCTGGTGGCCATCTCCCATGCGGGCGGGCTGTCGCCGGTGGTCGCCACCCTCGCCTTCGGCCTGGTGGCGCGCCACCGCCGGGTCGCGTTCAGCCAGGCCCAGCGCGGCTTCGGGGCGCTGGGCGAATTGCTCACCGTGCTGCTGTTCGTGTTCGCCGCCTCCACCCTCGACTGGGAAAACGTCGTCGCCGGCAGCCTGCTGGCGGTCGTCATCGTGCTGGCGCGCCTGCTCACCAAGACGGCGGGCGTTGCCGCTTTTTCCCACCTGTCGGGCATCTCCTGGCGCAAGGGCGCGCTGGCCGGGGTGGCGCTGGCGCCGCTGTCGGTATTCGTCATCCTGCTGCTCGAGCATGCGCGCCTGGCCGGCGTGCACCTGGTCGAGCAATTGCAGTCGGTTGCGGCGGTGACGATGCTGCTCGAAGTGTTCGGCCCGATCATCATCCAGCGCGCCCTGATGTGGGCGCGTGAAGCACCGCAGACCCGACCGGAGTCCAGCCATGCCGCTTGAAGCCTTCACACCCTCCACCCCGCTGACCTTCGGCGTCGAACTCGAACTGCAGCTGGTAAGCCTGTCGGACTTCGACCTGACGGCCGCCAGCCCCGACCTGCTGCACCTGCTCTCGCGCAAACCCTTTCCTGGCAACGTCACGCCCGAGATCACGGAGAGCATGATCGAAATCAACTCGAGCGTGCACTCGCGCTACGCGCCGCTGCTGGCCGAGCTGCTCGAGATCCGCGACACCCTGGTCGCGGCCGGCGACACCCTGAACATCGGGATTGCCGGCGGCGGCACCCACCCCTTCCAGCACTGGTCGGAACAGAAGATTTTCGCCAAGCCGCGCTTCGAGCATTTATCGTCGCTCTACGGCTACCTGGCCAAGCAGTTCACGGTGTTCGGCCAGCACGTGCACATCGGCTGCGGCAATGGCGACAACGCCATGTACCTGCTGCACGCACTGAACCGCTACATCCCGCACTTCATCGCCCTGTCGAGCTCTTCTCCCTTCGTGCAGGGACACGACAGCCATTTCGATTCGGCACGCCTGAATTCCGTGTTCGCCTTCCCGATGAGCGGACGGGCGCCCTTTACCCTGTCCTGGCAGGAGTTCGAAACGGCTTATTACGCGAAGATGGAGCGCACCGGCATCATCAAGAGCATGAAGGATTTTTATTGGGACCTGCGCCCGAAACCCGAATACGGCACCATCGAACTGCGCGTCTGCGACACCCCGCTGACCGTGGAACGGGCCGCCGCGCTGGCGGCCTACCTGCAGGCGCTGTGCAGCGACCTCTTGCTGCGGCGCGAGGAGCCACCGGTCGAGGACGACTACCTCGTCTATAACTACAACCGCTTCCAGGCTTGCCGCTTCGGGCTCGACGGCACGATCACGCACCCGAAACACTACGCCAACGTGTCGATCCGCGAGGACATCCTGGCCACGCTGCGCAAGATGGAACCATATGCCGAAGAGCTGGGCAGCCTGGATGCCCTGCAGCACCTGGCGGCGGCCGCTGCCGGCAGCAGCGACGCGGCGCTGCTGCGCCAGCAGTACGAGCGCGAGGGCAGCGTCGAGGGGATGGTGCATGCGGCGATCAACTGGTTCCGCGGCGAACGCAGGTTCCGGCGCAGGTAGGGTGGAGCGGGCGGCGAACCGCTCCTGACTCCACGCGTAAAGCGTGCGTCAACGCGGCGCATGCTTCACGCGTGGACTCGGGAGTCCACCCTACGCGAGGTTCGCCATCCGCGTGCCCATGATGCGCTCGATGAAATTGCGTTTGACGGGACGCGGCATGCCATCGTCCACCAGGCCGGCCCACTTCTCGCACAGCTGCTCGCAGGTGGCGCGCAGCACCGGATCGAGCTCGGGCAGGCGCGCCAGCGCGCACAGGTGGCGCTCGATGACCGAGGCGAGGCGCACGCAGGGACGGTCCTGCTCGTCGCGCGCCGTGTAGTGCGACATCAGGTGCAGCAGGGAAGCGAGCATGACGGCGTCCCGCTGGGGCGTGCCCGGCGCTGCCGCGGCAAGGTCGTTGGCGAACTGGTCTTTCATGGCGGTGCCTTTCCACATAAATGAGAATGATTCTCATTCATTATGAGGAAGGGACGGATGGGATGCAAGCGATTTTGCAGGCGTGCGCGCCCTACAGCCGGGTCTCGCGCGCCGCCCTTAAAAACTCGTCGAGCACCGGCGTGCAGTCGAGCAGGTCGCGCCCGCCCGCGCGGTGGAATTCCGGGTGCCACTGCAAGCCCATCACGAAATCGGCCGGCTCGTAGCGGATCGCCTCGACGATCCCGTCCGGATACGACATCGCCTCGACCCGCACGCCACGCCCCAGCTCCTTGACCGCCTGGTGATGGATCGAATTGACGATCGGCCGCTCCACATGGGGGAACATGCGCCCCAGTGTCGAACCGGGTGCGAACTCGATCGCGTGGCGGTGCGCGTCGTAGTCGTTATGCACGTGGGCCAGCGCCTCGGGCACGTTGGTCGCCACGTCCTGGTACAGGGTGCCGCCGAAGGCGACGTTGATCAGCTGGCAGCCGCGGCACACGCCCAGCACCGGTTTGCCGGCCTCGACGAATTCGTGCAGCAGTTCCAGCTCGTACAGGTCGCGCGCGCGGTCGCCGCTCCACTCGGGACGGGTGGGCTGCTCGGAATAGGTTTGCGGAGAGACGTCCGCCCCGCCCTGCAGCACCAGCCCGTCGAGATGGCGCGCATAGTGGCGCAGCGTGATGTTGCTCGGATGAAGCAGGCCGTTGGTGTTTACCGTCGGGATCATGAAGACCAGCACGTCGCGCGACATCACCCATTGGGCGATCGACTCTTCCAGGTATTGCAGGTTCTTGCTGCGCAGCCCGGTGGACCCGGGTTCGGGGTGAAAGATGCGGGCCGAGACGCCGATGCGCAGGGTGCGGCGCATGAAATCGCGGCTGAAGCGGTCGCGCAGGTTGCGCCAGCGCGAGGACAGGACCCGGCCGACCAGCGACAGCGGAGTGTCGCCCGGACGGCTGTAGCGCGGCGGCCCGTCGGTCGAGCGCCGGTCGGGCACGCGCTGCGGCGCGTCGGCGCGCGGCTCCAGTGGCGGGCCCGGCGCTTCGCCGCGTTGCGTTGGGTGATCGTCTGCCATGGCTCCAATATAGCCCTGCCATTGCGGCGCACGATTCGAAGTTGTAACAAATGATTTACGCGCCCTGGGCGCGGGCGCAGGGCCGTCAGGTGAAGCGTTGCAGCATGGCCACCAGGCTGCGGTCCGCCACCGGCTTGTCGAGCAGGCCACGCACGCGGGCGTCGCGCGCGCGCTCGCTGTCGTAGGGGAAGGCCTTGCCGACCAGCAGCACCACTGCGGTACGCCCCGCTCCTTCCTGCGACTTGATGGCCAGGCTCAGGGCATACGGGTCGATGTTCGGCGCCGCGGTATTGATCATCGCCAGCGAGACCGGCGTTTCGTCGCACAGGCGCACCGCCATCGGCGCGCTGTCGGTCCAGGCGACCGGCAGCCGGCGCTCGCCGAGCAGGCCGGCCAGATGGTCGCGGAAGGCACCGCCCTTGTCGACGATCAGCACCTTGCCGCTGCGTGGCGGGCGCCGCCGCAGGGCGCTCTCGATGGCGTCGTCCTGGCGCAGCCGCGGACAGCGCCGCCGTTCGGCCAGCAGCGGCGCGCCGCGCGCGCTCAGCACCGCCAGGGCGCGCTGGCGTTCGGCCAGCAGCCGCGCCAGCGCTTCGTGCAGCACCTCCGGCTGCAGCGGCCGCACCAGGTGCGCATAGCCGTCGCCTTCGCTGCCGCCGACCAGCAGGGCCGGCGGGATGCAGCGCATGCCGTTCAGCTCGGCCAGGGCGGCGGGACTGGCGCCGTCGGCCAGCACGAGGTCGGGCTCCTGCAGGCTGTCCTCATGCAGGCAGGCGTAGACCGGCCCGGCGCGCGGCGCGGCGGCCAGCAGCGCGCGCAGGTGTTCGCGTTCGCAGGGCTCGAATCCGAGCAGGCGGACCGCGGTCGGAATTTTCTGTGCATGCATGATATAAAATCCGGTTCGCGCCACCTGGGAAGCGTGCCTGCCGTTGTGCTTCGGATCGCGCCAGGAACGCCAAGCTTGCGATAATAACTGTATGCATGTACAGTATCATCCTCGGCCCACGCCCTCTCTCGATGGTTTTCCAGGGCTGCCCCGCTGCCGCTACCGCGTTAGCAACCGTGCGTATCAATCTAGTCACGTTTCTCCGCGTTGACAAGAACAATCCGTCACGCCGCTCCTGCTTTTTCCTCATGACAAGATAGAATGCGCAGGCATTCGACAAAACCTGATCAGCATGGCAACCAAGAAACCCGCACCCGATTACAGCGAATCATCCATCCGTGTCCTCAAGGGACTCGAACCCGTGAAGCAGCGTCCGGGCATGTATACCCGCACCGAGAACCCGCTGCACATCATCCAGGAAGTGATCGACAACGCCTCCGACGAAGCGCTCGGCGGCTACTGCAAGAACATCGGCGTCACGCTCAACGCGGACGGCTCCGTGACCGTCGAGGACGACGGGCGCGGCATCCCGGTCGGCATCCACCCGGAAGAAGGCGTCTCCACGGTCGAGATCGTGTTCACGCGCCTGCACGCCGGCGGCAAGTTCGACAAGGGCTCGGGCGGCGCCTATGCCTTCTCGGGCGGCCTGCACGGCGTCGGCGTCTCCGTCACCAACGCGCTCTCGAAGCGCCTGGAAATCACGGTCTGGCGCCGCGACGACGACGGCAACGGCATCCACCGCCTGACCTTCGCCGACGGCGACGTGATCGAACCCTTGAGCTCCAGCCCGTTCGAGCGCGGCGGCAAGAAGAACGGCACCCGCGTCACCGCCTGGCCCGACGGCAAATATTTCGATTCGCCGAACATCCCGATGGGCGACCTGCAGCGCCTGCTGCGCTCGAAGGCAGTGCTGCTGCCGGGCGTGACCGTCACGCTGACCATCGAAAAAACCGGAGAAGTCCAGACCTGGCGCTATGACGAGGGCCTGCGCGGCTACCTGCTCGAAGCCCTGAACGCCAGTTCCAGCGGCCAGACCCTGATCCCGCTGTTCGAAGGCGCGGCCTATGCGCCCGCCGGCGACGAAAGCTTCGCCGAAGGCGAAGGCGCGGCCTGGGTCGTGGCCTGGAACGAGGAAGGCGGCGTGGTGCGCGAATCCTACGTCAACCTGATCCCGACCCCCAGCGGCGGCTCGCACGAGTCCGGCCTGCGCGACGGCTTATATGGCGCCGTGAAGGGCTTCGTGGAACTGCACGGCCTGCTGCCGAAAGGCGTCAAGCTGCTGCCGGAAGACGTGTTCGCACGCGTCTCGTTCGTGTTATCCGCAAAAGTGCTCGACCCGCAATTCCAGGGCCAGACCAAGGAACGCCTGAACTCGCGCGACGCCGTCAAACTGGTCTCGACGTTTACGAAACCGCCGCTCGAACTGTGGCTGAACCAGCACGTCGAGTACGGCAAGAAGCTGGCCGAGCTGGTCATCAAGCAGGCGCAGTCGCGCATGCGCTCGCTGCAAAAGGTCGAAAAGAAAAAATCCTCGGGCGTGGCCGTGTTGCCCGGCAAGCTGACCGACTGCGAATCGACCGACCTCACCCGCAACGAATTGTTCCTGGTCGAAGGCGACTCGGCGGGCGGTTCCGCCAAGATGGGCCGCGACAAGGAATACCAGGCCATCCTGCCGCTGCGCGGCAAGGTCCTGAATACCTGGGAAACCGACCGCGACCGCCTGTTCGCGAACAACGAGATCCACGACATTTCGGTGGCGATCGGCGTCGACCCGCACTCGCACGGCGATTCGCCCGACTTGACCGGTCTGCGCTACGGCAAGATCTGCATCCTGTCCGACGCCGACGTCGACGGCTCGCACATCCAGGTGCTGCTGCTCACCTTGTTCTTCAAGCACTTCCCCGCCCTGTTCAACCACGGCCACATCTGCGTGGCGCGCCCGCCTTTGTATCGCGTCGACGTGCCGCCGCGCGGCAAGAAGCCGCTGCAGAAACTGTACGCGCTCGACGACGGAGAGTTGCTGGCGATCGAGGACAAGCTGAAAAAGGACGGCCTCAAGGAAGGCTCGTGGAACATCTCGCGTTTCAAGGGCCTGGGCGAGATGAACGCCGAGCAGCTGTGGGAAACCACGATGAACCCGGACACGCGCCGCCTGCTGCCGGTGGCGCTGGGCGGCTTCGACCACGGCGAATCGAGCGCGCGCTTCAACATGTTGATGGGCAAAGGCGAAGCCGCCGCCCGCCGCGCGTGGATCGAGGAACACGGGAACGAAACCGAAGCGGATATTTGATGGTGCGCGATGTGACCCGTAGGGTGCGCATTCATGCGCACGCGGTACACCATCAAAACAATCGAACAAACTGAACTATGACTCAAGCAAACCTCTTCGAACAAGCCGCGGCTCCGGCCGACGACATCGAAACGCTGACCCTGTCGACCTTCGCCGAGCGCGCCTACCTCGACTACGCGGTCTCGGTCGTGAAGGGCCGCGCCCTGCCCGACGTGGCCGACGGCCAGAAGCCGGTGCAGCGCCGCATCCTGTACGCGATGAACGAACTCGGTCTTGGCCCGACGGCGAAACCGCGCAAGTCCGCGGCCGTGGTCGGCGACGTGCTCGGCAAACTGCACCCGCACGGCGACCAGTCGGTCTATGACGCCCTGGTGCGCATGGCCCAGGACTTCTCGCTGCGCTACCCGCTGATCGACGGCCAGGGCAACTTCGGCTCGCGCGACGGCGACGGCGCCGCGGCGATGCGCTACACGGAAGCGAGACTCACCCCGATCTCGCGCCTGCTGCTCGACGAAATCGACATGGGCACGGTCGACTTCCAGCCGAACTACGACGGCTCGACCAACGAGCCGCGCACGCTGCCGGCGCGCCTGCCGATGGTGCTGCTCAACGGCGCCTCCGGCATCGCGGTCGGCCTGGCCACCGAGATCCCTTCGCACAACCTGCGCGAAGTGGCCGAAGCCACGGTCGCCATGATCCGCAACCCGAAGATCTCGAACGCGGAACTGATCACCCTGATGCCGGGTCCGGACTTCCCGGGCGGCGGCCAGATCATCACCCCGGCCTCGCAGATCGCCGACATGTACGCCAGCGGCCGCGGTTCGCTCAAGGTGCGCGCACGCTGGAAGATCGAGGAACTGGCGCGCGGCCAGTGGCAGGCGGTGGTTACCGAGCTGCCGCCGGGCACCTCCGCCGCCCGCGTGCAGCAGGAAATCGAGGAACTGACCAATCCGAAAGTAAAACTCGGCAAGAAGACGCTGACGCCGGAACAGATCGCCCTCAAGCAGACCATCCTCAATTCGCTCGACACGATGCGCGACGAATCGGGCCGCGAGGCGCCGGTGCGCCTGGTGTTCGAGCCGAAGTCGAAGAACCTGGACCAGAACGAGTTCATGCTCCTGCTGCTGGCGCATACCTCGCTCGAGACCTCGGCCCCGATCAACCTGGTGATGATCGGCGGCGACGGCCGCCCGCGCCAGAAGGGCCTGAACGACATCCTGCAGGAGTGGATCGACTATCGCTTCGTGACGGTGAAGCGCCGCACCGAGTTCAGGCTGGGCAAGGTCAACGACCGCATCCACATCCTGGAAGGCCGCGAAATCGTCCTCCTGAACATCGACAAGGTGATCGCCATCATCCGTAACTCGGACGAGCCGAAGGCGGCCCTGATCGAGGAATTCCGGCTGTCGGAGCGCCAGGCCGAGGACATCCTGGAAATCCGCCTGCGCCAGCTGGCGCGCCTGGAAGCGATCAAGATCGAGCAGGAACTGGCGCAGCTGCGCGGCGAGAAGGACAAGCTGGAAGACATCCTGGCCAACCCGTCGACCATGAAGCGCACGATCATCCGCGAGATCGAGGCGGACGCGAAGCAGTTCGGCGACGACCGCCGCACCCTGATCGAGGAAGCGCAGCGCGCCACGGCCGAGCAGAAGATCATCGACGAGCCGGTCACGGTCATCATCTCCGAAAAAGGCTGGGTGCGCGCGCGCACCGGCATCGGCCACGACCCGGCCCAGTTCACCTTCAAGGCGGGCGACTCGCTGGGCAGCGCCTTCGAGTGCCGCACGGTCGACTCCCTGGTCGGCATCGGCGACAACGGCAAGACCTATTCGGTGCCGGTGGCCGCCCTGCCCGGCGCGCGCGGCGACGGCGTGCCGATCACGACCCTGGTCGACCTGTCGGGCGGCGTGCGCCTGCTGCACTACTTTGCCGGCCCGGCCGACACGCGCCTGCTGCTGGCCGCCTCGAACGGCTTCGGCTTCGTTTCGAAGGCGGGCGACATGGTCAGCCGCCTGAAGGGCGGCAAGTCCTTCATCACGCTCGACGCCGGCGCTGTGCCGCTGGCGCCGCGCGTCGTGCTTGATCATGCCGGCGCCGTCGCCTGCCTGTCGAGCAGCGGAAAGGTGCTGGTGTTCGGCATCGACGAGATGAAGGTGCTCACCAACGGCGGGCGCGGCGTGACCCTGATCGACCTCGATCCGAAGGAAACGCTGCTGGCGGCGCAGCCGATCAGCCAGAAAGGCGTCAACGTGATCGGTACCTGGGCCGGCTCCAAGCCGCGCGTGGTCGAGCTGTTCGCGTCCGGGCTGGAACCGCACTTCGGCAAGCGCGCGCGCAAGGGCAAACCCTTGTCGGCCAAGCTGAAGGCGACCGACCTGGCGATGCGCTCGACCGGCGAGTGATGTAGGGTGGACGGGTTTCCCGTCCACGCGTTCAACGCACCGGTGCACACCGATTCACTGCATTGCATACCCTGGTTGAACGCGTGGACTGCGAAGCCGTCCGCCCTACGGTTTCCATCGCTACCTGAAAAAAAATGCCGGCTTACGCCGGCATTTGCTTGTCTGGCTGCGGCTTACTTCTTGGCCGCCGCCTTGTGCACGTCGGCCATCGCCTCCGCGCGCACCTGCTCGGTCTTGGCCGCGGCGGTCGCCTTGTCGGCGGCGGCGTCAACCTGGACCTTGAGCGACTTCTCGTCTGCCTTGATCATGGTCTTCTCGGCCTTCAAGTTCGCTTCCGACACCTTTTCCTCGGCCTTGGCGATCGCCTTGGCGCGGTCTTCCGGGTCGGCCTTGGTAATCTTCTCGGCGGCATTCGCATGCGCCTTCACGGCCTTGGCATGGGCCTTGGCTTTCTTTTCCTGGGCGTCGGCAATCGCCTTGGACGCTTTTTCGTCGGCCTTGGCCGCGGCCTTCATTTCCTTCGCTTCGGCCTTGGCGACATCTTCCTCGGCGCGCGCTTCCGCCTTGACGACGGCTTCGGTGTTGGCGGTGGTGGACTGGGTGACCGCGGTGTGCGGCGCGGTGGTGGTGGTCGTCGTCGTAACGGCAGTCTGGGCGTAGGCGCTGGTGGCCAGGAAACCGGCGATCAGGGTGGCGAGCAGTTTGTTCATGGTGCTTCCTTTCGATGCGATGGTGGGTGCGGGTCTGGGCCCGAGTCTTAACTTTTTGCTAAGTGTTGACCCCAGAATAGTCCCGCCGCCCCGCAAGGGTCTGTTCGCCATCCCACAGATTGCAGCCGCGTTACAAAGCTTACATTCGCAGTTACATTTGCGACCAAGGCGGCATCATCGGCGCACAGGCCCGGCGTACAAGTCGATGATGTCGCTGATGCCGTCCTGGCACACCGGGCAGAAGGCCTCGCTGCGGTCGAACATCAGGCACTGCATGGCCGGCCGGTAGTAGCCGCTTGCCTCGTAGTTGGCGCCTTCGAAGGCGCCGATCGCGTGGCGGTAGGGCTGTTTTGCAAACAGGGCGCGCGTGGCGGCCAGGTCTTCCCGGAACAGCGCATTCATCTCGCTCTCGGGCCGGTTCTGCGCCCGCAGCGCCGCGCGCCGCTTCTGGTAGGCGCGCGATGCTTCCTCGTACTGCGCCTTGGGCCAGGGCGTCGGCAGCGGCGTGCCGGCCTTGACGTGGCGTTTCCATTTCAACTGGGTCGGGTCGCGCAGCGCGGTGACGTTCGGCTCCCACGGCTCCATCCGGGTGCTGCTGGCCGCGTAGGCCACCGGCGAGGTGTAGTACTCGTCGGCCAGGCCGGCGAAATGGTGGCCGAACTCGTGCACGAACAGGTAATCGGCCCAGGCGTTGCCGGCCGCCGCCGTGCTGAATTGCCCGAAGATGCCGCCGCCGCCATAGGTGTCGTTGTTGACCAGGATTTCGATGAATTCGTAGGGCGCGTGCTGGGCCAGGCTGCGCAGCGCCCGGTTATCCAGCGTCAGCACATAGCGCTCGCTGCCGAAGATGTCGTAGCGGGTGCCGAGTTCCGAGGCGTGGTGCACGCCGGTCGAGGGACGCGACACGCCCGACTCGCGGGTCGGCATGGCCAGTGCCCAGACGTTGAAATCGTCGGCGCGCTCCTTGAACGGCGAGACCGAGAACAGGTGCGCCGACAGGCGCCGCGCATCGGCCTCGAACTTGGCCATCTCCGCCTGCGTGTAGCCGTCGCCCAGGATCAGCAGGTCGACCTTCTGCGGCGACGGCCCGCTGACCCGCACCGGAATCGGTTTCACGGGCAGCGGCGGCTGCTTCCTCACCACCTCGAGCGCGTCGGTGTCGATCTCGACGCTCCAGGCGACCGAGAACGCATTGCGCTCGTCGCGTTTCAAAATGCGCACCCGCACCGGCCGGTCCGGTTTGGGAAAACGCACCGATTCCTGGAACGCCCGGCTCATCTTGTTCGCCTCGTCCGTCGTGCGCCACTCGCCGAAGATGGTGGAAAAGCCGCGCGAATACAGCACATCGCCCGTCTTTGCGTCGACCACCTCGACCCGGTTCTGGCCGCGATTCGTGTCGTCCAGGTTTTTCGCCGTGTCGCCCGGCCAGGGCAGCGGTTCGATCAGCACCTGCTCCAGGGCGTAGCTGTCGGACAGGGCATTGCCGCTGTGGGTGTAGTCGACGCGGACGGTGGCCGGTTGGGCAGCCTGCGCCAGAGCGGCGGCGGACAGGGTAGCGGCGGCGAGCAGGCGCGAAAGGGATCGAAGCATGGAGTGTCCTCGGGAAATCGAATCCCGGCATTGTAATCCTGGCATGGGGCCTGCGGGCAAGGTCGCGCTCCCGAGCGATTGCGCCTTGGCCATCGCCTGGTCGGCGCCGCGAGCACGACGCTCCGAATATCAGGGCGGCCTGCCGCGCGCCCGGCTACGTCGCCATCGCATGAGCTGCAAGCCGGCAAGGCGCAATACAAGGGCGCCAGTTGCCACCAACATTGACGCGATGACAAAGCCCCTGCGCGGATACCAGGCCAGGTACGCCTCGTCGGCACGCTCGGCAGCTTGATAAACATGCTTCTTCTTGCAGACCTGGACCGCCTCCGGACAGTAATCCATGTCTTCCATCGGGAGCGCCAATCCTGGCCGGCAAGCTGCCAGCCTGTGGTTTTGTTCAGCCAGGCAATCCCATTGCGTCTGATGTGCAGACAGGGCATTGTCGCCAGCTTTCTGGAGCGCCCACTCACACAAGGCTAATATGACACCCAACGATACAATGACCGCTGCCCAAAGAGCACGCTCTCTCACTGTCCCTCCGGTTTCGCTTCGGATGTCGTTCCCGATGAATTGTTCCGTCAAGGTTCACACCTTCGCGCAAGCCATCCTCGGCGTGACCGAAAGTTACTGGAAACAATATAAACTAGGAAACATGGAAGCGGGCGAAAATCAGGCAAGTCCATGTAACTTTTGCACGGCGATATCCATGGCTTATCCGCCCTGCCTGGGTCTGCCCTATTTGTACTGGTAGAGCGGCCTTTTGACCACGATCGGCCGGATGTCGAGCCGCACGTTATAGACCGAATAGGCCTCGGTGGCGGCCGACATGTAGCCCACGCTTTCGCCCGTGCGCGAGAAGCGGAATTCGAAGCCGAGCTCGGGCTGCACGCCCTGCGCGCTGTCGAGGGTGAGGCCGATCGCATCGGGCTGGTCGCTGTCGATGAGTTTACCCATCAGGTCGACCACGGTGCTGTTGCCGAGGATGTCGGCCGAGAACAGCGGCTCGCGATAGTACGGGCGCGCCGGATCGAGCCGGCCGTCGGCCTTGTCCGGCGCCGGCGTAAAAGTGTGGCTGGCGATGTTGAAGCGGTCGCCGTTATCGAGGTAGCTCAGCTTGACGTTGCTGACGTTGAAGGCGCCCTGCTGCGCCTTCGCGCCCGACAAGTCGACCACCAGCGCGCCCTTGTAGCCGACCACCTCCACATCGCGGTTGGGACCGACGATCATCGCCGTGTTCTCGTCGATGCCCAGGCCCAGCTTGTAACCTTTTTGCAGCATGGCCGGCAGCATGCGGGCGAAGCGCCCGCGCACCAGCAGGTGCTGGTCGACGAACACGTCGTTGCCGATGAAGCCGAGGCCCTGCGTGATTTCCTGGCCATCGGTCAGGCCCAGCTTCAGGGTGGCCAGTACCGGCTTCGGGTTGCCGAACATGGTGCTGCTCATGATGGCGGCGCCGGCGCTGCTGCCGGCGATGACGCCGCCGCGCCGGTACAGGTCCCAGAGCGCGTCGAGCACCAGGGTATTGCTGCCGTCGGGGCGGCGCAGGGCGCGCGTGATGCGGGCCTGGTCGCCGCCGGCAAAATAGGCGCCGCCCGCGGCGCGTACGGCGGCGGCAATCTTCGGGTCGTCGGCCGCGGCCTGGTAATCGGTGCCGGTCAGGCGCACGGCGACGGGGACGAAAAAGGCGTTGGCGCCGTAGTTGGCGAGCCGCTCGACCAGCGCGGCGCCGGATTTCTCGGGGTTGGCCGACGCCGAGGCGAACACCGCGATGCGCGCGCCGCGCCCGCCTGCCAGCGCCACGATGCGCTCCCAGACGGCGGCGTTGTCCGGACGCAGGGCGCCGCCGATGATGACGAGCGAGCCTTTCGAGGCCGGCAGCTCCGCGGCCTGGGCAGCATGGCCGGCCACGGCTGTGAGCAGGCTTGCGAGCAAATAAGCAGCAAGCGCAACGGAACCAGCGATCGGCCACATACGACCTCCTTCTCGAACACCCAAAGCCTAAGCCTGATTCGAGAAACTTGTCGCCGTGTTGAGGCCGCTCAGGAGAGATAAATGTTCGGGAAGTAACGCTCCATCAGCGTTTCCGGATTGCGCGGCGTGACGAAACCGAAGCGTTCATACAAACCCTGCGCATCGTTCGTGGCGAGCATGAAACGGCGCAGGCGTTGCAGGCTCGGGTGGCGCAGCACGGCGGCCACCAGTTGCTTGCCGTAGCCGTGGCCGCGGTACTCCGGCAGCACGAAGACGTCGACCAGGTTGGCGAAGGTCGCGAAATCGGTGATCACGCGGGCAAAGGCGATCTGGCGGCCGTCCAGGTAGCCGCCGAAGCACAGCGAGTTTTCGATGGCCCGTTCGACAAGCGGGCGCGAGATGCCCACCGCCCAGCTCGACTGCTCGCTGAGGAAGCGGTGAATCACCGGAATGTCGAGCCGTGCCTGGTCGGTGCTGACCTCGAAACTGGAGTCGTTGGTAGTCATGGGCTGGCCACGCTGGCGAAAAACCCAATTCTAGCGCCGTTTGTATAAACGTTAAGATTCGATTGGCGCCTTACTGCGCCGGCGCTGGCTGATGCCCCGGCAGGTAGCGATCGGGCAGCGCCAGAGCGCCGTCTTCCGCGCGCCAGACCAGGTTGGCGATCCACCAGCGCCGGCCGTCATGGGCCAGCTGGATGCTGTTGATGCCGCGCATGAAAGGCGTGGCGTCGTGAGGCGAGCGCAGCAGCTCGTAGGTGCTGAACACGTGCACCAGCTGACCGAAGGACTCGGTGGTGCGGGAAATTTCGCGCTCGAAGAAGCCGTTCGAGGTGAAGGCGCTCATGTTGCGGCTGATGTAGTCCTCGACCGTCATCGCGCGCAGGCCGAAGCCGCCGTCCGGACGCGGCGCGATCATCATCAGCCTGGCGTCGGGCGCGAACAGGGCGCGCATGCGGTTCCAGTTGCGCGGCGCGCCGGCCGGGCCCGAGATCACGTCGTACAAGGCGGTGACGATGGCGTCGACCGAGGCGCCGTCCCGCTCCTTTGCCGCGGCCGCAGGCGCCGGGACGGGGTGCAGCGGCTGCGCCAGGCTTGCGCCTGTGCTGCCTGCGATCGCGGCGGCCAGCCCGAGCGTGATCCATCGTTTCATCGTTCTCTCCACCTTGCACAAGTTAAACAATCGAATCATCGTTGATTTTCGCTTCCTTGTCATGTGGCTACGATGGCGCCTGTCAGGCAGTGCACAGGGTGCGCGTTTATAATCCAGTAAATCAACCGGAACCCACCATGACCGAACAATTCTCCAAAAAAGCCGAAGCCTGGTCGGCACGCTTCTCCGAACCCGTATCGGATCTCGTCAAACGCTACACGGCCTCCGTCTTCTTCGACAAGCGCCTGGCCATGTTCGACATCGAAGGCTCGCTCGCGCATGCCGAGATGCTGGCCGCGCAGGGCATCATCAGCGCCGGCGACCGCGCCGAGATCGAGCGCGGCATGGCGCAGATCCGCAGCGAGATCGAGGCGGGCAGCTTCGAATGGCTGCTCGACCTCGAAGACGTCCACCTGAACATCGAAAAGCGCCTGACCGAACTGGTCGGCGACGCCGGCAAGCGCCTGCACACGGGCCGCTCGCGCAACGACCAGGTGGCGACCGACATCCGCCTGTACGTGCGCGCCGCGATCGACGACGTGGTCGACCTGCTGAACCGCCTGCGCGCCGCGCTGACGGACCTTGCCGAGCGCAACTACGACACCATCATGCCGGGCTTCACCCATCTGCAGGTGGCGCAGCCGATCACCTTCGGCCATCACATGCTGGCCTATGTCGAGATGTTCGGGCGCGATGCCGAGCGCATGCTCGACGCGCGCCGCCGCGTGAACCGCCTGCCGCTGGGCGCCGCGGCCCTGGCCGGCACCACCTTCCCGATCGACCGCCTGCGCGTGGCCAAGACGCTCGGCTTCGAGGACGTCTGCCACAACTCGCTCGACGCCGTCTCGGACCGCGATTTCGCGATCGAATTCACGGCCGCCGCCTCCCTGATCATGATGCACGTATCGCGCATGTCGGAAGAGCTGGTCATGTGGATGAGCCCACGGGTCGGCTTCATCGACATCGCCGACCGCTTCTGCACCGGCTCGTCGATCATGCCGCAAAAGAAAAACCCGGACGTGCCCGAGCTCGCGCGCGGCAAGACCGGCCGCGTGTACGGCCACCTGACCGCCCTGCTGACCCTGATGAAAGGCCAGCCGCTGGCCTACAACAAGGACAACCAGGAAGACAAGGAACCGCTGTTCGACACCGTCGACACCGTGCTCGACACGCTGCGCATCTTCACCGACATGGCCGGCGGCATCACCGTCAAGCCGGACAACATGCGCGCCGCCGCCCTGCAAGGCTATGCGACGGCGACCGACCTGGCGGACTACCTGGTCAAGAAGGGCCTGCCCTTCCGCGACGCGCACGAAGCCGTGGCCCATGCCGTGCGCGCCTGCGACGCTGCCCAATGCGACCTGTCGGAAATGTCGCTCGAGCGCCTGCGCGAATTCTCTGCGCTGATCGAGGACGACGTGTTTGCCGTGCTGACGCTGGAAGGTTCCGTAGCGGCGCGCGACCACGTGGGCGGCACCGCGCCGAACCAGGTGCGCCGCGCGATCGAACGGGTGCGCGGGCAGTTGAAGGGCTGATCCGATTCAGGTCGGTTCGTCGCCGCGCATGCACGCCTCGAAGGCCGCCGCCGCGCGGCTGCGGTGACGCGCCCGGTGCCGCAGCAAGGAAAAGCTGCGCACCGGCAGCTCGAAATTCGCCGTTTTCAATAAACCCGCCTGCAACTGCGAGGCCACCACCAGTTCCGACATGGCGGTGGCGAACGGCCCGGCCATGACGGCGCTGCGCACCGCCTCGTTTGCGGGCAGGCCGAGAGCCACCTGCAACTCGCCGGGCGCGATGCCCTGCGCGGCCAGCGCCGCTTCGAAGGCCGAGCGTGTGCCGGAACCGGGCTCGCGCAAGATCCAGCGCGCGGCGCGCAAGTCCGACGCCTGCAAGGCGCGCCCGTCCGCCCAGGGGTGCCCGGGCGCGACCACAATCACCATCCTGTCCTCTCCGACCGCCTCGTTCGACAGCGCCGGATCGTCGATCGCGCCTTCGACAAAGCCGAGGTCGGCCACGCCTTCCAGCACCGCCCGCGCCACGTTCTCCGTATTGCCCATCTCCAGCAGCAGGTCGATCGCCGGGTAGGCCTGGCGAAAGCGCACCAGCACCGCCGGCAGCCAGTAGCTGGCGATGGTCTGGCTCGCGTGGATCGACAGCGAACCGCGCCGCAATTCGCCGAGCTCGGCCAGCGTCGCCTCGGCGGCGCGCGCGCTCGCCAGCGTGCGGCGCGCTTCCTCGCAGAAGATGCTGCCCTCTTCGCTGAGCTCGATCCGCCGGCCGATCCGGTGGAACAAGGTGGTGCCATACCGCTCTTCCAGGGCCTTGATCGACGCGCTCACGGCCGACGGCGTCAGGGACAGGGCCGCTGCCGCCTGGGTCAGGTGCTGGCGTTCGGCCACGGCGACAAAGATACGCAATTGCTCAAGGGTCATCGTTCGCTTCAGGTGAATGAATCGTTCAATATTATCAGATGGACCGAACGATTCCCGCAGGACATACTTATGCGGTCAACGTATATCGATATAAGAAAAACGATGAAGACCGCTTTCTCTTCCTTGCGCACCGCCCTGCCCGGGCTGCTGCTGTGCGCCGGTGTCACCCTGGCAGCGTCGCTGCTGGAACAGCTCGAAGTCCAGCTCTTCGGACGGGCCTGGCTTGAAAGCCTGGTGCTGGCCATCCTGCTCGGCACCGGCATCCGCACGCTGCATGCGCTCGACCCGCGTTTCGAGCCCGGCATCCAGGTCGGCGCCAAGCTGCTGCTCGAGATCGCCGTCGTCTTGCTGGGCGCATCGGTGAGCGCCGGTGCCTTGCTGGAAAACGGCGTGGAACTGATCGCCGGCATTGCCGCCGTGGTCGTGCTCGCCATCCTGCTGAGTTATGGGATCGGGCGCGCCGCCGGCCTGCCGAACAAGCTGGCCTTGCTGATCGCCTGCGGAAATTCGATTTGCGGCAACTCGGCGATTGCCGCGGTGGCGCCGGTCATCGATGCCGACGGCAAGGACGTGGCCGCATCGATCGCGTTTACGGCGGTGCTCGGGGTCGTCGTGGTGCTGGGCCTGCCGCTGCTGGTCGAGCTGCTCGCGTTCACGCCGGTGCAGTACGGCGTGTTCGCCGGCCTCACCGTCTACGCGGTGCCGCAGGTGCTGGCGGCGACCAGTCCGGTGTCGGCTGCGAGCGTGCACATCGGCACCCTGGTCAAGCTGGTGCGGGTGCTGATGCTGGGGCCGGTCGTGCTGTTCCTGTCGGTGTTCGGCCGCGGCAACGGCCCTGCCCGCCCGTCGCTGGCGCACCTGGTGCCCTGGTTCATCCTCGGCTTCCTGTTGCTGTTGTGCCTGCGTACGCTGGGCTGGATCCCGCAAGCGGCGCTGGGGCCGGCGCATGCGGCGGCGAATCTGCTGACGGTCATGTCGATGGCGGCGCTCGGGCTCGGCGTCGACGCCCGCGCCGTGCTGCGCGCCGGCGGCAAGGTGGTGGCCGTGGTCGTGTCTTCGCTGCTGGGCCTGGGTGCGATCAGCCTTGCCTGCATCGAGCTGCTGGGTGTGTGAGCAGCCGGCGGCCTTGCGCGCACGGTTAAGACGACCACCGACGCGCTTCCCTCCCCTCGCTAGAATCCCGACAAGATCTTAGCGCAGGGGAACGTGATGCAACGCTACAAAAACCTCAGCGGCGAATCCGGCGTGCTCGCCTACGAGATCGGCGACCGCTCGATCACGGTGCGTTTCAGCGGCGGCGAGCGCTACCTGTACACCGACCAGAGCGCCGGCGCCGACAACATCGCCGAGATGCAGCGCCTGGCCACGCTCGGCAGCGGCCTGTCGACCTTCATCAGCCAGGTGATCCGCGACCGCTACGAGCGCAAGCTCGACTAGGCAGCGCCGCGGCAGCTCAGCCGCGGTCCTCCGGATGCGGATCGGTGCGCACCACGCGCTGGCCGATCGTATGCTCCTCGATACCGGGGCTGCCCATGGGCACGGCCGCATCGCCGCGCTGCGGGTAGGGCGTGCCGTCCTTGTGCGTGTAGCTGCCGCTGGCGCCGTCGTACATCAGGTCGATGTCCGGGTAGGTGGCCTTGTCCTCGGGCACATTCGGGCCGACCGCCAGGAACAGGGCATTGCCCCAGCCGCGATTGACCAGGTGGTGGCCGTTCGGCCGCCCGGCCGGAAAGGCTGCGCAGTCGCCGGCGCGCATCAAGGTCTCGCCCTCGTCGGTGATGAGCGTCAGCTCGCCGGACACGACCATGACGAACTCGTCCTCATGGGTGTGCCAGTGCCGCTGCGACGAGGCCGCGCCCGGTTTCAATTCGACCAGGTTGACGCCGAACTGGGTCAAGCCGCCCGCCTCGCCCAGCGCCTGCCGGCTGCGGCCGTTGACTGCCTCGGCGAAAGCTTCGGGATAACCGGTGCCGCTCAATACGGGAATACTGCTCAGGTCTAACCGCGACATACACGCTCCATGGCAAGTGAGGACATTGGAAGGGGACGACGATGAGCGCCTAACAAAACCTCCATGGCTGCGTTGCAGCGTCTCGCCGTACAGGCGTACTGTCTTCAACGCCGCGCCTTGCCATGAAGGCTTTGTTAGTCGCTCCAGGCTACATTATGCACGCCTTGGCCTTGCGCGCCTCGCATGACGTTAGCTGTTGTGCTGCATCAAATAATACGCGTGCGCAAGACAACGGTGCTTGCACCTGGCTGCACGATTAGAGTTGTCTTAGTGCATCTAAACTTGCAATGAGTTGACTTTCAATCAAGCGCCGCCCTCGGCAGAACTCATCTATGATTGGGAGCTCTCGGCGTGCCCAAGCGCGGAGCGCCGGTACGGTCGAGTGCCGGCATTTTCCTGCAAAAGCAGGCATATCGCTGACTTCGTAGTGAAGTAGGACCATCTGGAGCGCCAGCGCATGCGTTGGCGACGGCTCATCGTCTCGCTGTGGCAGAGCGGGCCGTGGCGCTCTATTTATGAGGAATGAAGAACATCATGACAACCAATGCAGTATTGCACGCAGTTGAGACGCCAGAACGGTATTACCGGGACACGCCTGTTGTTTCAAGGAGCGCGAGTTATGTCAGGAAGAATTTCGAAATGGCCCAAGCAGTGTACCGGGCGCAAATCATTCAAGGTGTTGCAGGGGCCGGTGCTGCCCGGCTCTTCCTGAGCTGTGCAGGAGCAGACGCGGCGCTGATCGAACGGATCGTGTCCCGCGCGCCTTCGAACCTGCGTCGTTAATCGGCGCTGACATCCGGCAGGGCCCTGCCCTGCCAAGCCAGCTTGCGCCACCCGCGCGCCTTTGCCGGCCGGCCGTAAGGCGCCTGGCGAGGCCGAGCGCGCCCTTCCCCAGCAAGCACAGCATTGCCAGTCGAGGCCGTGCCTGAAACCTCAGGCACGGCCCGGTCCTCAGGCGCGTTTCTGCACCAGCGTCAAAATGTCGTAACTGGCCACCAGTTCGTCGTCCTGGTTCGTCACCTGCACGTCCCACGCCACCACGCCCTGCCCGCGCCCCAGTTCGTCGGTACGGTTGCGGTCGACCTTGCGCTTGCAGGTGAGGCGGGCGCGGATGGTGTCGCCGATCGCCACCGGCGCGACAAAACGCAGGTTGTCCAGGCCATAGTTGGCCAGCACCGGGCCCGGCGCCGGCGACACGAACAGGCCGGCCGCCGCCGACAGCACGAAGTAGCCGTGGGCGATGCGTTTGCCGAACTGGGTGTCTTTCGCCGCGATCTCGTCGAAGTGCATATAGAAATAGTCGCCCGAGACGCCGCCGAAATTGACGATGTCCGCTTCGCTCACCGTTCTCCGGTGGGTCAGCAGCGAGTGGCCGATTTCCAGGTCCTCGAAATGGCGGCGGAAGGGGTGGATCTCCGATTCCTTGACCGCGCCGCCGCGCACATACTCGCCGGTGACGGCGGTCAGCATGGTCGGCGAGCCCTGCACCGCCGCGCGCTGCAGGAAGTGCTTGACTGCGCGGATGCCGCCCAACTCCTCGCCGCCGCCGGCGCGCCCCGGGCCGCCGTGCTTCAGCTGCGGCAAGGGCGAGCCATGGCCGGTCGAGTCGACCGCCGCCTCGCGGTCGAGAATGTGCACGCGCCCGTGCGAGCTTGCTGCGATCGGCACCGCGTGCGCCGCGATCGCCGGATCTTTCGTGGCGAGCGTGGTCACCAGGCTGCCGCGGCCGAGTGCGGCCAGGTGCAGGGCCTCGTCGATGTCGCGGTAGGTCATCATCGTGCTGACCGGGCCGAAAGCCTCGATGTCGTGCACGGCGGCGTTGATCGCCGCGTTGCGGCACAGGAGCAGGGTCGGCGCGAAGAAGGCGCCGTTCGCGCAGCCTTCGCCGACCGGGTTGAAGCCGTGCTGGGCGCCGAAGACGATCTCGTTGCCGCGCGCGAGCATCTCGACCCGTTCCGACACGTCGCGGTGCTGGTCCATCGAGGCCAGCGCGCCCATGCGCACGCCTTCCATCTTCGGGTTGCCGACCACGATCTTCGAGAGCCGGTCGCGCAGGCGCTGGCCCAGCGCATCGACGTGCTGCTCGGGCACGATGACGCGCCGGATCGCCGTGCACTTCTGGCCGGCCTTGCCGGTCATCTCGCGCGCCACTTCTTTCACGAACAGGTCGAATTCCGGGTCGTCGGGCGTGACGTCCGGCGCCAGGATCGCGCAGTTGAGCGAGTCGGCTTCGGCCGTGAACGGCACCGATTCGCGGATCAGGTTGGGGTTGGCGCGCAGCTTGGCGGCGGTGTCGGCCGAACCGGTGAAAGTCACCGCATCGAAACCGGTCAGGCGATCCAGCAGGTCGCCGGTGCTGCCGATCACGAGCTGCAGCGCGCCTTCGGGCAGCAGGCCCGACTCATGCATCATCTTGACCACCGCATGGGTCAGGTAGCTGGTCGCGGTCGCGGGCTTGCCGATGCAGGGCATCGCGGCCAGAAAACTCGGCGCGAATTTCTCGAGCAGGCCCCAGATCGGGAAATTAAAGGCGTTGATGTGCACGGCGAGGCCGCCGCGCGGCACCAGGATGTGGGTGCCGGCGAAGCCGCCGCGCTTGCCCAGAGCAATCGCCGGGCCTTCGTGCAGCACGTTCGAGGACGGCAGCTCGCGCCCGCCCATGCTCGCGTAGGCGAACAGGGTGCCGATGCCGCCTTCGACGTCGACCCAGCTGTCGGCGCGCGTGGCGCCGGTCAGGTGCGAGATCTCGTACAGCTCTTCCTTCCTCTCCATCAGGTACAGGGCCAGGGCCTTCAGGCGCTGGGCGCGGGTCTGGAAGTCGAGCTTCATCAGGCCCGGCACGCCCGTCTTGCGGGCATAGGTGATCGCCTCGTCGAAGTCGATTTTCTCGGCGTGGGTGTGGTAGACCAGCTGGCCGTCGAGGGCGCTGTGCAGGGGGGTGTGGGCTTCCTGGCCGATCCAGCGGCCGCCGATCCAGCTTTGCAGGGTGCTTGCTTGTGGCATGTTGTTGTCTCCTCGGGACTGTTTGCGCGGGTGGTGTGCAGGCGGCGTACCGCGTGGACACAGGTGTCACCCTACTTTTTGGGGGCGTGTTTGCCGGTGGCGCTGAAGTCGAAGGCGGGGCGGTTCGCTTCGATCTCGGTGAAGGCCTCGACCTCGCGCATGGTGTTCAGGGAACGCACCGCCAGCTCGTGGTACTGGCGGGTGCCGAAACTCTTCCACTGGATTTCGTCGTCGCGCAGCGTGCGCGTCACGCACGCGGGCATGCCCATCACCATGCTGCGCGGCGGGATGACCATGCCGGTTTTCACGAAGCTCATCGCGGCGACGATCGACTCCGCGCCGACCACGGCGTTGTCCATCACGACCGAGTTCATGCCGATCATCGCATTGCGCCCGATGCGGCAGCCGTGCAGCACCGCGCCGTGGCCGATGTGGCCGTCGACTTCGATCACGGTCTCTCCATCGTGGAAGCCGTGCATCACACAGGTATCCTGGACGTTGACGCCCTCTTCCAGGATCAGGCGCCCGAAGTCGCCGCGCAGCGAGGCGAGCGGGCCGATGTAGCAGCGCGGGCCGACGATGACGTCGCCGATCAGCACGGCCGTCGGGTGCACGTAGCTGCTGGGGTGGACGACCGGGCGCACGCCGTCGATTTCATAGACTTTGACCACCTCGGTTCTCCTTACACCCGCTCGATGACGAGGGCGATGCCCTGGCCGACGCCGATGCACATCGTGCACAGCGCGTAGCGCCCGCCGCTGCGCTGCAGCTGGTACACGGCGGCGGTCACCAGGCGCGCGCCGGAGGCGCCCAGCGGGTGGCCGAGGGCGATCGCGCCGCCGTTCGGGTTGACGTGGGCGGCGTCGTCGGCCAGGCCCAGGTCGCGCATCACGGCCAGGCCCTGGGCGGCAAAGGCTTCGTTCAGTTCGATCACGTCCATCTGGCCGATGCTCAAGCCCGTCTGCGCCAGCACTTTCCTGGTCGCCGGCGACGGTCCGAAGCCCATGATGCGCGGCGCCAGGCCCGCGGTGGCCATGCCGACGATGCGCGCTTTCGGCGTCAGGCCGAAGCGGTCGGCGGCCGCGCTGGAGGCGATCAGCAAGGCGCAGGCGCCGTCGTTCACGCCCGAGGCGTTGCCGGCGGTGACGCTGCCGTCCGGGCTGACCACGCCCTTCAGTTTGGCCAGCGCTTCGATGGTGGTGTCCGGACGCGGGTGCTCGTCGGTGTCGAACACGCGCGACTCGCCTTTCTTCGAATGCAGGGTGACCGGCACGATCTCGTCCTTGAACAGCCCGGCCGCGTTGGCGCGTGCCCAGCGCTGCTGGCTGCGGATGGCAAAGGCGTCCTGGTCGGCGCGGCCGACGTTGAAGTCGCGCGCCACGTTCTCGGCCGTCTCCGGCATCGAGTCGATCCCGTACTTCGCCTTCATCAAGGGATTGACGAAGCGCCAGCCGATGGTCGTGTCCTCGATTTTCGCCGCCCGCGAGAAGGCGGAATCGGCCTTGCCCATCACGAAAGGCGCGCGCGTCATGCTCTCCGAGCCGCCGGCGATGATCAGGTTCGCTTCGCCGGCGCGGATCGCGCGGCCGGCCAGGCCCACGGCGTCCAGGCTTGAGCCGCACAGGCGGTTGATGGTATTGCCCGGCACCTCGGGCGGCAGTCCGGCCAGCAGGCCGGCCATGTGGCCAACGTTGCGGTTGTCTTCGCCCGCCTGGTTGGCGCAGCCCCAGTACAGGTCGTCGACCATGGACCAGTCGACGCCCTTGTTGCGCTCGATGAGCGCGGCGATCGGCAGCGCGGCGAGGTCATCGGCGCGCACGGAGGCGAGCGCGCCGCCGTAGCGGCCGAAAGGGGTGCGGATGGCATCGCAGATGTATGCGTCGATCATGATTCAGTCTCCTCGTCAGGTATTCTTGGGACGCTGGTCCACCACGCGCCGGGCCTTGCCGGTCAGCGTGCGTTCGATGCCCATCGGCGGCATCAGGGTCACTTTGGTGCTCACGCCGACATAGGTCTTGATGCAGTGCTGGAGTTCGCGGCACAGCGCCTCGACCGTGTCGGCCGGCGCGCCGGCTTCGCGCAACTCGCCGAACACGGCCAGCGTGTCGAGGTTGCCCTCTTTCGCCACCACCAGCTGGTACTGCGGCGCCAGCGCCGGCATTTTTAAAATCAGTTCCTCGATCTGGCTCGGAAACACGTTCACGCCGCGGATGATCAGCATGTCGTCCGAGCGGCCCGTGATGCGCCCCATGCGCCGCATCGAACGCGAGGTCGGCGGCAACAGGCGGGTCAGGTCGCGCGTGCGGTAGCGGATGATCGGCAGCGCTTCCTTGGAGAGCGAGGTGAAGACCAGCTCCCCTTCGGCGCCGTCGGGCAGCACTTCGCCCGTGTCGGGGTCGATGATCTCGGGATAAAAATGGTCTTCCCAGATGACCGGGCCGTCCTTGCTCTCGATGCATTCGCTGGCGACGCCCGGCCCCATCACTTCCGACAGGCCGTAGATGTCGACCGCGTCGATCCCCGCTTCCTGTTCGATGGCACGGCGCATGGCGTCGGTCCAGGGCTCGGCGCCGAAGATGCCGACCTTCAGCGAGGACCGGGCCGGATCGATCCCCTGGCGCTTGAACTCCTCGACGATGTTGAGCATGTACGAGGGCGTGACCATGATGATGGACGGTTGAAAATCGCAGATCAGCTGCACCTGCTTTTCGGTCTGCCCGCCCGACATCGGCACCACCGTGCAGCCCAGGCGCTCGGCGCCGTAGTGGGCGCCCAGGCCGCCCGTGAACAGGCCATAGCCATAGGCGACGTGCACCATGTCGCCCGGACGCCCGCCCGCCGCGCGAATCGAGCGCGCCACCACGTCGGCCCAGGTGTCGATGTCCTTCTTGGTGTAGCCGACCACGGTCGGTCGGCCCGTGGTGCCGGACGAGGCGTGCACGCGCACCACCTGCTCGCGCGGCACCGCGAACAGGCCGAACGGGTAGTTGTCGCGCAGGGTCTTCTTGTCGGTGAACGGGAATTTCGCCAGGTCGGCAAGCGTCTTCAGGTCGCTCGGATGCACGCCGGCCGCGTCGAAGGCCTGGCGGTAGTGCGGCACGTTCTCGTAGGCATGGGAGAGCGACCACTTCAGGCGCTCGAGCTGCAGCGCCTGCAGCTCGTCGCGGCTGGCGCGCTCGATCGGTTCGAGCTCACCTGGCATTGGAATACGCTGGACCATCTGGATCTCCTTCGGGGATGTCGGATCAGGCGGGAACGTCGGCCACCATGCCGCTCACGCGGTGCGACTTGCCGCGAAATAGCGCAATGGTGCGCCCTTCACCGTCCGTCACGGTGACGTCGTAGACGCCGGTTTTACCTTGCAAGGCCTGCTCGACGGCTTCGGCCACCAGCAGTTGTCCTTCGCGGCCCGGCGCCAGGTAGTCGATCGTGCAGCCGGCGCCGACGGTATTGAAATTGTGCGAATTGCAGGCGAAGGCAAAAGCGCTGTCGGCCAGCATGAAGATGTAGCCGCCGTGGCAGGTCGCATGCCCGTTGAGCATGTCGGCGCGTACCCGCATGCCCATGCGCGCATAGCCGGGACGGATCGCGTCCAGGGTCATGCCCAGCGCCTGGCTGGCAGGATCGCGCTCGTACATGGTCTTGCCGGCCAGTTCGGCCAGCGACTGGGGATCACACTGCATGGAAACGCGGCTCCGCTGGGTTGGCGGCGAGCTTGCGGCGCAGCAGCGGCGAGACGCGGTAGCGCTCCTCGCCATAGGTGGCGCCGAGCTTGGCGAGCGTCGTCACGATGTGCGCGATACCGACCGCATCGGCCCAGGCCAGCGGCCCGCGCGGGTAATTCACGCCCTTTTGCATCGCGATGTCCACCGCGTGCGCGCTGCAGACGCCCTGGTTGACGGCGTCGGCCGCTTCGTTGGCGAGCATGGCGACGGTGCGCATCACGGCCATGCCCGGCACGTCGTCCAGGCGCGTGACCTCGAAGCCGGCCGCCTGGAACAGGCCGACCGCGGCGTGATAAGCCTCATCGCTGCACTGGTCGGCGCGCGCCAGGGCAATCCGCGTCGCCTTCGCGTGGTCGAACAGCAGGTCGTAGACGACCGTGTTCGCATGCCCATTGGCGGCGGCGCGCTCGGTGGCGCTGCGGCCGTCGCTCAGGAAGATCGCGGCGCCGTTGCAATGGAAGGCCGGCGCCTCGTTCTTCTCGGCGCCGTGCAGCGGCTCGCGGTGCGCGACCGTGAAGCCGGCGGCGGCCAGGCGCGCTTCCATCGGCGACAGCACGCTGGTCGTCACTTCGCGCGCCACGCTGATGGCCACCGCGTTCGGACGCGGCTGGGCCGGCTCGGTTTGCACGCTTGGCTTCACCGCGTCGTCGCCATAGCGATAGAAGCCGCGCCCCGTCTTGCGGCCGAGGAAGCCGGCGTTCACCATTTCCTGCTGCAGCACCGAGGGCGTGAAGCGCCCGTCGCCGTAATAGGCGGCGTGCACCGATTGCGTCACCGAGAAGTTGACGTCGTGGCCGATCAGGTCCATCAGCTCGAAGGGGCCCATGCGGAAACCGCCGCCCTCGCGCATGACGGCGTCGAGCGTGGCCGCATCGGCGGCGCCCTCCTGCAGCAGGCGCAATGCCTCGGCATAGAACGGCCGGGCGACGCGGTTGACGATGAAGCCCGGTGTCGATTTCGCATGCACCGGATCCTTGCCCCAGGCCTGGGCCGTGGCGAAGACGGTATCGGCCACGGCCTTGTCGGTGGCCAGGCCACTGATCACTTCGACCAGCGCCATCAGCGGCACCGGGTTAAAGAAGTGCATGCCGACCAGGCGTTCCGGACGGCTCAAGGGTGCGGCGATCGCCGTCACCGAGATCGAGGAGGTGTTGGTCGCCAGGATGCAGCCTTCGTCGACGATGGCTTCCAGGTCGACGAACAGCTTGCGCTTGGCCTCGACGTTTTCGACGATCGCTTCGATGACGATCGCCGCTTCGCGCACGCCCTCGAGACTGTCGACCGCTTGCAGGCGCTCGCGCGCGAGATCGGCATCAAGCGCGCCCATGCGGCCCTTGTCGGCCAGCTTGGCGTAGACCTTGCCGATCTCGCCGATGGCCTTCGCGGCGGCGCCCTCGCGGGTGTCGAACAGGCGCACCTGATGGCCGGCGGCCGCCGCGATCTGGGCGATGCCGGAACCCATGGCGCCGCTGCCGATGACGGCGACGACGCTATTCTTTGCCAGGCCTTCCATCCTTACTCTCCCTTGAATTGCGCCGGGCGCTTGGCGACGAAGGCGGCGACGCCTTCGCGGTAGTCGTGGCTGTAGCCGAGTTCGCGCATCATCTGCCCTTCCAGTTGCAGCTGTTCCGGCAGGGTATTGGCGTAGCTCGCCTGCAGCGCTTTCTTGGTAAAGGCGAGGCCCTTGGTGGGTGCCGTCGCAAAATGGTCGGCCATCGCCATCGCTTCGTCCATCAGCGCTTCGTCGGGCACGCAGCGCCAGATCAGGCCCCATTCTTCCGCCTTCTCGGCCGGGAGCTTGTCGCCCAACATGGCGAGGCCCGTGGCGCGCGCCATGCCGATCAGGCGCGGCAGGTGCCAGGTGCCGCCGGTGTCCGGGATCAGGCCGAGCTTGCAGAAGGCTTCGATGAAGCTGGCCGATTTGGCGGCCAGCACGATGTCGCAGGCCAGGGCCAGGTTGGCGCCGGCGCCGGCGGCCACGCCGTTGACGGCGCAGATCACGGGCAGCGGCAGGCTGCGCAGGGTCATGACCAGCGGCGCATAGAATTTTTCGACGGACTCGCCCAGGTCCACGCCAGGCGCGCCCGGCGCCACCGCGCGGTCGCCCAGGTCCTGGCCGGCGCAGAAACCGCGGCCGGCGCCGGTCAGCACCAGCACGCGCACGGATTTGTCGGCCTGCAGCTTGTCGAGCGCGTCGCGCACCTCCAGGTGCATGGCCTGGGTAAAGCTGTTCAGGCGGTCGGGACGGTTCAGGGTGAGGACGGCAACGCCGTTTTCAATGCTGAACAGGATCGATTCGTAGCTCATGCGTGTCTCCTGGTTTTTTTTAATCGTGCTGGTCGAAGTCGACGATCACCTTGTCCGTGATCGGGAAAGCCTGGCAGGACAGCACGAAGCCGCGCGCGACCTCGTAGTCTTCCAGCGCATAGTTCACGTCCATCTCGACATTGCCGTCGACGACCTTGCAGCGGCAGGTCGAGCAGACGCCGCCCTTGCAGGAGTAGCGCATGTCGATGCCGGCGCGGATGCCCGCGTCGAGGATCGATTCCTTGTCCTTGTCCATCGTGAAGCTGGCGGCGCTGCCGTCCATGATCACGGTGACTTCGGTCTGCTGGTGCGTTCCTGCCGCTACCGGGCGCGGTTTATGTTCGTGTTTCGGGATGCTGGCGGCGAACAGCTCGATGCGGATCTTTTCCTTGGCCATGCCGGCTTCCTGCAAGGATTTGGACACGCCGTGCATCATGTCTTCCGGGCCGCAAATAAAGGCGATGTCGATGTCCTGGATGTCGATCCAGTGCTGCAAGAAGGCGCTGCACTTCTCGCCGGTGATGCGGCCGTTGAACAGTTCGATGTCCTGCTGCTCGCGGCTCATCACATAGACCAGTTTCAGGCGCCCCATGTACAGGTCCTTCAGGTCGGTCAGCTCGTCGCGGAAGATGACGGACGACGACGCCCGGTTGCCGTAGACCAGGGTAAAACGGCTCTTCGGCTCGGCCTGCAGCGTGGTCTTGATGATCGACAGGATGGGCGTGATGCCGCTGCCGGCCGCAAAGGCGAGATAGTGGCGCTCGCTGTCGGGTTCGAGCGGCACGTTGAAGTGGCCCATCGGCGGCATCACCTCCAGCGTGGCGCCCGGCTGCAGGTGCTCGTTGGCCCAGCTCGAGAACAACCCGCCGGGCGTGCGCTTGATGGCCACGCGCAACTGCTCGTCCTGCACCGCCGAGCAGATCGAATACGAGCGGCGCACGTCTTCGCCGTCGATCAGGGCGCGCAGGGTCAGGTGCTGGCCCTGCTGGTAGGCGAAGGTCGATTTCAGTTCGGGCGGCACGGCGAAGGTGACGGCGATCGCGTCGCGCGTCTCGTGCTTCACCTTGGCCACGGTGAGTGGATAGAATTTGCTCATGGTCGCTTACGCCACTAGTGGCACTTGAAGTAATCGAAAGGCTCGCGGCAGTCGAGGCATTTGTACAACGCCTTGCACGGGGTCGAGCCGAACTGGCTGGTCAGCTGGGTGTGGGTCGAGCCGCAGTTCGGGCAGGCGATCTCGGGCTCCTTGAAGGCGCCGCGCTTGATGTTGTCACGGCGTCCGCTGCGCAGGCCGCTGATATCGATCGCCTGCTGCACCGGCGGTGCGATCCCATAGCCTTTCAAGGCCGCCTTGCCGGTCTCGCTCATCCAGTCGGTGGTCCAGGCCGGGGACAGCCGGTTCACCAGCTTCACGTTTTCCAGGCCGCGTGCGTGCAGGGCCTCGGTGACGGATTCGGCAATCACCTGCATCGCCGGGCAGCCGGAATAGGTAGGCGTGATGGTGACGACGCACTCGCCGTTGGCGATATCGACCTCGCGCACGATGCCGAGGTCGACGATCGAGATCACGGGAATCTCGGGGTCGGGCACCTCGCCGAGCCAGGCCCAGACCTGCTCGCGCGTGACGGGCTGGGCGATCATTACCACTGCGCTCCCGGATAGGCGCGCTGCAGGAACTGCATCTCGGCCAGGATATAGCCGAGGTGCTCGCTGTGGCGGCCCTGCTTGCCGCCGCGCTGCATCCAGGCGTCCGGCGACGGCATCGTCAATGTTGCCTCAAGCAGGATCTCGCCCACGTGCTCCAGGAAAGCGGCGCGCAGGCCTTCGCTTGCCGGCGCGATGCCCTGCTCGACCATTGCGTTATCGAGCTCGTCGTAAATGAACACCTCGCCGCTGTACATCCACAGGTCGTCGAGCGCGGCCTGCATCTTCGCGTGGCTGACATCGGTGCCGTCGCCCAGGCGCACCACCAGGTCGCCGCTGCGGCGCAGGTGGTAAGTCACTTCCTTGAGCGATTTTTCGGCGATCTCGGCGATGCGCTGGTCGCTCGACCTGGTCAGGCCCTGCATCAGGAAGTAGTGCCAGGTATCGAACAGGAACTGGCGCATCATCGTGTCCGCATAGCTGCCGTTCGGCTGCTCGACGAGGAGGACGTTGCGGTATTCGTGGGCGTCGCGGTGGAAGGCGAGCCGGTCCTCGTCGCGCCCCTGCCCTTCGAGCTCGCCGGCATAGGTCAGCCACATGCGGGTCTGGCCGAGCAGGTCGAGCGCGACGTTGGTGAGCGCCATGTCTTCTTCCAGCGCCGGGCCCTTGCCGCACAGCTGGGACAGTTGCTGCGACAGGATCAGGGCGTTGTCGCCCTGGCGCAGCAGATACTGGGTCTTTGCATCCATGGCCGTACTCACAGGTTTTTCACTTCTTCCGGCATCGGGAAGAAGGTCGGGTGGCGGTAGACCTTGCTGTTGGCGGGCTCGAACAGGGCTTCCTTGTCGGCCGGGCTGGAGGCGACGATGTCGGCGGCGCGCACGACCCAGATCGAGACGCCTTCGTTGCGGCGGGTGTAGACGTCGCGCGCGTTGTTGATCGCCATTTCGGCGTCAGGGGCGTGCAGGCTGCCGACGTGCTTGTGGGCCAGGCCGTGCTGGCTGCGGATGAAAACTTCCCACAGGGGCCATTCTTTGCTCATGCTTGTCTCCGGTGATTCAGGAATATTTTTTGGACGTTGTAGCGTTCGGGTAGGCGTAAGCCGCTTGAACGCGTGGACGGCGAAGCCGTCCACCCTACGTCCCTTCGTTACGCGGCGGCCTTCTTCGCGGCTTGCTTGTCGGCGTGGGCGACTAACGCATCGCGGAACCATGCGCCGTCGTCCCAGGCTTTTACGCGGGTGCGCAGGCGTTCGCGGTTGCAGGGGCCGTTGCCCTTCAGGACGTTGTGGAACTCGCTCCAGTCGATCTCGCCGAACTCGTAGTGGCCGGTGTCGGCGTTCCATTTGAGGTCGGGGTCGGGGATCGTCAGGCCCAGGTATTCGGCTTGCGGCACGGTCTGGTCGACCATGCGCTGGCGCAGTTCGTCGTTCGAGAACAGCTTGATGCGCCATTTGGTCGATTGCGCGCTGTTGACCGATTCGGCGTCGGACGGGCCGAACATCATCAGCGAGGGCCACCACCAGCGGTTCAGCGCATCCTGGGCCATCGCCTTCTGTTCCGGCGTGCCTTTGGCCAGGCTCATCATGATGTCGTAGCCCTGGCGCGCGTGGAAGGACTCTTCCTTGCAGACGCGGATCATGGCGCGCGCATACGGGCCGTAGGAGCAGCGGCAGAGCGGGATCTGGTTGATGATGGCCGAGCCGTCGACCAGCCAGCCGATCGCGCCCATGTCGGCCCAGCTCAGGGTCGGATAATTGAAGATGCTCGAGTACTTGGCTTTACCGGAATGCAGGGCCGCCAGCAGCTCGTCGCGCGAGACGCCCAGGGTTTCGGCGGCGCTGTATAAATACAGGCCGTGGCCGGCTTCGTCCTGGATCTTCGCCAGCAGCACCGACTTGCGCTTGAGGGTAGGCGCACGGGTCACCCAGTTGCCCTCCGGAAGCTGGCCGACGATTTCCGAATGCGCGTGCTGGGAAATCTGGCGGATCAGGGTCTTGCGGTAGGCTTCCGGCATCCAGTCCTTGGCTTCGATCTTCACGCCCGCGTCGACCCGGGCCTGGAAGGCCTGTTCTTCGAGGCTCATGTCTTCTTCGCTCTGGACCTTTTTCAGGCCCGTTTCCACCAGTTGCGCATACATGGTCAGTCTCCCATTGCAAACATCGTGAGGAGATAATACGATACAGAATTCGGGATGTACACCAAAATTTTGAATCATATCCAGAAGCAATAGGCCGCTACTCATTCACCGGGACCGCATGAAACAACTGACCAGCACGGAGTGGATCGCCCACTCGCTCGCCCTTGAACCACCGCGCTCGAAATCGCTCGTGATGACGGTGTTCGGCGACACCGTCGCGCCCCACGGCGGCGCGGTCTGGCTGGGCAGCCTGATCGAACTGCTGGCACCGCTCGGCGTGACCGACCGCCTGGTGCGCACCAGCGTGTTCCGGCTGGTGCAGGAAGGCTGGCTGAACGCCAGCCGCGAGGGACGGCGCAGCCGCTACGGTTTCGATCCGAAATCGCTGCCGCGCTTCCAGCGCGCCGACCGCCGCGTCTACGCGCCGCCCGGCCTGCACTGGGACGGGCGCTGGACGCTGGTGCTGGCACCCAACGGCAGCATCGACGGCGAGCTGCGCTCGGCGGTGAAGAAAGAGCTGGAGTGGGAAGGCTTCGCCATGCTCGGCCCCGGCCTGCTGGCCCATCCGGCGGCCGACACCGAGGGGCTGCGCGACGCGCTCGACCGCACGCGCGCCACCGGCCGCGTGTTCGTGCTGACCGCGAACGAGCTGCCCGGGGCCGGCTCGCGCCCCTTGCCGGAACTGGCACAGGACGGCTGGGACCTGACGGCGGTGGCGCGCAGCTATGTCGAGTTCATCGGGAAGTTCACGCCGCTGCTGGCCTTGCTGCGCGAGCAGGTCGAGATCGCCCCGGCCGACGCCTTCGTGATCCGCTCGCTGCTGATCCACGCCTACCGCCGCCTGCAGCTGCACGACCCGCTGCTGCCGATCGAGCTGCTGCCCGATCCGTGGCCGGGCTCGGACGCCTACGAGGTGGCGCGCGCGATTTATGGCCTGGTGTGCGCGCAGGCCGAGGTGCACGTCGATGCGGTGCTCAAACGCGAGGACGAGGCCGCGCCGGCGGCGGACGAGGCGTTTTATCAGCGCTTCGGCGGATTGCGCGGATGATCGCCGTTGTAGGGTGCGCACTCGTGCGCACGCGGTACACGACATGATCCGTCGCGCTCCCTTTCCCGCCCACGAAACGGAGTATCATCTCGGCTTTACGCAATCAATGGAACCTACCATGTCCATCAAGATCAGCAGCCAGTTCGACGCTGGCGCCATCGAGATCGTCAACGCCACAAGCGCCGGCGCCATCGACCTGAACATCCGCAAGGATTCGCACGCCGACATCACCCAGTGGTTCTACTTCCGCCTGCAGGGCGCGCAGGGCCAGGCCTGCACCATCCGCCTGCTCAACGCCGGCCAGGCCGCCTACCCGAAGGGCTGGGAAGACTACAACGCAATGGCGAGCTACGACCGCATCAACTGGTTCCGCGTGCCGACCTCGTTCGACGGCGACGTGCTCACCATCGAGCACACCCCGGGCATGGACAGCGTCTACTACGCCTATTTCGAGCCGTATTCGTGGGAACGCCACCTCGAGCTGCTCGACCGCGCGCAGATGAGCGAGAACGTGCGCATGCTCGACCTGGGTTCGACCGTCGACGGCCGCGACCTGAACATGCTGGTCATCGGCGAGCCTGCCGAGGGTAAGAAGAAGGTCTGGGTCATCGCGCGCCAGCACCCGGGCGAGACCATGGCCGAGTGGTTCGTCGAAGGCATGCTCGACGCCTTGCTGGACCCGGCGCATCCTTTCGGGCGCCAGCTGTTGAAGGAATCCGTGTTCTACGTGGTGCCGAACATGAACCCGGACGGCTCGGTACGCGGCAACCTGCGCACCAACGCCGCCGGCGCCAACCTGAACCGCGAGTGGCTCAACCCGAGCATGGAGCGCAGCCCGGAAGTGTTCCTGGTGCGCCAGAAGATGCACGAGACCGGCGTCGACCTCTGCCTCGACGTGCACGGCGACGAAGGCCTGCCCTACGTGTTCATCGCCGGCAGCGAATCCCTGCCGAACTTCACCGCCGAGCAGGCTGCCGCGCAACAGCGTTTCAGCGACGACTTCAAGATCGCCAGCCCCGACTTCCAGGACGTGCACGGCTACGGCGCCACGCCCTACACGGAAGAAACGCTGACCATGGGTTCGCCCCACATCACGCACGCCTTCGGCTGCCTGTCGCTGACGCTGGAACTGCCGTTCAAGGACAACGCCAACGACCCCGACCCGCTGGTCGGCTGGGATGGCGCGCGCAGCGCCCGCCTCGGCGCGGCGGTGCTGCAGCCGGTGCTGCAGTCGATCCGCGCACTACGTGACGCGATCAAATAAAACCGAACGCCCCGCCTGCCGGGGCGTTTTTCCCCCTGAAGGAAGCACCATGACCATCTTTTCCGCCCCCGTCTTCGACGCCACCGTGATCTACAACGGCCAGGAACTGTTCAAGGGCCGCGGCGCGGCCGAGGGCTGGGCCGCCAAGGTCGCAAAGGAAATCGAAGCCCCGGTGACGGTCGAGAAGATCGGCACCGGCTGGGCGCTGCGCGGCCAGGTCGACGGCGTCGACGTCAGCTGGGGCATCTACGGCCAGCGCCTGAGCCGTATCGAGCCGGCCTGAGCTTTTTTCGGCCCGCCCTGCCGCGCACAGCGGGGCGCCGCAGGCTGTCCGAAGCACACTATAATTGCTCCTTGCAGAGCGCCGTGACGTATCCGGCGCCACCTACCCGGTCGGGCGAGCTTCGGTATCGGTCCCGGCCACTTCAATAGGCCGTACCATGAATTCCGACTTTCCAGCGCGCCCCGCGGCGCTTCCAGGACCACGCATGTCGACCGGCGTTGCCGGACTCGACGACATCCTGGCCGGCGGCCTGACGCCGCAACGCATCTACCTGGTCGAGGGCTCGCCCGGCGCCGGCAAGACCACGCTCGGCCTCCAATTTTTACTCGACGGCGTCGCCAAGGGCGAGAGCGGCCTGTACATCACCCTGTCCGAAACCGCCGCCGAACTCAGCGCGGTGGCGGCCAGCCACGGCTGGTCGATCGAGGGCTTTTCGGTGTTCGAACTGGCCGGCGACCAGGCGCTCGACATCGACGCCCAGCAGTCGGTGTTCCACCCGTCCGAAGTCGAACTCGGCGAAACGACGCGCAACGTGATGAACCAGGTCGACCGCTTGAAACCGGTGCGCGTGGTGTTCGACAGCCTGTCGGAAATGCGGCTGCTGGCGCAGAATCCCTTGCGCTACCGGCGCCAGATCCTCGCCCTGAAACAGTTTTTCGGCGCGCGCGGCTGCACCGTGTTGCTGCTGGACGACAAAACCAGCGCCTCCGACCAGCATCTGCACAGCATCGCCCACGGCGTCATCAGCCTCGAACAGATCGCCAAGGAATTCGGCAAGGAGCGGCGCCGGGTCAACATCATCAAAATGCGCGGCATCCGCTTTCGCGGCGGCTACCACGACTACAACCTCGATACCGGCGGCATCACCATGTTCCCGCGCCTGGTGGCGGCCGAACACATGCGCGACTTCACGCCCGAGGTCAGCTCGAGCGGATCGCAAGGTTTCGACGAGCTGCTGGGCGGCGGCCTGGTGCGCGGCACCAACACCCTGATCGTGGGGCCTTCCGGCATCGGCAAGACCACGCTCTCGGCACGCTGCCTGCTGTCGGCCATGGAACGCGGCGAAAAGGCCGCCTTCTACCTGTTCGACGAGGGCCTCGGCACCTTCTTTGCGCGCAGCGCGGCGCTCGGCATGGACCTGCGCCCCTACGCCGAGAACGGCCAGCTCAACCTCCAGCACATCGACCCGGCCGAGCTGTCGCCGGGCGAGTTCGCGCAGAAGCTGCGCGACGCGGTCGAGGTCGACGGGGTCAGGTTCATCGTCATCGACAGCCTGAACGCCTACCTGCAGGCGATGCCGGGCGAGCAGTACCTGACGCTGCAGATGCACGAGCTGTTGTCCTACCTGAACCAGCAGGGCGTGACCACGGTCCTGGTGCTGGGCCAGCACGGCCTGATCGGCGAAGTGCGCACCGACGTCGACCTCAGCTACCTGTCCGACACCACGGTGCTGCTGCGCTTTTTCGAATCGAACGGCCGCCTGCGGCGCGCGATCACGGTCATCAAGAGCCGCACCACGACCCACGCGCTGACCATCCACGAACTGCAGCTCGGTCCCGACGGGGTGCGCATCGGCGAGCCGCTGGCCGGCTTCGAGGGTGTGCTGACGGGGCTGCCGAGCTATCGCGGCACGACGGCGATGATGCCGACTCCTCTCCATGCCGCTGAATAACACCTCCGAAGAACGCATCCTCGTGTTCGCGCCGCGCGGGCGCGATGCCGATGTCATGTGTTCGGTCCTGACCGACGACGGCTTCGATTGCGACATCATGCCCGGCTTCGAGGCCTTCGTCGCCCACATCGAGGCCGGCGCCGGCGCGGCCATCGTGGCCGAGGAAGCGCTGGCCGACGTCGACCTGACGCGCCTGCGCGCCTGGCTCGAGGGCCAGCCGCCCTGGTCCGATTTCCCCTTCGTCGTACTTCTTGGCAAGGTCATCGGGATGGCGCCGGACGGTGCCCGCGCCCGCATCAACCAGCTCGGCAACGTGGTCCTGCTGGAACGCCCGCTCAATGCCCAGACCCTGCGCAGCGCGGTGGCCTCGGCCCTGCGCGCGCGGCGCCGCCAATACGGCTCGCGCGACGTGCTGGCCGACCGCGAGCGCACCGCCTCGAGCCTGCGCCAGAGCCAGGAAGCGCTGGTGCACCTGAACGAGACGCTGGAGGCGCGCATCGAGGAACGCACCCGCGCGCTGGCCCAGGCCAACGACCGCGTGATGAACGAAGTGATCGAGCGCGAGCGGGTGCAGCAGGCAATGGTGCAACTCCAGAAAATGGAAGCGATCGGGCGCCTCACCGGCGGCATCGCGCACGACTTCAACAACCTGCTCAACGTGGTCCAGGGCAGCATGGACCTGATCCTCCTGATGTCGAAGGACGAGGTGGCCAGGAGCCGCGCCGAGGTGGCGCGCCGCGCCTGCCAGCGCGGCGCCAAGCTCACCAGCCAGTTGCTGGCCTTCTCGCGCAACCAGACCCTCGACTTGCGCCCGCTCGACGTGCAGTTGCTGTTCGAAGGCGTGCAGGAACTGGTCGCCACCTCGCTCGGCTCGAGCATCCGCCTGCACTTCGCCGTCGAAACGCCGGGCAGCAGCGTGATGGCAGACCGCAACCAGATGGAAATGGCCTTGCTCAACCTGGCCATCAACGCCCGCGACGCAATGGACGGCGGCGGAGAATTGCGCTTCGAGGCGGGCCCGGCGGCGCCGCCCGCGGACCTGCTGCCGGCCGGCCAGTATGTCCGGATCGCGGTCACCGACAGCGGCGAAGGCATGCCGCCCGAGATCGCCGCGCGCGTGTTCGAGCCCTTCTTCACGACGAAAAGCGTCGGCAAGGGCACCGGCCTGGGCCTGTCCCAGGTCTACGGCATGGCCCAGCAGTCCGGCGGCGCGGCGCGCATCCTCAGCGAGCGCGGCGTGGGCACGACGGTGGAAATCTGGCTGCGCGCCGCCGGCACCAGCGCCGATGCCGCGCCGGTGCCGTCCGCGACCGCGGCGCCGCCGCGTCCGGGCGCGCGCATCCTGGTGGTCGAGGACGACGATTTCGTGCGCGAATCGATGGTCGAATCCTTGCAGGCGCTCGGCCACACCGTGGCGCAGGCGCCGAACGGCGAGGCCGGCCTGCGCGAACTGGAACGCGCGCAGCCCGACCTGATCATCACCGACTACCTGATGCCGGGCATGACCGGGGCCGAGCTGGTGCGGCGCGCCCGCGTGCTGCTGCCGGACGTGCCGATGATCATCGCCACCGGCTACGCCGACATGAAGGCGATCGAGCAGGTCATCGACGACGACATGCTGCTGCGCAAACCCTTCCAGCTGGCCGGACTGGCGGCGATCGTCGAGCGCGCCTTGCAGAAGGTGGACAAGGAAGACACGGCCGCATCGAGCGCGGCCTGAGCGGGAGGGCGCGGGCCTACTGAACCCGCTCCTTCCGCAATCCCGACGTTACAGCTGCACGCCCAGGTGCGTGTCGATCCAGGCGTGCGCGTCCTCGATGCTGTCGAAGTGCACGGTCGCGATCACCGTCTTGTCGCTCGCCAGGCAGCTGGCATACACCCGTTTCTCGTCGGCCGAACTGAGCAGGTCGGACTGGGGCGCCAGCTCGACCGATGCGACCAGGTCGAGGTTCAGCAGGACGGCCTTCTTTCCGTTGTTTTCCTTGTCGATACGAACGAATTTGCTCACGGTGTTCCTTTGGTTGAATACGGCGGGTACCGTTTTATTCGCCTGCGATGACCATCTTTTCGATCAGGATCGAGCCCGTCGATTTGTTGCCGCGCGCCAGCACGTCGTTGCCGACGCCGACGACCTGCTGGAACATCTCGCGCATGTTGCCGGCGATCGTGATTTCCTCGACCGGATACTGGATGACGCCGTTCTCGACCCAGTAGCCCGAGGCGCCGCGCGAATAATCGCCGGTGACGTAGTTCACGCCCTGCCCCATCAGCTCGGTCACCAGCAAGCCGGTGCCCATCTTGCGCAGCATGCCCTCGAAGGTGTCGGCCAGCTTCGTTTCATCCGAGGTAATCGACAGGTTGTGCGAGCCGCCGGCATTCCCCGTGGTCTTCATGCCGAGCTTGCGCGCCGAGTACGAGGACAGGAAGTACCCCTGCAGCACGCCATTGTCGACGACCTTGCGGCGCACCGTGCGCACGCCTTCCTCGTCGAAGGGAGAAGAACCGACCTCGCCGATCAGGTGCGGGTCTTCGACGATCTGGATGTGGTTCGGGAACACGCTCTTGCCCAGCGTGTCGAGCAGAAAACTCGACTTGCGGTAGAGCGAGCCGCCCGACACCGCCTGCACGAAGGCGCCGATCAGGCCGGCGGCCAGCGGCGCCTCGAACAGCACCGGGCAGGTGCGGGTGTTGAGCTTGCGCGCGTTCAGGCGCGCCAGCGCGCGCTCGGCGGCGTAGCGGCCGACCGCCTCCGGCTTGGCCAGCTTTTTCGGGTCGCGCGCCGAGGTGTACCAGTCGTCGCGCTGCATTTTATTGCCCTTGCCGGCAATCGGCGCCACCGACATCGTGTGGCGCGAGAACGGGTAGCCGCCGATGAAGCCGCGCGTGTTGGCGGCGACGAAATGCGATTGCTGCACGTAGACGCTGGCGCCTTCGCTGTTGGTGATGCGGCGGTCGACCTCGAAGGCCGCGTTCTCGCAGCGCTGGGCCAGTTCCACCGCTTCCTCGGTGGAGATGCGCCATGGGTAGCACAGGCGCAGGTCGCGCGGGTTCATTTCGAGCATGTCGGCGTCGGGCAGGCCGGCGGCATCGTCTTCGGCGGTGAAGCGGGCGATGTTCCAGGCCGCTTCCACCGTGGCGCGCAGCGACGCTTCCGAGAAGTCGGAGGTGCTCGCGTTGCCGCGGCGCTGGCCGGCATACACGGTGACGCCGATGCCCTTGTCCTTGTTTTGCTCGATGGTCTCGATCTTGCCACGTCGTACCGACACCGACAGCCCGCTACCCTCGCTGATCTCCACCGACGCATCGCTGGCGCCCTGTTCGCGGGCAAACGCAAGGACGTTCTGCGCCAGTTCCCGCAACTGGTCCTGGGTGTGGGTAAAAACGGTGTCGTTCATGTGTGTTTTTCGTAGCGAGCCGTAAAACAGTTATCATAGCAGCCGTTTACTGTTTTCACTGATCGGCAGAGCGCCAATCGGATCATCCAAATACCATGCCTAATCCAAACCGCGGCTCCGTGGGCTTCCAGTCCAACGAGTTCGAGCAAGAATACGAACGCCCATCGAAGTCCGAACTCAAGCGCCAGATGGACGAGTTGCAAAAGCTCGGGGCGCAACTCGTTGCCGAGCCGCGCGACCGCGTCAAGCGCGTGCCGATGCCGGAGGACGTCAAGGAAGCGATCCTGATGTGCCAGACCATCACCAACCACGAGGGCCGCCGCCGCCAGCTCCAGTTCGTTGGCAAGAAGATGCGCAGCCTGACCGAAGAGGAAGTGGCCGTCATCCAGCGCACCATCGACAGCTGGAAAGGCGCCTCGAAGGCCGAGACCGCCGCGCTGCACGCGCTCGAGCGCCGCCGCGAAAAGCTGCTCGCCGACGACAAGGCGCTGACGGTGCTGCTGGAAGAGCATCCGGAACTCGACGCGCAGCAACTGCGCACCCTGATCCGCAACGCGCGCAAGGAGCAGGCCGACAACAAGCCGCCGAAGGCCTACCGCGAACTGTTCCAGATCCTGAAGGACCTGAGCAAGAAGGCGAAGCCGGCAGCGCAAGACGACGAGGCGGACGAGGATGAGCCAGCAGACGAATAACGGACAGCCGGCGCACGAGCTGGTCATTGGCCTGGTCTCGGTCTCCGACCGCGCCAGCGGCGGCGTCTATGAAGACAAGGGCATCCCGGCGCTGCAGGACTGGCTGGCTTCGGCCATCACCACGCCTTACCGGATCGAGCCGCGCCTGATTCCCGACGAGCGCGCGCAGATCGAGCAGGCGCTGGTCGACCTGGTCGACCAGGCCGGCTGCCACCTGGTGCTGACCACCGGCGGCACCGGCCCGGCGCGGCGCGACGTCACGCCCGAGGCGACGCTGGCCATCGGCACCAAGGAGATGCCGGGCTTCGGCGAGCAGATGCGCCAGATCAGCCTGCGCTTCGTGCCGACCGCGATCCTGTCGCGCCAGGTCGCCGTGATCCGCGAAACGCCTACCCATGCGGCGCTGGTGATGAACCTGCCGGGCCAGCCGAAGGCAATCAAGGAAACGCTGGAGGGTTTGCGGGACGCGGACGGCAAGCTGGTCGCCGGCGGCATCTTCGCCGCCGTCCCCTACTGCATCGACCTGATCGGCGGCCCGTATATCGACACCAATCCGGCCGTGACCACCGCCTGGCGCCCAAAATCGGCGCAGCGCCCGGCCACGCCACCCTCCCAGGAAAACGCATGAGCGATCTGCTGCAAAACATCGAAATCGAGACCGCGCCGAACCCGGCCGCCGCGATCATCTGGCTGCACGGCCTGGGCGCCGACGGCAACGACTTCGTACCGCTGGTGCGCGAACTGAACCTGCAGGGCTTGCCGGGCATCCGTTTCGTGTTCCCGCACGCGAAGACGATTCCCGTGACGATCAACGGCGGCTACATCATGCGCGCCTGGTACGACATCACCGGCGCCGAACTGACCCGCCGTGAAGACGAGACCGGCCTGCGCGACTCGCAGCGCGACGTCGAGGCCCTGATCGCGCGCGAAAAGGCGCGCGGCATCCCGGCCTCGAAGATCATCCTGGCCGGCTTCTCGCAAGGCTGCGCGATGACCCTGCAGACCGGCCTGCGCCACCCGGAAAAGCTGGCCGGCATGCTCTGCCTGTCGGGCTACCTGCCGCTCAACGAAAAGGTCGCCCACGAGCGCACCGAAGAGAGCATCGACACCCCGATCCTCATGGCCCACGGGCGCCAGGACCACGTGGTGCCGTTTATCCGCGCCGAACAGTCGCGCGACGTATTGAAAGGCCTGGGTTACCAGGTCGAGTGGCACGAGTACCCGATGCAGCATTCGCTGTGCTTCGAAGAGGTGCAGGACATCTCGGCCTGGCTCAGGAAAGTACTGGCCTGAAGGCTTGACCGCGGCCGCGGCCTGGCGCGCTCGCGTCAGGGTTTCACGAAGCCGTTCTTGACGGCGTCGACATACAGCTTGAGCCGGTTGTCGACCTCGAGCTTCTGGTAAATCGAGGACAAGTGATTGCGCAGCGTGTGTTCGCTCATGAACAGCATGCGTGCCAGTTCGCGGTTGCCCGCACCGGAAGCCTCGACCACCTTGCCCACGATCTCACGCTCCTTCGGCGTGAGCGTGCCGTACTTGTCCCTGCCGCCCGCGCCATCGCCTCTGACTCCTCGCTGGCGATCGAGCAAGCGTCCGCTCGTGGCGCGGTCGACCCAGAGTTCTCCCTGTCCGACGCTGCGGATTGCGCGCAGCAGCAGCTCGGGTGGCGCATCCTTCATGACCAGGCCACGGGCGCCCTGGATGATGGTGTCGTCCAGGCGGCGCTCGTCGCGCACACCGGTCAGGACCAGGATGCGTGCTGGGCACAGCGCGAGCAGGTCCGGAATCAGCGCGGCGCCATCGCTGTCGCCTACCTGCATGTCGAGCACGATCAGGTCAGGCTGCAGGCTGCGCGCCGCCGCCAGCGCCTCCTCGGCGCAGTGCGCCGTGCCGGCCACCTCCATGGCCGGGCGCTGGCCGTCGATCAGCTGGCGCAGCCCCCAGACGACGATATCGTGGTCGTCGACGAGCAGTATCCGCAGGGGCATCGTCATCGGGCTCAGAGCGGAATCGCGATGCGCACGAGCGTGCTCGGGCCGGCGGCCGCCCGCACCTCGATCTCCCCGCCCAGGGCCTGTACCCGCTTGAGGAGCGAGCGCGGCGAAAATGCCGGGCATGGATCGGCGCCATCGCGCGGATTCCCGATGAGGATATGCAGCCGGTTCGCCTCGCAGGACAGGGTCAGCGTGCACTCGCGTGCGCGGGTGTGCCGGTGCACGTTGCTCAAGCCCTCGCGGACGATGTGCAGCACCTCGGCGGCAAGGCGGTCGCCCAGCTCCAGGCCGGGCTGCAGGCTGAGCCGGACCGCCACGCCGTGGAACTCCTCGAAGCGGGCGGCGATGTCGTGCAGCGCGTCGGCCAGCAGGCTGCCGCAGGCCACATGGTGCCGCTCGAGCTGGCCGACATAGTTGCGCAGGTCCTGGACGACCGCGCTGGTCATTTTCAGCATCCTGTCGAGCGGTTCGGCGAGCGCATGCGTGTCGGCCACCTGGGTGCGCAATGCGCTCAGGCCGATGCGCAGGCCGATATAGGGCTGGATCGCCGTGTCGTGCAGGTCGGTGACGATCCGGCCGCGCTCGACCGCCGCCGCACCCGAGGCCAGCCCGTCCAGTGCACGCACGTGCTCGATCAGGCGGAACACCTGCTCCACGGCCTGCAGGAAAAAGACGGCGTCGCCGCGGCTGAAGCGGCCATCGCGGGCAAGCAGGTAGATCCTTCCCTTCTCTTTTCCGACACGCAGCGGCGCCGACATCCAGGCAGGGGCATTGAGCAGGCCAGCGACTGCGGCGCCGTCGATGGCGGCTTCGGCAGCCCAGGCGCCGGCGGCCGGGTCCCAGGCTTGCAGGCGGCCCGTGTGCCACGCGCGGGACTGCCAGGTGAATACGCGCCCCTCGTCGACGGTGGGCGCCAGCGCGGCGCACAGTTCCTCGGAAATGCCGTCGGGCTTGCCGGATGAGGTGGCGCTGTACTCGCGCATGGTCTTGGCGCCGGCGTCGTCGCGCAAGACGACGATGCAGGCATCGGCGTCGAAGAACCGGCGCAGTTTCGTCATCGCGAGCACCCAGCCCTGCTCGGCCCCGAAGCGGGGATTGGACAGGGCATTGAGCTCGCGCAGCAGCGCCAGGCGCCGCTTGGACGCCAGTTCGGAGCCGCCCCACATCGCAATCATCGAACCCAGGCAGATGAGGAAAAAGACGCGCAGGAAGACCGTCATCGCTTCCGGAACGCCATGGCCGGGCGGGCCGAGCGAGAGGACGGCAAGGTACATCGCGGCGCTGGCGAAGGTGATCGCGATGCCGGCCTTGAAACCCTGGCGGAACGAGGCGGCGAGGATGGCAAAGAAGTAAAACAGGAACACGCCGCCGATCGATGGGTCGGTCACCGTGGTCAGCAGGCCATACCAGGCGAGGTCGGCCCAATAGATGTGGCGGTCGATGCCGGGATGGCCGTGCAGTTGCGGCAGGCCGAACAGCAAGACGCTGTAGAGCAGGTAGGCCGCGATGACGGCCCAGGTCAGGTGGTGGGAACTGACCTGCCCCGGGATGTCGATCAGGTAGGCGACCAGCACCGCGCCTGCGAGCGTCAGGCGAATCGCCGCAATCAACGAAAAATTACTTTCGAAAGCGAAGTCGCCCTCGCCTGCGTGCCGGGTCGGTTGTGGTGTCATCAGTTGGACATGGAAGGCCGTAAATACGACCCGTCGCCCAATTTACCCACCCCGAGTGAGAATTGCAAGAATACTATTAAACGTTGTCGGAAATCGGTAACACGGAACAAGGGGGAACCGTTTGGTTCCCCCTCGATTGCATCAGAGGACCGGCGTATTTGGCAGATCCGTAGATTGAATGCCGTGGCGCACCGACAGCATGCCGATCTCGGAACCCTCCACCTTTGCCACGCTGGACCAGGTACCGTCGTGGCCTTGCTCGCCCGGGCAACCTTCACCCACGACCGGCAGGGTGCCCTCCAATACAGGCGCCGCTTCCAGATTCACCGTTGCCAGGTTGAACCCGGTGATCTGGCTTTTGAGGCGCGCGTCGTAGGCAACCGTATCGCCTACGACGTAGACCTCGGTATGTTTGACGTTATGCTCCCGCTCGCCCCGGGTGCCTTCGCCCGTCGTCCAGGTGCACACCGCCTTGTAATCGGTGCTCAAGCGATAGGAAAAGCTCACAGCGGCCGCATTTTTCTGCAGGGCGGCGTTATTCCAGCCGAAGGCCAGCTGGACGTCTCCTTTGCCGACGAAGCCGCCGGTGAGTGGGTCGTAGGCGACGGCGGCGCTGGCGAACGAGGTGACGGCGGCCAGGCCAAGTGCTGCGGCGATATGCGACATTTTCATTTGTTCTCTCCCAGTTGGTATATGAAGGCAGTGGTCTGCCCGTTTTGATATTGCGTCACCATCGTGGTGGCGCGAGGTCGCCGGGGCGTTGGCCCGGCGTGTCGCCCGGCCGGGTGCCGGCGGCAATGCCGGGCACCGCGGTTGGCCGAGCTGGAACCGTACCGTTTCGGGACAGCTGGGCCGCCCTGAATCGTTCGATGCTCGATTTCATGGCGGGGTCGCTGCCGGCGCGCGCAACGACGCCGCTTGCCGCGCCGCGCTCAGTGAACTGGGCCGCGCCAGCGTCGGCCGCCGCGAACACCCGGTCGCCGGCACGTTGTTCGACCAGGTCGCCCGGGCGCGCGCCGGGCTGCGGGCGGGCGAAAGGATCGGTGGCTTGCCTTGCCTGCTGCGCACGCAGGCGCGCCGCGCGGAAGCGCGCGATCTGGTCGCGCATCTGTTCGCGTGGCGTGGCGGCCGCGGCCGGTGCATCGGCGCGGCCGGCCGGCACAGGGTCGCGCATCGACCAGGCATCGCCGAAACCGCCCGTGCTCGTGCCGGCGGCGCGCTGTGCTGCCGCGACCGGTGCCGGCAAGGCGTTGCCCGCAGCGGCGCCGTCGAGGGGCGCGGCGGCGCGGCGCTCACATCCCGCAAGGACACACAACAGCACAATGGCGGCAAGACGCAAGCCCATTTCCATCCCCGGTTTTGATTTAATTATTGTCAAACCCAGTGTAGGTGCGCCGGGTCGGGCACGCCAAGGGACGATCGGGCTGTTTTATGCAGTACGAATGTACTAGGCAGTTCCGGCAGCGGCAGCGCTGGCGGCGCGCTCGCCATCCTGCACCGCATCCGGTCTATTTGCCGTTGTCACATTGATTTCCGGTCCAGTATTTAGAACACCGCACGTCCCCAGTTGTCGCTTTTGACCTGCGGCCAGCCCTTGGCCGCAGTGAACAGGTCGTCGGTCAGCTCGGCGGCGGTTTTCAGGCGCGGGATCGGCTGCTTCATCGCCTTGGCCAGCAGCTTGAAATCGGCCGCGAATACACCGAAATCGAGGTACTCGCGGGCGCCGAGCTTTTGCAGCGTGTAGAGCGTCGCATCGGCGACCTGCTGGACGTTGAACAGATGTTCGGCGCCGAACGGGATGCGCTGGGAAAGCATGCGTGTCTTTACCACGTGCACATACGTGATCAGGCGCGAGTCCTTGGCGACCTTGACCATTTCGGCCGCCACCGCGGCGTTTTTCGGCACCAGGAAGGTCGTGAAGGCCTGGCCCTCGGCAAACGCGTCGGTATATTCGAAAAAACGCTTCAGGAAGCGTTGCTCGACGACATGATCGAGCTCGAAGAACTGGCGGAAGCCCTTGACCTTGGCCGCCTGGCGCCCGAGCGTGGCGTAGTTGCCGACGCCCTTGCCGATGATCTTGTCGTAATGGGCGATGTGCTCGGCCGTCATCGTGCCCGGCACGCTGTTGCGCTTCAGGCTGCCGCGGATGACCTTTTTGTAATCCTCGCCGAACAGGGTCCTGCAATACTTGTCGACCCAGGGATTGCGGCTTCCCGATCCCAGCCACTGGAGCGGGTCGGCGCCGTTCTTGCCCGCCTTCGCCAGGTATTTGTCGTATTCGAAGCGCAAATACTGGTTCTGGAAGGTCTTGCCGTCGCTGCTCAGGAGCGACGCGGCGCGGATGTCGTCGATGGCATTGCTGACCGTCTCGTCGGCAGCCTTGGCCTGGGCGATCCCCTTCTGCAGCAACTGCGCCGCCTTTTCGCTGGCCTGGGCAGCATCCTGTGTTGCGGCCAGCACGTCGAGTACCGGATCGAGGATCTTTTCGCGCTCCGGTCCGGCAAGCGCGTTGAGCTCGCGCACCAGGCGGTTGCCGCCGACCCGCGACACCACCTCGTCGGCCTGGCGCATGGCGGCAAGCGCGACCCCGTTCGAGGTCTGCATCGCGCCGGCGATCGATTCGGCCCCCTTGAGCGCCTTCAGGCTGGCACGCGCGCTCGCTTTCGCGATCAGGATCGGCGCGCCGGAGGCGACCAGCGACAAGGCGCCGTAAGCGACGATCTCGGCATGGCTGACCTTGTTGCCCCAAAAATCCTTGCCGGTTGCGCACATATAGGCGAGCTGGCCGAACTGGTAGAGGTCGCCGATGACGGGGATGAAGCCCATGGCGGTCTCGACCACCAGCTGCGCGGCAAGCACGAGGCTGGTCTTGCTCGTGTCGGGCACCTCGACCTGCTTGAACGAGTCCTTCGAGAACAGGATCGGCGCGCCCTGCGCCGGCACGTTGGCTGAATTGCCATGGCGCCGCGCAAAGACAAGGATCGGCCTGGTCGAGGACGCCTCGACCGGCGTAACCTCGATCTTGACGTTGCCGTCATGCTCGATGAAGAACACCTTGATCCCGGCGCTGGGCAAGGCCCTGTAGGCAAAGCAGCCGGGACGGTTCTTGTCCTTGACCTCGATGGTCAGGTAGAACCCGTTGTCCAGCGCCTGGAACAGGACGCCCTGCGGCTGGGGCAGCACCAGGAGGCCGGTGGCGATCTCGGCCCGGTCCCGGTGCTCGGTGAGCTTCTTGAAATCGAGCTCGCCGCTGGCGTCGTAATCGCCCTGGTCGATCGCCTCGGCACGCTCTCCCGGCAGCACGATGTGGGGCTCGCCGATCGAGGACATCATGGTCGAGGGGTCGAACAGGTCCGGCATCAGCGAGGGGTTCTGGACCCGGAAGATCGTGACCTTCGGCTCGAGATACACGGGCTCGTATCCCTCGTAGTTGGACAGCACGGCCGGCTTCGTGAAGCGCGGCGGCGGCACGTGGTGGCCGCTGTGGCAGGCGCAGCCGCCGCCCCCTCTTCCCATGTCGGCGCTGCGGAAGGTCGGGAGCTGCCTGGAAGCGGGCTGGGGGACCCAGAAGGTGGGGAACTTCTGCGTGGGCGGCGTCTCTTCGATCGCCGTCAGGCGGTCGACCGCGATCAGGAGCTGGGGCGCGCGCTCGCGGGTCGGCGGGACGTAGTGCCAGACCACCGGCGCCATCCCGCGCTCGCGCCACCAGCCCTTGCGCCCTTCTGTGAAGACATAGCTCCGTTGCCCGCCGGTGTTGGTGTCGGTCAGCGTGAAGCGCGCCTTGCCGGCGGCAGGGTCCTCGAATTCCTCGACCTGGAGCATGCCGTCGAGGAAGGGCATGATCGAGTACTTCTCTCCGTCCTTGACCTTCATCGGGCGCCCGCTCAGGCCGGCGTCCAGCTGCCGTCGGGCTGGCGGGTCCAGGCGGGGAAGCTGCCGTCCGCGCGCAGCTTGACGAGGTCGGTCGGCACGCGCACGTCCCAGGGCGCGCCGGTCGCCACCTCGGTGCCGGGCCGGCCCAGGCGTTCGGCGAGCTCGTCGCCGATCGGCAAATACAGGTCGTCGGTGACGGTGGGCAGCGGCCCGCCGAACCAGGGCTCGCCGAACAAGCGGAAATGGTCGACCGCGGCCTCGAAGCCGGGGCGCACCGGAACGACCACGCGCGCCGCGCCCGCGCGCAGGAATTCCTCGAACGCCCAGTCGCCGTCCTGGATCGTCAAGCGGTCCACCCAGCGCGAGCGCCGCCCCCAGAAATAGGGATAGGTGACCCAGCTCATGTTCGACCATTCGAAGGCCTGCTCGAAGAAGCGCGCATAGGCCCCTTCCGCGCCGGCCTCCACGAAGTCGATGTCGGGCAGCCCGTCGGCCGCCTCGCGCACGGCGGAGAACAGCCCGAAGTGCTGCTCGGTGAGGACCGAGATGCAGGCGCGCTTGAGTTCGGTGGCGATCGACTCGTAATTACGGGCCGCCGACCGGCTGGGGATGTCGACCGGCGCTTCGGCCTCGAGCGCCGCGAGCTTCGCTTCGTATTCCGACTGGCGGGCGCGGTAGGCGTCCATCAACACGGCATGGGTTTCGGCCTGCCACAGCTCGTAGGCGCGCGGCGTCGCCTTGCAGACGATCTCGACCGCCAGCGCGATATCGCCGACCCGGTCGGTACACATGGCGAAGGGAACCGATCCCGTCTCGCCCGACAGGTTGGTGAGCCAGACCCAGTCCTTGCCCTCTTCGAAGCGGTAGGCCTGGCGGCCGACCACGGTATCGACGCTCCAGTCGTCCCAGATGGCGACGGTGATCCCGACATTCGCCTGATAGGCCTCGTAGCCGTCCGGAACCTGGATGCGGGTCGAGGTGGTGAACTCCTGATCCTCGTCCTCGCCACCCGTGTTGAAGTCGTAGGTCTCGGTCATGAACGGCAAGGGCGGCGGCTTGATGCCGGTTGCCTGGTAACGGACCACCCAGGCCTGATAGGTGTCGGGCGCCAATGCCTTCGGCTCGAGCGTGAACGGCAAGGGCTCGACCAGCTCGATCGCCTCGGCGCGGTTGCGGCGGAAGGCCGCGAGCAGCAGTGCGCCCGGTTCCGGCACGGTCAGGTCGTAGATGGCGCGCTCGCCGTAGTTATAGACCTGCGCTTCGTAGATTTTGTTGACGAACTGGTAGACGCCGACCACATTGGCCGAACCCGGCACGCTGTTGTCGAAGCCGTGCCGGTTGATTTCCTCGATCGCGAGCAAGGTGCGGGTCGTCTCGCGCCGCAGCACGCGCTCGACCACCCGCTCGCTCGCCCGCTGGGTGACCTCCCGGCTGATTGTGCTCGCCGCCGAGCTGGCCTGCTGCTCGCGCCGCGACCAGCTCGCTTCGCCGCTCGCTTCGAAGTCGATGCCCGGCCCATAGCTTCCCGAGATCGTCAGCGAGCCGCGGGCGGTGGCCTGCTCCTCGATCGCGCGTTGCGATTCGCGCCGCATCTCGAAGCGGTCGGTGGTCTGGAGTTCTTCCTCGGTGGTGGTTTCACGTTCGGTCTCGCGGACGATCGTGGTCTCGGTTTCCATGCGCCGGGTGTGGACCCGCTCGCGCTTCTCGCCGCGCAGGACGTTCTCGATGTGCGAGACGTCGGCGGCCTCGTAGCCCTTCAACTGCTGGCGCACGATCAGCAAGTCCATCACCCCTGCCGGCAGGATGTCCGCATGGCTGGTCGGCACCGACTCGGGCAGTGCCGGCGTTTGCGTGTCCGCGATATCGACCAGCCGGCCCGGCGTGGCATGGATGATTTCCGCCAGCAGCGTGTTCGACAAGGCAACGAGCGTGTTGCCGACCCGGCGAAAACTTTGCGGCACCAGCGGCTTGACCAGGCCCTGCGCCTGCTCGTGAATCGACCTGCGCTCGGCCAGCAGCGCCGCCACCGTCGTCGACAGCGGCTGCCCGGTATCGAGGCCACGCTCCTTCAGGGCCGCCTGCGTGGTGTCGCTAAGCTTGCCCACCGCTTCCCCGCTCAGCTGGAGGATAGTCTCGCTGGCGGCTGCATTGAATGCCGCCCGCCCCGTCAGGGCCAGGCGCGCGCCCCGCGAGACGGTCAGCGCCGGCCCTGTGCTCGCCAGCCGTTCGAGCCCGAGCGCGCCGGAGGCCGCGACCACGGCGGGCATGGCGCCGCTCAACTTGGCCAGGTCGCTCTCGTGCGACACCAGGGTCGCGCCGGCGCTGCCCACGGTCGCGGCAAGCACCTTCTGGCGGACCTCGAACTCGCCTTCAAACAATTTCTCTGGTCGGAACCGCTCGGGCGGCAGGCGCCCGGCACTCTCGACGGCGGGCTTGGCCGTGAACGCGCCCGGACGGATCGCCGACAGCTCGGCGAGCGCCGCGTCGACCGCCCCGTAGCGCTCGGCCAGGGTTCTGAGTTTGCCGGAAACACTGTCGGGCGTCCCGCGTTCGGGACGAGGACGCGGATGCACGATGCCGTCCGGAATGCGCAGCGGCCGGCGCCGTGCCGCCAGCAGCCTGGCCCGGTCTTGCGGGAAGGCCGTTTGCTCGGCGCGCAGGCGGATGAGGTCGAGGATGCGCAGCGCATCGGCGAGGCGCGCGATCGGCTCGCCGTGCAGCCTCGGCGCGAACTTGATCGCGACGATCGAATCCTTGAGTCGCGCCAACTGCTCTTGGGTGTCGGGCAGGGCAATGAACGCGGCGGCGCCTTGCCCGAGCACGTCGGCGAGAATCGTGTCGAGTTCGCCGGGGGTGACGGTGCCGGCAGGGCTCGCCAGCGCAGCATCGATTGGTGCCGCGATGCGCTCGAGCGTCTCAAGAAAAGGATGCGCTGCGCCGCCATGGACGAAGCCGTCCGTTTTCGCGAAGGCTTCGGCCAGCTGATGACGCTTCACAGGATCGACCGCGGCGTCGGCCAGGCTGGCCTGGAAGTCGGAGCCGGTGCCGAGGCCGATCGACCCGACCTCGTGGGCGAGACGATGCGCGCGCCGGATCTGCGCGAAGCGGAACAGGTCTTCCATGGTGCGCCTTTCGAAACACAGGGGTCATCCACTGTGACCGCAATCGCGCTCTTGAGTTCAGCGAGACGGAATGGCTCGTCAACTGGGTTTCCCGATGCAACGAAAGTCAGGACAAGCGCGTCCGGCCCCCTGCTGTAAAATCAGACGGCGGCCGATCACGTCGATTTGCCGATGCAACAGTAAAGGGACAAGGTATGGCCAAGAAGGAAGAGCTCGACGAAGAAACGATGGCGCTGATTAACTGGTGCATCGAAGTCGAAAAGCACCTGGTCGCCGGCGGCGCCACCCAGAAGCAGGCGCAAGACCACATCGAGGAAGAAGTCGAGTGGTTCACCGACCTGTTCTACGACGGCTTGACGCCGGAAGAAGCGGCCAAGGAAGCGCTGGCCTGAGCGCGGACGCCCACGCTGCCGGCTAGTCCGGCGCGCTGCCTGTTATTTCGGCGCGCTGCCTGTCATTTCGGCAGCGCCGCGGCGCTCGACGCCGGCACCTCGGTGCGCGCCGTGTTCATCACCATCGCCAGGAAAGTGTAGTAGCCGTTCAATCCCACCAAATCGACCACGCCCTGCTCGCCGAACAGCGCGAGCGCATCATGGTAGGTCGGGTCCGAGACGCCCTTGTCCCGGTGCAGCTCGATACAGAAGTCGTGCACCGCGGCTTCGTCCACCAGCATGTTCTGCGGCCGTTCGCGCCGCCCGATGGCGTCGATGACGCCCTGCGGTATCCCCACGTGCGCCGCGATCGGCGCATGGATCGCCCATTCCACGCCCTGGTTCCACTGGCGCGCCGTTACCAGGATGGCGAGCTCCGACAAGCGCGCGCCGATCGCGCTGCGGTAGCGCAAGTACTCGCCCATGCGCTGGGCATTTTCCAGCAGCTCGGGACTCCTCAGCAGCGGCACGAAGGGGCCGTACAAGGCGCCGCGCGGACCATGGATGACGGCGTCGGCGGCGCGGCGCTGGGCCTCGGTCAGCTGGTCCGGGGGAATCGGGCGGAGGCGGTCGGTCATGGGATCCGGGTCGGCATCGCAGAAGTGTATGGACGGAAAAATATTCGCACAGCTTCCGTTAAAGATCAAAGGAATCCGAAGCCGCCCCGTTTATTGTCAACCGTCAACTTTTTTTGTTGGAGGGAAAGACAATGAGCACCATCATCCACCGCAGCCTGCGCCAGGCGCCGCCAGTCGCGGTGCACGCATCCGGCGTCACCGTGTTCGACCATGCCGGCAATGCCTACCTCGACGCCAGCGGCGGCGCGGCCGTGTCCTCCCTGGGACACGGGCACCCGGACGTGATCGCCGCCATGCACCGCCAGATCGACCGCTGCGCTTATGCGCACACGGCCTTCTTCACCACCGAAGCGGCCGAGGAGCTGGCCGAACGGCTGGTCGCCGTCGCGCCAAGCGGCATCAAGGCGGTGTACCTGGTCTCGGGCGGTTCGGAAGCGATGGAGACGGCGCTCAAGCTGGCGCGCCAGTACGTGGTCGAGGGCGGCGAAACCAGGCGTTCGGTGTTCATCGCACGCCGCCAGAGCGGCCACGGCGACACGCTCGGGGCGCTGGCGGTCGGCGGCAACGCGTGGCGCCGCCAGCCCTTCGCGCCGTTGCTGATGGACGTGCCGCGCGTGGCGCCCTGCTACGAATACCGCGACCGCCGCGACGGCCAGAGCGTGGACGATTACACCGCGCTGCTGCTCGACGAACTGGAAACAGCGATCATGGCTGCGGGGCCGGAGCGGGTCATCGGTTTCGTCGCCGAGCCGGTGGTGGGCGCCAGCGGCGGCGCAATCCCGCCGACGCCGGGCTATTTCAGGGGCGTGCGCGCCATCTGCGACCGCCACGGCATCCTGTTCATCGCCGACGAGGTGACGTGCGGGATGGGCCGCACCGGCACCATGTTCGCCATCGAGCAGGACGGCGTGGCGCCGGACATCATCGCCGTGGCCAAAGGCCTGGGCGCGGGCTACCAGCCGGTGGGCGCGGTGCTGGCCCAGGGGGCGATCGTCGAGCGCCTGCGCCACGGCAGCGGCAGCTTCCTGCACGGCCATACCTATGGCGGCCATCCGGTGGCGGCCGCCGCGGCGCTCGCCGTGCAGCAGGTGATCGCGCGCGACGGCTTGCTGGAACAGGTGCAGCGGCGCGGCGCGACCTTGCGGCGCATGCTGGGCGACGTCTTCGGCAAGCACGAGCACGTGGGCGATATCCGCGGGCGCGGGCTGTTCCTCGGGATGGAGCTGGTGCAGGACCGGGCGACCAAGGAGCCCTTCGCGCCGGCGCGCAAGCTGCACGCGGCGATCAAGGCGGAGGCGATGGCGCGCGGGTTGATGGTGTACCCGATGGGCGGCACCATCGACGGCCAGCGCGGCGACCACATCCTGCTGGCGCCGCCCTTCATCGTCACCGCCTACGAGCTGTCGGAGATGGTGGCGCGGCTGGCGGAGGCGGTCGACGCCGCGATCAAGGTGTAATGACGTAGGGTGGAGTCCCGACTCCACGCGTAAAGCGTGCGCCGCGTTGACGCATCCGACTCCACGCGTAAAGCGTGCGCCGCGTTGACGTATCCCGACTCCACGCGTAAAGCGTGCGCCGCGTTGACGCATGCTTCACGCGTGGACACAGGTGTCCACCCTACGCCACCACTTCCGCCTGCTGCTCGCCCAGCCCGGCGATGCCGAGGCGCAGGGTGTCGCCCTTCTTGAGGTAGCGCTGCGGCTTGCGGCCCATGCCGACGCCCGGCGGGGTGCCGGTGGCGATGATGTCGCCCGGCTCGAGCGTCATGAAGCGCGACAGGTAGCTGACGATCTGCGCCACCGTGAAGATCATGTTCGCCGTGTTCCCGGTCTGCATGCGCTTGCCGTTCACTTCGAGGTAGAGGTCGAGGTCCTGCACGTCGTACACGTCGTCGCGGGTGACCAGGAAGGGGCCGACCGGGCCGAAGGTATCGCAGCCTTTTCCTTTATCCCACTGCGAGCCCATCTCGAACTGGTAGGCGCGTTCCGAGACGTCGTTCACGACGCAATAACCGGCCACGCATTTCAGTGCCTCTTCTTCGCTCACGTACTGCGCGCGGGTGCCGATCACGACGCCCAGTTCGACTTCCCAGTCGGTCTTTTTCGACCCTTTCGGCAGCCGGATCGGGTCGTCCGGGCCGTTCAGGCAGCTGATCGCCTTGGTGAAGAAGATCGGCTCGGGCGGCACCTCGGCGCCGGTCTCGGCCGCGTGGTCGGCGTAGTTCATGCCGATGCCGATGAATTTGCCGACACCTTTCACGGGCACGCCCATCCGCGGATTGCCGCGCACCAGCGGCAGGCTTGCCGGATCGACCTTCGCCAGCTTGCGCAGGGCGCGGTCGTTCAATACCGAAGCGTCGATGTCGGCAATCACGCCGGACAGGTCGCGCAGGCGCCCTTCATCGTCGAACAGGCCCGGCTTCTCTTTACCCGGGCGGCCATAGCGCACCAATCTCATTGCATTCTTCCAATTTAGCAGGGGAATGCATGATACCAAGAACCGGGCGTGGACTGGACGGCCCTACTTTCCCGGTCCCAGCAGCCAGGCGCTCATGTCGATGGCATCGCGTTCGCTCACGCCCATCGCCGGCATGGCGGTATGCGGGTCGATCGCCTGCGGATCGCGGATCCAGCGCACCAGGTTGGCCTGGTTGTTGGGCAGGCCGCCGGCGATGAAGCGCCGTTCGGCCAGGTCGACCAGCGGGCGGCCGACATAGGTTTCGGGACCGCTGATGCCGGGGATCATGTGGCAGGCGCGACAAGCGTGCTGGGCCAGCGCGGCGCGCCCCCGTTGCGGGTCGCCCTGCAAGGCGGTCGAGGTGGCGGGCGCCTGGCCGCAGCCGGCCAGCAGCGCCAGCGCCACGGCGCATGTCAGCAGGCGCGCGCTCATCGGGCCACCTGCGCAGGGGCCGGCGCGGCCGCCGATGGCGCCGCCCTTGGCCCAGTGGCGGCCGCATAGTCGCCTGCCGACATGGCCGGCAGCACCTGCATGAAGGCCACCACGGCCCATAAATCGGTCTCGCTCAAATGAAACTCCCAGGCCGGCATGCCGCTCATCTTGATGCCGTGCCGCGTGATCCAGTACAGCTCGCGCGGCCGCCAGCGCTTGCTGGCGTCGACCAGGGGGCCCGGCAAGGGTTGCATGCTCTGCCCGATCTTGGCCTGCGCGACGCCCGGAGCGCCGTGGCACTGCACGCACTGGGCGCTGTAGACCTGCGCGCCGCGCGCTACCTGCTGCGGCGCGCCCAGCGCCGGCACCACCACGTCGCGCGAATGGTGGCCGACCGAGTAGCGCATGCCCTGCTCGAGCACCGAATAAGTCAGCTGCAGGTGCTGGGAGGTGGCGGTGGTGTCGTACCAGCCGGCGCGCAGCACGACGAAACCCGCGACGCCGGCGGCCAGCCCGGCCAACACCAGGGTGGCGGCGGCGGTTTTCAGGATCAGGCGGGTACGGTTGGAAGGCATCGATGGCGCTTGGCTGGGGTGCACACTGTTGAAAAATTGATATTTTTATTCTTGTATTATATAGAGCCGACACACTTCGCCGGATTCAATTGTGCGCAACCAATTCGTCTGCTCCGTCTTCCCGCTGGTCCGCCGCCTCGGCGCGCTGGGGCTGTGCGTGGCGCTGGCCGGCTGCGGCGAGCGCGAAGCCGCGGCCGTCGTCGCCGGCGGCGATCCCGCCCAGGGCCAGCGCCTGATGGCGCAATACCAATGCACGGCCTGTCATGCGATCCCGGAGGTGCCCGGCGCCGCCGGCAACGCCGGCCCGCCGCTGGAACGCTTCGGCCGGCGCAGCTACATCGCGGGCGGCATCCCGAACACGCCCGCCAACCTGGCACGCTGGCTCGACAATCCGCAGGCCATGAAGCCGGGCACCGCGATGCCGGATCTCGGCGTCTCGCCGGGTGAAGCGCGCCACATGGCGGCCTACCTGGCCACGCTGCAATGAGCGCGCCCCTGCAGTCTGCCCTGCATCCGGCCGGCCCGGACGCGGCCATCATCGCCAACATGACCTGGGTGCTGTTCGGCGGCGGCGCGCTCATCTTCGCCGGCGTGATGGTGCTCGCGGCCCTGGGCATGCGCCGCAGCGGGCGTCCGGTGACGCCGCGCCGCTGGATCCTCGGCGCCGGCTTCGCCTTCCCGGTGGTGGTGCTCAGCGTCCTGCTGGTGTGGAGCACCCTGCGCAGCGCCGAACTGACACCCCAGACCTCGCGCGGCGCGATGACGGTCGGCGTGACCGCCAAGATGTGGTGGTGGGAAGTGCGCTACCACGACCCGGCCAGCGGGCGCGAAGTCACCAGCGCCAACGAAATCCGCATCCCGGTCGGCAAGCCGGTCTACATCGGCCTGACCTCGACCGACGTGATCCACAGCCTGTGGATCCCTTCCCTGAACGGCAAGATGGATACCGTCCCGGGCCGCATCAACGGCCTGACCCTGCAGGCCGACAAGCCCGGCATTTATCGCGGCCAGTGCGCAGAGTACTGCGGCGAGCAGCACGCACGCATGGCGCTGCACGTGGTGGCGCTGCCCCAGGAGGAATTCGACCGCTGGCTGGCGCAGGAAGCGCAGCCGGCGCGCGAACCGAGCGGCCCCCTGATCGAGCGCGGGCGCGCCGCCTTCCTCGAGCAGCGCTGCCAGAGCTGCCACACGATCCGCGGCGTGGCCGAAGGCGCGCGCCTGGGGCCGGACCTGACCCACGTGGGCGGGCGCACGCACATCGCGGCCGGCACCCTGCGCAACCACAGCGGCACGCTGGCCGGCTGGATCGCCGACCCGCAGGCCATCAAGCCTGGCGCGCGCATGCCCGCCGCCACCGACATCGACGGCCCCACGCTGAACGCGCTCGCCGCTTACCTCGAGCACCTGAAATGACGCAGACCGCCCTTGACCAACGCCAGCCCGCCTCGCTGCCCTCCTCGCTGCCCCGCCCCGAAGGCGAATTCGAGCGGCTGAAGCAGGCCTGGCGCACCCCGACCGGGCTGCGCTTCCTCACCAGCGTCAACAACACCAGCATCGGCCTGCTCTACATCGGTACGGCGATGCTGTTCTTCCTGCTCGCCGGCATATTGGGGCTGATGATGCGCACCCAGCTGGCGGTGCCGGACAACGACCTGCTCAGCGCCTCCGTCTACAACCAGGTCTTCACGATGCACGGCACGGTGATGATGTTCCTGTTCGCGATTCCCATCGTCGAGGCGATCGCCGTCTACCTGCTGCCGAACATGCTGGGCGCGCGCGACCTGCCCTTCCCGCGCCTGTCGGCCTATGCCTACTGGGCCTATGCGATCGGCGGGCTGGCCTTCTTCACCACCCTGTTCTTCGGCCTGGCGCCGGACGGCGGCTGGTTCATGTATCCGCCACTGACCGGCAAGCAGTATTCGCCGGGAATCAACGCCGACTTCTGGCTGCTCGGGATCGGCTTCATCGAGATCTCGGCGATCGCCGGCGCCATCGAACTGATCGTCGGCATCCTGTTCACCCGCGCGCCGGGCATGACGCTGGCGCGGATGCCGGTCTACGCCTGGGCGATGCTGGTGGTGGCCGTGATGATCGTGTTCGCCTTCCCGGCCATCATTGCCGGCACCACGCTGCTGGAACTGGAGCGCGCCTTCGACTGGCCCTTCTTCATCGCCGAGCGCGGCGGCGACCCGATCCTGTGGCAGCACCTGTTCTGGTTCTTCGGCCACCCCGAGGTGTACATCATCTTCCTGCCGGCCGCCGGCATGGTTTCGACCATGATCCCGACCATCGCCGGCTCGCCGCTGGTAGGCCGCCGCGCCATCATCGTGGCGCTGGTGGGGGTCTGCTTCTTCAGCTTCGGGTTGTGGGCGCACCACATGTTCACGGCCGGCCTGGGCGTGATGACGATGAGTTTCGTTTCCGCCGCCAGCATGGCGGTCGCGGTGCCGACCGCCATCCAGGTGTTCGGCTGGATCGCCACGCTCTGGCGCGGCAAGGTCGAGCTGACCGCGCCGGCGCTGTTCCTGGCCGGCTTCATGTTCATCTTTGTCCTCGGCGGCCTGACCGGCGTGATGGTCGCCGTGCTGCCCTTCGACTGGCAGGCCCACGACACCTATTTCATCGTCGCCCACCTGCATTACGTGCTGGTCGGCGGCATGGTGTTCCCGGTGTTCGCCGCCCTGTATTACTGGCTGCCGCTGGTCAAGGGCCAGCGCCTGTCCGAACGGGTCGGCAAATGGGTGTTCTGGCTGATGTTCGGCGGGTTCAACATCTCCTTCCTGCCGATGCACCTGACCGGCCTGCTGGGCATGCCGCGCCGGGTCTACACCTATTCGAGCGAGATGGGCTGGGATACCCTGAACATGGTGTCGACGCTCGGCGCCTTCGTGCTGGGCGCCGGCGTGCTGCTGTTCCTGGTCGACCTCGTGCGCACCCAGCGCCGTCCCGAGCAAGCCCCCGGCAACCCGTGGAATGCCTCCACCCTCGAGTGGCTGCCGTCCGAGTCGTATGCCACGCGCAGCATCCCCGAGATCCACTCGGCCGATCCGCTGTGGGACCAGCCGGGCCTGGCCGAACAGGTCGAGGCCGGCCGGCATTACCTGCCCGGCACGGTCAGCGGCAAGCGCGAGACCATCGCCACCAGTCCGATCGCCGCCAGGCCCACCTACCTGATGATCCTGCCGGGCGACAGCTGGCTGCCACTGCTCGCGGCGGCCGGCACCGCCGGCTTCTTCCTGCTGTTGACGGTCAAGATGATATTCGTCGCCTGGACCTGCGGCATCATCGCAGTGGCGTCGACCATCGCCTGGCTGTGGGGCTCGGACCAGGCGCAGCCGATCAGGCAAGCCAAGGTATCGGACACCCTGACGCTGCCGGTCGGCGCGCGCGGCGTGCACTCGCATTCGTGGTGGGCGACCATCATCATGCTGGTGGTGGACGCGACCATTTTTGCTTCGCTCGTCTTCGCCTACATCCACATCTCGATGCGACTGGAAGTCTGCCCGCCGCCGTCGGCCAGCCTGCCCGGGCGGATCTGGCCCTTGCTCTCAGGCCTGTTGCTGCTGGCGGCATCAAGCCTGATGCTGCTGGGCGCGCGCGGCATCGGCCGCCGCTGGCTGCCCTGGCTGGTGCTGGCCGCCACCGCCTGCATGGCGGCCGGCTTCCTGGTCGACCTGCACGGCTACCAGCTCGCCGGCCTGGCGCCGCGCACGCTGGCCTGGAGCGCGACGATCGCGGCGATCGTCGCCTACCAGGGTTTCCACGTGGTGGTGCTGGCGATCGCGGGCTGCTACCTGGCCGCGCGCGCCTGGAGCGGGCGCCTGACGGCGTCCAGCCGCGCCACCTTCGACAACACGGCCCTGCTGTTTTATTACACGACGCTGCAGGGCATCGTCGGGGCGCTGGCGGTGCACGTCGTGCCCCTGCTGATGGATTAACGATGGAGCGACTGATGCGCGAACGGTTCTTTGGCAAGCTGCTGCGCGCGACCCTGCCGCTGCTGGTGTGGGGCGTTCACTTCGCCGCCTGTTACGTGCTGGTCGCGTTTCAATGCAGCCCGGCGGGTTTTGCGCCGGGCAGTCCGCAGCGCCTGCCCTTGGCCTTGATGACGCTGGCGGCGCTGGGGGTCTGCGCCGTGCTGGCCTGGCGCATGCGCGCCACGCTGGCCGGCGCGCCCGCCTCGCTGTTCGAACGCGCCGAGGCCGGAATGGCCGTGCTGGGCTTCATGGGAATCGCGTGGACTTCGGTGCCGCTGTGGTTTGTCGCCGGCTGCGCCTAGGCTACGGTGCCTTGCGCACGCGCCAGATGACGTTGCCGACGTCGTCCGCCACCAGCAAGGCTCCCGCCTTGTCGATCGCCACGCCGACCGGACGGCCGTAGGCGTCGCCATCCCGGTTGACGAACCCGGTGAGCACGTCGACCGGCTTGCCGTTCGGCCTGCCGTTCGCGAAGGGTACGAACACGACCTTGTAGCCCGACAGCGGCTTGCGGTTCCAGGAGCCGTGCTGGCCGATGAAGGCGCCGCCGGCGAACTGCGGGCCGAGCTGCGCGCCTTCGGCGAAGGCCAGGCCGAGGGCGGCGACGTGGGCGCCGAGCGCGTAGTCGGGCACGATGGCTTGCGCCACCAGGTCCGGGCGCGGCGGCTGGATGCGCTGGTCGACGTGCTGGCCGTAGTAACTGTAGGGCCAGCCGTAGAAACCGCCCTCCTTGACCGAGGTCAGGTAGTCGGGCACGAGGTCGCTGCCGATCTCGTCGCGCTCGTTCACGACCGTCCACAGCACGCCCGTCTGCGGCTCCCAGCCCATCCCGTTCGGGTTGCGCAGGCCGGAGGCGAACAGGCGCGTGGCGCCGCTTTTCAGGTCGACCTCGAGGATCGCGGCGCGGTGGGCTTCGATCGCCATGCCGTTCTCGCCGACGTTGCTGTTCGAGCCGACCGTGGCGTAGAGCTTGGCGCCGTCGCGGCTGGCGATGATGTTCTTGGTCCAGTGGTGGTTCAGGCCGGCCGGCAGCGGCGCCACCTGTTGCGCCGCTGCCGTGATGTCGGTGGCGCCCTCCCGGTACGGGAAGCGCACGATGCCGTCGGCGTTCGCCACATACAAGGTCTCGCCGACCAGCGCCATCCCGAACGGCGAATGCAGGCCTTTGAGGAAGACGCTGCGGGTTTCCGCCACGCCGTCGCCGTCGGCATCGCGCAGCAGCGTGATGCGGTCGGCGCTCGGCACCCCGGCGCCGGCCCTGGCCATGACCATGCCCATGACCCAGGCGCGGATGCCGGATTGCTTCGTTTCGGGAGTCTGCGGCTTGTTCGATTCGGCCACCAGCACGTCGCCGTTGGGCAGCACGTGCAGCCAGCGCGGGTGATCGAGGCCAGTGGCGAACGCGGCGACCTGCAGGCCCGCCGCCGCCGCCGGCTTGCCCCCTTCCGGCCAGCCCCTGGCCGGCGCGATGTCCACCGTCGGGATCAGGGTCTTGTGCGGTGCCGGCAGCGTCGGCGTGGGACCGATGCCGGCACCGGCCGGAAGCGTGGACTTGTCGCCGCAGGCGCCGAGGGTAAGCAGTACGGCGGCAGCGATGACGGCTGGCGGGTGAAGGCGCATGGTGTTCTCCTGACCGGAATGGTGGCAAGAATAACAATACCCCTGTGCCCGTTTCCATGCAATACACATGCAAATGCGACGCACTACGATGCGCCTTCACGCCGCCCGCTGCACCTCCTCGCCGATCTCGACGTGCGAGCGCGGCGGCGCCATGCGCTGCCGTGCCCACTTCAGCAGGCCCGGCAGCTGGAGCAGCACCAGCAGCCCGAACGCGGTCTGGTAAGCCAGCGGCGGATAATGGCCGAAGCTGTCGGGCTGCCACAACCCGACCACCAGGCCGAACCCGGCCTGCACCAGGAAGGCGCCGACGAAGATCAGGAGGTTCAGGCAGGTGGAGGCGCGCCCGGTCAGTTCACGCGGCACCGTCTGCGCGACGATCGCGTATTCCATGCCGGTGATCGTGCCCACCAGGGTAAACAGCACGGCCAGCAACTGGTAACTGGGGGCATAATTCAACACGATCATGCACTGCACGCCGACAAAGACCGCCACCCCGAACCCGGCGAGGTCGAGCGGCTTGATGCCGCGCCGCGCAGCGCGTTCGGTCCCGATGCCGACGGCGATGGCGCCGAAGATCACTGCCGCCATGCTCATGTACAGCAGGTAGGCCACGGCGGCCTCCGGAAACCGCGCCACGTCGGTCAGCCAGCGCCCGATCCACAAGCCCTGGATACCGAAGAAGACCGTGTGCGGAATCAGGATCAGCGAGATGGTCTTGCGAAACGCGGGTTCGCGGTAGACGTCCAGCACCGACTTCAATGTCGGCACCCTGGCGCTGCGCACCGGCGCCTCGCGCGGCGCCACCATCCAGATCAGTATGCCGGCACAGGCGGTCAGCGCGGCGAGGGCGACGAACAGGCCGCGCCAGTCGGTATGCTCCAGTGCCATCCGCACCGGCACCGTTGCCGAGGCCGAGCCCAGGCCGCCGACGGCGATCAGGTAGCCGTGCACGGAAGGCACCTTGCCTGGTGAGATCCAGCTCGAAATCACCTTCACCGCCGACATGAAGCAGGCTCCCAGGCCGAGTCCGATGAGGGCACGCGCGAATGCCAGCTGGGCGAAGCTTTCCCCTTTCGCGAACAACAGCGTGCCTGCCGCCGCCACCAGCATCAGCACCAGTTGCACCTTGCGTGGGCCATAGCGGTCGAGCGCAATCCCGACCGGCAGCTGCACCAGCGCATAGGAGAGGAAGAAGACGCTGGTGAGCAAGCCAAGCTGGCCGGGGCTCAGGGACAGCGATCCGACCAGGTGGGGCGCCAGGAGCGAGTTCACGTTACGCAGCAACAAGGACAGGTAGTGCCCGAACGCGAACGGCAGGAACACGTGGAAGAATACTGCGATGCCGGAGAGCCGCTGCGGCTTTCCGTCGAGGTCGATAGCGGTCCGCATGATGGTCAGGCCAGTTCCAGCGAGGCATCGTGCGCGTGCGCATCGCGGCCCACCGCCGGCACAACCGGAATCACCTTGCGTTGGCGGGCGGCGCCGGTATCGGCGGCCTCGAAGAAGAACTTGCTGTGGCCGAAGGCCGGTAGTAGCTGGTCGAACCGGGTCGCGCCAGGGTCGAACCTGGCGTAGAAAGGCCGGCCCACCCAATCGCGGTTGTGGGCCGCCAGGAACTGCAACGCGAACACGCGCTCGCCTTGGATGGTGACGATCCCGTCGATCGCCACCTTGCCGGCGGATGTGCTCATCGAGGGACCGGTGACGATGTCCTCGAGCCCGGGAAGGGTGCGGCAGGCGGCCTGGAAGACCTCATGGGCACGCGCCAGCGGCACCGAAAAATAGTCCTGTGGCCCGCTGTCGCGGCCGACGAGCAGATGGTGGGGAACGGCGCCAAGCTTCGCTCCGGCGGCCCACAGCTCGGCCCAGCTGGCCGGGTCGTCGTTCACGCCGCGCAGTAACGGACCTTGCATGCGCAGCGAAGCGCCGCTGGCGACGATATGCCGCACTGCCTGTTGCGCCACCTCGTTGCGCAGCTCGACCGGGTGGCTGTAGTGGCCGAGGACGGCCAGGCGCTTGCCGCTGGCGGCCACGCGCTCGAACAGGCGCAGCAGGTCGCCTGAATCGTGTCCACTGACGAAACGGTGCGGCCACCATGCGAGCGACCTGGTGTCGATCCGGATGCTCCGGATATGCGCCAGTTCAGGCGCCAGCAAGGGTTCGATGCACGCGGCCAGCGCATCGGTGGACATGCTCAGCGGGTCGCCGCCGGTGATCAGGACGTCGCTCACCGCGAGGTGGGTGCGCAGGTAGGAGACCAACCCGGCCACCGCCCGGGTATCGAGCGTCATCGCGTCCTTGGTAGAGACCCGGGACCGGCGGGGGCAGCAGGTGCAGCGGGCGTAGCAGGTCTGGGCGGAGCTGGGAAAGAACTGCAGGCTTTCCGCATATTTGTGCCGGAGGCCACGCTGCGCTGCGTCGTCCAGCCCAGCCAGGCCGTGCGTGGCCGGGCCTGGCCGGTGCGGATGCGTGCGCATCCGGATCCTGCGCGCCATCGCGGCAATGGCTGCTTCGTCTTTTTTAAACAGCACCAGTTCGCGCAGCTGTGCATAGTCCTCGGCGGGCAGCATAGCGCGTTGGGGAAAGGTCAGCCGGAAGATCGGGTCGTCGGGGACCTTGTGCCAGTCGATCAATCGGTCGAGGACGAACTGGTTGGTCCGAAACGGCAGTACATGCGACATCACCTGTACGGCTTCCTGCTGGTCGGCACTCATCCACTGCCACTGGCGGGCCAGGAAAATCGTCTGGCGGGTATAGGGCTTGAACCTGGTCGACGTTGTTTCGGTAATCACGACATTCTCCAAGAAGGGAAGCAATGGCCATTAGGGACTCAAATTTCCTTGAAGAATCAATACTAGAACTTGCACCTAGGAAATCAGTTGCAGCAAATCAACAAAGGATCCATGGTTAATAAGTTACCTTGAAGAAATTAAATTGGCACGTATGCGGCCAGTGGCGGCGCGTTGCCCAAGCCAAGCCAACCTTGCGCTGCCGCAATTGAATGCCTTGAGGAAAGCGTACATTACGCATGCGCAGAGGCAACAAGACTGCTGCCCTAACCAATTTTGAACAAGGAGATGACATGAAACGAGTGCTGACCGCCGCCCTGTTCGGCCTTTCCATGGCAAGCGCCGTCGCTTCCGAGCCGACTGCCAAGGATGCAATCGCGATGGTCGAACGCGGTGCCGCTTTTGCCAAGGCGAACGGCAAGGAAGCCCTGCTGCAGAAGATCACTGCCAAGGACCCGGACTTCGTACAGGGATCGATGTACATCTATGTGCGCGATTTCCCCGTCGGCGTGAACATCGCCCACCCCTACAACCAGTCGATCGTCGGCAAGGACCTCAACGACGTCCCTGATGTCAACGGCAAAATGTACCGCCGCGAAATCATGGAAATGGCCAAGAAGGACGGCAAGGGCTGGGTCGACTACATGTACAAGAACCCGGATAACGGCAAGATCGAGGCCAAGACCAGCTACCTGATGCGGGTGAACGATATTGTCCTGATCGCGGGCATCTACAAGAAATAAGCCTTCTGATCGGCGGCAGCCGGCAAGAGCACGGGCCATCGCCGGCCAGCCGGCTGCCGCGCGGTGCGCCTGGCGACAGCGCTGCAGTACACCCTCGACATGGCCTGGAGCGGCATGTCTTATCGAAAGGATTGCCTCATGAAGCTCCTCGCCACTGCCACCGCCCTCTGCCTCGGACTTGCCTGCTCCGGCGCACTGGCCAACGAACCTAGCGAACAGGACGCCATCGCAATGGTCGAGCGTGGCGCTGCCCTGATCAAGGCCAAGGGTAAAAAGGAAATGATCAAGCGCCTTCAGGCCAGGGACCCGGCGTTTGCCCAGGGCTCGCTGCATGTCGACCTGCGCGACGTCAAGACGGGCATCGTGCTGGCGCACCCGTACAACCCATCGATCGTCGGCATGGACTTGACCGATGTCCCGGACGCGAACGGCAAGAAGTACCGCCGCGAGATCATCGAGCTCGCTGCAGCCAAGGGCAAGGGCTGGGTCGACTACCAATACAAGGACCCGCGCACCGGCAAGATCGAGCAGAAGAGCAGCTATGTCCTGCTCGTCGACGGCGTCGTGCTGGAAGCAGGCATTTACAAGAAGTAAGCCGCTAATCGGCCAGGGCGGCTTCGGCCGCCTTTTTCATTTGCAAGGGGATGAGCATGCTGAAAAAACTACGGATTGGCCCGAAGCTGCTGCTGGCGCCGGGATTGGTGCTGGTGCTGCTGACGCTGCTCTCCGGCGCCGCCTATTACGGCATGGTGCGCCAGCATGCCTCGCTGGAGAACATGGTCCAGGTGCGCGCCGCGCGCCTGCAGGATGCGGCCGATGTCGCCGGCGATGCGAAATACGCACACGCGAACATTTACCAGCTGCTGGCCTGGGTCAGCGGCAGCTTCGCCAAGAACCGGCTCGACGCGCTGATCGGCGACATCAACAAGAAGCACGCCGTCATCAAGACCCGCCTCGACGCGCTGGCGAAAGTGGCGGACCCGGCAGAGCGCAAACTGATCGATGCTTCCGCCACGGCCCTGGCAGCCTACCGCAAGGCGGTGCTGGAAACGATCGAGATGGCGCAGGTCGACCAGTCGCTCGGCACCAATTCGATGCAGAAGGCGGAGAAGCAATTCAATGTCCTCGACACCCAACTCGCCCAGCTGTCGACGCTGGAAAGACGCCTGAGCGAAGAAGCCTATGCGGCGGCCGGCACCGAGTTCCGTACGCTCGGGATATCGATGGCGGTACTGGTAGTGCTGTCGATCGCGCTGTCGCTCGCCGTAACGATGCTGGTGCGCCGGGCCATGCTGCTCGATATCCGCGCCATCTCGAACGTAGTGGCGGAGCTGGCCGAGGGCAGGCTGGCCAGCGCCACCGCCAGTACCGGCCGCGACGAGATCGCCGACACCTCGCGCGCCCTCGACCATACGATCGCCACCCTGAACACGACGCTGCACGCGATATCGACCTCGGTGCGCTCGATCGACATCGCCTCGAAGGAGATCGCCACCGGCAACCTCGACCTGTCGACCCGCACCGAAATGCAGGCCGGATCGCTCGAGCAGACCGCCAGCGCCATGGAGACCCTGACCGTGGCCGTCAAGGACAACGCCAACAATGCGCGCCTGGCCACCGACCTGGCGGCGGAAGCGGCGCGCCTGGCCAGCCACGGCGGGCAGGCGGTCGACCGCGCGGTGACGACGATGGAATCGATCCGCGCCAGCTCGCGCAAGATCGTCGAGATCATCGGCGTCATCGACGGCATCTCGTTCCAGACGAATATCCTGGCGCTCAACGCCGCGGTCGAGGCGGCGCGCGCCGGCGAGCAGGGGCGCGGCTTTGCCGTGGTGGCGTCCGAGGTGCGCACGCTGGCCCAGCGGTCGGCGGCGGCGGCGCGGGAAATCAAGGCCCTGATCGCCGACTCGGTGGCGATCATCGACGGCGGCGCCGCCTCGGTCAACGAAGCCGGCAGCAGCATGGGCCACATCGTCGCCTCGGTGCAGCAGGTCAACGACATCATCGAGCGCATCAGCGTGGCCAGCACCGAGCAGGCCGAGGGCATCGCCGAAGTCAATCGCGCGGTCGGCCAGATGGACGACATGACCCAGCAGAACGCGGCCCTGGTCGAGGAAGCGGCGGCGGCGGCCGAGAGCCTGCACGAGCAGACGGTGAACCTGGCGCGCGCCGTGTCGGTCTTCCAGATCGAGGGCGTGGAACCGCCTCCCGAGGCGCCGGAAGAGCAGGAGCAGGTTGAGGCCTTCCGCGATCCGCTCGAGCGGCGCGCTCCCGACAGCCCGCTGCGTGCGCGCGCGCCGCGCGCCCTCGCCCATGAGCAGGACCGCAAGCGGCCCGGGCGCCTCAGCGGAACGGACGGCTGACGAAGCGCGAGCCGGCCAGGCCGAAGCGCCAGGGCACGTCCATCGCCTTGGAGATGCCGATGCGCGGCCCCGTCACCACCTCCAGACCCGGCGCGGCCGCCTCCAGCTGGAACGGCGGCTGCGCCAGCGAGCGGCCGTTGAAGGCGCGCGTCACTTCCAGCGCCTGGCACAGCTTGCCGGGGCCGGAACACAGCTGCACCGGGTCCTGGGCATCGCGCCGCGCGCGCATCACGTCCAGCCCGGCAAGCGGCTCGAGCGCCCGGATCAGCACCCCGGCGCCGTGCCCCTCCTCGCGGCAGACGAAGTTCAGGCACCAGTGAATGCCGTAGGAGCGGTAGACGTAGGCGTGCGCCGGGGGGCCGAACATGGCGAAGTTGCGGTCGGTAGGGCCGGAGTAGGCGTGGGAGGCCGGGTCTTCGCGGTCGTACGCCTCGGTTTCGACGATGCGTCCGCCGACGCCGTCGACCAGCACCACCACGCCGATCAGCCGGCGCGCCACCTCCTCGGCCGGGGCGTTGAAATCGATTCCTGCAAGCGTAGTCGGATTCATGGAGGTCATTCTAGGCATGTTCGCAACACCGTTCTGTCCGTTTTGCCACATTACGCAGCCTGTTGCTGCACAGAAATGCGGCATGGTTTATAGTGGCACTCTTCGTTTTTTATTTCTCCCTAGCATCCCTCCCCCATGAGTACAGTTGCCGCCAAAGCCATGCCCGCACGCGCCCCCCGTGCCGCAGCCGCGCCCGCGGCAGCTGCGCCGGCAGGCGACGCCGTCGATGCCCTGATCAAGTCGATCCGCATTCCGCCCCGTCCCAGCCTGCTGGCCGACCTGCAGGCCGAACTGGCCTGCGCCGATCCGGCGCCGGAGCGGATCGGGCACATCGTCGCGCGCGACGTCGGCATGGCCGGCGCGCTGCTGAAACTGGCCAATTCGTCCCTGTTCGGCGGGCGCCGCGCGAAGTCGATCGAGCAGGCCATCCTGTTCCTCGGCATTAACCAGGTGGCGGCGCTGATGACCGGCCTGCTGGCGCGGCAGGCGATTCCCGCCGAGAGCCCGGCGCTGGCGAACTTCTGGGACGTGTCGACCAAGCGCTCGCACGCGATGGTTTTCCTGTCGCGCCGGCTGCGCATCGGCGCGCCCGACATCGCCCATACCTTCGGCCTGTTCTGCGACACCGGCATGCCCCTCATGATGGGCCGCTTCCCCGGCTATGAAGGCACCTTCCTCGACGCCGGCGCCGAAGCGTTGCGCGCCTTCACGGCGGTCGAGGACGAGCGCCACAGCGCCAACCATGCGGCTATCGGCACCCTGCTGGCGCGTAACTGGGGCTTGTCGAGCGAAGTCGCGTGGGCCATCCTGCACCATCACGACTACGCGGTGCTCGAGGACGAGAGCACGGACGACGCGGTGCGCTCGCTGGTGGCGCTGTCGCTGCTGGCCGAGCGTGCGATCTGCCGCTACCGCGGCCTGGCCGCGTCGATCGAATGGGACAAGGGCGGCGCCCGCGCCCAGGCCTACCTGTCGCTCGACGAAGACGAAACCGCCGAACTGCTCGACGAACTCGAAGAAGCCCTGCACGACGACCACTAGCGGCGCCACAGGCTCCGCGGTCTTTGACAGCGCCCCCCAAGCGGCCGATACTGGAAGCAGATCACCGGTAAGGGAGGCGCTATGCGACACTGGTTCCTGCTGCTGTTCGTGTCATTGGCCGGCTGCGCCAGCGCGCCGCCGCCCCCGCCCTCGCTGGCCGGACTGCTCGACGACAGCGCCTTCCCCGCGCCCGCCTCTCCCGTCACGGCGGCCGACCTGTTCACCCTGAGCCCCGCCATGTCGGCGCACCTGCGCAGCCGCGCTTTCCAGGCCAGGCTGCGCGAACAGGGCACGGCGCGCGGCCTGCTGACGGCGCTCTACGACAAGAGCGACCTGAAGCTCGACTACGATGCCACGCGCACCCAGACGGCCGCGCAAACCTATGCGGCGCGCTCAGGCAACTGCCTGTCGCTGGTCATCATGACGGCCGCATTCGCGCGCGAACTGGGCATGCGGGTACGCTTCCAGAGCGTCCAGGCCGACGAGACCTGGAGCCGCGCGAATGCGCTCTATCTCGTCAGCGAGCACGTCAACATCAACCTGGCGCCGGGCGCGCGCTCGTTCGACTCGATCGAAGCGGGCAGCGAACTGACGGTCGATTTCCTGCCCGCGGCGGCCGCCGGCCGGATGCGCACGCGCCAGCTGGAAGAAGCCGATATCGTGGCGCTGTACATGAACAACCGCGCTGTCGAGGAACTGGTCGAGGGGAGAAACGCCGAAGCCTACTGGTGGGCCCGGGCTGCGCTCCGGGCGCGGCCCTCGGTGCTGACCGCCTACAACACCCTGGGCGTGATCTACTACCGCAGCGGCCGGCCGCTGCTGGCCGAACGCGTCTACCGCGCCGCGCTCGAGCGCGAGCCGGATAACCTGGTCGTGATGCAGAACCTGGCGCCGCTGCTGGCCGCCAACGGCAAGCCGGCCGAATCGGCGGCCCTGGCGCAGCGCATCGCGCGACTCAATCCAGAGCCGCCTTTCCATTATTTCGACCAGGGGATGGCCGCCTGGCACGCGAACGATTTCGCCCGGGCGCGCATGCTGTTCGCACGCGAAGTGGCACGCGCGCCCTACAACGACGAGTTTCACTTCTGGCTGGGGCTGGCCCACCTGCGCCTGGGAGAATGGCGCCAGGCGGCGAATCAGCTGGCACTGGCGCGCGATACCAGCGTGCGGGCCGACACCCGCGAACGCTACTCGGCCAAACTGGAACACCTGCGCATCGCCAGCGCGGCCAGCGTGCCGCTCCCGCGCCGGCAGTAGCGCCGAGCCGCGGCATACCAGGGCGCATTGACAGCGCGCGGCCTTCGGCGCACACTAAATTAACTTATTAGCTAAGTGTTAAACGAATGTGAAATGAGCATCGATAAAATCTTCGACGCCCTGGCGTCGGCGCCGCGCCGCAAGATCCTCGCCCTGCTCAACAGCGCCGAGCTGACGACCAGCAGCCTGTCCGAACAGCTCGGCATCAGCACGCCGGCCATTTCGCGTCATCTCTCGGTATTGGAAAACGCCGGGCTGGTCAGCGGCGAGCGGCGCGGGCAGTTCGTGTATTACCGGCTCAACGCCGACCACCTGGCCCACCACCTGTCCGGCTTCCTGTTCGGATTGCGTTCGACGGCCGCTCCGCTGGAGCGCACCCCGGGCGGGCTGGCCAAGCAGCGCGAGCCGGACTGACCCTGGAGAAGACATGCCACAGCCGAGCGGGAGCCCGGCTGATGGGCGCTCGACGTGCCGGCCGCGTGCGCGGATTGCCCGCGGCATGATGGGGAATGACTGCGCGCGCCCCGAGACCGGGGCTGCGGCATGTGCTGTTGCTGCCCGCCGCGCGCTGGAAACCGTGCGCTGCGTGCGGGAAAGCAAAGCTGGCTCAGCGGCTCCCGCTCAGCGGCGGCGCTGGAAACCGGTGCGTGGCGCAGGGGCGCCGCGCTGTTCGATGTGACGGAACACGATACGGCCCTTGTTCAGGTCGTACGGCGACAGTTCCAGCGTCACCTTGTCGCCGGCCAGGATGCGGATATGGTTTTTCTTCATCCGGCCCGAGGTATAGGCGACGAGCTTGTGGCCATTGTCGAGGTCGACGCGGAAACGCAGTTCCGGCAGCACTTCGGTGACGAGGCCATTCATTTCGATGAGTTCTTCTTTTGCCATGTTGTTCTTCCTTTGAGAGTTGTGCTGCGGGCCAGCGCATAACAAAAGCGCCGCGACGATGCTGCCTGATACCAGCGCCCGCGGGACTGGATCGGAGTAAGAGTGGACAGGCCGCTCGGGGAGCGGATAGGTGAACGGCGGCGGCTTCGATCCGGGACTGCAGCCGGACGCCGACCTGCGCGGTAGAGAAAAAAAAGCCCGCTTGCTGCGGGCTTCGTTTCAATGTATTGCCAATGCTTGTATCGCTGCTCCAGCCGATGCTATCTGCAAGGTGCGGAGCCCTGGACGCCCATGCTATCTGCGTGGTGCCTCCGTCGGTGTAAGTCGACCAACGTATCTCGAATCACAATCCCGCTTTGCTGGTCGCGGCGACATTACACATATCGCACTGCGGGCTGCTGCGGGATGCCGTGGAAGTCACCAGAACTTCTACGACTGGACACAGTGTAGCACGGTTTGCGAAACCGCGTATGGCAGAGGAAACGCGGCGGCAGTCCGCGTGCTCAGGGGAACAAGCCAGCCTGAACCGGCGGACGCGGCGCGCTGCCGCTTTCTTCCGCCTCCACCAGTTGGCGCCACACGGCGAGCTTTTGCTCGAAGGACATCGCCATGTGGGCCGGCGAACTCGACGGCAGCACCACGGTCCGATAACCGGCCTGCGCAAACTGCGGCGCGAACTTGCCGGAAGCCTGGCCATTGAAACCGACGGTTTCCAGCATCGGGCACAGGTGCCGCAGCCGCTCGAAATCGTTGGCGGCCGGGTTGCGGATGCTCGAGTCGAGGCTGCCTTCGCGCTCGCAGGCATCGAGCACGTCCCACAGGCCGAAGCGGTGCGCGAGCAGGCGCGGCAGGCGCTCGGCATAGGGCAAGGCATACAATTCTTCGCCGACGAGGGCGCCGGCCAGCTTCCAGAACTGGTTGCGCGGGTGCGCATAGTACTGGCCTGCCGCCAGCGAGGCGGCGCCGGGAAAACTGCCCAGGACGAGGATGCGCGTGTCGGGGGCCAGCACCGGAGCGAGGCCGGTCATCCGCTTGGAGTCGTTGCTCATTCCCGCATTCTAGCTGCCGCCGGGCGCTCCGGCCGCACGAAAAAAGCGGCGGCCGCCGCCGCGCGCCGCCGCACAGGAGACTGGTCGCCTGTCAGTTGCGTGCCAGGTCCTGCGATGGCGGCGCCTCCCAGCCGCCGCCGAGGGCACGGATCAGCGCCACCGTGGTCAGGGCGCGGTCGCCGCGCAGCTGGACCGCGCTGCGCTCGGCTGCCGCCAAATGACGCTGGGCGTCGAGCAGCTCGAGGTAGCTCGAGCGGCCGGCATCGTAGAGCTTGCGCGCCAGGTCGGCGGAGCGGCGCGCCGACAGGACGGCCTCGTCCAGCTGGGCGCCCTGCTCGGCCAGGATGCGCAGCCCGGCCAGGTTGTCCTCGACCTCGGCAAAGGCGCCCAGTACGCTCTGGCGGTAGGCGCCGACGGCCTCCTCCAGCGCCGCTTCGCTGCGCGCGACATTGGCCGCATTGCGCCCGCCGTCGACCAGTGGAAGGTTCAGCAGCGCCCCCAATACCCAGGACCGGCTGCTCCACTTGAACACCTCGGCCACCGTCCCGCCCACGCCGCCGCCCGCGGCGTTGATGTTCAGCGCCGGGAACATCGCCGCGCGCGCCACGCCGATGCGCGCGTTGGCCGCTTCCATCGCGCGTTGGGCGCCGGCGATGTCCGGCCGGCGCTCGAGCAGGGTCGAGGGCAGCCCGGCCGGAATGCGCGGCATGACGGCGTCCTCCGGCAGCGGCGCGGTGCCGGCGCTGAACTGCGACGCCGGGCTTCCCAGCAACACCGCCAGCGCATGTTCCGCCGTCGTGCGCCGGCGCTGCAGGCCGACTGCTTCGGCGCGGCTCGCGGCCAGCTCGGTCCTGGCGCGTGCCAGGTCGAATTCGCCGATGTCGCCGAGGTCGAAGCGGCGCTGGTTGACCGCGACGCTTTCCGCACGCAGGCGCACCGCCCGCTCCACGGTGTCGAGTTCGGCGTCGAGCGCGCGCAGCCGGAACCAGGTTTGCGCCACGTCCGCCTGCAGCGACAGCAGCACCGAGCGGTAGCTGGCCTCGACCGCCCCCGCATCCCGGCGCGCCGCCTGGACGCCGGCCGCCACGCGGCCGAACAGGTCGACCTCGTAGCTCGCGCTCAGGCTGGCCGTGTAGGTGCTGACCGGCGCCACGCCCGTCCCCGGCGGCAGGCCCGCCTCCCGTGCCGACGGCCGGGTACGCTGGGCGCCGGCGCCGAGTCCCAGTTGCGGACTGCGGTCCGCCTGTGCGATGCCGGCGATCGCCCTGGCCTGCCTGACGCGGGCGGCGGCCACCGCCAGGCTGGCATTGTTGCGCGTGGCCTCGGCCACCAGCGCGTTCAGGGCCGGGTCGCCGAAGGCCAGCCACCATTCGCCGCGCGGCTGCGCCTCGGCCGGGCGCGCCGGCTGCCAGCGGCTGCCGTCGGCGGCCGTGCGTACCGGGTCTTGCCCCTCCTTGAAGGCGGCCGGGACGTCGAGCTTCGGCTGCTGGAAGGCCGGGGCTGCGCAGGCGGACAGCAGCAGTGCGGCGAGGAGCGGCGCGATGCCGCTTGCAATCATCGTTTTCATTGCGGGACTCCTTCGGCGGCCACGGCGACTGGGCGCGCGGACGGTTTCTCGAAACGCTGCGCGAGGGTGCGCAGCAGGACATAGAACAGCGGGGTCAGGAACAGGCCGAAGAAGGTCACGCCCAGCATGCCCCCGAACACGGCCACGCCCATGGCCTGGCGCATCTCGGCGCCGGCGCCGCTCGAAAACACGAGGGGCACCACACCCATGATGAAGGCGATCGAGGTCATCAGGATAGGACGCAGGCGCAGGCGGCTCGCTTCCAGCGCGGCCTCGACCACGCTGCGGCCGTGGTGTTCCAGCTCGCGCGCAAACTCCACGATCAGGATCGCGTTCTTCGAGGCCAGGCCGACCAGCACGAACAGCGCGATCTGGGTGAACACGTTGTTGTCGCCGCCGGTGAGTTTTACGCCGGCCAGCGCGCACAGGATCGACATCGGCACGATCAGGATCACGGCCAGGGGCAGCGTCCAGCTTTCGTACTGGGCGGCCAGCACCAGGAACACCAGCAGCACGCACAGCGGGAAGACGTAGACCATCGTGTTCCCGGACAGGATGTCCTGGTAAGTCAGGTCGGTCCACTCGTACGCGATCCCCTTGGGCAGCGTGTCCTTCGCGATCTGCTCCATGATGGCCTGGGCCTGGCCCGAGGACACGCCCGCCGCCGGGCCGCCGTTCAGGTCGGCCGAGACATAGCCGTTATAGCGCTGCACCCGGTCCGGGCCGTAGCTGTCCTTCACCTGCATCAGGGACGACAGCGGGATCATCTCGCCTTTGCTGCTCCTCACCTTCAGCTGGGCGATCTGCTCCGGCTGCGAGCGGAACTGGGCGTCCGCCTGGACCCGCACCTGGTAGGTGCGGCCGAACTGGTTGAAGTCGTTCACATACAGCGAGCCGAGGTTGACCTGCAGCGTCTGGTAGATGGTGTGCAGCGGCACGCCGAGCTGCTTGGCCTTGACCCGGTCGACGTCCGCGAACAGCTGCGGCACGTTGATCTGGAAGCTGGAGAACACGCCCTGCAGGCGCGGGTCGCCCCAGGCCTTGGCCTGGATCGCCTGGGTTGCCTGGTAGAGCGCGTCGTAACCGAGGTTGCCGCGGTCTTCCAGCATCATCTTGAAGCCGCCGGTGGTGCCGAGACCGTTGACGGGCGGCGGCGGCAGCACCATCACGAAGGCGTCTTCGACCGCGCCCATGCGCTTGTTGATCTCGGCGGCAATCGCTTCGGCCGACTGCTCCTTGCCGCGCCGCTCGCCGAAGGGCTTGAGGGTGGTGAACACGATACCCGCGTTCGGCGCATTCGTAAAACCGTTGATCGACAGGCCGGGGAAGGCCACCGAGGAATCGACACCCGGGATTTCCTGGGCGATCGCCGACATCCTGCGGATCACGGCGTCGGTGCGGTCGAGCGAGGCAGCGTCGGGCAACTGGGCAAAGCCGATCAGGTAAGCCTTGTCCTGCTGCGGCACGAAGCCGGGCGGCACCGCCTTGAACATGACGACGGCACCGGCGCCAAGCAGCGCGTACACCGCCAGCGACAGCGTCTTGCGGCGCAGGACCGTCCTGACGCCGCCCTCGTAGCGATGCGAGGCGCGTCCGAAGAAGCGGTTGAAGGCGGCGAAGAAGCGGCCGAACACCGAGTCGATCATGCGCGTCAGGCGGTCCTTCGGCGCGTCGTGCCGCTGCAGCAGGGCGCTTGATAATGCCGGAGCCAGGGTCAGCGAGGCAAACGCCGAAATCACGGTGGAGATCGCAATCGTGAGCGCGAACTGGCGGTAGAACTGGCCGGTCAGGCCCGACACGAACGCGATCGGCACGAACACCGCGCACAGCACCAGGGCGATGGCGACGATCGGGCCACTGACCTCCTTCATGGCCTGGACCGTCGCGTCGTGCGGCGACAGGCCGTTGGCGATGTTGCGCTCGACGTTCTCGACCACGACGATGGCGTCATCGACCACGATGCCGATCGCCAGCACCAGGCCGAACAGGGATAGCGTATTGATCGAGAAGCCGAACATCAGCATCACGGCGAAGGTGCCGACCACCGACACCGGCACCGCCAGCAGCGGAATGAGCGAGGCGCGCCAGCTTTGCAGGAACACGATCACCACCAGGGCGACCAGCACGATGGCCTCCAGCAGGGTGCGGATGACGGAGTCGATCGACTCGCGCACGAATTGGGTCGGGTCGTACACAATGCTGTATTCGACGCCTTCCGGGAAATCTTTCGACAGCGCGTCCATCGTCGCACGTACGTCGGTCGAGAGCTGCAATGCGTTGGCATTGGGCGCCTCGAAGATCGGGATCGCGACCGCGGACTTGTTGTTCAGGAGCGAACGCAGCGCATAGGAATTCGAGCCCATCTCCAGGCGCGCCACATCCTTCAGCAGCGTGGTGGCACCGTCCTCGCCGGTCTTGACGATGATCTGGCCGAACTCCTCGACCGTTTGCAGGCGGCCCTGGGTATTCACCGTCAGCTGGAACTCGGCGCCTTTCGCCGGTCCCTGGCCGATCACGCCGGCCGCCACCTGCACGTTCTGCTCGCGGATCGCATCGACCACGTCGCCCGCCGTCAGGCCGCGCGCGGCGACCTTCTGCGGGTCGAGCCAGACGCGCATCGCATAGTCGCCCGAACCGAACAGCTGCACTTCACCCATGCCGTCGATGCGCGCCAGCCGGTCCTTGATGTTCAACGTGGCGTAATTGCGCAGGTAAAGGTCGTCGTAGCGGCCGTCGGGCGAGCGCAGGTGCACCACCATGGTGAGATTCGGCGAGCTCTTGACGGTGGTGACGCCGATCTGGCGCACCTCTTCGGGCAGGCGCGGCAGCGCGCGCTGGACGCGGTTCTGCACCTGCGACTCGGCCTGTTCGATATCGGTGCCGATGGCGAAGGTCAGCGTCAGCATCAGGGCCCCGTCCGAGGTGTTTTGCGAGGACATGTAGAGCATGTTCTCGACGCCGTTGATTTGCTCCTCGAGGGGCGCGGCCACCGTCTCGGCGATGATCTTCGGATTGGCGCCCGGGTACTGGGCGCGCACCACCACCGAGGGCGGCACCACGTCCGGGTATTCGGACACCGGCAGCTGGAAGATCGAGATCAGGCCGCCGACGAACACCAGCACCGAGAGCACTGCCGCGAAAATCGGCTTGTCGACAAAGAAGCGGGAAATGTTCATCGCATTACTCCTTGGCGCCGGTTGCCGCAGCGAGGGCCAGCGCCGGCTGCCCTTCCATCGGCACCATGCGCGGCGCCAGCGGCTCGCCCGGGCGCACGCGCTGCAGGCCGTTGACGACGATCTTCTCCCCCGCCTTCAGCCCCGAGCGCACTACGCGCAGCCCATCGATGACCGGGCCGAGCGCCACCTGCCGGTATTCGGCCTTGTTGGCGGCATCGACGACGACCACGAACTTGCGGCTCTGGTCGGTGCTGACCGCGCGGTCGCTGATCAGGACCGCCTGGCGGCTGTCGGCGGCGCCCAGCTGGACACGCGCGAACAGGCCCGGCACCAGGCTGCGCCCGCGGTTCTCGAACACGGCGCGCATGCGCACGCTGCCGGTGCCGGCGTCGAGCCGGTTGTCGACGAATTCGAGCCGGCCTTCATGCGGGAAGCCCGCTTCGTTGGCCAGGCCCACGCGGACAGTCACCGGGGCGCCCTGCTGGGCACGCGCGCCGACGCGCAGGTAGGTCTCCTCGTCGCCGTCGAAGCTGGCGTAGATGCGATCGAGCGACACGACCGTGGTCAGCACGGCGCTCGGGTCGACCAGGTTGCCGAGCGTGATCTCGGCCTTCGAGACGCGCCCGTCGATCGGCGACACCACGCGGGTATCGGCCAGGTTCAGGCGTGCCGACTCATACTGGGCCTGGGCGGCGTTGGCGTTGGCTTCGAGTTCCTTCTGGGCCGAGAGCGCCTCGTCGAACTCGCGTTTCGCGATCGCTTTGTCGGCCAGCAGGCTCTCGGCGCGCGCCAGTTCGCGCCGCGCCAGCTCCAGCTTGGCCCGCGCCGACGCAGCGGCGGCCGCGGCGCGCGTCGCCTCGGCCTGGTAAGGACGCGGATCGACCACGAACAGGACGTCGCCCTTTTTGACTTCGCTGCCCGGCTTGAAGTTGACGGCGGTGATGAAGCCGCTCACCCGCGAACGGATCTCGACCTGCTCGACCGCTTCCAGCCGGCCCGAGAATTCCTGGGTTTCGGCGACCGGCTTTTCCAGCACCAGGGCGGCCGAAACGGGCGGTGCGGCAGGCGTGGTGGCGGCCGCCTTGCCGGTGGCATCGCTGCAGCCGGACAGGGCGGCGGCGAGCAGGCCGGCGCTGGCCAGCGCTGCCGCGAGTGGCCGCACGATGGCGGCGAATGGGCGATGGTTTCTCATGTTGGATTCCTTTTCTTGTAAGAATGTTAATCAATCGGCGACACCCGTCCCGCCCGGCGACGAATCGCGGGAAAAAGGGGGCTCGCCGCGCCTGTTTTTGGCGCGTGTCCTGGTCAATCGGTGATGGGAAAAGCGAAGAGAGGTGCTGACTTAGCCGGGCGGGGCCTCCTGCCCGCCGAGGCTTGCGATGAAGGCGGCGATTTCGACCAGCGCCGGCGCTTCGCAGGCGCATTCGTTGCGGTCTCCGGCCTGCTGCGGCGCCGGCAACAGGCGGCGCACGGTCGCCTCGACCCCGAAGCTCGCCAGCTTGGCGCCGTAGGCTTCCGCCTCGTCACGTAGCGGATCGTCCTCGGCCGACAGGATCAGGGCCGGCGGCAGGTTCTTCAACCGGCTCGACTGCAGCGGCGAGGCATACGGATGCGTGCGGTCGGCCGCGTTCGGCAGGTAGCCGCGGTAGGCGGCGGCGCAGCCGTCGGCCAGCTGCTCCTGGTCGCGGCACTGCGGCATTTCGCGCATCGAGCAGGTCGACAGGCCGGGGTCGAGCATCGGCATCAGGAGGATCTGGCCGGCCAGCCTGGGAGCGCCGCGGTCGCGCGACATCAGCGCGCAGACGGCGGCCAGGTTGGCGCCGGCCTCGATGCCGGCCACCAGCATGCGCTTGCCGTTCCAGCCGAGTTTGGTCTTGTTCTTTTTCGCCCACAGCAGCACGGCGTGGGCATCCTCGACCGCCGCCGGGAAGGGGCGCACGGTGGCGAGCGTGTAGTTGGAAGCCAGGACGACCTGCGAGCCGCTGGCATGGGCCAGGTGGCGCAGGAAGCCGTCGGCGTCGTCCAGGTCGCCACCGACGAAGCCGCCGCCGTGGAAGAAGACGATCAGGGTGTCGCGCTTGCTGGAGGCAGCGGCGGGAGCGCCGGCTGCGTACAGGCGCGCTTTGAGAGGTCCCTGCTCGCCGCCCACTTCGAGTTCGCGTACGCGCACGTCGTCGGCGCCAGGGGCCAGGGATGCGGTGACATTGTCGCGTGGCGCATTCATCGTGCCGCCTCCGGTGCCGCGGCCATCAGCGTGACCGGCTCGGCGCACACCGCCTGCGCCACGACCGTCGACAGCGCATGCACGCCGCGCGCCTCGGCGCCGGCCGCCTGCGCATAGGCGCCGCTGCCGATCAGGCCGGCCATTGCCAGCGCGCCGACAGCGCATACGATCGTTGCCACAAAGGTTTCCCGCGTTTTCATTTCCTGCTCCTGCCCGGTTATGTGGTTTGCTACTCCAGTACCAGCATCATAGACATGGACTACAATCTGATAAAGACGTCAATTTTGAATTGATTGTTCGGGAATCGCGAACAATAAGCAAAAAACAGTCAAAATCTGAACCGGCCAGGAAAAATGAACAAGCTGCAGGCAATGGAAGTGTTCGTACAGGTGGTCGATACCGGCAGCTTTACGCGCGCCGCCGAGATGCTCGGCCTGCCCAAGGCGACCGTCTCGACCCTGGTGCAGGCGCTCGAAGGCGCGCTCTCTGCCAAGCTCCTGCACCGCACGACGCGCCAGGTTACCGTGACCTCGGACGGCGCCGCCTATTACGAGCGCTGCATCCGCATCCTGTCGGACGTGCGCGACGCCGAGGAATCGCTGTCGCGCATGCGCGTCAACCCGAGCGGGCGCCTGCGGGTGGACACGCCGACCGGCCTGTCGAGCGAAATCCTGGTGCCGGCCCTGCCCGCCTTTTTCGAACGCTACCCCGACATCACGCTCGAACTCGGCAGCACCGACCGCCCCGTCGACCTGGTCGAGGAAGGCGTCGATTGCGCGGTGCGCGGCGGAGCCTTGTTCGACACCAGCCTGATCGCGCGGCGGGTCGGCGTCATCAACTTCGTCACGGCGGCGGCCCCTTCCTACCTGGCGCGCCACGGCGTCCCGCAGCATCCGCACGACCTGGCGCGCCACCGCTGCGTCAATTATTTCTCGGCCAAGACGGGCAGGATCTCCAACTGGGACTTCAACCGCGGCGACGAGCGGATCGAGGTGCCGCTGCCCGGCGTGATCGCCCTGAACGATTCGAACGCCTACGTGCAGGCCGGGCTTGCCGGGCTCGGGATCATCCAGATGACCGACTACCTCCTGATGCGCCACGTCGAGGAGGGCCGCATCGTGCGGGTACTGCCGGAGTGGGTCAGCGACCCGATGCCCGTGCACATCGTCTACCCCCAGAACCGCCACATGTCGGCCAAGGTGCGCGTGTTCGTCGAGTGGGTTTCGGAGCTGTTCGCCAACCATCCGCAGATGCGCCTGGGCGCGCGCACGGCTCCTGTGCCGCAGCCGGCCGAGGCGGCCTGAAAGCGCCGACGCCGGTGTAGAATCGGCGGCATAACAATCCCGGCCGGAGACATCCATGGACCAGAGCGCACAGCCGCGCAATATCGACACCCTGCTCGAGCAATACAGCGAAAGCCACCGCAACCCGACCAACGAACTGTTTCACTTCGTGTGCGTGCCGCTGATCGTGTTCTCGCTGCTGGGCATCCTGTGGGCAATCCACCCGGTGGTGGCGCTGGCCGCGGTGCTGGGCGCGCTGTGGTACTACCTCCAGCTGTCCAAGCCTTTCGCTTACGGCATGCTGGCGATGTCGGCCCTCATGCTGGCCATTCTCGCGCTGATGCCGCCGATGACGGTGCTGCCGCTGTCGATCGCCGTGTTCGTGGTGGCCTGGATCGGCCAGTTCATCGGCCACAAGATCGAGGGCAAGAAGCCGTCCTTTCTGGAGGACCTGCGCTTTCTGCTGATCGGCCCGCTGTTCGTGCTGGGCTTCCTGTACCGCCGCCTGAACCTGGCCTACTGAGTGGCTTACTGAGCAGCACTGTTGCGGGCGCGGACCTGTGCGGCGCCGCCTGCCTGGGAAGCGTAAGCTTCGAGGAAACGCATTGCGCTTCCGGAGAAAGCCATGAAAGCTACCTTCCCCCTCATCTGCGCGGCCTTGCTGGCCGGCTGCGCCACCACGCCGCCCTCGGGCAGCGTCTACCGCGCCTATCAGACCCAGAACGAACAGGTCGTGCGTACCGGCACGGTCGAATCGGTACGCAACGTCACCATCGCCAATCCGGAATCGGGCGTGGGCACCATGGGCGGCGCCGCGCTGGGCGGCCTGGCGGGATCGAACGTCGGCCGGGGCAACGGTTCGGCCGCGATGGGCATCGTCGGCGCCATTGCCGGCGGCCTGCTCGGCCAGCGCGTCGAGGCCAGCGCCAACAACCGCCCCGGTTTCGAGATCACCGTCAAACTCGACAGCGGCGAGCTGCGCGCCGTGACCCAGGCGGCGGACGAACTGTTCCGCCCCGGAGAGCGCGTGCGCCTGGTGAGCAACGGTTACCAGACGCGCGTGACGCACTAAGGCCAGGCGCGTGGACGGGACGCAACACCAAGGCGCATGCACGTGCTGCCGGGCCCGATTTATCTAACTGGGCAGCAACTTATGGATAACGGGCAAGGTGGAAAGCACGTATACTTCCGCGATGCCTACATCCGTCCTGTTCATCATCGCCTCGCTCATCTGGGGCTCGACCTTCTGGGCCATCACCTTGCAGTTGGGCGAAGTGCCTCCATCCGTTTCCGTCGTCTACCGATTTGCGCTGGCCTCGGCCACCCTGTTTGCGATCTGCATGATGCGCGGCTTTAAGCTGCAATTGCCCTGGCGCACACAGAAATGGTTGATGCTGCAGGGCGTGGCAACTTTCGGCCTGTCGTATATCTGCACCTACCAGGCGGAAGAAGTCGTGGTATCCGGGCTGGTCGCCGTCCTGTTCGCGCTGATGGTGTTCTGGACGCCCTTGTTGGGACGCATTTTTTACGGTACGCCGATCGCGCCGCGCACCTGGAGCGCCGGCGCGGTTGCCACCGGCGGCGTCGCCCTGCTGTTCTACCATTCGATCGGCGCCGCCTGGCGCGACATGCAGGTTGGGGGCAGCGGCCACTTCCTGCTGGGCGTGCTGCTGGCGCTGGTCGCCACGATTGCCAGCTCGGCCGGCAGCATCGTCGTCGGCAAGGTGCGCGCCCAGTCCAGCAACGTGATGCTGACCACGGCCTGGTCGATGCTCTGGGGCACCCTGCTGGTCGCGCTGTATGTGGTCCTGACCGGCCAGCGCTTCGTTGCGCCGCCTTCGCTCACCTATACCCTGGGTCTACTCTACCTGTCCCTGTTCGGCTCGGTCATCGCCTTCCTCGCCTATTTCACGCTGATCAACCGGATCGGGCCGCAGAAGGCCGTCTACATCGGCGTCATCACGCCGGTGCTGTCGGTGCTGCTGTCGATCCGGCTGGAACACTACCGCCCCGGCGCCGTCGAGTTCCTGGGCATGATCCTGTGCCTGGCCAGCGTGGCCTGGGCCCTGCGCGCGCCCGCCGCCAAACCGGTACACTCCCCTTCCCTGAACAACGCGCACAACGCCATCGAAACCCCATGACCGCTGTCACCCATTTTTCCATCCGCCCTGCCGAACCGGCCGACGTCTCCCACATCCACTCGATGATCGTCGAGCTGGCCGTGTTCGAAAAGCTCGAACACATGGTTGTCGCCACCGAAGAGCTGCTGCACGAGGGCCTGTTCGGCCCCCGTCCGGCCTGCGAAGCGATCGTCGGCGAGGAAAACGGCGAGGTCGTCGCGTTCGCCCTGTTCTTCCATAATTTCTCGACCTTCCTCACCAAGAAGGGCCTGTACCTGGAAGACCTGTACGTGCGCCAATCCCACCGCGGCAAGGGTTACGGCACCCAGCTGCTGTCGCGCCTGGCGCAGATTGCGGTCGAGCGCAATTGCGGCCGCTTCGAGTGGTCGGTGCTGGACTGGAACGAGCCGGCCATCGGCTTCTACCAGACCATGGGCGCCGAGATCCTGCCCGAATGGCGCATCTGCCGCGTGACCGGCGAATCGCTGGCCCACCTGGCGCGCCGCGCTGCTTAATAGAAATTAAAAGCAGCAATCTCCCGACGCACAAGAAAAAACCCACGGGACCGTGAGGTGCCGTGGGCGAACCCATTTTTTAGAATGGGGAGGGGAGACTGGAAATCAACGATTTCACTATAGCCGGGTGAGCTCGTCGGAAGTGGTTGTTCTTACAATTGCTTACCTCTCTTACGGATTCTCTGATACCTATAATTACCGAGCTGGAGATGGGCGACTTGAGCATTGTCAAGGGTTGAAGCGCGCTGCCGCACGATTGAGTTATCACAACTACAACGACCGACCCGCAACGAGAATGTGCTCTTCGCATAAGGAAGAGACCATGAGATTGCTCCTGAAATCGCTTGCCAGGCAGCTCTATAAAGCCTGGCTGCGCTCCCGCCTCGACAACTACACGCGCAGCCTGCACGCCATCGCGGCCCAGCGCGAAAACGATTTCCATGCCGAGCGCCTGCTGCACCGGGCAGTGTCGGCCACGCGCTCGAAGCTGCAGTCGCTGTGATAAGACCACAAGGCGCATGCTTGGGGCAGCAGCAAGGAAAGCGCAGTGACAAAGCCCCAGGCCGTATCTGATCCGGCCGCCTGCCCGCTTAGAAGCCGGCAGGCAAGCCGATATCGCGCTCACGCATCACGCCGCCGTTGACGACCGCCTGGCAGGGATTGAAACCGATCGCATAGGCCAGTTCTGCCGGGCGAGCAATATCCCAAAGGGCGAAATCGGCACGCTTGCCGACTTCCAGGGTGCCGACCTCGCTATGCAGGCCGAGCGCGCGCGCCGCGTGCACGGTGGCGCCCTGCAGCGCTTCGCGCGGCGTCAGGCGCCACAGGGTGCAGGCCATGTTCATCGCCAGCAGCAAGGAAGTCAGCGGCGAGGTGCCGGGGTTGCAGTCGGTGGCAATCGCCATCGGCACGCCGGCCGCGCGCAGCGCCGCGAGCGGCGGCGCCTTGGTCTCGCGCAAAAAATAATAGGCGCCCGGCAGCAGGACGGCGACTGTTCCGGCCTCGGCCATGGCGGCAATGCCGGCCCCGTTCAGGTGCTCGAGGTGGTCGGCCGACAGGCCGCGGTAGCGCGCCACCAGTTCCGCGCCGCGCTGCTCGGACAGCTGTTCGGCATGCAGTTTCACCGGCAGGCCGAGCTTGCCGGCGGCGGCGAACACGCGTTCGGTCTGGTCGTAGGTAAAACCGATGTGTTCGCAAAAAGCGTCGACCGCGTCGACCAGTTTTTCCTTGACCAGCAGCGGCAGCATGCGCTCGGCCACCTCGGCGATGTAGTCGTCGGGACGGCCCGTGAATTCGGGCGGCAGCGCGTGCGCCCCGAGGAAGGTAGTGCGCACCCGCACCGGCAGCAATTCTCCCATGCGGCGCGCGGCGCGCAGCAGGTTCGCTTCGCCCTGGAGGTTCAGCCCGTAGCCGGATTTGATCTCGAGCGTGGTGACGCCCTCGGCCAGCAGTTGCGAGACGCGCGGCGCGCTTTCGCGCAGCAGGTCTTCCACCGTCGCGGCGCGGGTGGCGCGCACGGTCGACATGATGCCGCCGCCGTTACGCGCGATGTCCTCGTAGCTCGCCCCTTCCAGGCGCGCTTCCCACTCGTCGCTGCGGTTGCCGGCGTGGACGATGTGGGTGTGGCAGTCGATCAGGCCGGGCGTCATCCAGGCGCCGTCGCAGTCGTGGATGACGGCGGCACGCGGCGCCTCGCGCCGCGCGCCGATCCAGGCGATGCGGCCATTGTGCACGGCGATCGCGCCGTCCTTGATCTCGCCGTAGCCTTCGGCCATCGTGGCCAGGTTCACGTTCGCAAACACCGCGTCGAAGCGCGGGCCGTGGCGCTCACTCATCTTCTTCTTCCTCGCTGTGGTAGAAAATGTCGACAATGAAGATCACTGCCTGGGTGGTCTCGAGCGACCACACCGTGCCCGGATCGAACATCACGGCATCGAAGCGCACCATGTTGATGCGCTCGGCATCGCTGGCGATTTCCAGGCCCTCTCCCTCGGCCAGGAACATGATGGTCAGGTCGGCGCGCGCCACGAAGGTCGACTTGCCGGCCAGGCGCCGGCGTCCGAACTGATGGTAACAGCGTTCGCTGCGGGTCATGACATTGAAATCGGTGGTCGGGCCGCGATTGAGCCTGGCCACCACTTCCGAGTCGCCATCGAAGGCCAGCACCGGCCCGCTCTCGCAGATGATGACGCGCTCGCTGCCGTCGATGTCGAGCGTCATGCCGTGGCCGTCGACCAGGGCCAGCGTGCGGTCGACGCCCGGAAAGCGCGAGAACGGTCCGTCCTCGGCAATCGTGGCCAGGCTGACGCGCCAGTCGAAGTCGTCGAAACCGGCCTCCGGCGGACCGATCGCAATCGTGGTGGTGCTGCCGCCACCGTTTTTCCACGGCAGCGCCGACAGCCCTGCGAACGGAATCAGAATGTTCATGCTTGTACCTCGCGCAACTGGTTAATGGCTTCCCGGTAGCGGCGCGCGATCGCTTCCTGCGCCATGTGGCGTCCGCCCTGCACGACCCAGCGTCCGCCGGCCAGCACGTCGCGCACCAGGTTGTCGTTACCGCAGAAGACCAGGCGCCCGAGCACATCGGTCTCGAGCGCGCCATCCAGGTTCGGGTGCGCGCTGTCGAGTACCAGCAGGTCGGCACGGCGCCCTGCCGCCAGCGCGCCGACCGGCCGTCCGGTCGCCTGCGCGCCACCGGATAGCGCATCCTGCCACAGGTTCAAGCCGACGTCGCGCCGCGCTGGGGTCGCGGCGACGTTGCGGCTGCCGCGCACCAGGCGCTGGCCGTACTCGAGCCAGCGCAATTCTTCGACCGGGCTCTGCGAGACATGACTGTCGCTGCCGATGCCGAAGCGGCCGCCCGCGGCAAGGTAGGCGGGCAAGGGAAACAAGCCGTCGCCCAGGTTGGCCTCGGTGGTCGGGCACAGGCCGGCCACGGCGCCGCTGCCGGCCAGCGCCAGGATTTCCTCATCGCTCAAGTGGGTCGCATGGACCAGGCACCAGCGCGCATCGACGTTCACATGCTCGAACAGGTACTCGACCGGACGGCGACCCGAAAACTCGATGCTCTGCCTGACCTCGCCCGGCTGCTCGGCGATATGGATGTGCAGCGGCCGCGCGGCGGGCAGCGCCTGCGCCAGTTCGCGGATCTGTTCGATGCCTGCCGCGCGCAGCGAATGGGGCGCCGCCCCGACCTCGAGCTGGCCGCCGCGCAGCGGCGCGAGGCTTTCCACGATGCGCAGCACGTCGTCGACATCGGTGCGAAAGCGCGCCTGCCCGGGCGTCAGGGGCTGGTCGCCGAAGCCGCTGTGGCTGTACAGCACAGGCAGCAGGGTCAACCCCATGCCGCTGTGCTGGCCGGCGGCGGCGATGCGCTCGGCCATCTCGGCCGGGCGCGCGTAGAAGGCGCCTTGCGGGTCGCGCTGGATATAGTGGAACTCGCACAGCGAGGTATAGCCGTGGCGCAGGCATTCGGCGAACAGCTGGGCCGCGATGGCTTCGAGCTGTTCGGGGGTGATGTTGGCCGCGAAGCGGTACATCAGGTCGCGCCAGGTCCAGAAGCTGTCGGGGCCGTCCCCCGCCCTTTCGGTCAAACCGCCGAGCGCGCGCTGGAAGGCGTGCGAATGCAGGTTGGCCATGCCCGGCACCACATAGTCGGCGCGCGCGACGCCGATCGGCGGGCGCGCGTGGGCCTGGACGCGGGTGAGGTTGCCGCGCCCGTCCCATTCGATCAGGACGTCGCCCTGCCAACCATCGGGCAGCAAGGCGTGCCGTGCGAACAGGGCATTCATGCGCGCACCCAGTCGAGCGCGGCCTGCACCATGTCGCCGAGCAGCGGCTGCACCTCGGCCGCGACCTCGGGACGGTAGGCAAACGGCGGCGCCTCCTCCATGTACAGGCACTGGCACATCTCGAGCTGGATCGCGTGCACGCCCTCGCGCGGCTGGCCGTAGAAGCGCGTGATGTGGCCGCCCTTGAAGCGGCCGTTGACGGCAATCGAAAACCGGTCCTGGGCGCGGGCCACGCCGACCACGGCGTTTTCCAGGCCGGGATCGCAGGATTGACCCTCGGCCGTCCCGAAATTCAGGTCCGGCAGGCGGCCCTCGAAAAAGCGCGGCACCCGGGAGGCGATCGAGTGCGCATCCCACAGCACGACCCGCCCGTGCAGCGCCAGCAGGCGCGCCAGTTCCGCACGCAGCTGGTTATGGTAGGGCTGCCAGTAGCGCTCCAGGCGGCGCGCCACCTCGGCCTGGTCGGGCACGCGGCCCTCCTGGTACAGGCTTTCGCGGCCGAAGGTGTCGAGCGGGCACAGGCCGGTGGTGTCCATGCCCGGGTACAGGTTGGTGTTCTCCGGCGGCCGGTTCAGGTCGATGACATAGCGCGACCAGCGCGCCGCCAGGGTCGAGATGCCGAGCCGGTCCGCGCACTCGTACAGCTCGGCCAGGTGCCAGTCGGTGTCGGCTTTCGCCAGCGCGCAGGGCGCCATGTGCGCGGCCACCTCGTCGGGAATGTCGGTGCCCACGTGCGGCATCGACAGCAGCATCGGGGCGTCACCTGCCTTGAACCGGAAATCCATTGCCTGCTCCTACGCTTGTTGAGTTAAGGATGCAATACTGCGAACAACTCTTTACAGGAAGCTGACAGCTCGCCCTTGACCACCATCAGGCGGGCCGCTTCGATGTCGGGAGCAAAGAAACGGTCCGCGTCGAAGGGCGCCACGCGCTCGCGCAACTGGGCGTGAACGTGCTCCAGGTGCCTTGATGTCGCCAGCGGACGGTGGAACTCGATCCCCTGCCCCGCCGCCAACAGCTCGATCCCGACAATAACCGCCGTATTGTGCGCCATCTGGTCGAGACGGCGCGCCGCGAAGGTCGCCATGCTGACGTGGTCCTCCTGGTTGGCCGAGGTCGGCAGGCTGTCGACGCTGGCCGGATGGGCCAGCGACTTGTTCTCCGAGGCCAGCGCGGCGGCCGTCACGTGGGCGATCATGAAGCCGGAATTGAGGCCCGGCTCGCGCACCAAAAAGGCCGGCAGGCCGGACAAATTCGCATCGATCAGGAGCGCGATGCGGCGTTCCGACAGCGCGCCGATCTCGGCGATGGCGAGGGCCAGCGTGTCCGCGGCAAAGGCGACCGGCTCGGCGTGGAAGTTGCCGCCCGAAACGATGGCGCCGTCGTCCGGGAACAGCAATGGGTTGTCGGTCACGGCATTCGCTTCGATCAGCAGCGTGCGGCCGGCATTCGCGACCAGGTCCATCACGGCGCCCATCACCTGCGGCTGGCAGCGCAGGCTGTACGGGTCCTGGACGCGCTCGTCGCCGACCAGGTGCGAGGCGCGGATCGCGCTGCCCTTGACCAGTTCGCGGTAGATGGCGGCGGCGGCGATCTGGCCCGGCTGGCCGCGCACCGCGTGGATGCGGGCATCGAACGGGGCGTCGCTGCCGCGCGCGGCGTCCACCGACAGGGCGCCGGTGACCATCGCCGCTTCCACCAGGCGCTCGGCCATGAACAGGCCATGCAGGGCGAGTGCGGTCGACACTTGCGTGCCGTTGATCAGCGCCAGGCCCTCTTTCGCGGCCAGCGTCACCGGCGCGATCCCGGCAGCGGCCAGCGCCGCGCTGGCCTCCATCAGCTCACCCTTGAAGCGTACCGGGCCGACGCCCATGATCGCCAGCGTCATGTGCGCCAGCGGCGCCAGGTCGCCCGAGGCGCCGACCGAACCCTGGGCCGGGATGGCCGGCATGATGCCGGCGTTATAGATGGCGACCAAGGTGTCGATGATCAGCGGGCGCACGCCGGAATAGCCGCGCGCCAGGCTGCCGATCTTCGTCAACAGGATCAGCCGCACAACGGCGTCGGAAATGAGCTCGCCGGTGCCGACCGCGTGCGACAGGATCAGGTTGCGCTGGAGTTGCTCGAGCTGGTCGTTCGGGATGTGGGCCTTGGCCAGGATGCCGAAACCGGTGTTGATGCCATAGGCCGGGTCGCCCTTGTCCACGATGGTTTTAACCAGTGCGGCCGACTGTGCAATCGGCGCCGCCGCTTCGCTTGACAAGGCAATCGGGAAGTGGGCGGCCCAGGCCGCGCGCAGGTCGGCCAGCGTCAAGGCGCCGGGTTGCAGGGTCCAGCCGTGGTGCGATTCGTTTTTCATATTCGTTACAACCTTCGTGAAAACCTTACTTGATCATCGGGAGATTCAGGCCCGTGCGCTTGGCGCAGGCGATGGCGGAGTCGTAGCCGGCGTCGGCGTGGCGCATGACGCCCGAGCCGCTGTCGTTGACCAGCACGCGCGCCAGGCGTTTGGCGGCGGCCTCGGTGCCGTCGGCAACGATGACGACGCCGGAGTGCTGCGAGTAGCCCATGCCGACGCCGCCGCCATGGTGCAGCGAGACCCAGGTGGCGCCGCCGGCGGTGTTGAGCATGGCGTTCAGGAGCGGCCAGTCGGAAACGGCGTCGGTCCCATCAAGCATGCTTTCCGTTTCGCGGTTCGGACTGGCGACCGAGCCGGTGTCCAGGTGGTCGCGGCCGATCACGACCGGCGCCTTGAGTTCGCCCGTTCTGACCATCTCGTTGAAGGCGAGGCCGGCGATGTGGCGCTCGCCCAGTCCGAGCCAGCAGATGCGCGCCGGCAGGCCCTGGAAGGCGATCCGTTCGCGCGCCATGTCGAGCCAGCGGTGCACCTGCGCGTGCTGCGGGAACAGCTCCTTGATCTTGGCATCGGTTTTATAGATGTCTTCCGGATCGCCCGACAGCGCCACCCAGCGGAAGGGACCGCGCCCTTCGCAGAACTGCGGGCGGATGTAGGCCGGCACGAAACCGGGAAAATCGAAGGCGTTCGCGACACCCTCATCTAACGCCACCTGGCGGATGTTGTTGCCGTAGTCGACAGCGTAGGCGCCCATCGCCTTGAAGTCGAGGATGGCGCGCACGTGCACCGCGCAGGAGGCCGCCGCGGCCGCTTTCAAGCGTGCATGCTGGCTCGGGTCGGCCTGGGCCGCCTTCCACTCCTGCACCGTCCAGCCCTGCGGCAGGTAGCCGTGGATCAGGTCGTGGGCCGAGGTCTGGTCGGTGACCAGATCCGGCACCAGGCCGCCTGCGCGGGCACGGCGCACCAGTTCCGGCAGCACGTCCGCTGCATTGCCGAGCAGGCCGATCGACACCGCCTCGCGCCTGCTCGTGTGTTCTTGAATGAGGGCCAGCGCCTCGTCGATGTCCTTCGCCTGCTTGTCGAGGTAGCGCGTGCGCAAACGGAAATCGATGCTGCTCTGCTGGCATTCGATGTTGAGCGACACGGCGCCGGCGAAGGTAGCGGCCAGCGGCTGCGCGCCGCCCATCCCGCCCAGGCCGGCGGTCAGGATCCAGCGCCCGCCCCAGTCGCCGCCGAAATGCTGGCGCCCGGCTTCGGCAAAGGTTTCATACGTGCCTTGCACGATGCCCTGGGTGCCGATATAGATCCAGCTGCCGGCCGTCATCTGGCCGTACATGAAGAGGCCCTTACGGTCGAGCTCGTTGAAATGCTCCCAGTTCGCCCATTTCGGCACCAGGTTCGAGTTCGCCAACAGCACGCGCGGGGCGTTTTCGTGGGTCTGGAACACGCCGACCGGTTTACCGGACTGGATCAGCAGGGTCTGGTCGTCCTCGAGTTCGCGCAGGGACGCGAGGATCTGGTCGTAGCACTCCCAGTTGCGCGCGGCGCGGCCGATGCCGCCATAGACGACAAGACGCTGCGGGTCTTCGGCCACCTCGGCGTCCAGGTTGTTCTGCAACATGCGGTAAGCCGCTTCGGTCAGCCAGCTCTTGCAGCTCAGTTCAGTGCCGCGCGGGGCGCGGATGGTGCGCGTCGGATCGAAGCGCGGATCGACGGGTGGTTTCACGGCGTTGGACGACTCTTGGGTCATGGCAGCTCCTGATAGGAATGGAAGGGCCGCGGCCCTTCCGCAAACCCTCGACTCTCCGAGAGTCTAGGCTTGTCTATACAAGCTCGTCAATCCATTTTGTCATGTGGCGAGATCGTCGGGCCCAAACCGCGAACGGTAACGATCACCACCGAGCGGCGCAGCCGCCCGGCCTACCGCGAGTACACGCGCTGGCCCGCCACCCAGGTCTGCAGCACGCCGGTCTTGTGGATGTCGTAGGTCGGCATCTTGAACAGGTCCTGGTCGATGACGATGAAGTCGGCCCACTTGCCCGGCTCCAGCGAGCCGAGCGTGGTTTCGGCATGGCCGGCATAGGCGGCGTCGAGCGTGAAGCAGCGGAAGGCTTCCTTCAGCGACATCGCCTGGTTCGGGTACCAGCCGGCGACCGGCTGCCCCGACGCGTCCTGGCGCGTGACGGCGGCGTGGATGCCGAAGAAGGGGTTCGGCGACTCGACCGGGAAATCGGAACCGCAGGCCACGCGCGAACCCTGGTGCAGGAAGCTGCGCCAGGCGTAGGCGCCCTTGATGCGCTCGGCGCCGACGCGGCTCTCGGCCATGTTCTTGTCGGAGGTCGCATGGGTCGGCTGCATCGACGGGATGATGCCCAGCGTTTTAAAACGCGGGATGTCGCCCAGGGCCACCACCTGGGCGTGCTCGATGCGATGGCGCTGGGCCGCGCTCTTCGTCGCTGCCACTTCCTTCTTGTAGATGTCGAGGATCTGTTTGTTGCCGGCGTCGCCGATGGCATGCACGTTGACCTGGTAGCCGCGCGCCATCGCCTTTTTCATCATCGCGTCCATCTGCGCGGTTTTATAGAACAGCAGGCCGTGCGAATGCGGTTCGTCGCTATACGGTTTCAACAGGGCCGCGCCGCGGCTGCCCAGGGCGCCGTCCGAATACAGTTTCACGGCGCGCAGCGCGTACATGTCGTTGCCGTAGGTTTTAAGCGGGCCATTCTTAGACAGGGCGTCGAAGTCGGCTTCGGTGCCGCCGATCATGCCGTAGATGCGCGCGGTCAGCTTGCCCTGGTCGGCGTAGGCGCGGAACAGGCGGTCCTCGAACACGCCCAGGCCGGCGTCGTGGGCGCTGGTGATGCCCACGCGCGCCATCGCCTGCAGCGAACGGTCGAGGGCCATGCGTCCTTCGGCCTCGGTCTGCGCCGGCAGCACTTTGGTGACGAGCTCCTGGGCCGCGTCGACCAGCACGCCGGTCGCTTTCCCGTTCGCATCGCGCACGATCTTGCCGCCGGCCGGGTCCGGCGTTTTATCGGTGATGCCGGCCGCCGCCAGCGCGCGGCTGTTGGCCCAGCCGGCGTGGCCGTCGACCCGCTCGAACCAGACCGGTTTGTCGCCCACGACCGGGTCGAGGTCGGCGGCGGTCGGGAAGCGGCCCAGCTTCCAGTTTTCCTGGTTCCAGCCGCGTCCGCGCAGCCAGGCCTGGTTCCGGTTGGCGTGCGCGTAGTCGCCGATGGCCTTCAACGCACCGTCGAGCGAGGTGGCCTGCGACAGGTCCAATTGGGTCAGCATCTGGCCCAGGCCGAACACGTGGCCATGGGCGTCGATCAGGCCCGGCAGCACGGTTTTGCCTTTCATGTCCACGCGGCGCGACCCTGGTACCCTGGCGGTCACCTCGGCAGCGCGGCCGACGGCGAGGATCCTGCCCTTGTCGTCGAAGGCGAGCGCATCGAACTGCACCAGGTCCCCCTTGCCGTCGAGCGTATAGCCGTTGGCGTTGACGATCACCGTATCAGCCTGCGCGCCGGCGATGGCGAACGCGGCAAGGACGAACGCGGAACACTGCTTGAGGGTGGGCTGCATGGACTCTCCGTTTTATGTTTGAAATGCAAAACGTGAGTGTAGCGAAGTCCTTGCGGGTTTGGCACTGGCAGAGCGGTTGGCAGGTGTGTTTTTTCAGTGCGATCTGACGCACAGCCCCGTAGGGTGGACGGGTCCCCCGTCCACGCGTTCAACCCGCGCACGGTTGACAACCGTTGGTTGAATTACCCCTTCTCCCGCTCGATCAGTGCTGCCTTGCGTTCGATCCCCCAGCGGTAGCCCGACAAGCCGCCATCGGTGCGCACCACCCGGTGGCAGGGAATCGCCACCGCCACCGGATTGGCCGCGCAGGCACCCGCCACGGCGCGCACCGCCGCCGGGGAACCGATGCGCCGCGCCAGTTCCGTGTAGCTGATCGTCTCGCCTGCCGGGATCGCCCGCAGCGCCTCCCATACCCGCTGCTGGAAGGCGGTGCCGCGCACGTCGAGCGGCAGGTCGAGGCCGATGCGCGGCGCCTCCACGAAACCCACCACCTGCGCCACCAGGCGCTCGAAATCGCCGTCGGCGCCAATCAGCCGTGCCTTCGGAAAGCGGTCCTGCAGGTCTTGCACCAGGGCCTCCGGATCGGCGCCGATCAGGATCGCGCAGATGCCGCGCCCGGTCGCGGCCACGAGAATGGCGCCGAGCGAGCAGGCGCCCACCGCAAACCGGATCGCCTCGCCCGCGCCGCCATCCTTGTAGCGTCCCGGCGCCATGCCCAGCATCTGCCCGGCGCCGGCATAAAAGCGCGAAGCGGAATTGAAGCCGGCCGCGTACAGGGACTCGGTGACCGTGGTTCCCTGCGCCAGCGCGGCGCGCACGCGTTCGGCCCTGCGCGCGGCGGCCCAGGCTTTCGGCGTGACCCCGGCGTGCAGCTTGAACACGCGCTGGAAATGGAAGCGGCTCATGCCGATTGCATGGCCGATGGCGTCGAAGTCGGGCGCGTCGACGCAGGCGTCGATCAGGCGGCAGGCCTCGGCCACGGCGCGCGCCTGGCGCTCGGCCAGCGGCGGCTGGTCTGGTTTACAGCGCAGACAGGCGCGAAAGCCGGCGGCCTGCGCCTCCGCGCAGCTGGCGTGGAAGGCGACATTCGCGCGCGACGCAGTACGCGCCCCGCACGATGGCTTGCAGTACACCCCGCTGCTGCGCACGGAATAATAGAAAACGCCGTCGGCTTGCGGGTCGCGGCCTTGCACGGCGGCCCAGCGCGCGTCCAGGCTGGCATAGGGTTCGGCGATGGTGTCGATTTTCATGGCACGGATTGCGTCGAGGGGGGCAATGCCTGCATCCTGACACAGGGAGGGCGTCAAGACACCCCGATCCTTGCTTTCGAATGGGCGATGCTAGAATCGGCTTATTTCAGTCATCATTATCGCCCGGTCGGAGAACAGTTTGGACGAATTCAGCGCGCAAGCGAGCACCCCTATTTTCCAGCGTATCAAGGATTACCTGGTCGGCGAGATCGCCTCCGGACGCTGGAAAGAAGGCGACCTGGTGCCGTCGGAGCAGGCGCTGGTGCGCCAGTTCGGCGTCTCGCGCATGACGGTCAACCGCGCCGTGCGCGAGCTCACCGCCGAACAGGTGCTGACCCGGCGCCAGGGATCGGGCACCTATGTGGCGCCGCGCAAATACCAGGCGACGCTGGTCGAGATCCGCAACATCGCCGACGAAGTGCGCGCGCGCGGGCACCGCCACGGCAGTCGCCTGCGCCTGCTCGAGGAAGCGCCGGCGAGCGAAGCACTGGCGCTGCAATTCGGGCTGGCCCAAGGCAGCCCGCTGTTTCATTCCGTGATCGTCCACTTCGAGAACGACTTGCCGATCCAATTGGAGGACCGCTGGGTCAACCCCGAGTGCGCGCCCGGCTACCTGCAACAGGATTTCGGCAGCATCACGCCGAACGAACACCTGATGGCGGTCGCCCCGCTGCAGGGCGCCACCTACAGCATCGAAGCGCTCGGCGCGCCGCGCGAGGTCGCCGAGACGCTCGGCATCGACGCCCGTGCCGCCTGTCTCGTGCTCAACCGCAAGACCACATCGCAGGGGCGCGTCGCCTCGGTGGTGACGATGTGGCACCCCGGCCACCTGATCCAGCTCACCGGCAGCCTGGGCTGAACCGGCGCTCGCGTGCCGCGCAGGCGCGCCGTGGCGCCCGAATACAACGCGCGGCAGAAAATTTTAAGCGGCATGCGCCACGCGGGCCGGTTCTCGCCCATAATCCCCTTCCAGTCAACATATTGCCTGAACCATTTGTATGAATAACCTCGCTATGGCAGGCACGGGCCAGCCGCCGCGCGTGCTGGTCCTCGACGACGACTGCTTCATGCTGGAGATACTCAAGGACATGCTGGAACAAATCGGCGTGCGCGACATCTATACTGAAGCGAGCACCCGCCATGCGCTGTCGACGCTGGCCGAAACCAGCCCCGACATGCTCATTTGCGACCTGGCGCTGCCCGACATGGACGGCATCGAGTTCCTGCAAGCCGCCGCGCAGCGGGGTTACGCCGGCGGCGTGATCTTGCTCTCTGGCATGGATTCCGGCGTACGCAACGCGGCCGGCGAACTGGCCCGGGTGCTGGGTTTGCGCGTGGCCGGCATCTTCCGCAAACCGATCGCGCTCGACCAGTTGCGCAACGCCGTCGCATGTTGAGATTTTGTACAAACGTCTGAACACTTTTTGGGAAAATAAGGTATTATTCGGCCTAAATCCCCCGCCTGACGTCCTCTGGACGCCCTTCCAATATTGAGTTCGCGCGCATTGTCTCCACCATTGCGTTGCAACCAGCTTTACCAAAGGGAACTCGAGTTCGAGCCCGAAAAGCGGAAGCCGGACGAGCTGCCGACAGGTCGAACGACACAGTCGAACGACGAGGTCGGCATAAGTTCCAGGCGTACCTTGATCCTTACCTCTTCTTTGAGGAAAAAATGAGCGAAAACATTAAACACATCAGCGATGCTTCTTTCGAAACCGACGTGCTCAAGTCCGAGCGTCCGGTACTGGTCGATTTCTGGGCCGAGTGGTGCGGTCCGTGCAAGATGATCGCCCCGATCCTCGAAGAAGTGGCCAAGGAATACGACGGCAAGATCACGATCGCCAAGATGGACGTCGACGCCAACCAGGCCGTACCGGCCCAGTTCGGCATTCGCGGCATCCCGACCCTGATCCTGTTCAAGGATGGCGCCGTCGCTGCACAAAAAGTCGGTGCACTGGCCAAGGGTCAGCTGACCGCTTTCATCGACAGCAACATCTAAAAAAAACGCATAGCGGCGGCAGCGCGCCCGCACTGCCGCCATTGTCCGGAAGGGAATCCGGTCGGCTCCGGCCGCTTCCCAGCCTGACGCAGTTTAACTTTATCCACGCAGCTCCCTCCCCTACCTTTATTTCCCGTCACGGGACACCCACACAACATGCACTTATCTGAACTGAAGGCAATGCACGTCTCCGCGCTGCTGGAGATGGCCATCGGCCTCGACATCGACAACGCAGCACGCCTGCGCAAGCAGGAACTGATGTTCGCGATCCTGAAGAAGCGCGCCAAATCCGGCGAACAGATCTTCGGCGACGGCGCCCTCGAGGTGCTGCCGGACGGCTTTGGCTTCCTGCGCTCGCCTGACGCCAGCTACATGGCCTCGACCGACGACATCTACATCTCGCCGTCGCAGATCCGCCGCTTCAACCTGCATACGGGTGATTCGATCGAAGGCGAAGTGCGCACGCCGAAAGACGGCGAACGCTATTTCGCGCTGGTAAAGGTAGACAAGGTCAACGGCGAATCGCCGGAAGCATCGAAGCACCGCATCCTGTTCGAGAACCTGACCCCGCTGCACCCGCAAGAGCCGCTGCGCCTCGAGCGCGACATGAACGGCGCCGAGAACATCACCGGCCGCATCGTCGACCTGATCTCGCCGATCGGCAAGGGCCAGCGCGGCCTGCTGGTGGCCTCGCCGAAGTCCGGCAAGTCGGTCATGCTGCAGCACATCGCCCACGCGATCACCGCGAACCACCCCGACGTCACCCTGATCGTGCTCCTGATCGACGAGCGTCCGGAAGAAGTGACGGAAATGCAGCGTTCGGTGCGCGGCGAAGTCGTCGCCTCGACCTTCGACGAACCGGCCACCCGTCACGTGCAGGTTGCCGAGATGGTGCTGGAAAAGGCCAAGCGCCTGGTCGAAATGAAGAAGGACGTCGTGATCCTGCTCGACTCGATCACCCGCCTGGCGCGCGCCTACAACACCGTGATCCCCGCTTCCGGCAAGGTGCTGACCGGTGGTGTCGACGCCAACGCGCTGCAGCGTCCGAAGCGTTTCTTCGGCGCGGCCCGCAACGTCGAAGAAGGCGGTTCGCTGACCATCGTCGCCACCGCCCTGATCGAAACCGGCTCGCGCATGGACGACGTCATCTACGAGGAATTCAAGGGCACCGGCAACATGGAAGTCCACCTCGAGCGCCGCCTGGCCGAGAAGCGCGTCTACCCTGCGATCAACCTGAACAAGTCGGGCACCCGCCGCGAGGAACTGCTGATCAAGCCGGACCAGCTGCAAAAGATCTGGATCCTGCGCAAGTTGCTGTACTCGATGGACGAGATCGAAGCGATGGAGTTCATCCTCGACAAGATGCGTGCGACGAAGACCAATATCGAGTTCTTCGACATGATGCGCCGCGGCGGCTAAGACCACCAAAAGCATCGATCAAGGGCAGCCGAGGCTGCCCTTTTTTATTGCTCGGACCTAGGGTCGGCGGCGACACCCGGGCAGTTGATGAGCCTGCGTCCGATGCGCGGCCCACGCGTTCAACCCACAGATGCATGTCGCGCAGTCCCAAAAGCCGGTTGAACGCGTGGACGGCAAAGCCGTCCACCCTACGTATCCACGGTTGCCACGCCGCTCCAGCCGTTTTATAATCGTGGGTTCAGCAGTACCACAACCCCGGCAAGTGATCGGCAATCGGGTCAAGAAGCAAGGCGACCGACGAAGTGCTGTTTGGCTACCAAACCTACCAAGGCAGAACCATGAAAAACGAAATCCATCCAGATTACCGCGAAGTCGTGTTCCACGACGTGTCGTGCGACTTCAAATTCGTGACCCGTTCGACCATCGCCACCCGCGAGACGATCAACCACGAAGGCAAGGACTACCCGCTGATCAAGATCGAGGTGTCGGCTGAATCGCACCCGTTCTACACCGGCAAGCACAAGATCGTCGACACCGCCGGCCGCGTCGAGAAGTTCCGCCAGAAGTTCGGCGCAGTTGGTTCGAAGACCTCGGTCGCCAACGGCTAAGCCAGTCAGTACAGGAGCCCCTTGCGGGCTTCCCTGGAAACCCGCAAGGGACTTCAAAAAAAGAAGCCGGTTCCCGGCTTCTTTTTTTTCGCCGTAACGCCTCCTTTATCACCCGCTATACTAGCGCGACCATTATTCCTCCATCAGACTTATCGATGAAACCAGTCCGCCTTCCCGCCGCCGCCACCCTCGCCCTGCCGCGTTGGGCCTTGTTCGCACTTGGCCTGCTGTACATCCTGCCGGGGCTGATCGGCCGCGATCCGTGGAAGGACGATGCCGACAGCTTCGGCATCATGTGGACCATGTCGCGCGGCGGCCTCGAGGACTGGCTGTTCCCGCATGTCGCGGGCCTGCCGTCGCTCGACGAGGGGCCGCTCGCCTTCTGGCTGGGCGCGCTGTGCATCAAGCTGTTCGGCTGGCTGCTGGGCGACGTGCTCGCTGCGCGGGTATCGAACATCGGCATGTTCGTCGCCGGCGGCATGTCGCTCTGGTACACCGCCTTCCACCTCGGGCGCCGTCCCGAGGCCCAGCCGCTGCGCCTGGCCTTCGGCGGCCAGCCGGAGCCGGACGACTATGGCCGCACCCTGGCCGACACGGCGGTGCTGGTCTATCTGGGCTCGCTGGGCCTGCTGCTGTACAGCCACGAAACCCTTGCCGTCACCCTGCAAGGTTCGCTGCTGGCCTACTTCCTGTACCGCGCGGTGCGCTACATCGAGACGGCCAGCCTGCGCAACGCCGCCCTGGTCGGCCTGTCGCTCGGGGCGCTGACGCTCACGCGCGGGCCGCTCGCGCCGATCGCCCTGCTGCTGGCCCTGTTCCTGTGCACCCGCTTCTTCCGCATCCCGGCGCGCGCCGCCCTGCCCCACATGGGGCTGGCCGCGCTCGCCGCCGTGCTGCTCACCCTGGTCTGGATCGTGCCGGCCATCCTGGTGCAGCCCTTCGGCCAGTCGCCGGTGCCGGCCTGGCTGGCCTGGAACGCCGATCAGCTGGCCCTGCCCGGCTGGACCTCGATCAAGACCTTCTTCCGGGTCGGCCTGTGGTTCTTCTGGCCCGCCTGGCCGTTCGCCGGCTGGGCAATCTGGGCCTGGCGGCGCCAGCAGCACATGCTGCACATCGTCCTGCCGCTGACTTTCCTGGGCGCGCTCACGGCCTTGACCCTGTGCGACCCGACGCCGGAAAACGGCGACCTGCTGAAACTGCTGCCGCCGCTGGCCCTGATGGCCGCCTTCGGCCTGCCGACCATGAAGCGCGGCGCGATCAACGCCATCGACTGGTTCTCGGTGATGGCGCTGACCACGCTGGCGGCCCTGGTCTGGCTGTTCTGGATCGCCAAGCTGACCGGCTGGCCGGCCAAGCTCTCGCACAATGCGCTCAAGCTGGTGCCCGGCTTCACGCCGGAATTCGGCATCGTCAGCTTCACGGTGGCAGCCGCCGTGTCGATCGGCTGGATCTGGCTGGTGCGCTGGAGGGTGTCGCGCCAGCGCACCGTGCTGTGGCGCGCGGTGGTGCTGTCTTCGGGCGGCCTGATCCTGCTGTGGGTACTGCTGATGACCCTGTTCCTGCCGGACTTGAACTACAGCAAGAGCTATGCCGGCGTGGCCCAGGCCATCGCCGCCAAGCTGCCGCCGAACGCCAACTGCATCGACACGAATGTCGGCGCATCGCAGCGCGCCTCGTTCGCCTACTACGGGCGCCTGCCCTTCGTCGGCGTCGAGGGCGGCCGCTGCGATTACGTGTTGCTGCAAGATAGCGTCAAGACGCGCGACGACCACGACCTGAGCCGCACCTGGCGCACGGACGGTGCCACGCTGCTATGGGAAGGCCGGCGCGCCTCCGACCGCGACGAGCGCTTCCGCCTGTACCGCCGCGCGCGCTGAGACACCCGCGTCAGGCTACCAAGAATCGCCCTCCGGCAAGGTCCGCAGGGCGATTTTTCTTTGCCAGCACCAGCGCGCCGCCCGCCAGGCCCGCCAGCAGCAGGGCATACAACGGCGCTTCCGGCACCGGCGAGACGTTCAGGTCGCCGCCGAAACTGCCGCCCGCGTTCCCCGCCACCCGGCCGTCGACCCGCACCGCATACGACCCGACCGGCAAGTCGAAGGCCGTCACCGACCACGAATCGACCGGGTTGGGTCCGAATCCGGTCAAATCGACACCGGCCACCGCATTGCCGAGCACCGCCAGCGTCGCCGGGTCGTAGCGGTACAGGCTCAGGCCCGTGATGCGCAGGTCGCGGGTAGCGGGCGAATCGAGATAGGACGAGGTGACCGAGGCCGCGGCATCGAACGGGATGCCGGCGACCTTGAAGGTGAACACGCTGGCGAAGGCGCGGCCGCTGTCCGCGGCCGTGAAGCCATCCCCGAAGAAGACGCTGAAGCCGCCCTTCCCGTCGGCCCCGGCATCCAGGGCCGTCGTGCGCGCGATCGTTTGCGCACTGGCGCCGGCGCCGCAGAGCAGTGCCGAGAACACGGCACCGAGTAGCAAGGCTTGTCGTTTCATGGTGTCTCCCTCGGACAGTCCGAACAAGGTCAGGGAAATGTCGGCGTGACGCCGACGGGGCTCCCTCACCGCATGAGCAAATGCTCCCAGTCATGTTATTTGAGTCACGTCAACTCCGGGGCGCAAGCGGGGCCGACAATGCCTTAGAGCGGCAGTCCGCCCTCCTATCAGGAGACACCATGAAAAGCGTAATGTTCTCGGAAATCGTGCGCACGCATCGCGGCGGGAGCATGCTGCGCTCGCTGTCGCCCCTGACGGCCTACGGCCTCACGGTGGCGATCGGCATGCCCTTGCTGGTGCTGGCGCTGCGCGCCCTCGACCCCGGCGCGCCGCTGGCCGTCATCGTGCTGCCGATGCTGGCCGGGCTGGCCCTGCCGCTGTGGGCGGGCACGCCGGGCCGGCTCGAGGTCAACACCCGCTTCGACGCGATCCACATGCGCCCGACGCTGGACGAGGTCCTGGCGGCGCTCGGCTACGTCGAGGCCGGCACCTGCGCGGGCCAGGTCCGCTATGTCAGCAAGGCAGGCAGCGGCGCCTGGCGCGCACGCGGCCAATTGGTCAACGTCAGGATCCGCCCCCACTCGCTCGACATCATCGGCCCGATCCCGACCCTGCGCGCGCTGCAGCAGGCACTCTCCGGCCCGGCCGCCGCCCCGGCCGCGCCGGCCCCGAACGCGCTGCCGAGCCGGGAAACTGTTGCCGGTGCAATGCAAATCAGCGATAATGCGGAGCGCGTCGCCGGGATGGCGGAATAGGTAGACGCACGGGACTCAAAATCCCGCGCCGCGAGGCGTACCGGTTCGATTCCGGTTCCCGGCACCACGCACGAATCCGAAAAACCCGCGTTCTTCATTGGAGAACGCGGGTTTTTGCTTTCTGGCCCGCTACCTGCCGCCCGCCGGCCCGTGCCAGCCGTCATACGCGCGCTCGATCCGGCGCAGTGCGCCGTCCCGCTCGAGGCTGGCAAAAGCCTGGTTCAGGCGCTTGACCACCTCATCCGGCACGGCGCGGTTGCAGGCCAGGAAAACATCGAGCCGGTTAAAGACCAGTACCGGGACGATGCGTCCGCCATAGCCATGCTGGTCGAGCACCGGGCTGTCGCGGCGCAGGGAGGCGGCCCACAGGTCGATGCGGCCGAGCAGGAGCTTGCGGGGATTGACGAGATCGGTCGGGGCCGGGTCGACGCGAAAGCCGCGGCTGCGCAGGTAGGCGTCGCGGGCGTCGCCGTGATAGGTGCCGATCCGGTAGGGCCGCGCGTCCTCGAGCGTGCGCAAGGCGATCTGGCGGTCGGCGCGCGCCATCAGGACCCATTCGGCGCTGTCGGTCGGGCCGACCCATTTGAACAGGGCGTCGCGCTCGGGCGTGCGCGTGGTCGAGTAGACACAGGCGTCGGGCCGCGTGCGCGCCGCGGCATAGGCGCGCTTCCACGGCAGCAAGTCGATCGTGTAGGCCAGGCCGGCGCGCTCGAAGGCCGCGCGTACCTTGTCGGTGGCAATGCCGACCACCCGGCCCGTGTCGTCCAGCATGCTCGAGGGCGCCGCCCGCTCGGTCGTGATGTAGAGCGGCCGCAGCGGCGCTGCCGGGGCGCGCGGATCGGCAACCGCGGCACCTGCCGCCTCTGCCGCCACGGCGAAGGCGCACATGGCAAATACGATAGGTTGGATCAGCATCCTGCACCTGTCCGGCCGCGCAAATGCGCCCGTCATGCATCCAGCATACCCCTATCGGACACGGCAGTGAATTGGCGCCGGAAACCGGGCCGGGGATGGTGGTAACTGCGCTACATAAATGTGTATTAAAGGTGTCTTATCGACAATTTCGGCAATTTGGAACAAGACTTTCCAATAGGAAAGTGTCATACTGACGAAATGCATGCGTCCGCCCTGGGCGCCCTCCTGCCCGGATCCCCATGTCGCTATTCCTGCTGCCCGACGACCCGTCGCTCCTGAGCTACGGCATCTATGACCCGAAACTGGTCATGCTCTCGATCCTGATGGCGATCTTTGCCTCCTGGATGGGCCTGCAGATCGCCGGCCAGGCGCGCCAGCAGACCCGCCTGCGCACGCTGTTCCTGCTGACCGGCAGCGTGGCCCTCGGCGCCGGCGTCTGGTCGATGCACTTCATCGGGATGCTCGCCTTCAACCTGTGCACCAAGGTCGATTACGACCCGATGATCACCATCCTGTCGAGCCTGCCAAGCATCGGCGCCTCCTTCGTGGCCCTCAACCTGATCGCGCGCGAGCGCATCGGCGCCGACGCGCTGCTGCTCGGTGGCGTGCTGGTCGGCGCCGGCATCGGCGCGATGCACTACGCCGGCATGGCCGGCATGCGCATGAGCCTGGACTTGCTGTACGACCCGCTGACCTTCGGCCTGTCGATCGTGGTGGCGGTGGTGCTGGCCACGCTCGCCCTGTGGGTGCGCTTCGGCCTGACCCGTTTTTCGTCGATGAGCGAAGGCCGCCGCCTGCTGCTGGCGGCCAGCGTCATGGGCTGCGCGATCGCCGGCATGCACTACACCGGGATGGCCGCCGCGCGTTTCGTCGGCAGCGTCGGCGCCGACACGGCCGCCGCCTCCGACACCACCTACCTGGCGCTCGGCATTGCCCTGATCACGGTGCTGCTGACGGGCGTGGTGCTGGCCGCCAACGGCCTGCTGCGCTACCGCCAGCTGTACGTCGAACTGTCGCGCAGCGAAGCGTGGATGCGCGCGCTGCTCACCACCACCGTGGACGGCGTGATCACCGTCGACCGCGCGGGCACGATCGAGGAATTCAATGCGTCGGCGGAGCGGATCTTCGGCTGGCGCCGCGACGAGATCGTCGGCCGCAACATCCGCCTCCTGATGACCGAAACCGAGCCTGTCGGCAACGAGAACCTGCTCAGCTACCTGCGCGACAGCAGCGCCCATGCCGCCCCGAACAACGCCGAAGTCGACGCGCTGCGCCGCGACGGCAGCCTGGTGCCGATCCGCGTCGCCGTCGGCCACGCGCGCATGGAAGGGCGCGAGCTGTTCGTCTGCTTCGTCACCGACATCACCGAGCGGCGCGAAATGGTGGGGGCGCTGCGCGCCAGCGAAAACCAGTTCCGCTCGCTGATCGGCACCATCCCCGGCATTTCCTACCGCGCCCGCATCGAAGGCGCCCACCCGATGGTGTTCATCAGCGATGCCGTCGAGCGCGTGGCCGGCTACCCGGCGCGCGACTTCACCGGCAATCCGCCGCGCCGCTCGTTCGGCACCCTGGTGCACGCGGCCGACCGCGCGCGCGTGTCGGAAGCGATCCAGGCCGCGCTGGCGGAAGACCGCCCCTACCTGGTCGAATACCGCCTGCTGCATGCCGACGGCAGCACCCGCTGGCTGTGGGAAAACGGCACCGGCGTGCGCAACGACGCCGGCGTGCTGACCTGGCTCGACGGCGTGATCCTCGACATCAGCGAACGCCGTGCGGTCGAAGAAGCGCTGCGCGAAGCCAAGGAAGCGGCCGAACAGGCGGCCGCCGCGCGCGCCACCTTCGTGGCCAACATGAGCCATGAAATCCGCACCCCGATGAATTCGATCCTCGGCTTCACCGACGTCCTGCTCGACGGCGAGCTGGCCCCGGAACAGCGCCGCCACCTCGACACCGTGCGCAACGCCGGCCGCTCGCTGCTGCGCCTGCTCAACGAAATCCTGGACACCGCGAAACTGGAAAAAGGCGCGGTCGAGCTCGAGATCAACGATTTCAACCTGCTCTCCCTGATCGACGAGCTGTCCTCGACGCTGGCCGCGAATGCCCGCGCCAAGGGCTTGCAGGTCGACATCCATTACGACCCGGCCCTGCCGACCAACCTGCGCGGCGACGAGCTGCGCATCCGCCAGGTACTGACCAACCTGCTCGACAACGCGATCAAGTTCACTGCCACCGGCAGCGTCACCCTGCGCGCCGAGCCGCAGGGCGACCAGCTGCATTTTTCCGTGACCGACACCGGCATCGGCATCGCCCCGGAACGCCTGCACGCGATCTTCGACCCCTTCACCCAGGCCGATGCCTCGATGACGCGGCGCTTCGGCGGCACCGGCCTCGGCACCACGATCAGCAAGCAGCTGGTCGAGCTGATGGGCGGGAAGATCTGGGCCGAGAGCGTGGTCGGCGCCGGCACCACCTTCCACGTGCTGCTGCCGCTGATGGTGGCGCGCTTCGTGCCGCAGCAGGCGCGCGTGCGCAGCGCCGCGGCGCTGCCGCCGCTGCGCGTGCTGGCCGCCGACGACGTGCCGCAGAACCTGGAGCTGCTGCAGCTGCTGATGGCGCGCCGCGGCCACACGATGACGGCGGTCGCCGACGGCGCCGCCGTGGTCGAGATGGCCGCGCGCCAGGACTTCGACCTGATCCTGATGGATTTCCAGATGCCGGTCATCGACGGCCTGCGCGCCACCCGCCTGATCCGGGAACAGGCCGAAGCGGCCGGCCGCGCGCGCATTCCCGTGATTGCGATGACGGCCAGCGTGCTGGCCGAGCACCGCCGCGCCGCCGCCGAAGTCGGCATGGACGGTTTCGCTTCCAAGCCGGTCGACTGGACCGCCCTGTCGCACGAAATCGCGCGGGTGCTCGGACTCGGAGCCGGTATCGCCGCTGCCGACGCGGCGCCCAAGCTCGACCGCCAGGTGCTGAACCGCGCGGCCGGCCTGCACCGCTGGGGCGGCAACGAAGATGCCTACCGCGAGGCGCTCGAACATTTCCATAGCCAGCACGCGCTGTTGCCGCAGTTCCTGCGCGGCTTTGCCGGCGCGAGCGACTACCCGTCGCTGCGCATGCTGGCGCACAAGGCGCGCGGGGTGGCGGCCAACATCGCCCTCGAACTGCTGGCCGACGCGCTCGGCGAACTCGAGCTGCTGGCCGAAGGCGACAAGGGCAGCGGGCTGGCCAGCCTGGCGCTGCTGCCGGAAGCGCTGGCCAAGGTCGACGCCGCCCACGAGGCGGCGCTCCTGATGATCCGCGCCGAGCGCCCGTTGCAGGCGCCGGCCCCGGCGGCCCTGGCGGCGGCGTACGACCTCCCGCGCGCGCGCCGCGCCGGCCGCGTGCTGCACGAAGCCTTGAATCGCGGCGCGCTCGACGACGCCGCGCTGGCGGGCCTGGCTGCCGCGCTGGCCGGCCACCCGCTGGCAGCCCGCGTCACCCAGGTGCAGGCGGCGCTCGCCGATTTCGATTTCGACCTCGCCCAGCAGCAGCTCGACGCCGTGCTCAATGCACTGCACGCCCTCGGCGGGCAGGATGACCCAACACCACAGGAAACGATGTAAATGAGTACGACCAGCAATCGCCCGCTGATCCTGGCAGTCGACGACGAAGCAAGCAACCTGCAGCTGCTGCGCCAGATCCTGCAAGACCACTACCGCCTGCTGTTCGCCAAGGACGGCGCGCGCGCGCTGGAACTGGCGCAGAAGGAGTCCCCGGACCTGATCCTGCTCGACGTGATGATGCCCGGACTGAGCGGCTACGAAGTGTGCGCCGCCCTGAAGGCGAATCCGGCGACGGCGCCGATCCCGGTGGTATTCGTCACGGCGCTGAACGACACCGCCGACGAGCTCGAAGGCTTCGAGGCCGGCGCGGTCGACTACATCACCAAGCCGGTCAGCCCGCCCGTGGTGCGCGCGCGCGTGCGCACCCACCTGTCGCTGGTGCGGATGGACGAACTGAAGGCCTCGCGCCTGGCGATCGTGCAGCGCCTCGGCCTGGCTGCCGAATACAAGGACAACGAGACCGGCCTGCACGTGATCCGCATGAGCCACTTCTCGCGCATCCTCGGCCTGGCGGCCGGCATGAGCGAGCAGGAGGCGGACGACCTGCTGCATGCGGCGCCGATGCACGACGTCGGCAAGATCGGGATCCCGGACCGTATCCTGCAAAAGCCCGGGCCGCTCGATGCCGAGGAATGGAAGATCATGCAGAGCCACGCCACGATCGGCGCCGAAATCATCGGCGAACACGGGGCCGGCATGCTGCGCCTGGCGCACGACATCGCCCTGACCCACCACGAGAAGTACGACGGCAGCGGTTACCCGAGAGGGCTGGCCGGGGATGCGATTCCGCTGACCGGGCGCATCGTCGCCATTGCCGACGTGTTCGACGCCCTCACCTCGATCCGTCCCTACAAGCGCGCCTGGAGCGAGGAAGAAGCGGTCGGCTACCTGGTGCAGCAAAAGGGCAAGCACTTCGACCCGGCGCTGGTCGACCTGTTCGTCGCCCAGATGCCGGCGATCCGCACCGTGCGCCAGCGCTGGGCCGAAGCGCCCGGCGTGCCCGAGGCAGTTGCGGCTTAGAACCTATCCCAGTAGGGAGGAGGAGGCTGGCGGTGATGCATGACAAGCGCGGGCAAGGCGCGAGGAGGCCGCATGGCGAGCCATGCAACGACGAGCAACGCCGCCCCCGCTTGTCAGGCGCGCCGACAGCACCTCATTCCCTACTGAGATAGGTTCCTAGTCGGGCGCCTTGGCCGACGTGGCCAGGTTTGGGGCGGCCATGCCCGGCGTGGCGGCGCGGCGCGCCACCAGTTCGTGATACAGGCCGGCATAGCTGGCCGCCATTCGCGATGCGGTGAACAATTCTTCGTAGCGCGCGGCGGCGCGTGCCCCCATCGCGCGCGCCATGTCCGGGTTGTCCCACAGCGTGCGCAGCGCCGCGCGCAGCGCGCGCGGGTCCGACGGCGGCGTCACCAGGCCGGTTTCGCCATCGACGTTAATATAGGTGGTGCCGGTGCCGATGTCGCACGAGATCATCGGCTTGCCGAACATCGCCCCTTCCAGCAGCGACATCCCGAATGCCTCCGAGCGCAGGTGCGACGGGAAGGCCACCGCATAGCACAGGGTCAGCAGCGCGACCTTGTCTTCTTCGCCGAGGGCGCCCGTGAAGACCACGTTCGTGAGCCCCAGTTTCAGCGCCTGCTCCTTGAGGGCCGCCTCCTCCGGCCCGGAGCCGACGATCACCACCGGATAGCCGGTGCCGGCGGCGGCCTCGAGCAGCACGTGCAGGCCCTTGTAATAGCGCAGCACGCCGACGAACAGGAAGAATTTCGGGCCGATCTGCTGGCGCCAGCGGGCCAGCCGTGCCGGATCGGGCTGCGGGTAGGTCGACTCGTCGATGCCGTAGGGGATGACGCGGGTCTTGTCGCGGTAACGGCCCAGCACCGGGGACGATTCCATGTAGTTGGGCGAGGCGGCGACGATGGCGTCGACACTGCCCAGGAAACGCCGCTTGAGGGGCTGGTACAGGCGCAGCAGCTTTTTCTGGCGCACGATGTCGGAGTGGTAGCTGACCACGGTCGGCTTGCGCACGCGCGCCACGAAATGGGCCATATCCGCGAACGGCCACGGGAAGTGGTAGTGCACGACGTCGGCCTCGCGCGCAAGGCGCGCCAGCGCGCCGAACGACGCCAGCGAGCAGCCGTTCGATGCCAGCTCGAAGTCGAGCGGCACCCGGTGCACGGTGTGGCCCTCGAACGTGATCGGGGCCAGGTTCTTTTCGCGCGACAAGGCCAGCACCGTGTTGGTGACGCCGAGGCGGCCGGTGCCTACGCACATCTGGCGGATGACTTGTTCGATGCCACCCACGGTGTCCGGATAATAGGTCTTGCAGAAATGTAGCACGCGCATAGAAACGATCGAAAAACGTAGGGGAGTCACCGCAGCGGTCGCATGGACCTGGCGTGCCGCGCGTCGACACAAGCATAGCATCCGGCGCGCGATACCGGCGCCTTGGGCTCAGGCGGACGAAAGCCCGGGCTACGGGACGCTGCCCGCCGGTCCGGGTGCGCTCCTGGACGCTCCCGGGGCAGCGCCCAGCATGGGCAGCCTCACTGCTGGTACATCCAGCGCAGGGTCTCGAACAGCGGTGGCGACGCGACCGGGCCGATCACGCCGGCAAGTTTGGCATTGCTGCCGGTGAGCGTGAGCACGTCGTTGGCACGCACGAAGGCCGGATTCACCTCGACTTCGATGCGGTAGCCGGCAATCTCGGAGGCCATGTCGATGACGTCGGCCAGCGAATGGCTGCGGCCCGAACACACATTGAAGGCTTCGCCGGCCGGTGCGGCCGCCAGCAGGCGGCGGTAGCTGCGGGCCACCATGCGCACGTCGGAAAAATCGCGGGCAATCGCCAGGTTGCCCAGTTCGATGCGGCGTTCGCGGCGGCGGAAGTGCCCCATGATCTTCGGCAACAGGAAATTTTCGCCCTGCCCGGGCCCCGTATAGTTGAACGGGCGCGCGATGATGATCGGCAACTTGTCCATCCACAGGCGCGCCATGTATTCCATCGCCAGCTTGCTGACGGCGTAGTCGTTGGCGGGCGCCGGCGGAACGCTCTCGTCGATCACCGGCACCGGTGCATTGCCGTAGATATTCGCCGACGAGGCCAGCAGCACGCTGGAGGCCTTGTGGCGGGTGCCGGCCAGCGCCTCGAGCAGGTTGCGCGTACCAGCCACGTTGACGCGGTAGATCTGCTCGACATCGCCGTGCCCGACAAAGGCGATGCCGGCCAGGTGCACGACGACATCCGGCTGCACCTGCTCGACCATCGCGGCCAGCGCCGGGCGGTCGCACAGGTCGACCGCCAGCAGGTCGGCGCCGGGCTCGATGGCGCGTCCGGGACCCGGCATGACGGTGCCGAACACCCGGTAACCGGCCGCGGCCAGCTCGCTGGCCACGTACTGGCCGGTAAAGCCGCGCATCCCGGTGATCAGGGCGCGCTTGCCCTCGCCTTCACGCGCAGCGCCGCCGCCGGGCAGGTCTTCGGTGCTCGCTGCGCCCATGTCAGAACGAGGCGCCCTGCTCGTTGCGGCGCAGGTCGGCCGCGACCATCATCTGGCACAGCTCTTCGAGCGTGGTCTTCGGCTCCCAGCCCAGTTCGCGCCGGGCTTTTTCCGGGTTGCCGATCAGGAGGTCCACCTCGGCAGGACGGTAGAACTTCGGCGAGATGCGCACCAGGGTCTTGCCGCTCTTCGTGCAGCGCCCGGTTTCGCCCTCGCCGCTGCCGTTCCAGTCGAGCGTGACCTCGGCCGCCTTGAACGCCATGGTGACGAAGTCGCGCACGGTTTCGGTGCGGTTGGTCGCCAGCACATAGGTGTCGGGGCGGTCGACTTGCAGCATGCGCCACATGCCTTCCACATATTCCTTGGCAAAACCCCAGTCGCGCTTGGCATCGAGGTTGCCCAGCTCGAGCACGTCGAGCTTGCCCTGGACGATCTTCGCGACCGAGTCGGTGATCTTGCGGGTGACGAACTCGCGGCCGCGCAGCGGCGACTCGTGGTTGAACAGGATGCCCGAGGAACCGAAGATGCCGTAGCTCTCGCGGTAGTTAATGGTCATCCAGTGCGCGTACAGCTTGGCCACGCCATAGGGGCTGCGCGGGTAGAACGGTGTCTCTTCGACCTGGGGGATGGCCTGCACCTTGCCGAACATTTCCGAGGTCGACGCCTGGTAGAAGCGGATCTTCGGATTGATCAGGCGAATCGCCTCGAGCAGGTTGACGGCGCCCAGGCCGGTGATCGAGGCGGTCGTCAGCGGCTGGTCGAAGGACACGCCGACGAAACTTTGCGCCGCCAGGTTGTACACCTCGTCCGGCTGCGCGTTCTGGATCAGGCGGATGCTCGACGCCAGGTCGGTCAGGTCGTATTCGACCAGCGACAGGTTCGGGTGGGCATCGATGCCGAGTTCCTCGATGCGCCAGAAATTGGTGGAGCTCGCCCGACGGAAGGTACCGGTAACGAGATAGCCCTTTTCAAGGAGCAACTGGGCCAGATAAGCACCGTCCTGACCAGTAATGCCCGTGATGACGGCTCGTTTTATTGTGTTCTGCATAGTATGAAAATTCCGGATGAGTGTCGGCGCACAGCCAGTGCTTTTCTGACAACCCCATATTGTAACAGAGGTGTCGAGGCCGCACGATACACGGGCAGGATCACCCCGCCCATCGTCTTGAACAGGGCATTATTATGGAAAATGCCAACCTGTCTATTGATCCTTACGGATTGTTACGTATGCCGGACGTAAAAACAGGCGAGCATGCTCGCCTGTTTCTTGCAGCAAGGGCAAGCGCGGCCACCGGACTTCCGGCGGCCGTGCCTGCAAGCTGGTCTTTCGTTACCGGCTCGACACCGCATCCACCACGCACAGCGCCGTCATGTTGACGATGCGGCGCACCGTGGCCGACGGCGTCAGGATGTGCACCGGACGCGCGCAGCCGAGCAGCACCGGGCCGATCGCGATGCCGTTGCCGGCCGCCGTCTTGAGCAGGTTGTAGGCGATGTTGGCCGACTCGATGTTCGGCATCACCAGCATGTTGGCGTCGCCCTTGAGCGTCGACTGCGGCATGATCTTGGCGCGCAGCTTGGCGTCGAGCGCCGCATCGCCGTGCATCTCGCCGTCGATCTCCAGGTTCGGCGCCTTCTGCTGCACCAGCGCCAGCGCGGCGCGCATCTTCTGCGCCGACTCGCTGTTGGAGGAACCGAAGTTCGAATGCGACAGCAGCGCCACGCGCGGGGTGATGCCGAAACGCTCGAGTTCCTCGGCCGCCATGATCGTCATCTCGGCGATTTCCTCGGCGTTCGGGTTGTCGTTGACGTGGGTGTCGAGCATCGCCAGCTGGCGCTCCGGCGTGATGATGAAGTTCATCGCCGCATACACGTTGGTGCCCGGGCGCTTGCCCAGCACCTTGTCGACGAACTCGAGGTGGGTCCAGGTGGTGCCGTAGGTGCCGCAGATCATGCCGTCGGCGTCGCCCTTGTGCACCATCATGGCGCCGATCAGCGTATGGCGGCGGCGCATCGCCAGCTTGGCCATGTCGGCGGTGACGCCCTTGCGCATCACCATCTGGTGATAGGTCTGCCAGTAATCGCGGTAACGCTCGTCGAAGTCGGGGTTGATGACGTCGAAATGCACGCCCTGCTTCAGGCGCAGGCCGAATTTCTCGATGCGCTTTTCCAGCACTTCCGGGCGGCCCACCAGGATCGGGCGCGCCAGCTTTTCGTCGACCACCACCTGCACCGCGCGCAGCACGCGCTCGTCCTCGCCTTCGGCGTAGACGATGCGTTTCACTTCCGCCTGGGCCGCCTTGGCCACCGAGAACAGCGGCTTCATGAAGGTGCCGCTGCGGTAGACGAACTGCTGCAGGCTCTCGGCGTAAGCCGCGAGGTCGGCGATCGGACGGCTGGCGACGCCGCCTTCCTGCGCGGCTTTTGCCACCGCCGGGGCGATATGGGTCAGCAGGCGCGGGTCGAACGGCATCGGGATCAGGTATTCCGGGCCGAACGACAGGTTGGCGATGCCGTAGGCCGAGGCCACGATGTCCGACTGCTCGGCATGCGCCAGGTCGGCGATCGCGTGCACCACCGCGATTTCCATTTCGCGGGTGATGGTCGTGGCGCCGCAATCGAGCGCGCCGCGGAACATGTAGGGGAAGCACAGGACGTTGTTGACCTGGTTCGGGTAGTCCGAACGGCCGGTCGCGATGATGGCGTCGCTGCGCACGGCCTTGGCGTCTTCCGGCAGGATTTCCGGGGTCGGGTTGGCCAGCGCCAGGATCAGCGGGCTAGGCGCCATGGCCGCCACCATCTCCGGCTTGAGCACGCCGCCGGCCGACAGGCCGAGGAAGATGTCGGCGCCCGGAATGACTTCGCTCAGGGTGCGCAGCTCGGTGTCCTGGGCAAAGCGCTCCTTGTCCGGGTCCATCAGCTCGACGCGGCCCTTGTAGACCACGCCGGCCAGGTCGGTGACGAAGATGTTTTCGATCGGGAAGCCGAGGTCGACGATCAGGTCGAGGCAGGCCACCGCCGCCGCGCCCGCGCCGGACACCACCAGCTTGCAGTTCTTGATGTCCTTGCCGACCACCTTCAGGCCGTTCAGGATGGCGGCGCCGACGATGATGGCGGTGCCGTGCTGGTCGTCGTGGAAGACCGGGATGCGCATCCGCTCGCGCAGCTTGCGCTCGATGTAGAAGCACTCGGGCGCCTTGATGTCTTCCAGGTTCACGCCGCCAAAGGTCGGCTCGAGCGCGGCGATGATGTCGACCAGCTTGTCCGGGTCGTTCTCGTTGATTTCGATGTCGAAGACGTCGATCCCGGCGAACTTCTTGAACAGTACGCCCTTGCCTTCCATGACCGGCTTCGATGCCAGCGGGCCGATGTTGCCCAGGCCCAGCACTGCCGTGCCGTTCGAGATCACGGCCACCAGGTTGCCGCGCGCGGTGTATTTGAACGATGCGGCGGGATCCTTGACGATTTCCTCGCAAGGCGCGGCCACGCCCGGGGAATAGGCCAGCGCCAGGTCGCGCTGGTTCAGCAGGCCCTTGGTCGCCGCGATGCTGATCTTGCCCGGGCGAGGAAACTGGTGGTATTCGAGCGCTGCGGCACGCAGTTGCTGGCGTAATTCTTCTTTTTTATCCGATGACGAATCCATGCTAGGCAGCCTTCCTGAACTTAGAGGGGAACTTCCAATTTTATCAGACCCACTGTTGCTGTCGGCTACGTATTTTCCACTCGCCGCAATTCCATCAGCTTAGCTAATAGGCGAGGCCCTCGAATTAGCTTGGCTTCTAGGCCTGCGTTGCGAAATCCGATCTGCTTGGCCTGCGTGCACGATAGAATCAGGGATGCTTTCCGAATTTGACCTCATCAAACACTATTTCCGCCGCGCCCGGGCCGGCCACGCCGTGCTCGGCATCGGCGACGATTGCGCGCTGCTGGCGCCCACGCCCGGCATGCAGATGGCGATTTCGACGGACATGCTGATCGAGGGCCGGCATTTCTTCGCCGGCGCCGACCCCCATATGCTCGGCCATAAGTGCCTGGCCGTCAACCTGTCCGACCTGGCCGCCATGGGCGCGCGCCCGGTCGCCTTTACGCTCGGCCTGTCCCTGCCCGGCGCCGACCCGGAATGGCTGGAGGCGTTTTCCGGCGGCCTGTTCGCGCTGGCCGACCTGCACGACTGCGAACTGGTCGGCGGCGACACCACCCGCGGGCCGCTGGCCGTCTCGATTACCGTCTTCGGTGAAGTCGCGCCGGGCCACGCGCTGCGGCGCGACACCGCGCGAGCCGGCCACGACATCTGGATCTCGGGCACGCTCGGCGACGCCCGCCTGGCGCTGGCCGGCTACTGGAAAGAGTTGACGCTCGCGCCCGACCAGCTCGCGCTGGCCGCGCCGCGGCTGCACATGCCGACGCCGCGCATCGAACTGGGCCGCGCGCTGGCCGCGCTGCCGGTGGCGCACGCCGCGCTCGACATCTCGGACGGGCTGGTGGGCGACCTCCAGCACATCCTGGACGCGTCGAAGGTCGGCGCCACGCTCGGCGTCGACGCGCTGCCGGCCGGCCCGGCGCTGGCGCGCCAGCCGCTGGCGCTGCGCCGCCGCTTCACCCTGGCCGGCGGCGACGACTACGAACTGTGCTTCACGGCGCCCTCCGCCCTGCGCGAGGCGGTGCTGGCGGCGGCCGCCATGGCCGGCACGCCGGTGGCGCGCGTGGGAACGATCGACGCCCAGCCCGGCCTGCGCCTGGTCGATGCCGCCGGCAAGCCGCTGCAGATGGACGTCAAGGCCTGGGACCATTTCGGCGACTCGGAGGCGTAGGGTGGGCGGCTCCACCCTGACGGGTGAATAGCCGCGCCATCGACGCCGCCCACGCGTTCAACCGGCTCCAAATACCTCGCGACATGCATCCGTGCGTTGAACGCGTGGGCGGCGTCAAGGCAGCGTGTACTCACACGTATCAGGTAGAGCCGTCCACCCTACCCCGTCCTTGGCACCTTGCGGTCGTCGTACGGCCCATGCTCCATCCAGTAATGCCGGAACGCCAGGCGCACGTTGTCGCGCAGTTCGGCGTCGTTCCACGGCTTCGTATAGAACTTGTAGATCGCCCCGCGGTTGATCGAGTCGAGCACGGTGCGCAGCCCGGTGTGGCCGGACAGGATGATGCGCATCGTGTCCGGGTACATCTCCTTGACCTTGCTGAGGAACTCGGTGCCGCTCATGGCCGGCATGCGCTGGTCGCACATGACCACCTGCACCCGGTACAGCGCCAGCAGTTCGAACGCTTCGGCCGGCGTCGAGGCCGTCAGCACCCGGTAATTGTCGCGCCTGAACAGGCGGTGCAGCGCGCTCAGGGTGTCCGCGTCGTCGTCCACCACCAGCAGGGTCTGGACGTTGCTGTCGTCGCCCGCCGGCTTGCTCGGGTTGTCCCGGTTCTCGCGCACCAGCTGCGCCAGCTGCGAGGCGGTCAGCGCGCGCGCGAAGTGAAAGCCCTGGATCTCGTCGCAGCGGTGGCGCCGCAGGAAGGCCATCTGCGCGCGCGTCTCGACGCCTTCGGCGATCACCTGCATGTGCAGGCTGTGCGCCATGCTGATGATGGCCAGCGCAATGGCGGCATCGTCGGGATTGGTGACGATGTCGCGGACGAACGCGATGTCGATCTTGAGCTTGTCGATCGGGAAGCGCTTCAGGTAAGCCAGGCTCGAATAGCCGGTGCCGAAGTCGTCGATCGCAATCCGGATGCCGAGCGCTTTCAGGCGCTCGAGCACCTCGATGGTGCGCTCGGCATTGGTCATCAGCGCGCTTTCGGTCAGTTCCAGTTCCAGCATGCCGGGCTCGGTGCCATGGCGTTCGATCGCCGCGCGCACCACGGCTTCCAGGTCGCCCTCGACGAACTGGCGGCTCGACACGTTGACGGCCACGCGCACGTCGCGCAGGCCTTGCGCATCCCATTCGGCGATCTGGCGGCAGGCCTCGTCGATCAGCCAGTCGCCGACCCGCACCACCATCCCCGTCTCTTCCAGCACCGGCACGAATTCGGCCGGGTACACCAGGCCGTAACCGGGGCGTTCCCAGCGCAGCAGCGCCTCCACCCCGCACACGCGGCCGGTCGACAGGTCCAGCTTGGGCTGGTAGTGCAGCACGAACTGGCTGCCGTCGAGGGCGCCGCGCAGGGCGATCTCGAGGTCCAGGCGCGCCAGCACCTGCACGTTCATGCCGGCCGTGAAGAAGCGGTAGCCGTCGCGCCCGGCCTCCTTGGCGCGCACCATCGCGGTGTCGGCGTATTTCACGAGCGTGCCCGGGTCGATTGCGTCGTCGGGGTAGACGGCGATGCCGATGCTGGCGGTGAGCACCGCCTGCTGGCCGTCCAGCTCGAACGGCGTCCTCAGGGCCTCGCGGATCTCGTTGGCCACGTGCGCCGGCTCGTCGCCCTGCCCGCGCGTCATGTTCAGGATCACGGCGAACTCGTCGCCCCCGAGGCGGCCGACGGCGTCGCGCAGGTCCATCACGCGCACCAGGCGGTTGCTGAACTGGCGCAGCAGTTCGTCGCCGAGCAGCGGCCCGAGCGAATCGTTGACGATCTTGAAGCGGTCGAGCGTGATGAACAGCACCGCCACGCGCCAGGCCTTGTCCTTCGCCAGCTCGATCGTCTCGCTCAGGTTCTGGAAGAACAGCGTGCGGTTCGGCAGGCCGGTCAGCGCGTCGAAGCTGGCCGCGTGCTTCAGGCGGCGCTGCGCCTGCAGGCGTTCGCTGATGTCGCGCGCCACCGCGATCAGGAGCTTGCTGGTGCCCGCCTCCTGCCACTGCCAGCTGATCTCGACCGGCACCGCGCCCTCTCCGCCGGCGCGCAGCAGCTCGGTCTCGGTAATGTCGGCCTCGTGGGCGGCGCCCTTGGTGGCCAGGTGGCGCTCGAGCTGGGCGGCCGTGGTCAGCCCCAGCGCAACCGGATCGATGCGCAGCAGGGCCTCGCGCGAGAAGCCGAGCATGCGGCAGGCGCCGTCGCTGACGTCGACCAGGGCCAGGCTGGCCGCGTCGACCAGGAAGATGCCGTCGGTGGTGGCGTCCATCGCGCTCCTGAAGCGCGCCAGGGCGGCGGTGCGCTCGCGCACGGTGCGCTCGAGCTGGACGCCGTATTCGCGCGACTCGCGGTGCATCAGGCGCATCTCGAGCAGGTTGCGGATGCGCGTCATCACCTCGACCGTGTCGAGCGGCTTGCCGATGAAGTCGCGCGCGCCCGCTTCCAGCGCCGCCAGCTTCTTGTCCGGCTCGGCCGTCACCACCAGCACCGGCAGCCAGGATTCGCTCTCCAGCGGTTTCAATGCCTCCATCACCTGGAAGCCGTCCATGCCCGGCATGTGCAGGTCGAGGATGATCAGGTCGAAGCGGTATTTCAGGTGCAGCGAGACGACCTGGCGCGGATCGAGCGTGCTGTAGACGTTCTCGTAGCCGGTGGTCTTGAGCAGGTATTCCAGCAGCTGCACGTTGACTGCCTGGTCGTCGACGACCAGCACGCGCGCGCGGCGGATGTCGGCCGGCGTGATCATGAGGCGGCGCCCCCGGCCATGGGCAGCTCGCTGCGCAGCGAGGCCAGCGTGCCGTCGATTGCCTGGTTGAAGCGGTCGATGTCGATCGGCTTGGTGAGATAGCGGAAGAAGCCGGCCTCGATGCCGCGCTCGACGTCGCTGGCCATGGCGTTGGCGGTCAGCGCGATCACGGGGATGGCACGGGTAGCCGGGTCGCGGCGCAGCTCCTTGAGCACGTCGAGCCCGCTCATGCCGGGCAAATTCAGGTCCATCAGGATGATCTCCGGACGGTGGGTGCGCGCCAGCGACAGGCCGAGCGGGCCGTCGCCGGCTGCCAGCAGGCGCAGGTCGGGCCGGAAGCGCACGATTTCCTCCACGAGTTTCAGGTTGGCGGGATTGTCTTCCACATACAGCAGCAGGTGCGGCGCGCCGTCGGCGCGGCCGGCCGCAGGCGGCAGCAGCGGCTGCGCGGGAGCGGCGATCGGCGCCAGCGGCGCGGTGCTGGCCAGCTCGATCGAGAACACGCTGCCCACGCCCGGACTGCTGGTGACGTCGATCGTGCCGCCCATCAGCTCGACCAGGCGGCGCGTCACCACCAGGCCGATCCCGGTGCCCTCCTGGGCGCCGGCCTCCTGGCCCAGCCGGTTAAACGGCTGGAACAAGGCGTCGACCTGGTCGGGGCGCAGGCCCATGCCGGTGTCGCGCACCGAAATGCGCAGGCGCGCCGGGCCAGCCTGGGCGCAGTCGAGCACCACGGCGCCGGCATCGCGGTTGTACTTGATGGCGTTCGACAGCAGATTCAGGAGCACCTGCTTGAGGCGGGTGCGGTCGGCCAGCAGCATCGCCTGCGCCTGCTCCGGGAACAGCACGCGGATGCCGCGCGCCGCCGCCTGCGGCTCGACCATCGCGCGGCACTCCTTGAGGATCTCTCCCAGTTCGACCGGCTCCATCGACAGCGAAATCGTGCCCGACTCCACCTTGGCCAGGTCGAGGATCTCGTTAATCAGGGTCAGCAGGTGCCGTCCGCTTTTCAATATGTGGCTGGCGAATTCCTTCTTCTGGGCGTCGGTCGTGGGCAGCGACTCGGAGGTGAGGATCTGGGCAAAGCCGAGGATCGCGTTGAGCGGCGTGCGCAGCTCGTGGCTCATCGACGACAGGAAGGCCGACTTGGCCTGGTTCGCGTTGCGCGCCTCGTCGATCGCGTTCGCCAGTTCCGCATTGGCCAGCGCCAGCTGCAGCGTGCGTTCGTCGACCCGGTGCTCGAGCTGCTCGTTCAGGCGCATGATTTCCTGCTGCGCGCGGGCGCGCTCGTGCGCCTCGCGCACGATTTCCGCATTCGAGCCTTCCAGCTCGCGCGTGCGCTGCTCGATCTCGACCAGCATCGCATTGAAGGAATCGGCCAGCTCGGCCGCCTCGTCGTTGCCGATGCGCGGCGCGCGGCGCGAATAGTCGCGCGTGGCGACGACCTCGCGCGCAATGTCGGTGATGGCCACGATCGGCGTCGTGATGACGCGCCCGAGGCGGTGCATCAGGAGCCAGGCCACGGCCAGCGCCAGCAGCGTCACGCCGAGCGCGATCCCGAGATAGTCGAGCGTGCGCGCCAGCAGCCGGTTCTCGGCGCGCAGCCAGACCGTGCCGACGGTTTCGCCGTTCTCCACGATCGGGCGGAACAGCGTCACGTAACTGCCCAGGCTGCGCGTCCCCGGCGCGCCCGCGCGCACCGGCAGCGCCGCCGGCGCGCCGCTTGCCACGTAGGAGGCATACAGGCGCCCGCGTTCGTCGTAGATGGCGGCGGCGTCGACCGTCGGCCGGGTGCGCAGCAGCGCCAGGTTTTCGCCGGCCAGGCGGGGGTCGTCGAAGGCCAGCGCGGCAGCGCTCATGTGCCCGACCAGCTCGGCCTGGGTCGACAGGTCGTTGACCAGCGAGCGCTGGAACGCGCGCAGGTCGTAGGCGATGATCAGGCCGACCGAGGTCAGGACCGCGGCCAGCGTGGTGAGCATGACGACGGCCACCAGCTTCTTGCGGATCGACGGCAAGGTGATCATGCCGCCCTCGTCGCGCGCCGCGCGCCGGCCGGCCATCCGGCCGGTCCGGCAACGCGGCAGCGCACTGCGCGCATGGCGCGCCAGGCGAAGGTCATCACGGTCGCGCCACCCGTGCGGGGAAGCGCGTGAAAGAATCACACGACATGAGCTCTATTGAAAAAAAACGCGGCAGGAAATGCCGCGATGCAGGATAGCAGTCCGGGTCGGCGTCGTGTCGCACAACTGATTATGCATAGGAAATTTCTTCTGCGCCGCACCCGGCCGCCACTCTACCGCGCCGTGTCGTATTTGGGTAGCGCGCGCCCGCTTCCCCTGCAAGTTTGGCGCACCGGTCACGACCGGGGCGCGCTAGAATGGACCATGCGCGGCAACCCTTGCCGCCGCCGCCGGCTGCCATCCGATGCCGCCGGCGCCCCTCACCTGAAGGAGCCGCACGTGACGAACGACCTGATCGAACTTGCAACGAAAGTGGGCGCGGCGCTGCAGGCCAAGCGCCTGGTGCTGGCCACGGCCGAATCATGCACCGGCGGCGGCGTGTCGCAGGCCGTCACCGAAATCGCCGGCTCGACCGGCTGGTTCGACTGCGGCTTCGTGACCTACTCGAATTCCTCCAAGACCGAGATGCTGGACGTGCCGGCGGCGCTCATCGCGCAGTTCGGCTCGGTAAGCGAGGAAGTCGCCGGCGCCATGGCCGAGGGCGCGCTGGCCAACAGCAACGCCGACGTCGCGGTGTCCACCACCGGCATCGCCGGCCCGACCGGCGCGGTGCCGGGCAAACCGGTCGGCACCGTGTGCTTCGGCTGGGCGCGCGCCGACAGCACCTATACCGAGCGGCTGGTCTTCCAGGGCGACCGCCAGGCGGTGCGCGAGCAGACGGTGGCGCATGCGCTGCGCGGCTTGCTGCGCTTCATCGAATAGTGCCGCGCCCGCGAGCGCCGGTGCGCCTGCTGCGCGGGACAGCGCTGCTGCTGGCCGCCTGCGCGCTGCACGCCGCCGCCGCGGCCGAACCCGGCGCGGCCCCTGATGCCCAGGCGGCCGTCACCGTGTTCGCCGCCGGCGACATCGCCCGCTGCCGGCACCCCGATCCGCGCTGGTCGGGCGCGGCCGACACGGCCGCGGTGGTGGCCGCCGGCCTGGCCCCGGACCCGTCCGCCGTCGTGCTGACCCTGGGCGACCATACCTACCCGCGCGGCACCGCCGCCGAATTTGCCAACTGCTACGACCCGACCTGGGGCCGCTTCAAGGACCGCACCTGGCCGGCGCCCGGCAACCACGAGTACTACACGAAGGACGCGGCACCGTATTTCGCCTATTTCGGCGCGCGCGCCGGGCGCGGCTACTACAGCATCCAACTGGGCCAGTGGCAGGTGATTTCGCTCGACAGCAACCTGGCGCCGCCAGCGCACGCGGCCCAGCTGGCCTGGCTGAAGGAGGAACTCGCGCGGCATGCGCCCGCGTCAAGCCCGCAGGCGCGGCCCTGCACGCTGGCATTCTGGCACCACCCGCTGTACAGTTCGGGCGGGCACGGCAGCGTGCCGAAGATGAAGGACGCCTGGGAACTGCTGTACGCGGCCGGCGCCGAACTGGTATTGTCCGGCCACGACCACGACTACGAGCGCTTCGCGCCGCAGGACGCGCAGGGCCGGGCAGTGGCAGACGGCGTGCGCCAGTTCGTGGTCGGCACCGGCGGCGCCTACCCCACGCCGTTCCTGTTACCGGTGGATCACAGCGAAGTGCGCGACGCCAGCCGCAACGCCGTGCTGCGCCTGCGCCTGTACGCCGGCGGCTACGACTGGGAATTGCTCGAAGCGACCCCACCTTCCCTGCCGAACGCTTCTCCGCCCGACCGCGGCAGCGCGCGCTGCCACTGAAACACACGACACCTCATCGCCAGGAGCATCACATGAAAACCCGCCCGCTGGTCGCCGCATCCTTGCTGATGGCGGCCCTGAATGGCGCCGGCGCGCAAGCCGGCGGCGCGGCCGCACCCGCCGCCAAGGCCAGCACCCGCAACACCCTGCCTGGCATCCCGACCATCGCCTTCGACAAATACACGCTGCCCAACGGGCTGCAGGTGATCCTGGTCGAAGACAAGCGGCTGCCCCTGGTCGCCGTCAACGTCTGGTACCACGTCGGCCCGGCCAACGAAGTGCCCGGCCTGACCGGCTTTGCCCACCTGTTCGAGCACATGATGTTCGCCGGCAGCAAGCACCTGCCGCGCGGCCTGGCCGACCGCCTGCTGGAAGGAGCCGGCGCCAGCGACAGCAACGGCAGTACCGACTACGACCGCACCAATTACTACGACACGGTACCCTCGAACCAGCTCGAGCTGGCGCTCTGGGTGCATGCCGACCGCATGGGCTACCTGCTCGACGTGCTGGACCAGAAGTCGCTGGCGAACCAGCAGGACGTGGTGCGCAACGAGCGCAGGGACAGCGTCGAAAACGAGCCCTATGGCATCGTCGAGGAAGCGCTGAACCACGCGCTGTTCCCGAAAGACCACCCGTACCGGGCCTCGGTGATCGGTTCGCACATCGACATCCAGAATGCAAAACTCGAAGACGTGCGCGAGTTCTTTACCCGCTACTATGGGCCGAACAACGCCAGCATCGTGATCGCCGGCGACATCGACAAGGTCAAGACGCGCGCCCTGGTGGCGAAGTACTTCGGCAGCCTGCAGCGCGGCCCGGCCGTGGTGCGTCCGAAGGTGGCGACGCCGCCGATCACCCAGGAAAAGCGGCTGGTGGTGCCGGACCGGGTCGAACTGCCGCGCGTCTACATGGGCTGGCTGACGCCGCCGGCCTACCAGCCGGGCGATGTGGAACTCGCGGTCGCCGCCCAGATCCTGGCCGGCGGCAAGTCGAGCCGGCTGTACAAGTCGCTCGTCTACGAGCGCCAGATCGCGCAGGACGTGGACGCCAACCAGGACTCGCGCGCCCTGACCTCGGCCTTCCTGATCGAGGCGACCGCGCGCGCCGGCCACACGCCGCTCGAGCTGGAACAGGCGATCGACGCCGAGCTGGCCGCGCTGCGCGAGCACGGGCCGACCGATGCCGAAGTCGAGCGCGCCCGCAACCAGATCGAGACGGCGATGCTGAGCTCGCTGGAAAAACTGGGCGGCGACGGCCTGGCCGACCAGCTGAACCACTACAACCAGTACACGGGCGATCCCGGCTATCTCGCCAAGGACGTGGCGCGCCTGCGCCAGATCAGCGCGGCGGATGTACGCCATGCCGCCCGCACCTGGCTGCAGGAGCGCGCGCGGGTGCTGGTGGCCGGGGTGCCGGGCGTGCCGGAACTGCCGCCCGATCCGCCGCTGCCGAAAGCGCGCGGCGTCAAGGCCGCCAAGGCGCTTGCGCGCGGCATCAACCAGGCCGAGGCCTGGCGCGCCCAGATGCCGAAGGCCGGGCCGCCACCGCGCCTGGAGCTGCCGCGCGGCGAGGCATTCACGCTCGCCAACGGCCTGACCGTGATCCACCACTACAACCCGGCGCTGCCGCTGGTGTCGGCCGAACTGGTGATCAAAAGCGGGTCGGACGCCAATCCCGACGCGCTGCCGGGCCTGGCCGGTTTCACGGCGCAGATGCTGCTCGAGGGCACGGCCACGCGCAGCGCGCCGCGCATCGCCGACGAGGTGGCGCAGCTGGGCGCCTTCATCGACGCCGACAGCGGCACCAACGCCTCGAGCGTGTCGCTGCTGGCGCTGCGCGCCAACTTCGGCGCCGCGCTCGACGTGCTGGCCGACGTGGTGCGCCATCCCGCCTTCCCGAGCGCCGAAATCGAGCGCCAGCGCGCCAGCCGCCTTGGCGAACTGATGCAGCAGCGCGACGACCCGGAACTGGTCGCGGCGCTGGCCGCCGCCGGCGCCCTGTACGGCCCGCGCCACCCCTACGGTTTCGGCCAGCTCGGCACCGAGCCCGCGATCCGCGCCGTCACGCGCGAGGATGTGCAATCGTTCTGGCGCCGCCATTACGTGCCGGCCAATGCCGCGCTGGTGGTGGCGGGCGACATCGCCCGCAGCGAACTCAAGGCCCTGGCCGAAGCGCGCTTCCTCGGCTGGAAAGGGGACGCCGCGCCGCCGATCAAGCCGGGCGAGCCGGCACCGAGCCGCGCCCGCGTGGTGCTGGTCGACCAGCCCGGCGCCGGCCAGACGGCGCTGCGCTTGACCACCATCGGCGCCGAGCGCAAGACGGCACTGTATCCGGCGCTCGAGGTCATGAACGCGGCCTTTGGTGGCCTGTTTACCAGCCGTATCAACCAGAACCTGCGCGAAGAGAAAGGCTATACCTATGGCGTCTACTCGGGCTTTCGCTACGACCGCACGCCCGGCCCGTTCGTGATCGCCGGCAGCGTGCGCGCCAACGTCACCGGCGCCTCGGTCGCGGAGCTGCTGCGCGAGGCCCAGGCGATGGTCGACCAGCCGCTCGATCCGGCGGAACTGGCGGGCGCGCGCAACGCCGAACTGCTGTCGCTGCCGAACCGTTTCGAGACCAACAGCGACATCGGCGCCAGCCTGGCCGAGGCCTTCGTTTTCGACTTGCCGCTCGATTACTACAGCGCCCTGCCCGCCCGCCTGGCCGCCGTCACCGCCGACGACGTGCAGGCCGCCGCCCGGCGCTACCTCGATCCGCGCCGCCTGGTGGTGGTGGCGGTGGGCGAGAAAAAACGCATCCTGCCGCAGCTGCAAAAGCTCAAGCTGGGGCCGGTCGAAGTGCGCGACAGCGAAGGACAAGTGCGCGCAGGCCAGGCGCAGCCCTGATAATCATGCTCAACAATGGAGACCCGATGACGGACCTGACAGATGCAAGCATCCTCGATTCCTGGTCGCGCAACAGCGCTCCCTGGATCACGGCGGTACGCGGCCGCGAGATCGCGAGCCGGGCACTGGTGACCGATGCGGCCATCGTCGAGACGGTGCGCGCGCGCAAGCCGCGTACCGGCGTCGACCTCGGTTGCGGCGAGGGCTGGCTGGTGCGCGCGCTGCCGGAGGTCGAGATGATCGGTGTCGATGCGATGCCCGGCCTGGTCGATGCGGCGCGGGAGGCGGGCGGCGGCGAGTTCCGGACCATGTCCTACGAGGAGATCGCCGCGGGCGAGTTGCAGTTGGCCGTCGATGTCGCCATCTGCAATTTCTCGCTGATCGGGAACGAAGCGGTGAGCGGCCTGTTCAAGGCGGCGCCGGGCTACCTGCGCCCGGGCGGCAGCCTGGTCGTGCAGACCGTCCACCCGCTGGCGTCCTGCGGCGATGCGCCCTATGCCGACGGCTGGCGCGAAGGCAGCTGGGCCGGCTTCAACAGCGGTTTCATGGACGCCCCACCCTGGTATTTCCGCACCATCGCCAGCTGGATCGCCCTGTTCACCGACCACGGCCTGCGCCTGGCCGAGATGCGCGAACCGGTGCATCCGGACACCGGCAAGCCGGTGTCGCTGATCCTGGTGGGTGAGCTGCCGGGCTGAACGCAAAACGCGTGGAGTCAGGACTCCACCCTACGAACTGAGCGTCAACAAAAAAGCCCGCCATGCGGCGGGCTTTGCGCTACCGGATGCGCCTTGCGGCGCATATCAGCCGAGGGGGTTGATGGTAAACGCCGGCATCGCCGCCTTGTCGCGCGCGCACTCGAGGAACTTGTCGGACGTGATCAGCGCTTCGTTGATCGTCACGTCCATGTCGAGGTAGCGGTAGGTGCCGAGACGGCCGACGAAGGTCACGTTGCTTTCCTGCTGCGCGAGGTTGATGTAGCGCTCGAGCTGCTCCTTGTCGCGCGCCATGCGGATCGGATAGTAGGGAATGTCCTTCTCTTCGCACTGGCGGCTGTATTCCGCGTACATGATCGACTTCTCGTGCTGTTCCCAGGGCGAGAAATGTTTATGTTCGGTGATGCGGGTGTAGGGCTGGGCGTTGTCGCAGTAGTTGATGACCGCGTTGCCCTGGTAGTCGCCGGTATCGCGGAAGGTTTCGAAATCGAGCGTGCGGTAAGGCAGGCGGCCTTCGGCGTGCTTGAACCAGGCGTCGATCGGGCCGCTGTAGAAGACGTGGTCGTAGTCCGCTTTCAGGTCCGGGTCGAAACGGGTATTCAGGTGCACGGTCACGCCCGGCTGGTCGATGATGTTCTGCACCAGCGCCGTGTATCCCTCGGCCGGCATGCCCTGGTATTTGTGGCTGAAATAATTGTCGTCGTAGTTGAAGCGCACCGGCAGGCGCTTGAGGATGCTTGCCGGCAATTCGCTCGGCTGCAGGCCCCATTGCTTGACCGTATAGGTTTTAAAGAAGGCCTCATACAGGTCGCGGCCGACGAAACGCAGCGCCTGCTCTTCGAACGTCTGCGGGTTTTCAATCGATTTATCGCCCAGCGTCATCAGGAACGCTTCCGCTTCTTTCGGACGGAAGGTTTTGTTGAAGAACTGGTTAATGGTCAGCAAGTTAATTGGCAGAGTGAAAACTTTACCATTGGTAATTGCTTTCACACGATTCACATACGGCTTGAATTCGCTATAGCGATTCACGAATTCCCATGCGCGTTCATTATCCGTGTGGAAAATATGGGGACCATACACGTGCAACATGACGCCGGTTTCGGCATCGCGTTCCGAATGGCAATTACCAGCCACGTGAGGGCGCGACTCGAACACTTCGACGGTATAGCCGGCCTTGGCCAGCTGGTTGGCAATCACAGCTCCCGAAAACCCCGCGCCAACGATGGCGATATTTTTTTTCATTGATCTATCCTAACGATGATTGGTTGTCCCTTGGCGCCCGGCGCAATCGCCCCTGGCCCAAGTATCAGACTGCATTCCGTATAACGATTTGTCCCCGTTGGCCATTCCCAAAAACAACTGGAGCTGAGCCAGAGAAATATTTTATTTAATTCAACGTTTCATCTCTGTCAGTGATGTCAACTGTTTGCATTTATTAATACATCGATAATTATAGTCTTCACTGCGATTTACCCCCCGTTCGATAGACTGGCCCGCAAGCCCCTGTCGAAGGCTGCGGGGCGCGCCTGTTTGCGCTGCCTCATGAATGCGTCCGCCTTGCCGAAATCGCGCGCTTCAACTAACATGTGAACAACTATTCACATGTTTATGATGACCCGACCCGACGAATCCGATCACGCCGTCGCCCAGGTGGCGGACCTGTTCCACCTGCTGGGCGACCCGACCCGCCTGCGCATCGTGCTCGCCTGCCTGGCGCAGCCGACGGCGGTGGGCGACATCGCTGCCGCGCTTGCCTTGTCGAGCTCGCTGGTCAGCCACCACCTGCGCCTGTTGCGCGCGGCGCGCATCGTCAAGGCCGAACGCCAGGGCAAGCAGGTGTTCTATTCGGCCGCCGACGCCCACATCAGCACCCTGCTCGCCAACATGTTCGAGCACATCGCGGAAACCCCCAACGGAATCGACCCATGAGCCACGACCACGACCATCACGATCACAACCACGGCCACGGCCACCATCACCACCACCACCACCCGGTGCCGGGGCACGGGCGCGCCTTTGCGCTGGCGATCGGCCTCAACGTGGTGTTCGTGGCAATCGAATTCATCTACGGTTTCATCGCCAATTCGACGGCGCTGATGGCCGATGCCGGCCATAACCTGTCGGACGTCCTGGGGTTGATGCTGGCCTGGGGGGCGGCGGTGCTGGCCAAGACGACGCCGAATGCGCGCTATACCTACGGCCTGCGCAGTTCCTCGATCCTGGCAGCGCTCGCCAATGCGCTCTTGCTGCTGCTGGCCTGCGGCGCAATTGCCTGGGAAGCGGCCCAGCGCTTTGCCGCGCCGCCGGCGGTCGAAGGCGTCACGGTGTCGGTGGTGGCCGCCATCGGCGTGGCGGTGAACGGCTTCTCGGCCTGGCTGTTCATGGCCGGCAGCAAGGGCGACATCAACATCCGCGGCGCCTACCTGCACATGGCGGCCGATGCCGCGATTTCGCTCGGGGTGGTGGTGTCGGGCCTGGTCATCATGGGCACCGGCTGGACCTGGCTCGACCCGGCGGTGAGCCTGGCGATCGTGCTGGTGATCGTGATCGGTACCTGGTCGCTGCTGCGCGAGTCGGCCGGCTTGATCCTGGCGGCGGTGCCGGACAGCGTCGACGCGGCCGGCATCCAGGGCTTCCTCGAGGGGCGCCCCGGCGTGGCCGAGGTGCACGACCTGCACATCTGGGCGATCAGCACGACGGAAACGGCGCTGACCGCGCACCTGGTCATGCCCGGCGGCTACCCGGGCGACGCCGCGATCGACGACATCGTGATGCAGTTACGCAAGGATTTCGCGATCCACCATTGCACGCTGCAGGTGGAGGAAGGAACGACCAACCACGGCTGTGCGCTGCACGAAGCGGCGGCCCATTAAGAGCGCAGGCCGCCTCCCTCCAGGGCCGCCAGGGACCGGCGATCAGAACGTGAGGAGCTCGCCGTCTGCGGGAACGCGCACGCGGTCCTGGGTGCCATGTTGCCTGACGTGTTCCCGCAGTTCCTTGCGGCTCAGCGTCATGTGATTGATCGCATCCATATGCGTCCAGACGCCGGTGTCGTTTCGGCAGCATTTCAAGAAGCGTTTTCAGGTGAGCCCGCGAGACTGGCGCCGGACCTTCGGCCAGGACCGGGCCGATGAGAGCGGACAGCCCGGATAGATCCGCTTGCAAACCAAGGAAAAGGCCGCGCCGATGCAGATCGAAGCGGCCCTGTCTCACCCCGCCAGGTTGGCGAACAGCGCCGTCGACAAATACCGCTCGCCGAACGAGGGAATGATCGTCACGATCAGCTTGCCCGCGTTCTCCGGGCGCCGGGCCACTTCGAGCGCGGCCCACAGCGCCGCGCCCGACGAGATACCGACCAGCAGCCCCTCCTCGCGCGCCGCCGCGCGGGCCGTCTCGAAGGCATGCTCGTTGCTGACGGTGATGACTTCGTCGTAGATGGCGGTGTTGAGCACCTGCGGCACGAAACCGGCGCCGATGCCCTGGATCGGGTGCGGCCCCTTGGTGCCTTTCGACAGCATCGGCGAGGCTTCCGGTTCGACCGCGATCGCCTGGAAGCCGGGTTTACGTTCCTTGAGCACTTCGCCCACGCCGGTGATGGTGCCGCCGGTGCCGATGCCGGCCACCAGGATGTCGACCTTGCCGTCGGTGTCGCGCCAGATTTCCTCGGCCGTCGTGCGGCGGTGGACTTCCGGGTTGGCGGGATTGTTGAACTGCTGCGGCATGAAGGCCTTCGGATCGGCGGCGACGATTTCCTCGGCGCGGCGGATCGCGCCGAGCATGCCTTCCGGTCCCGGCGTGAGCACCAGTTCGGCGCCGTAGGCGCGCAGCAGCATGCGCCGCTCGTTGCTCATCGTTTCGGGCATGACCAGCTTGCAGCGGTAGCCGCGCGCGGCGCACACCATGGCCAGCGCAATGCCGGTGTTGCCGCTGGTCGGCTCGACGATGACGGTGTCGGGCCCGATCTTGCCGGCCGCCTCGGCCGCCTCGATCATGGCCAGGCCGATGCGGTCTTTCACGCTGTGCGCCGGGTTGTGGAACTCGAGTTTGGCGAGGATTTCCGCGCCCCCTTGCTGCTGTCCGAGCTTGCGGATCCTGACCAGCGGTGTGTTGCCGATCAGCTCAGTGACGTCGTTTGCGACTCGCATCGTTTCCCCCGTTGGTAACAAACCTGACTGACTTATTTTACGCCCAGCAGTTCGACATCGAAGATCAGGTCCGTATCCGGCGGAATCATGCCGCCCGGCGCGCCGCGCTTGCCGTAGGCGAGCTGGCTCGGGATGATCAGGGTGCGCTTGCCGCCCACCTTCATGCCGGCCACGCCCTGGTCCCAGCCCTTGATGACCGAGCCGGCGCCGAGGCGGAATTCGAGCGGCTCGCGGCCGGCGTCGAGCGAGGAGTCGAACTTGCGGCCGCGCGCGTTCTTCGCGAACGGCTTGTGGAACCAGCCGGTGTAGTTGACGCGCACTTCCATGCCGGGCGCCGCTTCCTTGCCTTTACCCACGACACGGTCGATGATCTCGAGCTGGGGCCCGCTGGCGGCCGGCGGCACCGGCTGGGCCGCGGCCGCGGTGGCGGCAGCCTGGGCCGCGCTGCCGGCGGCATCGACACTGCCCGCGGCGGCCTGGCCGGCGGCCTGCTGCGAGCCGGCTGCCGCCTGGTCGGCGGCGCTCTGCACGCCTTGCTGGCGCCCGGCGACCGCGGCCTGGTCGGCATTGCTTGCCGGTGCGGCAGTCGTCTGGGGGGCGTTGGCCGGGGTCACGGCGGGCTGTGGATTTTGCTGGGCGTTGGCGGCGGCTGCAGCCAGCAGCAAGGCGACAAAGGTGGTGCGACGCATCATATGAGGTTCTTTCAATGACAGGATTTCAATGAACCTATGATAGCAAGGCTGCCAGGCTAGCGGTAGCCCGGGAGCGGCCGCGGCGCTGCGGTGCGCTCGGATTAAGTTGCCGCTAAGTTGCCACTCAGTTGCCCCTAAGCGGCCGCCGGCAGTTCCGGCGCGGGCGCCGCTGCCGCGGTCTCGGCCGCCTCGGCCATCTTGCGCAGCAGGTGGCCGGCCGCGATCATGCCGAAGCTGGCCGTCACCACCATGCTCGAACCAAAACCCGCGCAGTTCAGGCCGGTCACGCTGTTGCTGATCTCGCAAGCGTCCTCTGCTTCCGGATAGCGCAGCGGCTCCATCGAGAACACGGCGTCGATATGGTATTTCTGCTTCTCGCCGCGCGAGAAACCATATTGCGCGCGCAGCAGCTTGCGCACTTTCTTGAGCAGCGGCTCCTGCTCGGTGCGGGCCAGGTCGCGCACCTCGATCTTGGTCGGATCGAGCTGGCCGCCGGCGCCGCCGATGACGATCAAGGGCAGCGCCCGGTCGCGGCAAAACGCGATCAGGGCCGCCTTTGCCTTGACGCTGTCGATCGCGTCCACCACGTAGTCGAACCGCGGCGAGCCAGGGGCTTTACCGTCGATCATCTGGACAAGGTTGTCCGGATCGATGAAATCCTCGACCAGGGTCACCTTGCAGAACGGATTGATCTGGGCGATACGGTCGCGCAGCGCCTCGATCTTCGGCTGGCCGATGGTCGAGCTCAAGGCCTGGATCTGGCGGTTGATGTTCGACTCGGCCACGTTGTCGAGGTCGATCAGGGTCAGGTGGCCGACCGCGCTGCGGGCCAGCGCCTCGACGATCCACGAGCCGACGCCGCCGACGCCGATCACGCAAACGTGCGCCGCACGGAAGCGTTCCAGTGCACGCTCGCCGTAGAGGCGCGCGATGCCGCCGAAGCGGCGCTGGAAGTCGACTTCGTCTTCGGCTTCATGTTCAGGGGCAAAGATGTGGGGTTCGATCGTGTTCATCCCCCCATTTTAACGGACCCGTCTTTAGTAACTGCACTAAAATAGCTCTTAGTCAATCAAAAAACTTCCCTCTGTCAAAAATACGCAAATGAACGATTTCCTTCCCGACACCGCGCCCGGTTTCGACCAGCCGGTCGCCGTGCTCAAGCATTGCCACGGACGCATCCGCAAGCAACTGGCAACGCTCGAGCGGCTGCTGTCGCACCTGCCCGAGCATGGCGCCGACCAACAGGCGCGCCAGGCCGCCAGCGCCGTGCTGCAGTATTTCGAGAAGGCCGCGCACCTGCACCACGACGACGAGGAGCAGGACCTGATCCCGATGCTCAGGGCAGTGGCCCAGGGCGAGGACGCCGCCACCTTGCAGGCGCTGGTACCGGTGATCCTGCAAGACCACAAGGACATGGATGCGCTCTGGCAAGACCTGCATGAGCAGCTCACGGCCATTGCCGACGGCAGCGCCACCGCCCTCTCGAGCTCGACCGTGCAACGCTTCGCGCAGCGCTATACGTCACACATGGAGCGCGAGGAAAGCACGATGGCGCCGATGGCGCTGCGCCTGTTTTCAAGCGAGCAGATGCGCCAACTCGGAGAAGCGATGCAGCGCCGGCGCGGGATCGGCGACAGCGCCGCCGCGGCACCCGCTGCCGCCCCGGTCGGCGATGCGGTCGCCGGCCTGCGCAAGGATTACGGCCAGGCCAGCCTGAACGAAGACGAGGTGCTGGAAGACCCGATGCTGCAATTCACACGCTGGTTCGAGCAGGCCCTGGCAGCCCAGGTGAACGAGCCGAACGCGATGAATGTCGCCACCGTGGGAGCCGATGGCCGGCCCAGCTCGCGCATCGTGCTGGTCAAGCAGTTCGACGAGCGCGGCTTCACCTGGTACACCAACTATGACAGCCGGAAAGGCGAGGAACTGCGCGCCCATCCCTATGCAGCCCTGCTATTCTTTTGGAGCGAGCTTGAACGCCAGGTTCGCATCGAAGGCCGGGTCGAGCTGACCTCGGCTGACGAAAGCGACAAGTATTTCCACAGCAGGCCGTTGAAGAGCCGCCTGTCGGCGATCGCTTCCCAGCAGAGCGCGCCGATCGCGAACCGCGCGGCCCTGGAACAGAACTACGAAGCGGTCGAGGCGCAGGCCGGCGACGCGCCGGCACGCCCGGCGAACTGGGGCGGCTTCCGGCTGGTCCCCGAACGCATCGAGTTCTGGCAGGGGCGCCGTTCGCGCTTCCATGACCGCATCGTCTACACGCGGCAGGAAGACGGCAGCTGGACGCGGCACCGATTGCAGCCCTAGCCGGCAGCGTTGTCATCCCGCCGCCGGTTCGTTGATAGCCGGAGGAAATCATGTTCACCGAAGCAAAGCTCAACGCCTGGAGCTCGGGGGTGCGCAGCAAGACGGCCCTGCCGCTGCGCGTGGAACTGTGGAACGGTCAACATATCGACCTGTCGTCCGAGCCGCCGCGCGTTACCATCCGCGTTCCCCAACCCTCGGGCCTGCGCTACCTGCTCTCTCCTTCGCTGTACAACCTCGGGCGTGCCTATGTCGAAGGCGCGCTCGAGATCAGCGGGCGCGCCGCCGACATGATCCGCATCGGCAGCGAATTGTCGGCCTCGAGCGGCAAGCCGGCGCGCCGCTCCAATCCCTTGCGCCTGCTCTCGCCGCACACGCGCCGCAAGGACGCCGAGGCGATCCGCTACCACTACGACGTCTCCAACGATTTCTATGCGGCCTGGCTCGACCCGGACATGGTGTATTCCTGCGCCTATTTCGAGCACGGCGACGAGGACCTGGCGACGGCGCAACGCAAGAAGATCGATCACATCCTGCGCAAGATCGACCTGCGGCCGGGCCAGCGCCTGCTCGACATCGGCTGCGGCTGGGGCGCGCTGGCAATCCGCGCGGCGCAAGGTTTCGGCGCCCGCTGCGTCGGCATCACGCTCTCGGAAAACCAGGCCCGGCTGGCTGAGGAGCGCGTCGCGGCCGCGGGCCTGGCAGGACAAGTCGAGATCCGCCTGCAAGACTACCGCGACGTCGACGGCGAATTCGACCGCATCACCAGCGTCGGCATGTTCGAGCATGTCGGCACCCAGCACCTGCCTGCGTATTTCGAGAAAATCGCGGGCCTGCTCGCACCCGGCGGCGTGGTGATGAACCATGGCATCACGACGACCGATGTCGACGAGCGTTCGACCCCCTATGGCGGCGGCGAGTTCATCGACCAGTACGTGTTTCCGCATGGCGAGCTGGCGCACCTGTCGGCGGTGGTCAAAGCGATGCAGCAGGGCGGACTGGAAGTGCGCGACGTCGAAAACCTGCGCCGCCACTACGCGCGCACCTGCGCCCTGTGGACCGAGAATTTCGAGAGCCGCTTCGAGGACATCGGCCGCCTGACGGACGCCAGGCGCCTGCGCATCTGGCACGTCTACCTGGCCGGCTGCGCCTACGCCTTCGCGCACGACTGGATCAGCCTGTACCAGATCGTGGGTGGCAAGGCGGGGCAGGATCCGGGGCAGATCCCGTGGTCGCGCAGGTACATGTACCCGTGACGAAGGGACGCAGGGTGGACGGCTCCACCCCGCAGCCAGCGTTAACGCGGCCTGGACGCCGTCCACGCGTTCACCCCCGCATGCACAGCGGCGACGTTTCTGAAGCTGCTCGAACGCGTGGACGGCGTTCGCGCTGCTGGCCCGCCCGCGCCAGGGTGGAGCCGTCCACCCTACGCCCGTGCACCTTGACCTACTTCCGCCAGTGCTCGAAGGTCTGCCTGAACTTCGACACTTTCGGCGCCACCACGAAGGCGCAATACCCCTGTTCCGGGTGCTGGGCATAGTAATTCTGGTGGTAGGCCTCGGCCTTGTACCAGGTCTCGGCCGGGACCAGCTGCGTCACCAGCGGCGCGTCCCACACCGACGCCATTTCCGCCATCACCTGGCGCGCCGTCGCCTCCTGCTGCGCATCCTGGTAAAAGATGACGGAGCGGTATTGCGGCCCGACGTCATTGCCCTGGCGATCTTTCGTCGTCGGATCATGGATCGTAAAGAAAATTTCCAGGATGTCGCGGTAGCTGATGACGGCCGGGTCGAATTCCAGGCGCACCACTTCGGCGTGCCCGGTGCCGGCGCCGCACACTTGTTCGTAGGTGGGATTGACGACGTGCCCGCCCATGTAGCCCGATTCGACGCGGGTGACACCGCGCACCTCCAGGTAGACCGCCTCGAGGCACCAGAAACACCCGCCACCGAGGACCGCTACTTCCCTTTGCCCTTGCTCGCTCATTGCATCTCCCCGTCGCTGTCTTTGATGGTCTTATGCTAGCGCAAAGCGCCATCCGGTGCAGGCGCACTAGGGAAGTGGTGATAAGTGGAAGCAACCCGTGGCGGCGCCCGCCAGTCGGCAGTGGCATAATGCGCCGATGAACACACGCTCTCCCCGCGCCGCCGCGCGCGGTTTCGATTCGGCGCATTTCCGCCAGGCGCTGTCGCAGTTTGCGACCGGCGTCACCGTCATCACGACGCGCCTGCCCGACGGCAGTTTCCGCGGCCTGACCGCCAGTTCCTTCAATTCCGTCTCGCTCGACCCGCCGCTGGTGCTGTGGAGCCTGGGTGCGCGCGCCAACAGCATGCCTATCTTCAGCGGCAATTCGCACTACGTCATCAACGTGCTGGCGGCCGGCCAGGAAGAACTGGCCCTGCGCTTTTCGCGCCGCAGCGCCGACGATCCCTTCAACGGGATCGACTACGGCCTCTCGCGTACCGGCCTGCCGATCCTGCCGGGCGTGGCCGCCTGGTTCGAATGCCACAACCGCAGCCGCTATCCGGAAGGCGACCACGTGATTTTCGTGGGCGAGGTCGAGGATTGCGCCGTCCAGCCACAGCCGGGCCTGCTGTTCCACGGAGGGCGCTTCGGCAGCACCGGCCAGGATTGACAGGCTGCCGGTTCCGGCTTCCCGAACAAAAAACGAAAATGGCTGTCGCAGTTTGAAAAGATGACCCGCCATGTCCTTTCTATAATGAATCGGCCCGGCGCGGCGGCATTACCTGCGCACGCTTCCAATTAAAACCGACAGAGACCAGGACGATCCATGAACCACTCCGATTCGCCACGTAAGGCCGCCTTCCACTGGGACGATCCGCTGTTGCTCAACAGCCAACTGAGCGATGAGGAGCGCATGGTGCGCGACGCAGCAAGCGCCTACTGCCAGGACAAGCTGCAGCCGCGCATCCTCGAGGCCTTCCGGCACGAGCGCATGGACACCTCGATCTTCCGCGAAATGGGCGAACTCGGCCTGCTGGGCCCGACCATTCCCGAGCAGTATGGCGGCCCCGGCATGAACTACGTGGCCTACGGCCTGATCGCGCGCGAAGTCGAGCGCGTCGACTCCGGCTACCGTTCGATGATGAGCGTGCAGTCCTCGCTGGTGATGGTGCCGATCCACGAATTCGGCAATGAAGCCACCAAGCAGAAATACCTGCCGAAACTGGCTACCGGCGAGTGGATCGGCTGCTTCGGCCTGACCGAACCGAACCACGGCTCGGACCCGGGCTCGATGGTCACCCGCGCGCGCAAGGTCGAGGGCGGCTACGCACTGACCGGCTCGAAGATGTGGATCACCAATTCGCCGGTGGCCGACGTGTTCGTGGTCTGGGCCAAGGACGACGAAGGCGCCATTCGTGGCTTCGTGCTCGAGAAGGACTGGAAAGGCCTGTCGGCACCGGCGATCCACGGCAAGTTCGGCCTGCGCGCCTCGGTCACCGGCGAAATCGTGATGGACAATGTGTTCTGCCCGGAAGAGAACGCCTTCCCGGACGTGCGCGGCCTGAAGGGTCCGTTCACCTGCCTGAACTCGGCACGCTACGGCATCGCCTGGGGCGCGCTGGGCGCGGCCGAAGCCTGCTGGCACACCGCGCGCCAGTACACGCTCGACCGCCAGCAATTCGGCAAGCCGCTCGCTGCGAACCAGCTGGTGCAGAAGAAGCTGGCCGACATGCAGACCGAGATCACGCTCGGCCTGCAAGGCTGCCTGCGCCTGGGCCGCATGAAGGACGAGGGTACGGCCGCCGTCGAGATCACCTCGATGATGAAGCGTAACTCCTGCGGCAAGGCGCTCGACGTGGCCCGCACGGCACGCGACATGCTCGGCGGTAACGGCATCTCGGACGAGTTCGGCATCATCCGCCACATGGTCAACCTCGAGGTGGTCAACACCTACGAAGGCACGCACGACATCCACGCCCTGATCCTGGGCCGCGCGCAGACCGGCATCGCCGCGTTCTGACCGGCCCGCTTCCGCTACGCCCCGTACGCCCGATAAGCGCGCCCACCGACCGCAGCAGCGGCCGGTGGGCGCGCTGCTTAGTAGCGTGTTATTTTGACAACACATGAAATAAACTTGTATTTACATAACGGATCGGCATAAATTTCGCGTTACCATCTGTCGAAGATCAAGTATCCCTGCCGATGTTCCACCAAACTCAAGCGCGCGGAACATGCACTCATCCGACCATCAGGTATCGACGAATTTGCGATCGCGCGGCGCCGCCGCGTTGTCGCTCGACTTATTGCTGAGCAACCTGCCGGGTGTCGTTTACCGCTGCCTGAACGACGAAAACTGGACCATGGAGTTCCTCAGCGCCGGCATCGAGAAGCTTACCGGCTACCCGGTCTCGGCCTTTACGGGCGAGCACGCGATGTCGTACGCGAGCCTGATCCACCCCGAGGACCGCGCCAAGGTCTCCGCCGACACGAATGCCGCGGTGCGCGAGCGCCGTCCCTTCCAGCTCAGTTACCGCATCACCACCGCCGCCGGCAAGCTGCGCTGGACCTGGGAACAGGGTTCGGCCGTCTACGACGAGGACGGCCAGGTGATCGCGCTCGAGGGCTTCATTGCCGACATCACGGTGCTGCGCCGGGTCGACCTGGTGGCGCTGGAACAGGCCTCGCTGCTCGACAAGGCGCGCGACGCCATCTTCGTGATCGACATGGCCTCGCGCATCACCTACTGGAACAAGGGCGCCGAACGCCTCTACGGCTGGGAAGCGCACGAGGTGGTCGGGCAGCGCATGCAGGACCTGCTGTGCGATGACCACGCCGCCTACAGCGAAGCCTATCTGCACGCCATCCACGAAGGCGAATGGGCCGGCGAGCTGTCGCAGCACCGGCGCGACGGCAGCATGTTCCAGGCCGATTCGCGCTGGACCGTGGTGCCGGCCAACCCGGGCGCGGGCGTGCCGCAAAAGATCCTGGTGATGAGCACCGACATCAGCGAGCGCAAGCACAACGAGGCGCGCATCCACCGGCTCGCCTATTTCGACGCGCTGACCGAACTGCCGAACCGCGCCAGCCTGCTCGACCACCTGCGCCGCGCCCTGATCGGCAGCGCGCGCTCGCACAAGTTCGGGGCCTTGATGTTCCTCGACCTCGACAACTTCAAGACGCTCAACGACACCCATGGGCATGCGGCCGGCGACATGCTGCTGCAAGCCGTCGCCCGCCGCCTCGAGCACAGCGTGCGCGAGACCGACATCGTGGCGCGCCTGGGCGGCGACGAATTCGTGATCCTGGTGCAGCCCGAGGAAGACACCATCGACGCCGCCGCCCACCAGGCCGAAACCGTGGCGGCCAAGGTGGTGGCCAACATGCGCGCGCCCTTCCAGCTGGCGGACTTCGCGTATTCGGTCTCGACCAGCGTCGGCGTGACGATGATCAGCGGCGCCATCGACACGGTGGAGTCGGCGCTCAAGCAGGCCGACACGGCGATGTACCAGGCCAAGGCGGCGGGGCGCAACACCTTCCGCTTTTTCGATCCCGACATGCAGGCCAAGTGGAATGCGCGCTCGGAACTCGAGAGCGGCCTGCGGCGCGCCCTGCGCAACCGCGAGTTCGTCCTGAACTACCAGCCCCAGCTCGACGGCGACAGCCGCGTGATCGGCGCCGAGGCGCTGCTGCGCTGGCACCTGCCGGGCGGCGAGGTGCTCTATCCGACCGAATTCATCAAGGCGGCCGAGGAGACCAACCTGATCGTCGACATCGGGCGCTGGGTGCTGGGCACGGCCTGCGTCGAGCTGGCGAAGTGGCAGCGCAATGCCGCCACGCGCCACCTGTCGCTCTCGGTCAACGTCAGTGCGCGCCAGTTCATGGAGCCGGATTTCGTCGCGATGACGCAGGAAATCCTGGCCGCCACCGGCGTCGACCCGCACGGCCTGAAATTCGAGCTGACCGAAACCCTGGTGGTGACCGACTTCGCGCACACGGTGCAGACGATGGAAACCCTGCGCCGGCTCGGCATCACCTTCTCGCTCGACGATTTCGGCACCGGCTACTCGTCGCTGGCCTACCTGCGCAAGCTGCCGCTGGACCAGCTCAAGATCGATTATTCCTTCATGCGCGACGTGCTCACCGACCGCAACGACGCCTCGATCGTGCGCTCGATCATCGCACTCGGCGGCAGCCTCGGGCTACAGGTGATCGCCGAAGGGGTCGAGACGCAAGGCCAGCGCGAATGGCTGTCGCAGGCCGGCTGCTTTGTCTACCAGGGCTTCCTGTACGAACGCGCGCTCAGCAGCGAGCATTTCGCGGCCTACGCGTCCAGCCTGCACTGAGCGTGCTATTCCCCCAGCCGCGTTTGCAGCGAGCAGAATGCGGCAATGCGTTCCATGGTCGGCTCGATGGCGTACTCGTGCAGGCCCACGCCGAAACGGAAACGTTCCGTGCTCGTTTCGATCTCGATCAGTCCCTGGCCCAGGCCGAGCCTGGCACAACTGGCTTCCATGCTGTAGAAGTCGGGATGCGGGAGGCGGCGCACCGACACGATCTCGTCGACGCCGAACGGCGCCGGCGCCCGCCATGCGTGCTTGTCCCTGGCGATGTACAGCCGGTCACGGAAGAGCAGGTTGCGATACAGGATGCCGAGTGCGAGGCCCAGCATGAAGACGATCACGACCAGGGGCAGCCATGCGCGGGGGGCCAGAAGCGCCTCCCGATTAGCGACGAGGGTGGCGATGAGGAAGAGCAGCATCGTGCAGCTCAACATGACCGGTTCGGCGCGCATCTGGCGTGGACATACGATCGTCAACAGGTCGTCGTTCATCGGCAGACATCAAAAAAGAAAAGCCGGCACGGCTGCAAGGCCGTGCCGGCGGGTCGCAGCGCCGCCGCGCGTCCTTAGAACTTGTAGCCCACCGCCAGCACCACGGCCACCGGATCGAGCTTCACGTGCTGGTTCTGGCCGGTCGAGAAGTGCACGTCGGTACGCAGGCGGCTCTTGTTGACCGTGACGTCGCCGAACCAGCGCTCGCTGAAGTTCATCGCCACGCCGAGCTGGGCGGTGTAGGTGAACTTGTTGTCGATGTCGAAGGTGGTCGGCACGCCGCCCGGGTTGGTCAGGGCGGTCAGCTTGCCCGAACCGCGTTCCTTCATGAAGTAGACGTAGGTGGCGCCGAGGCCGACGAAAGGACGGAAGGTGGCGTTCGGCGAGAAGAAGCGGTACTGCGCGAACAGCGTCGGCGGCAGCGCCTGGACCGTGCCCAGCTCGCCGGTGCCGGCGATCGAACCGGCGCCGATGATCTTGTGCTTGTACGGGGTACCGAGCGCCGCTTCGAGCGAGATGTTGTCGGTCAGGCCGTAGGCGAAGATCAGCACCGGCTGGATGTCGCTTTTGACGTCCGCCCTGGTGAACGGCAGGGCCGGAGCCGAGAGATTGCCGCTGTCGACTTTCGGGGTCAGCTCGTTGAAGCCGAATTTGGCGGTCCACTGCCCGGCCGATTGCGCCGAGGCACCTGCGGCACAGGCCAGCGCGCCGGCCGCGACCAGCATCTTGACGACGCGATTGAAACGTACTTTCATTATTTCTCCTGGTTCTTATTAGTACGACGGCCCGCCCTGCGGGCCGTCTGTTTTTTTACAGCCAGCCCTTGACTGCCATGTCCTTCAGGACATAGCGGGCGACCAGCCAGTTTTCGTACGGGGTCGGATGGACATCGTCGGCGAACATGTAGTGGCTCACGTCCGGGCCCGACAGCGTCTTGCTGGTGCAGGTCAGCGAGGACTCGCTGGTGCAGGCCGGCACGGCCGTGTTGGTCAGGCCGTAGATGGCAGGGTTGCTCACCTGGTCGCGGCTGATCGAGAACAGGTCGACGTACAGGATGCGCGGGTCGTCGCCGAGGTTGGACTTGAGCTGGGCGTTGAAGGTATCGACCATGGTCTTGATCAGGCCCTGGATCTCCGCGCTCTGCTTCTTGCCCGACGGGGTACTGGCGACATCCGGCAAGTTGTTGACGATCACGTACTTCGCGCCCTTGCCGACCAGTTCGGTCTTGACGATGCCGGCCAGCTCGACGCCGGCCTTGCCCATGGCGGCCACCATGATCGGGCCCTGCTGGGCGGCATAATCGGCACCCGCCTTGGCGCCGGCGGCGGCGGCGTCAAGGCCGGCTTTCGCCGCGGCGGCCTGGGCGGCCGTTGGTGATGCACCCAGGTTCACGGCGGCAATCACCGCGGCGCCGGCGATGGCGGTCTGGTTGCCGCCGGCCAGGGCCGCTTTCTGCACCTCCAGGCCAATGGTCTGCTGGGCAATCGCCAGGTTGGAAGGCGACACCAGCGGCACCAGGCCGCCGATCAGCAGGGTCGGGAAGGCGGCCTGCCCTGCCTTGGTGCCGGCAGCGGTCGCATTCGCGCTCAGCTGGCCGAGCTGCACCAGGACATCGTTACCGCCCGCCATGATCGTGACCAGTTCGGTACCGCTGAACTTGCCGCCAGTCTTGGCCAGGTGGTTCTGGACCTGGGCCACGACCGGCAGGGTCATCTGTACAGGATATCCGGCGCCGACCTTCTCGGTAACGCGCGAGCCGCCCTGCGCGTAGTTGAAGCAGGCGGCGTTGTTGACGATCGGGACGTTGAAGTCGAGTGCCGGGTTGGCATTGTCGGCGCCTTGCAAGCCGGTCTGTGCGGCGCATGGCGCCGGCAGCTGCAGCTCGGCGGCGAGGACTTCGGTCCAGTTCAGGCCCGTGTAGGCGGCATTCGCCGAGGTGTTGCTGCCGTTGATGGTGAACTTGCCGCCGCCGGCCGCCGCGACCGCGCCGACCGCATAAGTGCCGACGTCGGACAGGCTGTCGCCGAAGCTCACTTGCTGGCTGAACTTGACGGCATGGGTCTGGTCGCCGCCGCTGCTGCCGGTGCCGCCGCAGGCGGTCAGCACAGCAGCAGTCAGCAGCGCGAGCGCGAATTTCGTTTGACGCATTGTGTCTCCTGAGAGGAAATAGGTTTTTTTATCAGTGAAACGAACGCCCGTGCTATTCGTATCTGGAACTAATATTGCCAGTGTTCTTTCCTCTTGTACATCGGAGAATTGTTGTGCGTCATGCACAAACAACAGGGTATGCGGCAGGGGTGGCAGGGGCGCGGAGGAACGGCTCGGGACGGCGCGTAGGGTGGAGTCCCGACTCCACGCGTAAAGCGTGCGCCGCGTCGACGCATCGTTGTGCGCCGCGTCGACGCATCCTTACGCGTGGACTCGGAAGAACCATGCGCCGCGTTGACGCATACGTTACGCGTGGACTCGGAAGAACCATGCGCCGCGTTGACGCATACGTTACGCGTGGACTCGGGAGTCCACCCTACGCCGGCGGGAATGCGTCGCGGTTGAGCAGGCCGTGCACGATTCCGGTGGAACCGTGGGCGGCGCGGCGCAGGCGGTCGTTCACGCCGAGCCAGGCGCCGCCTTGCGGTGGCGCCTCGACCAGGATCAGGTCGGCGCCGGTGCCATCCATGGCGCGCAGCGCCGCGTACAAGGCGTGGGCAAAGCCGTCCGGCGTGGCCGGCAGGCGCTGGGCGACATCCGCCGTCCACAGGTCGGAATAATGGATCAGGGCGACTTTTCGACCGGCCTCCGCCATCTGCACCAGGGTCTGGACCAGCGTCGCCGTGTCCTGCATCGCCACCGGTGTATGCGGCGCATAGTGCGATTCGAGCGTGCCCGAGGCGCGCGGTGCGGCGGCGTCGGGTGCGGCAGGCAACCGGTCGATCACGGCGGCGATCGCTTCCGCGCTCACGTGGCCGGGGCGCAGCAGCACCGGGCCGTGGGTACCGAGGCGCGACAGGTCGACGATGGTCGATTCGATCCCGACCTGCGCGGCGCCGCCGTCGAGCACCAGCGCCACCGAACCGTCGGCGCCGAATTCGTCGCGCACATGCTGGGCCGTGGTCGGGCTGACATGGCCGAACTTGTTGGCCGAGGGCGCCGCGATGCCCCCCTGCCCGCCCTTGAAGGCACGCAGCAGCGCGATTGCCACCGGATGCGAGGGGCAGCGCAGGCCGACCGTGTCCTGGCCGCCGCTGACGGCGTCCGGAATATTCGGCGCGCGCTTCAAAATCATCGTCAGCGGGCCCGGCCAGAAGGCCTCGGCCAGCGCGTGGGCCTCGGGCGGGATGGCGCAGGCCCAGTGGGCGATGTCCGCTTCCGGCGCCAGGTGGACGATCACCGGATGGTCTTGCGGGCGCCCCTTGGCCGCATAGATCGCGGCAACCGCCGCCGGGTTCTCGGCATCGGCCCCGAGCCCGTAGACGGTTTCGGTCGGAAAGGCGACCAGTTGGCCGCCTTCCAGGGCACGCGCGGCCGCGTTCACGGCCGCGGCGTCGATTGCTTCGATGCTGCTCACGGTGCGATTCCCAGGATGGCGCAGGCGGCGCGCAAGCTGTGCTGGGCCTCGGCCAGCGTCGGCGCGACGAAGGTGACGTGGCCCATCTTGCGGCCGCGCCGCGGGTCGTCCTTGCCGTACAGGTGCAGGAAAGCGCCCGGCAGCGCCAGCACCCGGTCCCAGGCCGGCTCGCGCAGGGGCGCATCGTCGCCCGCGCCGTCGAACCAGGCGTCGCCCAGGATGTTGAGCATGACGGCCGGCGAATGCTGACGACAATCGCCCAGCGGCAGCTTCGCCATCGCCCGCACCTGCTGCGCGAACTGGCTCGTCACGCAGGCGTCCATCGTGTAGTGGCCGCTGTTGTGCGGGCGCGGCGCCATCTCGTTGACGACCAGGGTGCCGTCTTCCAGCACGAAGAATTCGATGCACAGCACGCCCACATAGCCGAGCTGGGCGACGATGGCGCGCGCCGCGTCCTGCGCCCGCTGCGCGCATTCGTTTGAAACGTTCGGGCCCGGCACGGTGGTGGTGAACAGGATGCCATCGCGGTGCACGTTCTCGGCGATCGGATAGACCACCGATTCTCCGTCATGGCCGCGCGCGGTCAGCACCGACACCTCGTAGGCCAGCGGCAGCATTTTTTCGAGCAGGCAGGTCACCCCTTGCATGCCCTCGAAGGCGGCGCGCAGGTCCTCGCGGGATTTGACGCGGACCTGGCCCTTGCCGTCATAGCCCATGCGCACGGTCTTCAAGATACCTGGCAGCAAGTCGTCCTTGACGTCGTCGATGTCCTCGTGCGAGGCGATCACCTTGTGCGGCGCCGGCATCACGCCGGACTGCGGCGCGCAGTCGACAAAGAAGCGTTTTTCCAGCACCCGGTCCTGGGCGATGGCGACGCAGGCCCCGGCTGGTGCGACAAAACTGCCTTGAGCCAGCAGCTTCATGCTGTCGGAAGGCACGTTCTCGAATTCGGTGGTCACGGCCGAGCACAGCGCGGCCAGCTGGCCGAGGGCGATGCTGTCCGTGTAGCCGGCCTGGATCAGACGCTCGGCCACCTGGCCGGCCGGGCAGTCGGCCGCCGGCTCGAGCACGGCGACCTTGTAGCCCATGGCCTGGGCGGCGTGCGCAAACATGCGGCCGAGCTGGCCGCCGCCCATCACGCCGAGCCAGGTCGGCGGGTTGGCGGTGGGAAGAAAAGCATTATGACGTTCGTTACTCATGACTTCTTCAGACAGGCAGGATCATCGCCCGGGCGGCAGCGGTCTGGTCGAGGCGGAACTGCTCGAGCCGCGCGGCCAGGGCATCGTCCGTGGCGGCCAGCATCGCCACCGCGGTCAGCGCCGCATTCGCGGCGCCCGCTTCGCCGATGGCGAAGGTGGACACCGGCACGCCCTTGGGCATCTGCACGATCGACAGCAGCGAATCCTCGCCGCGCAGGTACTTGGACGGCACCGGCACGCCCAGCACCGGGACGATGGTCTTGGCAGCGATCATGCCCGGCAGGTGGGCCGCACCGCCGGCGCCGGCGATGACGGCGCGCAGGCCGCGCGCGCGCGCGCTTTCCGCGTAGGCGAACATCTCGTCGGGCATGCGGTGCGCCGAGATCACTTGCGCCTCGAAGGACACGCCGAATTGCTCCAGCACGACACAGGCGTGCTGCATCACGTCCCAGTCCGACGAGGAACCCATCACCACGCCGACCAGGGGCGCATTGGCCACATTCGCCGTTTTTTCTTCATTCATCGTCATCTCAGGCCTTCAGCTTGTCGCCGGTCAGGCGTTCGATGGCTTCGAAGTACTTGGCCTGGGTTTTGTCGATGACGTCCTGCGGCAGCGATGGCGCCGGCGCGGTCTTGTTCCAGTCGCTCAGGGTTTCCAGGTAGTCGCGCACGAACTGCTTGTCGAAGGACGGCGGCGACATGCCAGGTGCATAGGAGTCGGCCGGCCAGAAGCGCGAGGAGTCGGCGGTCAGCACTTCGTCCATCAGGTGCAGCACGCCCTGGTCGTCCAGGCCGAACTCGAACTTGGTGTCGGCGATGATGATGCCCTTGGTTGCCGCGTATTCGGAGGCGGCGGTGTAGAGGGCGATCGAGATGTCGCGCATCTTGGCGGCCAGTTCGGCGCCGATGCGGCTTTCCATGTCGGCAAACGAGATGTTCTCGTCGTGCTCGCCGATGTCGGCTTTTGCTGCCGGGGTGAAGATCGGCTGCGGCAGCTTGTCGGCCTGGCGCAGGCCGGCAGGCAGTTCGATACCGCAGATGGACCCGCTTTGCTGATAGTCCTTCCAGCCGGAACCGATGATGTAGCCGCGCACGACGGCTTCGACCATGATCGGCTGTAAACGCTTGGCGACCACGGCGCGGCCGCGCACCTGCTCGACCTCGTCTGGTGCCACGACGCTTTCCGGCGCCACGCCGGTCAGGTGGTTCGGCACGATGTGGCCGAGCTTCGCGAACCAGAAATCGCTCATCTGGTTCAGGACCATGCCCTTGCCGGGGATCGGCTCGTTCATGACGACGTCGAAGGCCGACAGGCGGTCGGTGGTGACGATCAGGATCTTGTCGTCGCCGACGGCGTAGTTGTCGCGCACTTTGCCGCGGCCGAGCAGTGGCAGGGACTGGATCGTGGATTGGTAGAGGCTGTTCATGGGAGGGCTATCAGGGTAATGAACTCGGCGGAACAAGTCCGCCTTCAGCGAAGCGGCGGACCAGGTCCGCCGATAAGAAAACCGGGCTGCCGCAGCAGCCCGTTCGACACGTCTATTTTACTTGACGACTTGGGCCAGCTCGCCGGCCTTGTAACGCTCGGCCATTTTTTCCAGCGGGATCGGCTTGATTTTCGCGGCCATGCCTTCGCAGCCGAAGGAGATGTAACGCGCCTTGCAGATCTCGGTCGCCGCTTCGCGCGCAGGCTTGAGGTAGTCGCGCGGGTCGAACTTCGACGGGTTCTGGAACATGTACTTGCGAATCGCGGCCGTCATCGCCAGGCGGATGTCGGTGTCGATGTTGATCTTGCGGACGCCGTGCTTGATGCCTTCCTGGATCTCTTCGACCGGGACGCCATAGGTTTCCTTCATGTCGCCGCCGAATTCGCGGATGATCGCCAGCAGCTCCTGCGGCACCGACGAGGAACCGTGCATCACCAGGTGGGTGTTCGGGATGCGCGCGTGGATTTCCTTGATGCGGTCGATCGCCAGGATGTCGCCGGTCGGCTTGCGGGTAAATTTGTAGGCGCCGTGCGAGGTGCCGATCGCGATCGCCAGCGCGTCGCACTGGGTCTTCGCGACGAAGTCGGCCGCTTGCGCGACGTCGGTCAGCAGCTGCTCGCGGGTCATGGTGCCGTCGGCGCCATGGCCGTCTTCCTTGTCGCCCTTCATCGTCTCGAGCGAGCCGAGCACGCCCAGTTCGGCCTCGACGGTCACGCCGATCGAGTGCGCGAACTTCACGACTTCGCGCGACACCTCGACGTTGTATTCATAGGAAGCGACCGACTTGCCGTCGGCTTCCAGCGAACCGTCCATCATGACCGACGAGAAACCCGAACGGATCGCGGCCATGCAGACCGCCGGCGACTGGCCGTGGTCCTGGTGCATGACGACCGGGATGTGCGGGTAGGCTTCGACGGCGGCGTCGATCAGGTGGCGCAGGAAGGCTTCGCCCGCGTACTTGCGCGCGCCGGCCGAGGCCTGCATGATCACCGGGCTGTTGGTGGCATCGGCCGCGGCCATGATGGCCTGCACCTGCTCGAGGTTGTTGACGTTGAACGCCGGCAGGCCGTAGCCGTTCTCGGCAGCATGGTCCAGCAGTTGACGCAGTGATACGAGTGCCATGATGAGTACTCCAAGCAATAAAAAAAAACCGTTTCGGGAAAGCCTTCAAGCTGCTGCGCCTTGCACTTGCGCTGGCGGTGCTCGCTAGGCTATCAAGCTTTCCTGCTCTGGGACTTCGCTGAAGCGAAGCCGCCTTCAATCTTTATAAGTGTCGCCGACCCGCACGATCTTGAGTGCATTGGTGCCGCCGGCTTCTCCCATCGGCGAGCCCCAGGTGACGACGATGGTATCGCCCTTCTGCACCATGCCCTCCTTCATGAGGAGCTCTTCGGCCTTGCGCAACACGGCATGGCTGCCGCCTTCCTGCACCAGCGGGAATGCTCGCACGTTCCGGTACAGGGAGGCCTTGCGCTGCGTCGTGCGTGACGGGGTCAGGGCGAAAATCGGGGTGTCGATGTTATGACGGCTCAGCCACAGTGCCGTCGAACCCGATTCGGTCAGGGCCACGATCGCCTTCACCGGCAGGTGGTGGGCCGTGAACAGGGTGGCGTAGGCGATCGACTGGTCGATGCGGGTGAACTCGACGTTCAGGAAGTCCGTGTCGAGCTTGTTGTATTCGGATTGTTCCGCCTCCAGGCAGATCGCGGCCATCATCTCGACCGTCTCGACCGGGTAGCGGCCCGATGCGGTCTCGGCCGAGGTCATGACGGCGTCGGTACCGTCCAGCACGGCATTGGCCACGTCCGACACTTCGGCGCGGGTCGGGACCGCGTTGACGATCATCGATTCCATCATCTGGGTCGCGGTGATCGCCAGCTTGTTCGAGGCGCGCGCCATGCGGATCATGCGCTTTTGCAGTGCCGGCACGGCAGCGTTACCCACTTCCACGGCGAGATCGCCGCGCGCGACCATGATGCCGTCCGAGGCGTCCAGGATTTCCTGCAGCACAGGAATCGCTTCGGCACGCTCGATCTTGGCGATCAACATCGGCTTGTGCGCATACGGTTCGCCGGCAATGTTCGCCAGCTGGCGCGCCATTTCCATGTCGGTCGCGCTTTTCGGGAAAGAGATCGCCAGGTAATCGGCCTGGAAGCTCATCGCCGTCTTGATGTCTTCCATGTCTTTCGCCGTCAGGGCCGGCGCGGTCAGGCCGCCGCCCATGCGGTTGATGCCCTTGTTGTTCGACAGCTCGCCGCCGACCTTGACCGTGGTGCAGATTTCGTGGCCGACCACCTTGTCGACGATCAGCACGATCAGGCCGTCGTTGAGCAGCAGCTTGTCGCCCGGCCTGACGTCGCGCGGCAGCGCCTTGTAGTCGAGGCCGACGCGCTCCTGGTTGCCCAGTTCGCCATTCTCGCCCCACTTGGCGTCGAGGACGAATTTGTCGCCATTGTTCAGGAAGACCTTGCCGTCCTCAAACTTGCCGACGCGGATCTTCGGGCCTTGCATGTCGGCCATGAGCGCCACTTCCACGCCGCAGGCTTCGGCGGCGCGCCGCACCAGCGCCGCGCGGTCGATGTGGTCCTGGGCGCGGCCGTGCGAGAAATTCAGGCGCACGACATCCACGCCGGCGTGGATCATCTTGACGAGGGTATCGAAGTCGCTCGACGCGGGGCCGATGGTGGCAACGATCTTGGTGGCGCAATACATGTGGATCCTTGATCTTGAAAAGAGAAGCGCAGCCCCCGGGGCTGCGCTCGATATTACCTTGACTCGGCGTTACGTTGAAGCAGGATCTCGACTGCCGGCAAGGTCTTCCCTTCGAGGAATTCGAGGAAGGCGCCGCCGCCGGTGGAGATGTAGCCGATCTTGTCGCCGATGTCGTATTTCGCAATCGCCGCCAGCGTGTCGCCGCCGCCTGCGATCGAGAAGCCCTGCGAGGCGGCAATCGCCAGCGCGAGGGTCTTGGTGCCTTCGGCGAACTGGTCGAACTCGAACACGCCGACCGGGCCGTTCCAGACGATGGTGCCGGCTTTGGCAACCTGTTCGGCCAGCATGGCGGCCGTCTTCGGGCCGATGTCGAGGATCATGTCGTCGTCGGCAACTTGGGCCACGTCCTTGACGGTGGCGGCCGCCGTCGGCGAGAACTCTTTCGCGCAGACGACATCCACGGGAATCGGCACCGAGGCGCCGCGCGCGCTCATCATGTCGATGATCTGCTTGGCCTCATTGACCAGGTCGTTCTCGACCAGCGACTTGCCGATGTTCAGGCCGACGGCCTTCATGAAGGTGTTGGCGATGCCGCCGCCGACGATCAGGTTGTCCACCTTGCCGGCCAGGCTTTGCAGGATCGACAGCTTGCTCGACACTTTCGAGCCGGCCACGATCGCCAGCAGCGGACGTGCCGGCTGGCCGAGGGCCTTGCCCAGTGCATCGAGTTCGGCGGCCAGCAGCGGGCCGGCGCAGGCGATCGGCGCGAACTTGGCGATGCCGTGGGTGGTCGCTTCGGCGCGGTGGGCGGTGCCGAAGGCATCGTTCACGTACACGTCGCACAGTTTTGCCATCTTCTGGGCCAGTTCATCGGCGTTCTTCTTCTCGCCCTTGTTGACGCGGCAGTTTTCCAGCAGCACGACCTGGCCCGGCGCCACGTCGACGCCATCGACCCAGTTCTGCTTGAGTTCGACCGGCTGGCCGAGCAGCTCGGACAAGCGCGCGGCGACCGGCGCCAGCGTGTCTTCCGGCTTGAAGTCGCCCTCGGTCGGACGGCCCAGGTGCGAGGTCACCATGACGGCGGCGCCGGCCTTCAGTGCGGCGGAAATAGCGGGAATCGAGGCGCGGATACGCGTGTCCTCGGTGATGTTGCCCTGGTCGTCCTGCGGCACATTCAGGTCGGCACGGATGAAAACGCGCTTGCCTTTCAGCGCGTCGCGGTCGATCAGGTCTTGCAAACGGGTGAAACTGAGAACGGCGTCCATGTCGGCTCAACAGTGAAAAAGTGAAAAAACAATATTCTACCTTAGCCCCCCTGTTACGCCGCGCCAAAAACGTGCAGGATTCGCAACAGTGTGAAGGCCAGCATGCCGAACACGATGGTCTGCAGCATATTGCGGCGCCACAGGTAGAAGCCGACTGCGGCGATGCCCGCCAGCAGTTTTGGATTTGACAATTCCAGGTGGACCTGGCCACCCGTATCGAGCAGCAGGTCGGGCCCGATGATCGCCGCCAGCGCGCAGGCCGGCGCATAGCGCAGCATGTCCTGGATGCGCGGCGGAATCGTCACCCGGTGTCCGACCAGCCAGAAGCCGCTGCGGGTAATGACGGTCGACAGCGCCAGCACGACGATGGTGGCCCAGATTTCCCAATCAGACATTTTTTACTCGTTTCTTCGCAATCAGGCCTTCGACCGTCATCGCGCTCAGCATGCCGGCGAACACCGCCGCCAGCAGGCCCAGTTTGTAGGGGAAGCCGTTGGCCAGCACGGCCACGGCGCCGGCCACCAGCACGCCGCACAGGGCCGCTTTGTTGGCGATCAGCGGAATCGTGATGCACAGGATCGCCAGCGTGCCGGCAAAACCCAGTCCCCATTCGCTTGGCACGGCGCTGCCGAGGAAGATGCCGGCCAGCGAGCCCGCCTGCCAGGCCGCCCAGTTCGGCAACACGAGGCCCTTCAGGTAGGACAGCTTGCCCGCGATCGGGGCCGCGGTCGGGAAGCGTTGCAGGAAGATGGCGACCGTCATGTCGCCGGAAATATAGCCGTACAACAACCGCTGGCGCCAAGGCAGGTGCGAGAAATGGGGTGCCAATAAGGCCGAGAAGATCACGAAGCGCAGGTTGACGACCAGGCCGGTGGCGAAAATCACCCAGACCGGCGCCTGCGCCAGGATCAGCGGCAGCGAGGCCAGCTGGGCGGAACCTGCGAACACGAGCAGGGTCATACCGACAGCCTGGAAGGCCGTCAGCCCGGTCTTGACCATCGCGACCCCGACCACCAGGCCCCAGGCGGCAATGCCGAACAGGGTCGGCAAGCCGGTGCGCAGCCCCTCTTGCCAGAGGGCTGGATCGTGCCGTTCGGTCAGGGGGGCGGCTTGGACAGGATCAGGCGCGTTCATGTCGCCTTCCTGCAACAGCGGAGTGGGAGAAATTGGATGAAACGAAAGCGATAGGGCATGAAGCAAGAATATGAGTGGCGGCGTGAGCAACGGTGCATTTGTAGGATGGGCACGTCCTTGGGGCCCCCGGCCTCAAGAACCCCACGCGGTACGGCGTCACCGCCAGCCCGTCCGTGATCAATCCGCCATTCTACCGATCATTCCGAAGCGCCGCCCGAATCCGTTAAAATCCAGTCTTTGCCTAACTTAGCTCGACGGAGAATTGCGATGAACGTAAAGACGATGCCTGTGGTGGAACTCGAAGCCAAGGATCTGCCGGCCCATTGCCCGAACCCGGCCATGCCGCTGTGGTCGTCGCACCCGCGCGTGTTCCTGGATTTCGACCATGAAGGCACCGCCAAGTGCCCCTACTGCGGCACCCAGTACCGCCTGGCCCCGGGCGTGGCCTTCAAGCACCACTGATTTCCTCGCGGCGGGCCCGGCCTGCCGCTTGTCCTCGCCCTTGCTCCGATGTCGGCCATGACCTATCGCGCCCCCAAGTGGCTGCCCGGCGGCCACCTGCAGACGATCTATCCGGCCACGCTCATGCATAAACCGCCGGTCCGCTACCGGCGCGAGCGCTGGAACGTGCACGATCCGCTGCTGGGCGACGATTTCGTCGACGTCGACTTCGTCGACGGCGAACCCGGCAAGCCGCTGGTGGTGCTGTTCCATGGACTCGAGGGTTCGTCGAACAGCCATTACGCGCGTTCCCTGATGGCCGCGCTGGCCGCACGGGGCTGGTCGGGCGCGGTGCCGCATTTCCGCGGCTGCTCGGGCGAACCGAACCTGACGGCGCGCTTCTACCATTCCGGCGACGCCGCCGAGATCGGCTGGATCATGGCGCGCCTGCGCGAGCGGGCGGCCGGTGCGGCGCTGGGTCCCCTGTTTGCGGCCGGGGTCTCGCTCGGCGGCAATGCGCTGCTGCGCTGGCTGGGTGAAACCGGCGTGAACGCCGGTTTTGTCACTGCCGCGGCCGCCATCTCGGCCCCGCTCGACCTGGCGCGCGGCGGCGCCGCCCTGTCCTCGGGCCTGAACCTGCTCTACACCCGCATGTTCCTGAACACCCTGAAGCCGAAGTGCCTGGCCAAGCTGGAACAATTCCCCGGCCTCTTCGACAAGCGCGCCCTGCTCGCCGCGCGCGACCTCTACGCTTTCGATAACGTCGTCACCGCCCCGCTGCACGGCTACCGCGACACCGACGACTACTGGCACCGCGCCAGCGCGCGCCACGTGCTGATGGACATCGACGTGCCGACCCTGGTCCTGAACGCCCGCAACGACCCCTTCCTGCCGGGCCAATACCTGCCGGCGAGCGCATCGAAGGCCGTCACGCTCGAGTACCCGGCCGAGGGCGGCCACGTCGGTTTCCCGAGCGGCGCCTTCCCCGGTCACAACGACTGGCTGCCCGCGCGCATCCTCTCCTTCTTCGACGCGGCACGCTGCGCGCCGCAAGCATCCGAACTATGCGAAGCTGCCACCCATGGATGACATCGTAAAACAGGCAATGGCCAAGTGGCCAAACGTGCCGCACTGCTACGGCTGGCTCGCGCTCGATGCGCGCGGCGGCTGGCGCATGCGCGACGAGGCCGCGCAGGCGGCCAACGCACCCGGCGACCGGCTGGCCAACCCCGCGCTGGTCGGCTTCATCAACCGCAATTACCAGCACGACGAGGACGGCCGCTGGTTTTTCCAGAACGGCCCGCAGCGCGTGTTCGTGAACCTGGAAAGCACGCCCTTCATCGCCCGCACCGATCCCGCGCAGGGACTGGTACTGCAGACCGGTGCGGCACTGGCATCGATCGAACGGCTGTACCTCACCGAAACGGGCGAGGCCATCGTGCAGGCAGGAGAGATCGTCGCCCAGGTCGACGACCGGGATGTGGCGCAATTGTTCGAGGGATTGGACATCGACGGCAAGCCGGCGCGCGACGAGGTCTTGCTGGCCTGGCTGGACGGCGGCCCCGGCACGCTGACGCTGCGCTGGCGCGGCGCCACCGTGCCGGCCGAGCGCATCGCGCGCGACACGCTGCCCGCGCGCTTCGGCTTCGTGCGCACGCCGGCCGCGCCGGCCTGAGGCCGGCCTTGCGCAGCGGCCGGCGCGCCCGCTTGCCTTACTTGCCCTTCTCCGCTTCCTGCTCTTCCTTCTGCTGGGCCTTGATCGCGCGTTCGCGCGCGTCGATCACGGACTGGTCATAGAAGGACACGTCCTTGGCCTTGCGCGCAATGTCGAGCTGGGCCACGGCCGCCGGCAGCGCGCCGGCCAGCACATACGACTCGGCCAGCGCCATGTGCTGCAGCGCGATCTTGCCCTGGCTCGAATAGGACTTGGCCAGCAGGTCGTAGAGCTTCGGATCCTCGCGGTAGAGCTGCACCTGGTCGCGCAGGTAACGGGTGGCATCGTCGAACTTGCCCGCATTGATCATGGCGCTCGCGTACTGGCGCGCCAGCGCGCGCGACAGCGGGTAGCGGTAGGTCGCGTCCTGGGCATCCTTCACCGCCTGTTGCGCCAGCTCCTTCGGCTGCCCCGGCGCCAGCTTGATCTCGAGGTCGAGCATGGTGAACATGGCGCCGCCATCGCTGGCCGGCGCGCTCGAGAACACCCCCGGCTTCGGCTGCATGGCGGCGCGCGCCTTGTCGAGCCAGCTGCGGGCGCCGGCCAGGTCGCCTTCCTTGAGCGCCAGGACGGCCAGGCCGTACTGGGCCGCCACCTGCTGCTGCCGGTGCTGCTGGGCCAGTTGGGTCTCGAGCGCGGTGCGCGTATCGCGGCGCGCCGTCGTGCCCAGGTCCTGCAGCACCCGCGCACGCGCCTTGGCCAGGTGGAACTCCATCGAATCGGGCCGGAACCGGTGCGGCGTTTCGCGGATGCGCGACTGGATGTCGACGATGCGTTCGCTGGTGAGCGGGTGACTGCTGAGGAAGGCCGGAATTTCGCCGTAGACCTTGGTCGCGCCTTGCAGGCGTTTAAAAAAGGCCACCATGCCCGAGGTATCGTAACCGCCGGCGCTCATGATCTGGAAACCGACGCGGTCGGCCTCGCGCTCGGCATCGCGGCTGAAGCTGAGCTGGCGACTCACGGCCAGGCCCTGCCCGCCCATCAGCACGCCCATGGCCGCATCGGGACTCGACTTGGCCGCGAGCGCGGCCAGGATCATCGCGGCCAGCGGCAGCAGCACGTCCTGGCGCTGCTGCCCCAGCATGCGCGCGATATGGCGTTGCGACACGTGGCCGATCTCGTGCGACACCACCGAGGCCAGCTCGGACTCGGTCTGGGCCGCAACCAGCAGCCCCGAATGGATGCCGATGAAACCGCCCGGCAGCGCGAACGCGTTGATGGCGCTGTCGCGCACCGGGAAGAAGTGGAAGTCGGCATTCATTTCGCCGCGCGCGCCGGGCACGGCATCGACCAGGGCGCCGCCGAAATTGTTCAGGTATTCGGAAATCGCATCGTCGTCGAGATAGTCGCGGTCGCGCCGGATCTGGCGCATGATCTCCTCGCCCAGCTTGCGCTCGACGACGGGCGACAAATCCTCGCTCGCGCTATCGCCCAGGGTCGGCAGGCGCATCGAATTCGGGACATTATTGAGCTGCTGGGCCGGCGCGTGTGCCGCGCCCAGCCCGGCCGCCGCCGACACGCACAGCACGGCCAGCGAGCGGCGCCAGCGGCTGCAAACGGACAAGATCGCAGGATGGGTCATCGGTTTCACAATGCTATGATAACCGCATCCACGCGCCCTTTGCCGCGCCCTGAAACACTTTCTTACCCGAGCATACCAACACGACAATGACGAGTCCTTCCGCCCCAGCCGACGCCGGCCCGCTGACCCATTTCGACGCCACCGGCCAGGCCCACATGGTCGACGTCGGCGCCAAGAGCGACACCCACCGCGTGGCGGTCGCCGCCGGCACCATCCGCATGCGGCCGGAAACCCTGCAATTGATCCAGTCGGGCAGCGCCAAAAAGGGCGACGTGCTCGGCATCGCGCGCATCGCCGCCATCATGGGCGCCAAGCGCACCAGCGACCTGGTCCCCCTGTGCCACCCGCTGCCGATCACCCGGGTCGCGGTCGATTTCGAGATCGATACCGCCAACAACAGCGTCCATTGCCGGGCGCAGGTGGAAACCGTGGGCAAGACCGGGGTCGAGATGGAGGCGCTGACGGCCGTGCAGGTGGGGCTGCTGACGATCTATGACATGTGCAAGGCGGCCGATCGGGGGATGGTCATGACCAATGTGCGGGTGCTGGAAAAGCACGGAGGGAAGTCAGGGGATTGGACAGCTGACGTGTAAGTCGTTGATCTGTCAGGAAAATGCTTTTCCCCAACTCGACAATAACGTTATGCAGCACACGCTCGCCTAGCAGCGCCAGCCCGGCCAACAGCGAAGAAAACTGGTTCTTGTCCCACGCTCGTCCCAAAGGAAAAGCGTATGGCATCAATTAGGCAACGATCAGGTACATGGCAAGTTCGCGTACGACGCAAGGGCTACCCGGACGAGGTAGCGTCATTCAAGACCAAGGCCGAAGCACAGGCATGGGGACGAAGCGTTGAGTCCACAATGGACCAAGGGTTGTACCAAAACACTCAGTCTGCAAAAGACATTCTGCTTGCAGATGTACTACAGCGGTACATGCACGAGGTAACGCCTTCGAAGCGTGGAGCACAACGAGAAGCCGAAGGTATCAAGTTCATGCTGCGTCAGAAGATCGCGAGCTATAGTATGACGAACCTGACGCCAGCGGTCATTGCTGGCTACCGAGATGACCGGCTCAAGACTGTCGGTGCGGGCACGATCATTCGCGAACTGAGCATCCTTTCAGGCATCATCAGCCACTCCCGAAAGGAATGGGGCCTCCCAATAGCGAACCCCTGTGCTCTTGTTCGGAAGCCCCCAACGCCACCGGGTCGAACTAGACTCCTTACGATGGAGGAAGAGACACGTTTGCTCAGCGAACTCAAACCTGTTCAGCGCAGAAGTCCTTGGATGGTCCCACTGGTGATGCTGGCGCTAGAGTCCGCGATGCGACGTGGGGAGCTACTGGCATTACGATGGGAGCACATCAATCTTGCGGCTCAAACGGCTTACCTTCCGCTCACTAAGAACGGCACAGCACGAACCGTCCCGCTTTCTCGTAAGGCAGTAGCGATTCTGGAGGGTCTGCCGAACTGCGGAGCATTCGGGCCAGTCTTCCCAATTTCGCACATGACCCTGCACAACTGCTTCGTGGCTGCATGCGACCGAGCCGGAATTGACGATCTGACGTTCCACGATCTTCGACACGCTGCGACAAGCCGTTTAGCCGAAAAACTTCCCAATGTCATTGAGTTGGCCACTGTTACGGGCCACCAAACGATACAAATGCTGAAACGTTACTACCATCCGAAGGCCGAAGCGTTAGCCCGAAAGCTAGGCTGATCTTTAGACACGAGTAAAGGCGCATCCCTTGTACGCCGCTATCACAACAGCGGCACGTGCAATTTCCGTCAGCAACGGGCCTTAGACAACCCGTAAGGCCATGGCTCCCATCACGAAGGGCTTCTTGCAAATAAATCGCAGAGCAGCGCCAGTGACCTCCTATGCAGTCTTGAAGCCAGTTCCGGTACCGTTCGGCCAAGCTCTATCACGACCATAGAAAAACACTTCCGGGCTTAACAAAACGGAACTTTGTAAGACGGTCTCTCGTCGTTTTTTTACCCTGTTTCATATGCATTAGCTTCACGTTCGTCAACGCCTGCACCTGTCGTCGTTCAAGACTCTAGACCAGCATCTAGTGTTTTGATCACACTTCTGGCGTGGCGTCAAGTTTTTTTTGACGTGCCAGCCAAGACGTGCGAGAATGCAACTTCTCGTGGCAGAGGTAGCACGGCAGCACATTGCCTCTACCTTCTTCTCACCGGCCCGAACCGCCTCCTTGACTGGACGGTTCGGTTTTTTTTCGCCTTGAAAGCTCCTATGCACAAGTCACCTAACGCCGTTCGCGGCACAACCCGTAAGGAAACATATGATCAAGACTGCATTCCCCCCCCAACGTGGAGACTATCCTCCGTTTCTGCCATTGAACTTCTACGAGGCTCCACAGTACGCTTCGTATAGACCGCTTCCAGCGGTTGTTAAGGTCCCTTCTCGTCGCCTAAAAACCTCACCGACGACGCCCAAGGCCCGCGCAAGAGGTAGGCCAGCGATCCTCTATCCAAATTCGATTAAAGCGTACCTAGCGAGCTTCAGTGCGCCCGGTCACGCCCTGTCTAAGCTCCCGGGATTGGATGCTGTCGTAACTGGGGCAGTGAATCTCGATTACGGCGACAACACGCGACCGTTGAGTAAAAAGCTAGTCTTGGTACTGCTGCGACGAATCGACGTTATCTCGTCAGCCGAGATACAAGCCTACATGCATTGTTCCTTGAGACAGTGCACTCTTCGACACGCTCAACGGCTTGCACAATGCCTGCGTGTCATCGAACGGGCAGCCGCGAAGTTGGCCCGAACGCAGTGGCCTGAACCGCGTCAAATCGAAGAAGATGGCGGAAGCGGAGTGTTGCAAATTACGCCGTGTGGCAACGCCAGTTGCACGGTTTGTCGCAGTGGTGGGGCCGTAGCCTCAGCATGGAGTCTGCCCGCTGAATCCGATGATTCCGGAGAGAGCAGGGCCACCATGTTTGCAGTCGAGGACACTGAATTCGACACCGACACAGACGCATTCTCGACGGAGGATTGGTCAATGTTCGGCGAAGCTTCGGATTAAACGACACCTATAAGAAGCCGTGCGGAAGCGAGGCAAGCATATGCAAGGTCTGCTGAACTAGACGCCGGCAGGCCAGTCCTAACCTCACCCATATAAGAAGCCGTGCGGAAGCGAGGCTGGCGTAATGCTCAGTCGTGCAAGACAACCGTGCGTTAGCGAGGTAGCGATTTAACGACACCTATAAGAAGCCGTGCGGAAGCGAGGCAGCAATACGTTATGGCTGGTTGTTCAGGGTTCGCGTAGGAAGTGCGGGAAGCAGGAGCCGGTAGGCAGTTGAGAATCATTGCTCTGCTTTCTCCGGCCCCCATCTCATGGGTATTCTAAATCTACAAATCCCCCCTACTACACCCTACGGGAATTCTGACCCGGTGCACAGCCATGGCGTAGCCATGTGTACCACGCTCTAGAGTATCTCATCTCATGCAGGGACAATGGGGTAGCAGTCGTACTCCCTAACGCTTGCATCGCAATTGCATCATAGCTACGCCTTTCGAGGCCGCATCACCAAGCAAGGCGTTGAAGCCTACAGCCTTGTCCGGTTCGCCAGCATGGTCGAACTACAGTTGGCGTATGGCGCTGGTGCTCGGTCTAAATGACTACTCACGTGGCAAGTTCAAGTCGCATTCTTATGTGGTTCGACCGGCTGAGTCCCGAAACGGATTAGCCAACTCTTTCGGGGTATGTGGTCTTATTGCCTCTTCGTATTGCTTACCTGAAATCCGGAGTATAGCTGGCTTTAGCTCAAAATCCTTGTTTCGTTCGCGGTCAAACTTGTTGAAGTACGCCGCAACGCGAATGTCGATGTACTTCTTTCCGTCGTTTCGTTCCAAAACTTCGAAGTCAACATAATCAGGCGATCCGAAACCACGGGTATCCTTCTTGTGACGTATCGACACTTGAAGCGATCCGTTTTGCTGATTTTCGGCGTGAATCTTAAAGCCGGATTTGAGAACGTCTTTAACTACAGTTAGCTCTAGGGTAGAATCACCCTTGGGCGTTAGGTAGAGATTCACGGTGGGTTTCCCCTTCATCAGCATAACTTCTTTGTCCTCCGTCAAGCTGCTCACTTGCTTCACCTTGTCGAGTGTACGCACGATGTTCGTCTTGGCCGGTTCTGGCGGCGGAGGCAACACTTTCGCTATATCGCTACTATAAGCATATGCGACGATCCCATTCCCTGCGTACTGAATACGCGAGAATTTCCCGATGCGATCTAGTACTTCTACATGAATGCCTTTCATCGGCTTCCAGCAATTCTCGTCAAGTAGCATCTGGTGCTTGACGAGTTGACTTGATGCAGAGTCCCAAAGCTGCATATATGAAGCGTTTCGACAAACGTAGTTCTTGCCTTGCAGTGCCACTGCTGCGCTACTTGCGATAGGCAGTGTCATCAGTATGGCGAGGGCTGCCCGCCGTGAAGCGTCTTTGAGGATCATCATCATCTTTCAGTTATTATTTTTACTTCGCCTGAGAGCCGTAAAAATTTTTGTTAAGCTTGCTCAGCGGAAGCGTTTGCCTCGGTTAAGAATAAAATTGTAGTGGCTGTAAGGTTCAAGACATATCGCGCTAAGAATCCCGGCACAACACGTCGCTCAATACCTTGTCCGTGTCCAGCGGCCTTATTTCTAACAGTCGGAATTCCGCTTTCAAAAAGCGTTCGCAATGAACTCATTTCGCTCTCTAGATAATTTGGTATCAAACCTTTCGCAAAACATATGTTAATCAGATTTTTTGCGGTGTCGGAAGCTTTGAAATCCCATTCGCGTATGGTGCAGATTGTCTTCATGGTGCTTTCGAAGGCTTTGCAGCACTCGACCAAACACGCCTCATATCTGCCATGGCGATAGTGTTCATGTGCGGTCAAAAATTCTGCGTTCGCTCCCTGAAAACGTTCATCAGAAAGCACTCTCAGGGTGGGCCTCACGGCTTCCGCATGGAGAAACGCCGAATCTAGCCGTATCAGTTGGCTGTCTTCGAACTGGTATCCAATCCCGCTTTCCTTAAAAAGTTGGTTCAGATCCTCTACCGCTTCTTCCGGGGAAAGATGATGGTTCTTCGTGCGATTCTTAAAATCCTGACTTGCGACGTAAGGGCCAGTGATAATTCGGAAGTAAAGTTCGATTATGTCTAGGGCCTGTTCTGCTAACGTTGTGTCGAAGAAAAATTCGGACAGTGCCTTCGCGCCGTCGTGGTGACGACGACTAATTTCCCTAATGCCGTACCCACGCTTTAGCTCCCGTGCAACATACATGTGTATCTCTTCCACTGCTGATGGCCCATAGGTTTCTTCCCCTAAAGCATCTTCGATCATGTGCCATACCTGCACGCGGAAGGTGTCCGGAACAGAATCGTATTGGTACACGTCTGGGAACTCACCTCGTTCCAACCGCTGACGCCGAGAAAAGAGATTGGGAATAGCCATAAATTTCCTTCGGTAATGATGCAAAATGGTAACGCATTGGGCTGTTTGGTAGATGTATCGTAAGGTCACTTACGCTTACTATTTACACTCACAATCGTCTGACACACGCTATCCAAGCTAAGGAACGTCAAGCCACAAGGGTATCCCAACAATTCCACAACTTAAACATGCTGCTTCTTACACCTTGCGACGACGATTGCGCGCTAGTCCTGCCATTGCTAATTGCTCTCGGAATTTGCAACGACGGGCCGTCGAACCCTTAGGTCTCCGCCTACCGAGTAATACAGCTCCTTATGGAGAAGATATTCACGTAACCCCTGTGCATCGAACATGAGAGTGTCGGCCTCCGCTGGCGTGAAAGTCGGACCTACTGAGTCCTCAAAATCTGACGGCCATTGCGCGGCCTCCCAGACTCTGTAAATCGATGCCTCTTCCAAATGACGGGTCTCCGATAACGACATTACTCCACCTCTACGTGCTGGTGCACTTGATGCCCGTGCAGCGCTGTCTATGTCTAACGCCTCATCGACGCCATAAAAGAATGCGGCTGTTTTGTTTGCGAGTAAATCGCTGAAGAAACTTCGGTATTTAAGCTTATTCGCTTCTAAAACGCGTTGATGGCAATCGACAGTTACGCCCTCCCCAAGCACCTTCGCATGACCTAAAAGACGACTTGCTTCGATCCATATTCTCCGGTCGTTATTAGCGTCCCTCAGAAGAATACGTGCTTGTTCTGTCGCTTCTAGCGCTGCCTCCAAGTTAAACAGGGACCGTCGTTCATTTACCTCGTCAAGTCTTTCCTGCTCCTGACGCTTGATTTGACCTTGTTGTATCCAGATGGTTAAAACCACTCCCGCAAATCCTAACCCAGAGAACAATGAGTTGAGGACGCCAAAGCTATCTCCAAGCAAGCCTTTGTCGCCTGCCGTAGTGGGTGCTTCTATTGACATCCCAATCCACTTCGCATACGAAAGAAAGCCGGCAATAACAAGAACAAAAGGTATACCCCACCGTGCGTATTTCATGTATTTTCTTGTAGCCATTAATAAGTTACCGCCAAGAATGCTCAGTATCCGGAGATTTTCTATCGACTCTGGCTTTAATGCTGCCTTACCGCTAACGATCGTCACTTCAACGGTCAAACGAGCATAGTAAGCGCTACAACTGGAAGTGTCACTCATCCTCCCAAAGTGACGCTTGTACATCTCGGCCGATTTCCCGATGTGTGTAGGCGACTTTTTGAGTACGATGAAAACTTAAAGTGCCGGGAACATAGTCGACAGGAAATTCCCGAGAATCTAGCAAAGGGTCGTGCCTAGCGAATAAGACAATATTCGTACCCTTCTTAAATTGAGATGAGCCAAACACAATGCCATCGAATCCTGGCTCATAAACGTGTGCGAGGTATTCAGCCATAGTTTGAGTTATCAGGTAGTCAGCCTCTTTTCCCGGCATCACTGGTTGAGAAATAAGGTAATGAAGTTTACGGAGAAAATCTCGGGCATCGGCATTCTGTTTGTACCTTGGATCGAAGTACGCACTCCACCCGTCATCCAACGCGCTTTCAAGCCGTCTAAAATCGAGAAGCCTTAGCTCTTTGGAGAAGCGCAGCGCTATTACTGCGGAGGTTTGTCCGATAGCAGGTCGAAGTTCTGCAATTGCGGTTTCCTTCTCTGTTGCGCAATACAGTGCTACTACGCCTTCTGGACTCATTCGGCCGGCCCTTGCCTTTTCTTTCGGAGTTGGGCCAACCTCCTTAAATGGATTACCTTGTACTTTCGCAATCTCACTTGAATCTATAATGCGCCCTCTGTATACCGTAAATCCTTCGGGTTCGTTGCGGACAACTTTCCTAATGTTTATCGGGGACGTTTCGAAAGCAATTATGTCCTCGACTCCGCTAAAAATCCCGTCGAAGAACTCACGTACCGCTTCACTGAAAAACCGCCTGTTGTATTTCAATTCCTCTACGATATCATTCCATCGGGGAGTGAAGTAATCGACGGGTTTCTCATCAGGGATTTGCTTGTATGCTCCGCCATGCTCAAAAAAGGGCACTTCCCCATTTTTTATATCGCAATCTTCTCCTTCGACAATAGCCTCGACTAGCTCATCTCGGAAATCGATGTCGGCATTCATCATCCCCATAACTATCTCACCGAGATCAAACACTGTCGGAGCTTCAGCGTCCCAATCTTCCCTAGTCAGCCTGTAAGTGTCATCGCTTGTCCAGAAATGCTGTTGAATGACAGGAGCGACCAAGGCGGCCAGTTGCTTCATCTCAAAAACTCTCGGTTTCTGACGCTTGCAATTAAGGCAATGCCCTTCCAATCCCTCAGCATCGACAACTTTGCTTAAATGCTTGTTAGGTATGCAGGTGCTACATATAAACATCATTTTCCCGATCTATGTAGCGCTCTACTGAAACAAATTGAACAGGCCCAACCATGCGGATAAGTTTGTAATCTCAACCGGAGCGCTGGCAAGCAGCATGCCGACAACCAACCAAATAACGCCAAAGTGCAGGGTAGCGAAATTACCAATTAGTGCCTCTTGAAGTTTGCCTTCCAGCCTCTTGACTTCACGATGTAATTCTTCGTTTAGTCGTTTCAAGTCGGCGGTTTGTTTATCGTTCTGCTGGGTTATCGTTCCATGAATGGTTCCAAGCTCACTATCGAGCCGTCGGACGAACTGCTCTAAGTTGGCTAAACGTGCCTCGACTGTCTGTGGTTGCACCCAAACACTGACACGCCCTCCCGATATCCTCATTTCGGCTCCAACTGCAATGAGTGCACGGCCGGGTACGGATGGACGCATTCCTAGTGCGGATTTGATGCTCTCCCACGCCTTGCGAAACGATGGTCCGGCTCCATACCCCTCTGCTGTATGCGTTAGGTCCCACCAGACAGTCGCTGTTCCTAATAATTGAAGCGTCAATGCCCACAGCCTTACATGACGGTCATACTCAGGCCCGTTGGTTGCCGGAGGCGGATAGAAAAACACGATGCCGACAGTAATAAGTGTTAAAGCAAGGTAAGCCCATACCCGCCAATGAACGCGCATTGATCGTGCGACGTTAAGCATGTGCCCCCCAAAAATTCCAGATTACATTATCACAGCATCAACATCTGTTAGCAATCGACTGCACATGCTAAGGGAATCGAAGCACGTAAGTTGGATGCTGTCCAACAAGGCATACATTTCAGACGCGCCCGCTTGCTCATCGTTTGTCCCGTGCGTGACTGTCTAATAAGTATTCAAAACGACTTTCTAGACGGATTCCAGAAAGTTCTATATACTTATTTTACATATTCAGATAGGGAGCAGAAATGGGCAGTGGTCAAACGGTCGGTTACGTTCGCGTGAGTTCGATTTCCCAGAACACCGCCCGCCAGCTTGACGGCCTAATGCTGGATCAGGTCTTCACCGACAAATGCAGCGGTGGCGATACCGACCGTCCAGCACTGAAAGCGATGCTTTCCCACGTTCGCAAAGGCGATACCGTAGTAGTCCACGAAATCAGCCGCCTCGCACGTAACACGGCTGACCTTCTTGCACTCGTCAAGCAACTGACCGACAAGGGCGTAGCTATCACGTTCCAGAAAGAAGGGCTGACCTTCACAGGCGACAAAGCGAACGCCATGAATCAGATGCTTCTGACAATGCTAGGCGCTGTCTCCGCCTTCGAGCTTGCAATGATTAACGAACGCCGGGCCGAAGGCCAAGCCAAAGCCCGCGAAGCTGGGAAGCACATGGGCCGTCATCCAAAGCTCACCGCCGACCAAGCCGAAACGCTCCGTAAGCGTATCGCAGTGGGCGAAAGCAAGACCGAATTAGCCGCCGAATACGGCATCAGCCGGGCTACTCTCTACACGGCCATTAAAGCCGCCGCCTGAGCCTTGTACAGCCCCGCCACGGCCCGAACGGCTGACCTGTGCGGGAAAGTGCTTCTCCTATTTTAGCCAGCCCTATGGCCTTCCTACCGTACTCAGTTTTCCGTATTAACAACCGAGTTCGAAACATGGGATTTTTCAATTTACCCGAACTCCCATAGATATGATTTTTAATCCGCCATAGCCGTTTCCGTCTTAGGCCGTGTACCCATCTTTTTTTTTGGTAGCCAAATCGGCTGCACGCTTCTCGCCCCTCCAAGTACGCCCGATGCGGCAGCGTTCACAGTCCAAAACCGCTATCATAGGAAGCCAGTAACGCTAGGAGCCAGCATGACCCCACCAGTTGTATTTATTTCCTATTCGCATGATTCGCAAGAACATAAGCAATGGGTCCTCGACTTAGCGACGCGCTTGCGGTCAAGCGGTGTTGACGCAATCCTTGACCAATGGGACCTAGGTCCGGGGAGCGACCTTCCTCATTTCATGGAGCAGAGTCTTGCCCGCGCTTCACGTGTCCTGATGATCTGCACAGAACGCTATGTTGAAAAAGCAAATGGAAGCAAAGGCGGGGTAGGATACGAGAAGATGATCGTCACTGGCGATCTTCTAAAGAGTATTGATTCGAACCGCGTTATACCTATCGTCCGTCAGGCAGGCACGGTTCACCTCCCTACTTTTCTAGCCTCCAAATTCTACATTGATCTTTCGACGGACGATCTATTTGAATCTGGCATGGACCAGCTTCTTAGGGCGCTTCTTAATGCTCCGCTGTTCGTTAAACCGCCACTGGGAGCGGACCCATTTAAGGTTGTGACTGGAACAGCCGAGCCATCCATCCCTACCCCTGTGAATCAGCTTTTGGAAGCTATCTCTAAACTTTACGAACGGTCGACCGAGAACGGTGCCCTGCCCATTATGATGGTAAAGCGTGAGTTGAAAACTTCTAAGCTGTTTTTCGATCATGCACTAGATCAGGCAGAGGAATTGGGGTACGTTTCCTGTGACAGCGGTAGAGAGGATATGTGGGTTACCGAAAGCGGACGGGCTGCACTCGTGCGACTTGCCACGAAGTAGGCACGAAACACTTTAGATTGCTCAAGGGTCAAAGAACGTTCGCAGTGTAGAGGTTTCGCTATGCCGCCGCAAACGATCACAACTGATATGCATAGAAATACCGTACGGTTGCTCCCTGAAGAGTTAGCCCGTAAACTTGACGTAGACAGGAGAAATCCTGTCCCAATTCTGTCCCAACTAGTGGGACGAGAACGGTTTTCTTAGCTGAGTGCCAGCAGCGTCCACTGCCGGGCGCAGGTGGAAACTGTCGGCAAGACCGGGGTCGAGATGGAGGCGCTGACGGCCGTGCAGGTCGGCTTGCTGACGATTTACGACATGTGCAAGGCGGCGGATCGGGGGATGGTGATGACCAACGTCCGGGTGCTGGAGAAGCATGGGGGCAAGAGTGGGGACTGGACGGCCGACCTCGACAATTGACCGCCTTCGCAAGAACAGCGTTCATGGGATGACGACGGTCCGGCCCGCAGGCTGGTCCGGCCGTCGCGGCATCCGAGCGTCATGCCTTGGTCTTGCGACGGCGCGACCATCCCAATGCTGCCAGTGAAAGCCCTACCAGTGCGGCAGAACCCGGTTCGGGTATGTCGCTGCCACCCGAAACGCGCGTAAATAACACGTAATTGTAATTATCGAAATCGCTCGCCAGCGTCTCTTCCGCGAACACCATCTCATTGATCACGTCACTGCCGCTCGCATTGTTCACGACATCCTGGATCGCAATGAGACCGTCCATTTCAACTGTTTCGGCGAATTGAAAAGGAATGAATGAATGGCAGTTTTGCAGATTCGTGCAACCGAAGATGGTGTCCGGCCGGCTGTCGAACTGGCCTGCCGGACTATCGACGAATACCTGTTCCAGCAACGCTTGGCCGGCTACGAACGCCTCCGCCGCGTTTGCGAACGCAAATAGTCGCTGATCACAGTTTCCGCCAAACAAACTATTGCAGGAGCCCTCGGAAAACCTGATGTCGTAGAGTGTGCCTGCGATATCGACACTGTTGGCGCCCGTCAGGATGCCTTCGCCATTGACGAGAAGGACAGGCGCGGCGCCGGCCCCGGTAGTAGCAGAGATAGCGCAAACCGCAAGGAGCTTGCGCAAAGAACGGAAGATGTTCATGGCATTCCTCGTCTGTAAAGACATATAAAGGGCAGGCTGGACATCAGCTCAGCGATGACCTGTTGAAGGTCATAGCGAATGCAAGCATGGAGCGTACCCAAAATAAAACTCCCTTTAATTACAGCGGGTTATGGGTATGCGAGAAGTCGCCGCCAGGAAAACTGTCAGGAATGTCGACAAGCCGGCACCGCCTGTGGCCGCCTGATCACTCAGGCGGCGTGTCCATCACGCACAGAGTCGCCCCGCATTCACCGGCAGCGCGCCCCCGATTACCGCCAGCGGTGGGCTTTTATATAAATCCCCATTCCAGGGCAGGATCGACAGGTCCAGCACGCTGCTGCGTCTCCGCGGCCGGAACTTTCTCACCTCTTGCTGAAACTGGGAAATCGCGCGCCGGCCTACCTGGAACAATAAATCCTCGCGCGAGGCGGCCGGCAGTGGGCGGCTGGCGAGGTCGACCGCATAGCGCGCGCGATGTGCCTCACCCGTTTCGCCGCAGCGGATGTCGGCGCTGCCCCTGCCGTCCTGGTCGAGCGCGACCGTGACGACGCCGTGCCCGACTAGCCGCGATGTGAAATACCTGGTCAGCTGATCCATCACTCCTCCTGTCAACGTGCCCTGCCCGGCCGGCTGCACAGGCAGGCACAGGGCACCCATCATTGGAAAAAGCGTATCAGGCCGGTACCCCGGCCTCGAGCGTCGGAACGACGAGTATGTCGCTCAGGCTGATTTTGCCGAGCCTGGCGCTCGGCTTCCTTTGCAGCAGCCGCGTGAGCAGGCTTTCCTGGCGGTCGTTCAGCACGACCAGGTCCGGCTCGGCATGCGCGGCATGACTGGACGTTGGCGCCGTGCCTGCCGGCCTGGGCGCCGGAATCGCGGCCTTCCCTGCGTCGATCAGGTCGGCAAACACGGGGAAGCCGGCATTCGCGCTGCCCTGCCCGCCTGCCTCGGCGCCGTCCGGAGCCAGGTCGGCGCCGGACACCTGCAGGTAAGTCAGTTGCGCTTTCGGCAGCAGGCGCATCACGGTGCGCAGGGTGCGCGCGGAGGCGTGCGAGAAATCGACGGTGATGCCGACCCGCGTGTATTGGCCGCGCGGGGCGCTGCGTACGACCAGCACCGGCCGGCCGCTGATGCGGGCCGTCATGGCGGCGGCGTGGGTGCCGTGGGATTCGCAAAACCAGTCCGCGTCTTCGGCCACGACGATCAGGTCCGGCCTGGTGGCGCGGACCCGCGCCATGGTTTGCATGTCGAGCGGTCCGATGCCAGAGGCCACCGTGCAGTGCACGCCGAACAGGCGTTGCAGCTGCGACGATTGCTGCGCCAGGCGATGCATGGTTTGCTGTTGCAGGCTGCGCTCCTCGTGCACGCTTTTCCTGCGCATCCACGACACGAGGCGCCGTTCCCCCTTGGGCGGGATCACGGAAAACACATCGAGGCGGGCGGTGGTCGAGGCCGCGGCGAGCATGGCGGCGCGTTCGGGCGCGTGACCCGATTGGTCCGATGACTTGGTCGCTACTAGGATTCCGTAGAACAAGGCTCCCCTCCTTTTCACAAGCGCGTTGACAGTACCAGCCGGCGCCGCGACTGGAGCATCCGGTCGCGGGCGCAGGTCTGGCATGGAACGGCAGGCGCGTGCGCCATGCCGGCGGTGTGCTCGCGATGACCCGCGGATGCGGTACGGTTCGGTGTCGATCTCCTTTCGATGGCGCGGCCTTGCCTTAAAGCGCAGTTACGCTTGCCGCATTCGTGCTCCCCGTAGTGTGCCTGCCGTACGTCGGAAAGTATCGGCCATTCTCTGCAGTTTGGCCATTCGCCAAAGCCCTACGGGTTTCGCCTAGCGCCGGCCGGTGCGGCGCGGCCTGTCAGTCGTGGCTGTGCGCCGACAAGGCCGTGTCCCCGAGTTGCAGGCGCAGGCGCGTTTCGAGATGGCAGGCCGTGCAGCCGGCCCCGACCAGCACCAGCCGGGTGTGCAGGTCGGCCCGGATGTCGGCGTCGACGTCGTTGCCGAGGTAGCGCAGGGTCTTGTTGTGCAGTTCCACGCACACCAGCGGGTAGCGGCTGCCGAGCGAGCGCCACAAGGAGTGAGCGCCGGCCGACTGGCGCGCACCGGTGATCAGGCAATTGCCGGCGTCGAGCCACCAGCGGTAGATGGCCGTGGCGAAGCCGCGGCGCTGGTAGCCGGGGGCGTATTTCGAGTGGGGTGCGCGCAGGTGGCGCTCGGTGCGGCGGTCGAGTTCGACCAGGCGGTTGAAGACGGTATAGCCGGCCAGGCAGCCGGCCGCCAGGTCCTGCACGTAGACATAATGCTCGCCGTCGGCCTCGCGGTAACGGAAGGCGAAGCCCGGCAGCCCGATGTCGAGCGCCGGCAAGCCGTAGAGCGAGTCGCCCTGGCGCATCATGCGCCGGAACAGCTCCTCGAGCTCCGCCTGCAATTGCTCCGGTTTCTGCTCGACGTCGACCCGCAACTCGCTCGGGCGCCGGTCGGTCCAGGGCAGCGCCAGGCCGGGCCAGCGGCCCTGGATCGGTGCCAGGCATGCCGCCAGGCTGGAGGTCGTTAGGGCCGGCGTCATGTGCCGTACCACCAGCCGCTCAGCAGGCGCTCCGGTTTCGTGCGCGCGTGTACCTGGGCGCTGGCCTGCCAGGCGTCGACCCGCACGCTCAAGCCGGCAAATACCGGATGGCCGTCGCCGGCCCGGATCTCGCCTCCGGCAAGCAGGCCCTCGCCGACCCGGATCGCGCCTTGGGCGCTGATGCTGTCGCGCGCCTTGATGCCCCAGTTGGCCTCGAGGTGGCCTTCGCACAGGATGTCGGCGCCCGATTCGATGCCGTGGCCGGCGCGGATCTGGTCGCGGCCGGTGATCGCGCCCGCGGCCCGGATGCCCTTGGTGCAGGCGAGCAGGCCTTCGACCTCGATGTCGGCGCCGGCCTGGCAGTTCCCGCCGACATACAGGCCGTCGCCGCAGACGAGCGACCAGCCGCAGCGCAGGTCGCCGCGGGTGCGGATCGGTCCCGCAGCTTCGATGCCCCATTGGGCGTTGATGCCTTCGCCGGCCTCGATCGCGCCGCCGCAATGGATGCCGCCGCCGGTGACCAGGTCGCCGCCGCAGGTGATCGTGGTGCCGGCGCGGATCGCTCCGCGCGCGTTGATCGCGCGCCCCGTATGAAGGACCGTTTCGACGTCGATATTGCCGAGCACTTCGAGGTGGCCGGCGAAGACCACGGCGTGGGCGTCGATGCTGTCGACGGTGCGCACTTCATTGGTCGGCCCGAACTGGTTCAACAACCAGCAGGCGTCGTCGATGCGCCCGGCGTCGACCAGGGAGTCGAGCAGGGGCTGGTAATCCGAGCCATTTTCGTAGTGGCGCAGGAACCAGCGCAGGCCGCTGGCGCAAGGCTGTTTCGCCTTGATGAAATCTTTGGTGAGGTCCATCACATTCCGAATACGTTTCACGGTCGACCACATGACATCCCCTTCCACAAGAGAGTCGCATGGGCCGTGCCGGCAGGCGCGCGCTGTTCTGTTGACAGTTACAGGGCGGCCAGGCCAAAGGCGCCGGCGCCGGCCATCATCACCACGGCCGCGACCGTCATGAAACGGCTGTCGCGCGGGTTCTCGTTCTTCTTTTCCTTCCAGGCGGTCCAGAACACGCACATGCTCATGGCGCCCAGCAGGGCTGCTGCTTCAGTCATGGGAGAGCCTCATTCAGGTGGACCGGGCCGGGTGACCCGATCGGTTTGAGCCCGGAGCGGCGGAGCGCCCCGGGGCAGCGAAGTGCAACGGCAAGTATCGGCCATTACGGATGACTTGCCTATTCGGCGCCGCCCCTACGGGAAGCCCTTACGGCAGGCCGGCCTGCCGAAAAAACAGGCGCTTTGACGGCCCGCGCGGGCAAGCTTGCGACGGGGCCGGCAGGCGGCGACAATGCGCCTGGGCGGTGTACAATCCGGGCCGCAGGAATCGCCAGATGCGCGCCCGATGCGTAGGATGCGCCGGCCCTTGCGCTGCCCGTTTTGTCCCGCCCATCGCGCCGCCGATGCGGCCCCTCATCGTTGTCGCTGCTCGAAGGAGTGTATGAACAAGCTTGGTGCGACCAGGTCGATCTGGCACGGCTGTGTCTTCCTGGCCTTGTATCTGGTGTGCGATATCCTCAGCGGCCCGGAGGCGCGTTACCAGACGATCGCGCCGGTCTGGCATCCGGCGGCGGGACTGGCGGCGTATGCCGTGTTCCGGCTCGGCGCCCGCGCCACGCTGCCGCTCCTGATCGCCGCCCTGCTGGCGGCCACCATCACGCCGGCGCTGCCGGCCAATGCCGGCCTGTCGCTGCTGGTCGGCCTGCTGCCGCTGCCGATGTATATCGCCGTCGGTTTCTTCATGCGCAGCTATTTGCCGGGGACGGCCTTTTTTGCCACCCACCGCGGCCTGCTGCTGTGGGCCGCCGCGGTCACCCTGGGCAGCTTCCTGAACGCGGCGCTGTACGCCAGCGTGCTGCACGGGCCCGACGTCGCCGTGCACGGCCCCTGGATGGAGACGCTGACGCGCTACACGATCGCCGACATCGCCGGCATCCTGGTGACCGTCCCGGTGGCCACCTTCCTGCTCGACCGCGAACTGCGCGCGGTGTTCGCGCAGCGCGTCCTGAACCGGGACACCGCCGCCTACACTGCCCTGATCGCGCTGGTGCTGTCGATTGCCCTGCAGGCGCCGGCGCCCTCGGAACTGGCGTATTACCTGCTGATCCTGCCGCTGGCCTGGGCCGCGGCGCGCCAGGGCACGGCCGGCGCGCTGACGGCCGCCGTGGTGCTGGAGGTCAGCGTCACCGTCACCGCGCTGCGGCCGATCGCCCATCCGGCGCAGATGGACAACGTGCAGATGCTGGTGCTCACGCTGACCCTGTCGGGCTTCCTGATCGGGATTGCCGTCGACATGGCCCAGCGCGCCAGCGAGGAGCTGCGCCATTCGCTGCGCCTGGCCGCCGCCGGAGAAATGGCGGCCGCCCTGGCGCACGAACTGAACCAGCCGCTGACCGCGCTTGCCGCCTACGGCAGCGCCTGCCGCAAGCTGGTGGCGCGCAACGGCGGCGATCCCCTGCTGCAGAAAACCATCGAATCGATGGCGACCGAATCGCAGCGCGCCTCGAACGTCCTCAAGCGCTTGCGCGAATTCTTCCGCAGCGGAACCATCACCGTCGAACAGCTGTCGCTGGCCGAATTGATCGACGACTCGATCGAACCGTTCGCCCAGCAATTGCGCGACGGGAACGTGAAGCTCGAGCTCAAGCGCTCGGCCGACGCCATGCTCTCGGCAGACCGGGTGCAGCTGGAAGTGGTGATGCGCAACCTGCTGTCGAACGCCTTGCAGGCGCTGGCCGAGTTGCCGGAAGGGGTGGAACGCCGGATCAGCGTCGATGCCGGGGCCGGCGACGGCCTGGTCTGGATCCGGATCGCCGATAATGGGCCGGGCATCGCCGAGCCGGTCCGCGCGCGCCTGTTCGAGCCGTATGTATCGATGAAGTCGAGCGGCTTGGGGCTGGGCCTGGCGATCAGCAAGGCGATCGTCGAGACCCATGGCGGGACGCTCAGCGTCGAGCCGAGTCCGCACGCCGTGTTCAAGATCACCTTGCCGGCACAATGGCATATCGAGGAGGGAAGCGAATGAGTACGCTCAACGAAAACACCGTGTTCATCGTCGACGACGATGCCGCCGTGCGCGATGCGCTGGGCCTGATGCTCAGCCTGAACGGCTACCGGACTGCGTTCTTTGCCGATGCCGCGGCCTTCCTGCAGACCCTGTCGCCCAACCTGTACGGCTGCATCGTGCTCGATATCCGGATGCCGGGCATGGATGGCCTGACCCTGCAAAAAGTGCTGCTCGAACGCGGCTGCAACCTGCCGGTGCTGATCGTGACGGGACATGGGGATGTGGATTCGGCACGGGCCGCGTTCCGCTCGAACGCGGTCGATTTCCTCGAGAAGCCGCTCCAGGAAGAGCAGTTGATCCGTGCGATCGAGGAAGCCTTTTCCAGGCAGACAGACAAGCGCCGCAATACCCGGGCGCAAATGGACTATATCGAACGCCAGGCAACGCTCACCCCGCGCGAGCGCGAGGTGATGCTGCTGGTCGTGGCAGGGCGCCACAATCGTGAAATTGCCCTCGACCTGGGCATCAGCACCCGTACCGTCGAGGTACACAAGGGACGCATGATGGAGAAGCTGAACGTCGGTTCGGTCGCCGACCTGGTGCGCCAGCATCTCCAGCACGGGCCTTGATCGGGGGCCTGGCTTACAGGATCGCGCCCTGCCCGAAGATTACCGCGACACCGGCCACGGTGGCGGCGGCGCCGGACAGCGCCAGCTTGACGAGCAGTTGCCAGCCCCGGCGGCGGCGCATCAGGATGCTTTTCACGAGGCGCCGCTTGCTGCGCCGCTGGATGCGCGATTTCGCAAAGGTGGCGGCATCGGTATGGATGGTCAATGGTTGGTTCATGTCGGTCTCCCTTCCAGTACGGCTTGCGCCGGACAATCAATGAATCGCCGTCGGTCGGTGCGACGACGGCATGTGCGCTTGGAGGGATTGGCTCGGCGAATGCGAAAGGCCCGGGCAGGCGCCCCGCGGCACTCGCCGAGCCTAATGGAGGCCGGCGAGGTTCAGCGATAAGTCGAATACGCAGCGTGACCCGCGCCGCTGCGTACGCGGGCGGCTGGCGCATGTTGCCAGGTGGTGCGCCACCTGACAGACCAGCAAGTCCGGCAATGCAGCGCTCGTCGGGCAGCGCGTCGAGTTGTCGAAATTCAGGGTCATGGGCAAAGGTTCGGCCGCTAGTCAGCGGCAGCTGGGCATCGTCCCGTGCGGGACGAAAACGCCGGCTTGTCGCCGGCACGCTTGATTTAGTAAAGACAGTATCGCCGATACGGCCCGGCAGCGCATCCGCACTCTGCCTAAGGGGAACCCCTAGGCCCTGCGCCTGCCCCATTCGCCTCGCATGGCGTGTTAAATTGCTGGCTTGCCGCGGCAGGGCCGCGCACCCAATCATTTTCGAGAGACGCTTGAAGAGGAATCGATGACATTACGCTTAGCTTTACTGGTGACGGCATTGGCTGCTACCAGTGCCGTGGCCGCCCCGCGCGGCCTGACGGTGGAAGACCTGGTCAACCTGGAACGGGTCGGCAGCCCGGCCGTTTCGCCGGACGCCAGCCGCGTCGTCTATACGGTGCGCGCCACCGACATGGCCAAGAACCGCGGCCATACCAGCCTCTGGATTGCCGGCCTGGACGGCAAGGCGGGGCCGCGCGCGCTCACCCATCACGAGAGCAGCAGCACCGATCCGCAGTGGGCGCCGGCCGGCGACGCCGTCTATTTCCTGTCGACCCGCTCGGGCAGCTCGCAGGTGTGGCGCCAAAGCGCGGCCGGCGGCGAGCCGGTGCAGGTGACCAACCTGCCGCTCGACGTCGATAACTTCCGCGTCGCGCCGACGGGCGAGCGCATCGCCATGAGCCTGGCCGTGTTCCGCGACTGCGCCGACCTGGCCTGCACCAAGGACCGCATGGAGGCGAAGGCGAAGGACAAGGCGAGCGGGCGCGTCTACGACCGCCTGTTCGTGCGCCACTGGGATACCTGGGCGGACGGGCGCAACGCGGTGCTGTTCTCGGCCCCGCTCGACGCCAACGGGCGCGTCAGCGCCGCCCCGGTCAGCCTGTCCGGCTCGCTCGACGGCGACGTGCCCTCGAAGCCCTTCGGCGACCGCGAGGAATACCGCTTCAGCCCGGACGGCAAGACGGTCGTGTTCTCGGCCCGGATTGCCGGCAAGACCGAGGCCTGGTCGACCAACTTCGACCTCTACAGCGTGCCGGCCGCAGGCGGCGCCCCGCGCAACCTGACCGCCGACAACCCGGCCTGGGATACGAAAGGCGTGTTCTCGCCGGACGGCCGCACGCTGGCCTACCTGGCGATGGCACGTCCCGGCTTCGAGGCCGACCGCTACCAGGTCATGCTGATGGATGTCGCCAGCGGCAAGAAGCGCCGCCTGGCCGAACACTGGGACCGCTCGCCCGGCGCACTGCAATGGAGCGCGGACGGCAAGACGCTCGTCGTCGACGCGGAAGACGTCGGCCAGCACCGCCTGTTCGCGATCGACGTCGCCAGCGGCAAGGTCAACCCGCTGACCGACAAGGGTTCGGTCGGCGCCTTCGACCTGCGCCGCGATGCCCTCGTCTATACGCTGGCCGCGCTGGATTCGCCGGCGCAGCTGTACGCCACGTCCCTGCGCGGCGGCAAGCCGCAGAAGCTGACCAACAACAACGCCGACAAGCTGGCCGACGTGCGCTTCGGCCAGTTCGAGCAGTTCTCGTTTGCCGGCGCCAACGGCGATACCGTGTACGGCTACGTGATGAAGCCGTGGAATGCGACGCCGGGCGCCAAGTACCCGGTCGCCTTCCTGGTGCACGGCGGCCCGCAGGGCAGCTTCGGCAACGCCTGGAGCTACCGCTGGAATCCGCAGGTGTATGCCGGCGCCGGCTACGCCGCCGTCTTCATCGACTTCCACGGCTCGACCGGCTACGGCCAGAAGTTCACCGACTCGATCAGCGGCGACTGGGGCGGCAAGCCGCTCGAAGACCTGCAAAAGGGACTCGATGCGGCCGTGAAAAAATTCCCCTGGCTGGACCGCGAGCGCAGCTGCGCGCTGGGCGCCTCCTACGGCGGCTACATGATGAACTGGATCGCCGGCAACTGGGCGGACGGCTTCAAGTGCCTGGTCAACCACGACGGCGTGTTCGACACGCGCGGCATGGCCTATTCGACCGAAGAGCAATGGTTCACCGACTGGGAAAGCGGCGGCCCGTATTTCGCGGTGCCGGACCAGCATGAGCGCTTCAACCCGGTGCACCACGTGAACAAGTGGAAGACGCCGATGCTCGTCATCCAGGGCGACCTCGACTTCCGCATCCCGACCGCCCAGGCACTGTCCACCTTCACGGCCCTGCAGCGGCGCGGGATCGAGAGCAAGTTCCTGATGTTCCCGGACGAGAACCACTGGGTGCTCAAGCCCGCCAACTCGGTGCTGTGGCACCACACCGTGATCGGTTGGCTCGACCAGCACCTGAAACGCTGAACGTTTCACTGAAACAACAAAGCCCGCCGCAAACGCGGGCTTTTTTTGTGTTGTCGACTGTCAGTTTATTTCTCTTCGGATAACGCTGGTATCATGACGACCCTGGCATGGTTGCCGGATGCCCTACTACAAGCCAATGCAAGCCCCCACTCCGGAACTCAAAGCGCAAGATTACGACTTCGAGACGATGAACCTGCAAGTCGGCACCCGGCTGCAGCTCATCACGCACCGTCGCGTCAAGCCCGTCCAGCATTTCTCGACCCTCATCGGGTACGCGAAGGACGAGTACATCATCCTCAAGATTCCGGTGGAAAACGGCGCACCGATCGCACTGGCCGAAGGCGAGCGCCTGACGATCCGCGTGTTCTCGGGCGTCAAGGTCTGCTCGTTCGCCTGCACCGTCGAGCGCATCTTCGCGCGTCCCCTGTTTTACGTGCACGTGTCGTTCCCGAAAACGGTGCAGGGCACCAGCCTGCGCACCGCCATGCGGGTCAAGGTCGACTTGCCGGCCCATCTCGCGGGCAGCGGCACCCACGGCCGCCCGCTCCCCTGCACGATCCTGAACCTGTCGGTCAGCGGCGCGCTGGTGGTCTCCCCGAGCCGGCTGCCGTCCGACGAAGAGCAGATCATGCTGCAGTTTTCCTTGAAAGCGCCGCCGGACGACCAGGAAGTGCGCATCGCGGCGCGCGCGGCGATCCGCAACGTCAACGTATCGAAGGCGGCCGACGACTCCGATCTCTTCACCTACGGCATGCAATTCATCGGCCTCGACCCGGTGCACTACACGCTGCTGCAAAACATGACCTACGAGGCGCTGCTGGCGGACCGCCAGAAGATCGTCTGAAACCCCGCTTGCAGCCGCTCTAGGCCTTGCCCTGGCACACGCCTTTGGGGCCGATCACGGTTTGCGGCACCGTGTCGGCCCTGCAGCTCCAGGCGCCGGTCGTCGCGTCGCGCTTCAGGGTGATGGTCTGGTCCTTCACGCTGGCCGGACCGGCGACGATCTTGCAGGCCAGGGAATCGGCGGTGACGCCGAAGCTGCAGTTGGCGGTCGGCTTGTCGGCCGCGGCCAGGCCGACCTCCTCCGGCGCCTTGACTTCCTCGCCATCGTTGATCCGCGTGTTGAACCCTACCTTGCCCGCAGAGACTTCTGCCAGGGCAGCGCCGAACTTCGATTTCGCCATGTACTCCTGGTAAGTCGGGAGCGCAATGGCGGTCAGGATACCGATGATCGCGATGACGACCATCAGTTCGACCAGGGTAAAGCCTGCTTCTGCCTTCGTAACAACCTTCAGCGATTTCATGGATTCTCCATATCAAGGTGTGGAATGGTCGCGCCGTGAGCCGGGCCTCGGTCGCGCGGGCAGAGTATGGATGGGCTGTGGAGCTGTCCTTTGCGCTAGCAGAATCGTGCGCGCGACGCGCTCGCCGCAGGAAAAAGAAAACCCGCCGTAGCGGGTTCGGGCTTGCCGAAGGGACTGGAACAGACGGGCGGAAATAAAAAAAGGGAAGCACGCGGCTTCCCTTTTTCAGACCACCGGAACTGCCGGTATTACAGCATGGCCTTCAGCAGGCGTGCCATTTCCGACGGGTTCTTGGTGGCCTTGATGCCGCACTCTTCCATGATGTCCAGCTTGGCTTGCGCGGTATCGGCGCCGCCCGAGATCAGCGCGCCGGCGTGGCCCATGCGCTTGCCCGGAGGCGCGGTGACACCGGCGATGAAGCCGACGACCGGCTTCTTCATGTTGTCCTTGACCCAATGCGCGGCATTGGCTTCGTCCGGACCGCCGATTTCGCCGATCATGATGACCGCGTCGGTATCAGGATCGTCGTTGAACATCTTCATGATGTCGATGTGCTTCAGGCCGTTGATCGGGTCGCCGCCGATGCCGACTGCAGTCGATTGGCCCAGGCCCAGTGCGGTCAGCTGGCCGACTGCTTCATAGGTCAGGGTGCCCGAGCGCGAGACGACGCCGATGCGGCCCTTCTTGTGGATGTGGCCCGGCATGATGCCGATCTTGATTTCGTCCGGGGTGATCAGGCCTGGGCAGTTCGGGCCCAGCAGCAGGGTCTTCGAGCCGGCTTTGGCCATGCGGTCCTTGAGGGCCATCATGTCACGGACAGGGATGCCTTCGGTGATGCAGATTGCCAGGTCCAGTTCGGCTTCGACGGCTTCCCAGATGGCGGCAGCAGCGCCTGCTGGCGGCACGTAGATGACCGACACGGTCGCGCCGGTCGCCGCTTTCGCTTCGGTGACGTTGGCGTAGATCGGGATGCCTTCGAAATCTTCGCCGGCTTTCTTCGGGTTCACGCCAGCAACGAAGGCAGCCTTGCCGTTCGCGTAGTCGCGGCACATACGGGTATGGAACTGGCCGGTCTTGCCGGTGATACCCTGGGTGATGACTTTTGTATCTTTGTTGATCAGGATCGACATTTGTTTATTCCTTCGAATTAGGCGTTACCAGCTGCAGCGGCGACGACGGCCTTGGCTGCATCTTCCATCGTATCGGCAGCGATGATCGGCAGACCGGAGTCAGCCAGCATCTTCTTGCCCAGGTCTTCGTTGGTGCCCTTCATGCGCACGACCAGCGGCACTTGCAGCGAGACGGCCTTCGATGCGGTGATCACGCCTTCGGCGATGACGTCGCAACGCATGATGCCGCCGAAGATGTTGACCAGGATGGCTTTCAGGCCTGGGTTCTTCAGCATGATCTTGAATGCTTCGGTGACTTTCTCAGCCGTCGCACCGCCGCCCACGTCCAGGAAGTTGGCCGGCTCGCCGCCGAACAGCTTGATGGTGTCCATGGTGGCCATGGCCAGGCCGGCGCCGTTCACCAGGCAGCCGATGTTGCCGTCGAGCGAGATGTAGGCCAGGTCGAACTTCGATGCTTCGACTTCGGCTGGGTCTTCTTCGTCCAGGTCGCGGTAAGCCATGATTTCCGGCTGGCGGAACAGGGCGTTGGCGTCGAAGTTGAACTTGGCGTCGAGGGCGATGACTTTACCGTTGCCGGTCAGGATCAGCGGGTTGATTTCGGCCAGCGAGGCGTCGGTTTCCCAGTAAGCCTGGTACAGGCCTTTCAGGTTCTGGCGGGCTTCGGCCAGCGATTCGGCAGGGATGCCGATCTTGGTCGAGATCTCGTCGGCTTCGGCATCGGTCAGGCCGACGGCCGGGTCGATCGCGATCGAGTGGATTTTTTCCGGGTTGCTGTGCGCGACTTCTTCGATGTCCATGCCGCCTTCCGACGAGGCCATCAGCACGACGCGCTGCGAGACGCGGTCGGTGACCATCGAGACGTACAGTTCCTTCTTGATGTCGGCGCCTTCTTCGATCAGCAGGCGGCGCACTTTCTGGCCTTCAGGGCCGGTCTGGTGCGTGATGAGCTGCATGCCCATGATCTGCTGTGCGTATTCCTTGACCTGCTCGAGCGACTTGGCAACCTTCACGCCGCCGCCCTTGCCGCGGCCGCCAGCATGGATCTGTGCCTTGACTACCCAGACCGGGCCGCCCAGCTCTTCGGCTGCCTTGACAGCCTCGTCGACCGACATGCACGGAATGCCGCGCGGAACCGTCACTCCGTATTTTCGGAGGATTTCTTTGCCCTGATACTCATGGATTTTCATGCTGGCGTCCCTTCTTCTGTTACTGATTTAGTGAGTTAAATTGGAAAAACTTCGACAATCGGTGTCAACCCGTCACGGCCTTGATTACCCAACGCGGGTAATACTTTGCCACTGCGGGGCCGTCGGCGCGCAGCGCGTGGCAGCGGTCGATCTCGTACGGACGCACGGCGTCGCCATCGTTGGCGGCGCTGCGCGTCTCGAATTCGTCATCGGCGAAGGCCTGGATTGCCGCGGTGGGCAAGACCTGCGCCAGTTCAGTCAGGTGGGTGCAGCCGAGCACGCCAGAGAGGCGGTCTTTCAAGTGCAACCGGAAATGTTTGGTCAGCGACAGTCCGACCAGCTTTTGATAGGCCGGGCCGATCGTGTCGCAGTACCCGGGATAGGGCACCGCATCGGACGACGCTTCGGCGTCGACGATCTCGAGCGCGCGGTTGATCGTGATGCGCAGGCTCAGGTCGTGCACGGCGGTGTTGGCGGGGCGCTTGCCGGAGGCGAGGACGATGTCGCGTGCCTTGATGTCGCGAATGCGCGCGTCGAGATCCCACAGGCCATCGTCGCGCGCGTACGCTTCGACCGTGATGGCGCGAGTATGCCGCAAGGAGCGCGGGGCGGGAGAGGACAGGGGCATAAAGCAAACGTGCCGATTCATCGGCAATCAAGGTGGCAGCCAGTGTGCTGATGCACGTTGCCGCGGCTTCCGCGGCAACAACCGCTGATGCGGCGCTACTTAAACCGTGAAAGTTTAGCACAGGCGCAAACCGGTTGCACTGCAACATGATGTTGGGATGGCCATCGCAAGGGCGAGGCAGGAGCAGACGACACGCTCGCGGGGGTTGGAGCAGCGCGGCAAGGGAAGCGTGGTTTGCCGCGCTACAGCAAGCGGTTTGAATCGGCGCGGCCGGTTCAGGCCCCGTCCTCCTTCGAGAAACAGGCCAGGCCCTCGGCATCGAGACAGAGCTCGGCATTACGGCGGAAGGTGGCGGCCCAGACGCCCTGGCCGCTCGCGGGCTCGGTCCCGTGCCAGACGACGCCGTGGAAAGCCAGGCCGGGACCCGCCCCACGCCCCTCTTCCCAGCGCCCGCGGATCTCGTCCGGGTTCCGGTCGGGGCCGTCGATCTGCAGCACATACACGCCGCTGGTACGCACTTGCAGCACCATCGATTTTTCCGGCGTGCTGAGGCGGTAGACGCCGGTCGCATCGGCGGGCTGCCGGGTGCAGGCGGCAAGGGTGAGGAGCAAAACGGCAAGCAGCGTTTTCATAGTGACTTATTAACAACAAAAGCGCCAGCGCGCAGCGCCATCCGGCGTTGAGGAATATGCACAGGCATATCGCCGGATGGCGCTCCGCGCTGGCGCCTGGAAGCTGGACCTGCGGACTTGGCACCTGGCACCTGGATAAGGCTAGCGCTGCGCCGTAAATGAACGGGAGTCTGTAACGAGACGAGTCAATACTCGTCGTCTTCGGGCGCGCCCTTGAGCGCCGCACGCACGGCGCTGCTGGAGAAGCCGCGCGCCATGAGAAAGCGCATCTGCTTGCTGCGTTCGGCCGCATCCTGGGCGACGGTGCCGAACTTGCGCTGCCAGACTTCGACCGCACGGGCGGTCTCGCTCTCGGCCAGGCCGGATTTGAGTTCGGCCAGCGCCTCGCCGCTGACGCCATGGCTTTGCAGCTCGGCCATGACGCGGCTGTTGCCGTAGCGCCCAGCCTTACGATGAATCAGCGATTCGGCGAAGCGTTCCTGCGACAGCCAGTTGTTCTTTTCAAGGAAATCGAGGAGGGCATCGATGTCGTCGCCCTCCTCGGCATGGCGCGCCAGCTTGCGCTTGAGCTCGAGCCGGCTGTGCTCCCTCATCGAGAGGTAGCGCAGGGCCCGGCCCTTCAGGCTCAGAACTGGCTGGCGCATGAGACGACTGCAAGCGCATACGGCACGCCGGCATTACTCCGACACGGCCTTCAGCTTCGGCGCCTTGTCTTCGGCGTCGCCGCCGACCGGCGGTGGCAGCTCGCGCACGCCGAGTGCTGCACGGACCTTGTTCTCGATTTCGCGCGCCAGGGCTGGGCGGTCTTTCAGGAACTGGCGGGCATTGTCCTTGCCCTGGCCGATGCGTTCGCCGTTGTAGCTGTACCAGGAACCGGATTTCTCGACGATCTTGTTGTCGGCGCCCAGATCCAGGATTTCGCCTTCGCGCGAGGTGCCTTCTCCGTACAGGATGTCGAAGTGGGCTTCGCGGAACGGTGGCGCGATCTTGTTCTTGACGACCTTGACCTTCGTTTCGTTACCGATGACCTCGTCGCCCGACTTGATCGAACCGGTACGGCGGATGTCCATGCGCACGGAGGCGTAGAACTTCAGCGCGTTACCGCCGGTGGTGGTTTCCGGGCTGCCGAACATCACGCCGATCTTCATGCGGATCTGGTTGATGAAGATGACCAGCGTGTTGGTGCGGTTGATCGAGGCGGTCAGCTTGCGCAGTGCCTGCGACATCAGTCGCGCTTGCAGGCCAGGCAGCGAATCGCCCATGTCGCCTTCGATCTCGGCGCGCGGGGTGAGTGCCGCCACCGAGTCGATGACCACCAGGTCGACCGAACCCGAACGCACGAGCGCGTCGGTGATTTCGAGTGCCTGCTCGCCGGTGTCCGGCTGCGAGATCAGCAGTTCGTCGAGCTTGATGCCCAGCTTCTGTGCGTAACCCACGTCGAGCGCGTGCTCGGCGTCGATGAAGGCGCAGGTGCCGCCCAGTTTTTGCATCTGGGCGATGGTCTGCAGGGTCAGCGTGGTTTTACCCGACGATTCCGGACCGTAGATTTCCACGATACGGCCGCGCGGCAGGCCGCCGACGCCGAGGGCAATGTCCAGGCCCAGCGAACCGGTCGAGACGGTCTGCACTTCTTCGACCGGCATGTTCGCGTCCATGCGCATGACCGAACCCTTGCCGAACTGCTTTTCGATCTGCGCGAGGGCCGCCGCGAGCGCTTTGCCTTTTTCGGAGGCGTTTACTGCAACTTTTTTGTCGTCCATAATTTTCTCTCAGTCTTGGAGGTACCTAGGTAGTGGCACCCTCACGCATTTCAATAGGTAGTACTGTATAAAAATCCAGTGGTTTTTGCAAGCGGTATCTGGACGAATTCTTCACCGGATGTTGTGGAAGGCTCGCATTGTTGCGCTAAATCAAACACAATAGGTGCGGCCAAGCGGTCTAATCGAAAAACAGGGTGATCTTATGCGAATTTTGCTTGCGGAAGATGATAGCGTACTCGCCGATGGACTGACGCGTTCCTTGCGCCAGTCCGGTTATGCGATCGACTGCGTGCGCAACGGCCAGGAGGCCGACACCGCCCTCTCGACCCAGGAGTTCGACCTGCTGATCCTCGACCTCGGCTTGCCGAGGCTGTCGGGGCTGGAAGTGCTGCGCCGCCTGCGCGCCCGCTCTTCCCTGCTGCCGGTGCTGATCCTCACCGCGGCCGACTCGGTCGAGCAGCGCGTCGAAGGGCTCGACCTCGGCGCCGACGACTACATGGCCAAGCCGTTTGCCCTGTCCGAACTGGAGGCGCGGGTGCGCGCCCTGACCCGGCGCGGCGCCGGCGGCGGCCCGACCGTGGTGCGCCACGGCCCGCTGGCCTACGACCAGGTCGGGCGCAGCGCCTACATCGACGACCAGATGCTCGATTTGTCGGCGCGCGAACTGGGCCTGCTCGAAATCCTGCTGGCGCGCACCGGGCGCCTGGTCTCGAAGGAGCAGCTGGTCGACCACCTGTGCGAATGGGGCGAGGAAGTCTCGAACAACGCCATCGAGGTCTACGTGCACCGCCTGCGCAAGAAGATCGAGGTGGGCGGGGTGCGCATCGCCACCGTGCGCGGGCTTGGTTATTGCCTGGAAAAATATTCGGATCTGCGTGCCGGCGGCGGCGCCGCCGGGCAGGCACTCGACGCGAAGTGAACCGGGGCACGTGAACAAGCGCGAACGCAGCCTGCGGCCGGTCGATGCGGGCGTGCCCGAGCCTTTGTACGTCCCGCCCAATCCCGAGCCGGAAGAAAACATCCAGCATTCGCTGTTCGGCGAGATCCTCGACTGGATGCTGGCCCCGCTGCTGCTCTTGTGGCCGATGAGCATCGCGATCACCTACCTGGTCGCGAAATCGATCGCCAACCAGCCCTTCGATCACGCGCTCGAGAACCGGGTCACGGTGCTGGCCCAGCAGGTGCGGGTGGAACAAGGCGCGATCGATACCCGCCTGCCCGCCAGCGCGCGCGACATCCTGCGCGCCGACGATGTCGACAGCGTGTATTTCCAGGTGCTCGATGCCGACGGCCGCCACGTGGACGGCGACCGCGAGCTGCCGCGCCCGCGCGCGGACGAGGCCGAGATGGACGGCGCCGTGCACTTTCGCAATGCGGCGCTGCAGGGCCGCCCGCTGCGCGTGGCCTACCTCTACGTCAACCTCGATCCGCTGGCGGCGCCGGGCACGGTCCAGCGCAAGGCCCTGGTCCAGGTGGCCGAGACGCTCGACAAGCGCGCCCTGCTCGCCAACGAGATCATCAAGGGCGTGATCCTGCCGCAGTTCATCATCCTGCCGATCATCCTGGCCCTGGTCTGGTTCGCCCTGTCGCGCGGCCTGTCGCCGCTGGCGGAGCTGCAGGAACGCATCCGCGCGCGCCCCTCCGACGACCTGTCGCCGATCGATTCGCGCCAGGTGCCGGAAGAAATCTCGCCGCTGGTCGGCTCGCTCAACGACATGCTCGGGCGCCTGGCCCAGACCATCGAGATGCAGAAGCGCTTCATCGCCGATGCCGCGCACCAGATGAAGACGCCACTGGCCGGCATGCGCATGCAGTCGGAACTGGCGCTGCGCCAGGTCAATCCGGACGAGATCCACCGCTCGCTGGAACAACTGGCGAAAAGCTCGGAGTCGGCCACCCGCCTCGTCAACCAGCTGCTGGCCCTGGCCCGTGCGGAAAACCAGCCGCACGCGGGGCTCGCTTTCGAAGAGGTCGAGCTCGGCACGCTGGCGCGCGCCACGGTGCAGGACTGGGTACAGGCCTCGTTCGCCCACGGTATCGACCTCGGCTACGAAGCGCATGACGAACCGGTCGTCATCGCCGGCAACACGCTGATGCTGCGCGAACTGCTGTCGAACCTGATCGACAATGCGCTGCGCTATACGCCCGCCGGCGGCAGCGTCACGGTGCGCGTGCGGCGCGACGGCGAGCATGCCCTGCTCGAAGTCGAAGACACCGGTCCCGGGATTGCGCCGCACGAGCGCGTCCACGTGTTCGAACGCTTCTACCGCATCCTCGGCTCGAACACGACCGGCAGCGGCCTGGGGCTGGCGATCGTGCGCGAGATCGCCGGGCAGCACGGGGCCGAGATCGACATCTTCAACAACCCGCGCAGCATTCTCCCCAAATACCCGGGCAGCCTGTTCCGCCTGACCTTCCCTCCACCCGTCACCACGCCACCCGATGCCGCCTGAATCCCCGCCGCCCGCCACCGACCCGCAACACCAGCAGCGCCTGCGCGCGGCGCGCGCCCGCCACTGGCGCCGCACGCGCCGCCTCACCGCCCTGCTGCTGGCGTGCTGGCTGGCCACCGCGTTCGTCACCGTGTACTTCGCGCGCGAACTGGCCCGCATCACCGTGTTCGGCTGGCCGCTGTCGTTCTACATGGCGGCCCAGGGCGCGGCGCTGGTCTTCCTGGCCATCATCGGCGCCTATGCATGGCGCATGCGCAGCTACGACCGCGCGTACCAGCAGGCCCTCGCCGCCCCGGCCGGGGACGGCGCGTGAGCAGCAACGCCCGCTACTTCCGCCGCCTGTCCGGTTATTACGCCTGGTTCTGCGTCTGCTTCGCCGGCTTCCTGCTGACCCTGACGGTGCTGGAAAACGAAGGCATGCCGCGGCTGTGGATCGGCCACCTGTTCATGTTCGCCACGATTGCGCTGTACGCCACCATCGGCGTGGTGAGCCGCACCTCGAACGTGACCGAATACTATGTGGCCGGACGCCGCGTGCCGTCCATGTTCAACGGCATGGCCACGGCCGCCGACTGGATCTCGGCGGCCAGCTTCATCAGCCTGGCCGGCGGCCTGTACGTGTATGGCTTCGATGCCCTGGCCTACATCATGGGCTGGACTGGCGGCTACTGCCTGGTTGCACTCCTGATTGCCCCCTACCTGCGCAAGTTCGCCCAGTACACGATCCCCGACTACCTGGCGGTGCGCTACGGCGGCGGCAGCGGCGGGCGCGGCGGCCCGGTGCGCCTGCTGGCGATGGGCGCGACCATCGTGGTCTCCTTCGTGTACGTGGTCGCGCAGATCTATGCGGTGGGCCTGATCGCGTCGCGCTTCACCGGCGTCGACTTTTCGGTCGGCATCTTCCTCGGGCTGGCGAGTATTCTTGTGTGCTCGTTCCTGGGCGGCATGCGCGGCATTACCTGGACCCAGGTGGCGCAGTACATCATCATCCTGGTCGCCTTCCTGATCCCGACGATGTGGCTGTCGGTCAAGCACGCCGACAATCCGGTGCCCCAGGTGGCCTACGGTTCGGTGCTGCCGAAGCTGGCCCAGCGCGAAGCGCAACTGGTGCGCGACCCGCGCGAGCAGGAAGTGCGCGCCAGCTTCCAGCGCGAGGCCGACGAGGTCGGCGCGCGCCTGGCGGGCCTGCCCGCTTCCTGGGAGAGCGGCCGGCGCGCCGCCCAGCTGCGCCTCGATACGGCGCGCCTGCGCAACGTCTCGCTGGCCGACGTGCGCAGCGCCGAGCGGGCGCTGGCGGCTTATCCGAAATCGCCGGAAGACGCCGAAGTGCTCTGGCGCGACCAGCGCCGGCGGCTGCTGGCACGGGCCCAGCCGCCCGAGCCGCATGCCACGCCCTTCCCCGGCGCCACCGAAGCCGAGTCCGATGCGCGCCGCAATAATTTCCTCGCGCTCGTGTTCTGCCTGATGTTCGGCACCGCCGCCCTGCCCCACATCCTGATGCGCGCCTACACCACGCCCTCGGTGAGCGACACCCGGGTCTCGGTGTTCTGGACGCTGTTCTTCATCCTGCTGATCTACCTGAGCATCCCGGCGCTGGCGGTGCTGGCCAAGTACGACATCTATACGAGCCTGGTCGGCAGCGATTTCCGTTCGCTGCCGACCTGGATCTCGTACTGGGCCAACGTCGACAAGGTCAATCCCTTGATCCAGGTGGTCGACATCAACGGCGACGGCCTGGTGCAGCTGGCGGAAATCGCGATCGACGGCGACGTGCTGGTGCTGGCCACGCCCGAAATCGCCGGCCTGCCGTATGTAATTTCGGGCCTGGTCGCGGCCGGCGGACTGGCGGCGGCCTTGTCCACGGCCGACGGCCTGCTGCTGGCGATCTCGAATGCGCTGTCGCACGACGGCTATTACAAGATCGTCGATCCGGGCGCCTCCACCCAGAAACGGGTGACGATCTCCAAGCTGCTGCTGCTGGCCGTGGCCTTCATTGCCGCCTACGCCGCCTCGCAAAAACCGGCCGACATCCTGTCGCTGGTCGGCGCCGCGTTTTCGCTCGCCGCCTCGACGCTGTTCCCGCCGCTGGTGCTGGGCGTGTTCTGGAAACGCGCCAACCACATCGGCGCGATCGCCGGCATGGTGGCCGGCTTCATGGTCTGCCTGTACTACATGATCCGGGTCAATCCGAGCCTGGGCGGGCGCCTCGATGCGGCCTGGTTCGACATCGCGCCTATGTCGGCCGGCATTTTCGGGGTGCCGGCGGGGCTGGCGGCGATCGTCATCGCCAGCCTGCTGAGCCCGGCGCCGGCGCGCGCCAGCGATGCGCTGGTCGACCATATCCGGGCGCCCGAGTAGGCGAAGGAGCTGCGCCGATACGACAAGGACCGGAAACATGCACCATGCATGGTTTTTTGGCATGCATAAATGTTATTCTTGAGAAATAACTGTTCCGCCTGCGGGCGGCCTTTTTTTTCTACCGGAAACCCAGCATGTCCTTTGCCCGTGCTTCACTCTTCCACGCCGCCCTGTTCGCACTGTCGCTGTGCGCCGGGCCGGCCGTCCAGGCGCAGGCTGCGCCCGCCCTGCCGCCGATCGAGCGCTTCTTCGCCAGCCCGGCCTTCAACGGCGGCCTGCTGTCGCCGGATGGGCGTGCGATCGCCGCGCGCGGCAGCGCGCCGGGACAGCGTGATTTCCTGGTCGTGGTCGATCTGCAGACCAACAGCGGCAAGGTGGTGGCCTCGTACAACGACGCCGACATCGGCAACTTTCAATGGGTCAACAGCGAGCGCCTGATCTTCAATGTCGTCGACCGTAGCGTGGCCCAGGGCGACGCCACTGATGTACCGGGCCTGTTTGCCGTCAACCGCGACGGCTCCCAGCTGGTGCAACTGGCCGCCACCAACGGCCGTGGCCCATCGAGCAAGCAGGCCGGACGCCGCATCCTCCCCTGGCATACCTTCATGCTCCCGGGGTGGGGAGCACAGGATTCCGAGTACGTCTATGTGCGCAACCTGATCGTCAAGACCGACGGGCGTTCGACCAGGTCGACCCTGCTGCGCCTGAACACGCTCACCGGCCAGTCTCAGGAAGTCTCGCGCCCGAGGGAGGACGTGACGGGCTGGATGCTCGATCACAAGGGCGAGCCGCGTATCGCCTTCGGCAGCAAGGACGACACCGGCACCATCCATTACTTCGACCCGGCGACCAAGGAATGGCGCTCCCTGGTCAGCTATAAACTGTACGGCGACAAGAACGCGATGACGCCGCTGGCCTTCGGCCCCGACGGCAAACTGTACGTCAGCACGCGCCAGGGCCGGGACACCAGCGCCGTGCACACCTTCGACATCGCCAGCGGCACGCTCAACCCGGAACCGCTGCTGAGCACAAAAGGATATGACTTCAACGGCAACATCATGACCAGCCGCGAGAAGGTGCTGGGCATGATCTTCACCACTGACGCCCTGTCGACCGAATGGTTCGACCCGGCGATGAAGGCCGTCCAGCAGACCGTCGACCAGCTGCTGCCGGCGACGGTCAACCTCGTGTCGGCGCCGCCCCAGCATGCACAGACGCCTTGGCTGCTGGTCGGGGCCTATTCCGACACCATTCCACTGACCTATTACCTGTTCAACCGCGACACCAGACTGCTCAACAAGGTCGGCGAGACCTATCCCGGCATCGACCCGAAACAGATGGGCCGCCAGCAGGTACTGAACTACAAGGCACGCGACGGCCTGCACATTCCCGTCCTGTTGACGCTGCCCCCGGGCGGCAAGCGCAGCGGCCTGCCGCTGGTGGTGCTGGTGCACGGCGGCCCCTGGGTCCGCGGCAACGTCTGGGGCTGGCACGCGGAGTCGCAGTTCCTGGCCTCGCGCGGCTATGCCGTGCTCGAGCCCTCCTTCCGCGGCACCAGCGGCCTGGGTGCGGCACACATGCGCGCCAGCTTCAAGCAATGGGGCCTGGCCATGCAGAACGACCTGGCCGATGGCGTGCGCTGGGCAGTCGAGAAGGGCTATGCCGATCCACAACGCGTCTGCATCGCGGGCGCCAGCTATGGCGGCTATGCCACCCTGATGGGCCTGGTAAACGACCCGGACCTGTACCGCTGCGGCGTGAACTGGGTCGGCGTCTCCGACATCAACCTCATGTACGGCAGCGCGCACCATCCCAGCGACATGTCGGACGAATGGAAACGCTACGGCATGCCGGAGATGATCGGCGACCGCGTCAAGGACGCCGCCCAGCTGAAGGCCACCTCGCCGATCGAGCAGGCCGCGCGCATCACGCGCCCGCTGCTGCTGGCCTATGGCGGCGTCGACCGGCGCGTGCCGATCGACCACGGCACGAAGCTGTATGCGGCCGTCAAGCGCACCAACCCGAACGTCGAGTGGATCGAGTATCCGGCCGAAGGGCACGGCTTCTACCTGCCGAAGAACAACATCGATTTCTGGAGCCGGGTCGAAAAATTCCTCGACAAGCATATCGGCAAGGGAGCGGTGCAGCAGTAACGGCGGTGTAAACTGGCAGCCGGTCATCCGTCGCTTCGATCAAGGGAGGTGTACATGTCGTCAGGCAGAATCCTCGTTGCACAAGGAGGCGGTCCGACCGCCGTCATCAACCAGTCGATGGTGGGGGTAACGCTGGAAGCGCGCCGCTTCCAGCACGTCACCCGCATCTACGGCGCCCTGCACGGGGTGCGCGGCATCGTCAACGAGGACTTCCTCGACCTGACCCAGGAGACCAGCCACAACCTGGAACTGGTCGCCGCCACGCCCTCTTCCGCGCTCGGCTCGACGCGCGACAAGCCGGACGAGGCCTACTGCACCCGCATCTTCGAGGTGCTGCGCGCGCACGAGATCGAACACTTTTTCTACATCGGCGGCAACGATTCGGCCGACACCGTGAAGATCGTCAGCGATCAGGCGCGCGCCGCCGGCTATCCGCTGCGCTCGATCCATATTCCGAAAACCATCGATAACGACCTGGTCGGCAACGACCACACGCCGGGTTTCCCGTCGGCCGCGCGTTTCGTGGCCCAGGCCTTTGCCGGCGCCAACCTCGACAATGCGGCGCTGCCCGGGGTGTATGTCGGCGTCGTGATGGGCAGGCACGCCGGCTTCCTGACGGCCGCCTCGGCCCTGGGTAAAAAATTTCCCGACGACGGCCCGCACCTGATCTACCTGCCCGAGCGCGTGTTCGAACTGGAACGTTTCCTGGCCGACGTCAAAGCCATGTACGCGCGCCACGGGCGCTGCGTGATCGCCGTCTCGGAAGGCATCCACGATGCCTCGGGCGAGCCGGTCGCCACCCTGCTGGCCAAGGAAATCGAGAAGGACGACCACGGCAACGTCCAATTGTCGGGCACCGGCGCCCTGGCCGACCTGCTGTGCGACGAGATCAAGGCCAAACTCGGCATCAAGCGGGTGCGCGGCGATACCTTCGGCTACCTGCAGCGCTCCTTCATCGGCTGCGTGTCGGACGTCGACCAGCGCGAAGCCCGCGAGGTCGGCGAGAAGGCGGTCCAGTTCGCCATGTGGGGCGACCGCGACGGGTCGGTGGCGATCCGCCGCACCGGTTTCTATTCGGTCGACTACGAGTTGCAGCCGCTCGACCAGGTGGCCGGCAGGACGCGCACCATGGAGGACGAATTCATCAGCGAGTCCGGCACCGACGTCACCGACGCCTTCCGCCTGTACTTGCGCCCCCTGCTCGGCTCGCGCATGCCGGACGCGTTCCGGCTGCGTGGGGCAATGGTCCCGAAGGTGTTGCACAAGACCTAGGGTGCGCGCGTGGTACGGCACCTGATCATGCACGCATGAAAAAGGCCGCTCCGGATACCGGGAGCGGCCTGTTTACCTTGAACGAACGGCGTGTTTTTTACAGCACGACGGTCTGCGCCTGTCCCTCTTCGCGGGCGCGGATTTCGCCGATCCGATAGACGGTCTCGCCGGCAGCGGCAAGCTGGGCCATGGCCGCGTCGGCGTTCTCGCTTGATACGATGACCGTCATGCCGATGCCGCAGTTGAACACGCGGTGCATCTCGGAATCGGCCACGCCGCCGTGCTGCTGCAGCCACTGGAACAGCGGCGGCATGGTCCACGATTTACTGTCGAGCACTGCCGTCAGATTATCCTGCAGCACGCGCGGGATGTTTTCGACCAGGCCGCCGCCGGTGATGTGGACCAGGCCCTTGACTTCCATCGCCGCCATCAGCGCCAGCAGCGGTTTCACGTAGAGGCGGGTCGGCGCCATCAGGACATCCGACAGCTTGCGTCCGTGGAAATCGGCTTCCAGGTCCGGTTTGGCCACATCGATGATCTTGCGCACCAGCGAATAGCCGTTCGAGTGGATGCCCGACGAAGCCAGGCCCAGCACGACGTCGCCCGGGACGATCTTGCTGCCGTCGATGATCTGCGACTTTTCGACGGCGCCGACGGCGAAGCCGGCCAGGTCGTATTCGCCATCCGGGTACATGCCCGGCATTTCGGCGGTTTCGCCGCCGAGCAGCGCGCAGCCGGATTGCTCGCAGCCCTGGGCGATGCCCTTGACCACCGCGGTGGCGGTCGCCACGTCGAGCTTGCCGCAGGCAAAGTAATCGAGGAAGAACAGGGGTTCCGCGCCCTGCACCAGGATGTCGTTGACGCTCATCGCGACCAGGTCGATGCCGACCGTGTCGTGGCGATTCAGTTCAAAGGCCAGCTTCAGCTTGGTGCCGACGCCGTCGGTGCCGGAGACCAGCACCGGCTCCTTGAACTTCTTGCTGATCTCGAACAGCCCGCCGAAACCGCCGATACCGCCGAGCACGCCTTCACGCATGGTGCGCTTGGCAAACGGCTTGATCGCTTCGACCAGGGCATCGCCGGCGTCGATGTCGACACCTGCGTCGCGATAGGAGAGAGAAACATTAGATGGTTGGCTCATGGTATTTGGCAGCGGAGGCGGTAAAATAGAAGGCGTGGACCGGATTCATCGCTGATTCTGGTCAATTCGCTATTCTAGCAAAACGGCCCGGCCCCAACCCGCTTATCCGAGACAACAACAAAAACATGCCCTCATTCCCGCCATCCGGAGCCCCTACCGCCGTGCATCGCGCCGGCGCTTCCGGAGGCACTGGCAGCGACGGGTCCGGCCCGGTCATCGGCGCGCCGGGTGCATGCGTTTCCATTGTCAGCCCGGCAGCTCCTATAATGCCGCATGCGTACCCCATGTATGACCACTCCAGGATGACCCCGACGCGATGAAACAGCTGGTGCTCGACTTAGGCGCCGACCCGGCGCACAGCCTCGATACCTTCCAGGTCGGGGAAAATGCCGAACTGGCGCACCTGATGCACCAGTTCGCGCAGCGTGCATCGCGCGAGCATTTCGCCTACCTGTGGGGCGACACCGGCGCCGGCAAGACCCACCTGCTGCAAGCCCTGGCCGCGACCCCGCATTCGCGCTACATCGGCGCCGACGCGCCGGGCGCCGACTTCGTGTTTTCGCCCGACACCACCCTGTACCTGCTCGACGACTGCGACCGCCTGTCGGCCGCGGCCCAGATCGACGCCTTTGCCTTGTTCAATCAAATCCGCGAGCACGGCGCCTACATGGTCTCGACCGGCCCGGTGCCGCCGGCGGTGCTGCCGGTGCGCGAAGACCTGCGAACCCGCATGGGATGGGGTTTGATCTACCTGATCCACGGCCTGTCGGACGACCAGAAGATCGCCGCGCTGACCCAGGCGGCCGAGGCCCGCGGCCTGACCCTGTCGGCCAGCGTGCTACCCTACCTGCTGTCGCATTTCAAGCGCGACATGCGCTCGCTCGCGACCATGCTCGACGCCCTCGACCAGTATTCGCTCGAAACCCAACGCCCGGTCACGCTGCCGCTGCTGCGCGACCTGCTGTTGGCGCACCCGCAGTCGGAATCCACGCAGTCAGAAACCAAACCATGAATCTCGCCCTCTTTGACCTCGACCACACGCTGTTGCCGATCGACTCCGATTACGAGTGGGGCCAGTTCCTGGTGCGCATCGGCGCAATCGACGCCGCCAGCTACCAGCGCCGCAACGAGGAATTTTTCGCCCAGTACCAGGCCGGCGTGCTCGACCCGGTCGAATACCTCGAATTCGCCCTGTCCACCCTGGCCAGTTATTCGCCGGACCGGCTCGACGCCCTCTACGAGCGCTACATGATGGAAGTCATCGAGCCGGCAATCCGCCCGCAGGCGCGCGCGCTGGTCGAGCGCCACCAGGACGCGGGCGACCTGGTGGCCATCATCACCGCCACCAACCAGTACCTCACCGCGCCGATCGCCCGCATCTTCGGCGTCGAGCACTTGATCGCGGCGAAACCGGAATACGATGCCGACGGCCGCCTCACCGGCAGGCTGGACGGCACGCCGACCTCGGGCCCGGGCAAGGTGGTGCACATGCACGCCTGGCTGGACGAACTGGGCCTGCCATTCGACAGCTTCGAGCGCAGTTATTTCTACAGCGATTCGCACAACGACATCCCGCTGCTCTCTAGCGTCTCCCATCCGGTCGCGACCAACCCGAGCGCCGCGCTCGCCAACCACGCACACGCCCAAGGCTGGCCTTTACTCCATCTCTTCAATGATTAAAAAATTCATTCGTAAAATCCTTGGCGTGAAAGACGAGCGCAACCCGAGCGAACCGAACATCCTCGGCCAGGCAGAACACGGCATCGACCCGAAACTGGTGTCGCCGAACGCCATCCGCCTGACCCAGACCCTGCAGGACGCCGGCTTCAAGGCGTTTGTTGTCGGCGGCGCCGTGCGCGACCTGCTGCTGGGCGTGAAACCGAAAGACTTCGACATCGCCACCGATGCGACGCCGGAGCAAGTGAAAAAGCTGTTCCGGCGCGCCTTCATTATCGGCCGCCGCTTCCAGATCGTGCACGTGATGTTCGGCCAGGAACTGCTGGAGGTGACGACCTTCCGCGGCAACGGCAGCAACAACGCGCCCAAGGACGAGCATGGCCGCGTCCTGCGCGACAACAATTTCGGACCGCAGCACGAAGATGCGGCGCGGCGCGACTTCACCATCAACGCGATGTACTACGATCCCGCCACCCAGACCGTGCTGGACTACCATGGCGGCATCGCCGACATCCGCGAAAAGACCCTGCGCATCATCGGCATGCCGGAAGCGCGCTACCGCGAAGACCCGGTGCGCATGCTGCGCGTGGTGCGCTTCGCCGCCAAGCTGGGCTTTACCATCGAACCGGCCACCCGTGCGCCGATCCCCGTGATGGCGCCGCTGATCGACAACGTGCCGGCCGCGCGCGTGTTCGACGAGATGCTGAAACTGCTGCTGTCGGGCCACGCCCTGGCTTGTTTGAAAGAACTGCGCTCGGCCGGCCTGCACCACGGCCTGCTGCCGCTGCTCGACGTGGTGCTGGAACAGCCAATCGGCATGAAGTTCGTCACCCTGGCCCTGGAATCCACGGATGCGCGTGTCAAGGCCGGCAAGGGGGTGTCGCCCGGCTTCCTGTTCGCCTCGCTACTGTGGCACCAGGTGCTCGAAAAGTGGACGGCCTACCGGGCCGCCGGCGAAGCGCCGATCCCGGCCCTGCACCTGGCCGCCGACGCCGTGCTCGACACCCAGACCGAGAACCTGGCCCTGCAGCGCCGCATCGCCACCGACATGCGCGACATCTGGGCCATGCAGCCGCGCTTCGAGCGCCGCACCGGGCGTGCGCCGTACAAGTTGCTGGAAAACCCGCGCTTCCGCGCCGGCTACGATTTCCTGCTGCTGCGCTGCGCCTCGGGCGAACTCGACAACGAGATCGGCGAATGGTGGACCGCCTTCTACGACGCCGAAGCGGGCGAGCGCGAGCGCCTGGTGACCCAGGCCAACGCGCGCCCGGCCAGCGGCGAAAAGAAGAAGCGTCCGCCGCGCCGCGCACCGCGCAACCGCGCTGGCGAAGGCACGGCCGGCGTGGCCGCGGCACCGTCGAGCGCTGCCGCGAGCCAGGGTCCAGGCGAGGAATGATCGCCTTCGTCGGCATCGGCGCCAACCTGGGCGATGCGCGCGCGAACGTGCGCGACGCCCTGGCCCTGATGGCCGCGCAGCCCGGCTGCCGGCTGACGGCCAGTTCCAGCCTGTGGCGCACGGCGCCGATCGACTCCTCGGGCGACGACTACATCAACGCCGTGGCCCGGCTCGATACCAGCCTGGACGCCCACGCCTTGCTGGGACTGCTGCAGGCGATCGAACTCCAGCATGGCCGCGAGCGTCCCTACCGCAACGCCCCTCGCACGCTCGACCTCGACCTGCTGCTGTACGGCGCTGAATCTTGCGATGCAACGATCGATACCCCTGAGCTGGTGGTGCCGCATCCGCGCATGCACGAGCGCGCCTTCGTGCTGGCGCCCCTGCTCGAAATCGCGCCCGGCGCCGTGATTCCCGGCCTGGGCCCTGCCGCCGGCTTCCTGCCGGCCGTCGCCGATCAGGCCATCGCCCGCCTCGACTGACATGCAGATCCCCGTTTTTGTCCAGACCGCGGGCCTGCTCGTGCTGTCGAACGTGTTCATGACCTTCGCCTGGTACGGGCACCTGAAGAACATGCATTCGCGCGCCTGGTATGTCGCCGCGCTGGTGAGCTGGGGCATCGCCCTGTTCGAATACCTGCTGCAAGTGCCGGCAAACCGCATCGGCGCCACCCAGTACAGCCTGGCCCAACTGAAGATCATGCAGGAAGCCATCACGCTGACGGTGTTCGTGCCGTTCGCGATGTTGTATATGAACCAGCCGTTCAAGCTGGACTATGTGTGGGCGGCGCTGTGCCTGGTCGGCGCCGTCTACTTCATCTTCCGTAGCTAAAAAATAGTCGTTTCGGCACGATTTTTGTGGCCGCATTACACTACGCGATCGATTTAACTCGTTTTCAAAGGAGCACCATGACCGCTTATTTGCAGGGCAAGGAAATGACGGGCGGCGAGCCCCCTGCGCCTGTCCAGCCGGCACCCAAGGCCGCGGCCAAGGCCGTGACCATTCCCGCGCTGCATGCGATGCGCGCCGCCGGCAACAGGATCACCATGTTGACCTGCTATGACGCCAGCTTCGCGTCCCTGATGGACCGCTGCGGGGTCGACATGCTGCTGGTCGGCGATTCGCTCGGCATGGTCTGCGCCGGCCATTCCTCGACCCTGCCGGTGACGCTGGGCGACATGGTCTACCACACGGCGTCTGTCGCACGCGGCAACAAGAATGCCCTGCTGGTGACCGACCTTCCCTTCGGCAGCTACGCCACCAAGGAAATGGCCTTCGAGAGCGCAGCCGCGCTGATGCGCGCCGGCGCCCAGATGGTCAAGATCGAAGGCGGCGCCTGGGTCGCCGAGACCGTCGCCTTCCTGACCGAGCGCGGCATCCCGGTCTGCGCCCACATCGGCCTGACCCCGCAATTCGTGCACCAGCTCGGCGGCTTCAAGGTGCAGGGTAAAACCGAAGCAGGCGCCGAGCGCCTGAAAAGCGATGCCCTGGCGCTGCAGGCCGCGGGCGCGGCCATCGTGCTGCTCGAAGCCGTGCCGGCCCGGCTGGGCAAGGAAACGACGGAACTGCTGGCCGTGCCGACGATCGGCATCGGCGCCGGCCCCGACTGCTCGGGCCAGGTGCTGGTGATGCACGACATGCTGGGCGTCTTCCCAGGCCACAAGGCGAAATTCGTGCGCAACTTCATGGAGGGGCAAACCAGCATCGAGGGCGCCGTGCGCGCCTATGTCGACGGCGTGAAGGACGGCAGTTTCCCGGCCCAGGAACACTGCTTTTAAAGGGAGACGGCGATGAGCAGCGTTCCCGGTAGTGCTTCCACGGCGCGCCTGTTTATCGCCCTCTGGCCCGATCCGGCGATCCGCCACGCGCTGCGCGCGCGGCGCGATTGCTGGACCTGGCCGCGCGGCGCCAGCCCGGTCCACGCCGCCAAGCTGCACCTGACGCTGCATTTCCTGGGCGCCATCCCGACCGAACGGCTGCCCGCACTGCAAGCGGGCCTGGCGCTGCCATTTACCCCCTTTTCCCTCTCGCTCGGCATCCCGACGCTCTGGCCGCACGGCATCGCCGTGCTCGAACCGCATGCCGAGCCGCCCGCACTGCTGCAACTGCATGCGGATTTGTCGGATGCGCTGGTCGCGCTCGGACTGACGCCGGAAGCGCGCCCCTTCCGCCCCCACGTCACCCTGGCGCGGCGCGCCAAGCATGCCGTCGTCCCGCCTGAATCCGAAAAGCTGGTCTGGGACGTCGACGGCTATGCGCTGGTGCAGTCGACGCCGGACAATGGCGGCTATACCGTGCTCCAGCGTTTTTCGTAGGGTGGGCTCCGCCCACGCGGTATCACGGCGGAAAATCGATATGTCAAACCGGACGCCGCAGCAGACATTGCGTCGCCCGTGAAGCGCGTGGGGTCATTGAAGCCGGGGCTTCAATGACCAAGCCTACCCTACACCAGCAACATCAAATGCTCGCGCTCCCACGAGCTGATCACGCGGCTGAAGGTCGCAAACTCGAGTTCCTTCACTTCGCAGAATGCCTGCACGAACAGCGCGCCCAGCATGTCCGATAGCGGCGCGCACTGGCGCATGCGCAGGATCGCGTCTTCCAGGTTGCGCGGCAGGCCGTCATGGATGTGCTCGGCGCTCTCGAGCGTGGGCGCGGACGGCGTCACCCCTTCGACCATGCCGAGGTAGCCGCAACTGAGGGTGGCGGCCATGGCCAGGTAGGGATTCACGTCGACGCCGGGCACCCGGTTCTCGACGCGCCGGTTGGCCGGCGAGGAGTTCGGCACGCGGATGCCGCAGGTGCGGTTGTCGTAGCCCCAGCGCACATTGGTCGGCGCCGACTGGAAGCGCGACAGGCGCCGGTAGGAATTCACGTGGGGCGCGAACATCAGCAGTGCCGGCGGCACGTATTTCTCGAGTCCCCCGATGAAGTGGAAGAACAGCCGGCTCGGTCCGCCATCGGACGCCGTAAAAATGTTGCGGCCGGTCGCGGTATCGACGACGCTCTGGTGCACGTGCATCGCGCTGCCCGGTTCGGTTTCCATGGGCTTGGCCATGAAGGTGGCGAAGATGCCATGGCGCAGCGCCGTCTCGCGCACGGCGCGCTTGAACAGGAAGGCGCGGTCGGCCAGTTCGAGCGCGTCGCCGTGGGCGAAATTGATCTCCATCTGGCCGGCGCCGGCTTCGTGGATCAGGGTTTCCACGCCCAGCTCATGGGTTTTACAGAAGCTCGACAGCTCAAGAAAAAAAGGGTCGAAATCGTTGACGGCGTCGATCGAATAGGACTGGCGGCCCAGCTCGATCTTGCCGGTGCGGCCCAGCGGCGGCATCAGGGGCACATGCGGGTCGACGTTGCGTGCCACCAGGTAAAACTCCATCTCCGGCGCGACCACCGGTTTCCAGCCGCGCTGCGCGTACAGGCCCAGCACGCGGCGCAGGACCGAACGCGGCGCCAGCTCGACCGGGCTGCCGTCGAACTTCTCGCAATCGTGGATGACCAGCGCCACCGCCTCCGAAGCCCAGGGCACGACGCGGATCGTCGCCGGATCGGGCACGCAGACCATGTCGGGATCGGTGGCGCCGACATACGGCAGGTTGTCCGGCTGCTCGCCATTCACGGTATTTAATAGCACGCTCTTCGGCAGGCGCATGTCGCCGCCGTCGAGGAACAGGTCCTTGGGCAGGATCTTGCCGCGCGCGATGCCGGTCATGTCGGCGATGACGCACTCGACTTCGTGAATGTTGTGGTCGCGCAGAAAGGTGCGCATCGCATCGTTCATCTCACTCTCCGGCCGGGACGGACCGGTGAATGTAGCACGGTGGCGGAGACCGAGGGGCAGGCTTGACTGGCCTTAGCGGCGGTGGCGCCACCAAGGATGCCCGGTCTGCGCAACTGTCTCTCGCGTGCCGCATCGTGCTTGTTACAGATCATCTAACAAGAAGAGCAGCTTTTTGGTGAAAACGAAGTTGCTACGATTCAATTTCCTTCACCAACCCCGTACCGATCATGAACAAACCTCTCATGTGTGTGCTCGTCGCCAGCCTGCTGACCGCCTGTGGCGGTGGCGGCGGAGCGAGCGGTGCCTCGGCACCGGCGGCTGCGGCTCCGGCACATGCCGCCGCCCCGGCGCCGGCCGCGACGACGCCAGCGGTCGTGCTGGAAGCGCCTCCTGCAGCGCCGGGTATTAACTTCAACGCCAACCGCATGACGGTCGGCACCTCGGGTAGCGATTATCCGATTACCTTCAGCGGCGCCACCGACCTGACCGTGAGCGGCAACCTCAACCGCATCTGGGTAGCGGCAGCCCAGGCCGGCGGAACCGTCACGGTTTCCGGGGCGAACAACACGATCGTCTTCCGCCCAAGTGCCGTCCCGGTGACCGTTACCGTCACCGGCTCGGCCAATACCTTCTATTTGCCTGAAGGCTCGCCGATCAAGCTGGAAGGGGCCGGCGCGGCGATGAGTGCCGTCAAGTATTACAAGCCGTAAGCATCGTTCGCGCAACATGGACGGGCGGGCAACGCACCGGCGCGTTCCCGCCCTTTCCTTTGTTGCCGCCTATCCGACCTGGATCCAGGTCGTTTTCAGTTCCGTGTACTTATCGAACGCATGCAACGACTTGTCGCGGCCGTTGCCCGACTGTTTATAGCCGCCGAAGGGCACCGTGATGTCGTCGTTGTCGTACTGGTTCACGTGCACGGTGCCGGCACGCAGGGCGCGCGCCGTGCGGATCGCCTTTGTGACATCCGCCGTCCACACGGCCGCCGCCAGGCCATAAGGGGTGGCATTCGCCTGGCGCACGGCCTCGTCCAGGTCGGTAAACGACAGCACCGACAGCACCGGCCCGAAGATTTCCTCGCGGGCAATGCGCATCGTGGCGTCGACGCCGTCGAACAGGGTCGGCTCGACGTACAGGCCGCCCGACTCGACGCGCGCCGCCGCGCCGCCGGCCAGCAGGCGTGCCCCCTCCTGCTTGCCCGATTCGATGTAGCCGAGCACGGTTTTCATCTGGGCCGGGTCGACGATGGCGCCCATCACGGTCGCCTCGTCGAGCGGGTCGCCCGGCGCGAACTGCGGGATCATGCTCAGGGCCTTGTCGAGGAAGGCGTCCTTGATCGTGCTTTCCACGAACAGGCGCGAGGGCGCGTTGCAGCTCTCTCCCTGGTTAAAATAAATCGAGCCGATCGCGGCCCGCACGGCCGCATCGAGGTCGGGGCAATCGGCGCAGACGATGTTGGCCGATTTGCCGCCCAGTTCGGTCCAGGCGCGTTTCAGGTTCGACTGCCCGGCCATCTGCACGATCTGCTTGCCGGTGCGCGTGGAGCCGGTAAACGCGATGCAGTCGACGTCCATGTGCAGCCCGAGCGCGCGTCCGGCTTCCTCGCCGTAGCCGGGCACCACGTTGAACACGCCGGGCGGCACGCCGGCTTCCAGCGCCAGTTCGGCCAGGCGCAGCGCGCTCAAGGGCGCTTTTTCCGAGGGCTTCAGCACCAGGCTGTTGCCGCTTGCTAACGCCGGGCCAATCTTCCAGGCGGCCATCAGCATCGGGTAGTTCCAGGGGATGATCGCCGCCACCACGCCGACCGGCTCGCGCGTGATCAAGGCCAGGCTATCGTCGGCGGTCGGTGCGACCTGGTCGTAGAGCTTGTCGATCGCTTCGCCGTACCAGCGAATGCAGTTCTGCGCCAGCTGGACGTCGACGCTGCGGCTGTAGCGGATCGGCTTACCCATGTCGAGGGTTTCGAGCAGCGCCAGCTCGTCGCGGTGCTGCAACATCAGGTCGGCCATGCGGACCAGGACCTTCTTGCGCTCGGCCGGCGCCTTGCCCGCCCAGCGCCGGTCCTCGAAGGCGGCGCGCGCGGCGGCCACCGCCGCATCGACATCGAGCCCGTCGCAGCGCGCGACCTCGGCCAGCTTGCGCCCGTCGACCGGAGACAGGCAGTCGAAGCGCGCCTGGGCGCGCGCGTCGCGGCGTTCGCCATCGATCAAGGCGCGTCCGTCGATGGACAGTTCGGCGGCACGTTCGTGCCAGGTTGTTGTTGGCATGCCAGCGTTCCTCCCAAAGTGAAGAAAACCCCACGAAAAACGGCGCAAACTGCATCCTGCGGCCAACTTCTGCCGCTATAATCGCCGATTTTCCGCCCGATAATTATTTACCCCGGAGCCGCCGTCACCATGATGAACTACACCTTGATTACCTGTGTCGTGCTCTATCTGCTGGGCACGCTGGCGCTGGGGGTTTGGGCGGGCTCGCGTATCAAGAATACCAGCGACTTCGCCGTGGCAGGGCGCAGCCTGCCGCTGATCATGGTGATTACCACCACATTTGCCACCTGGTTCGGCGCCGAGACGGTGATGGGCGTGCCGGCCAAGTTCGTGCAGGGCGGCCTGAACGCCATCATCGAAGACCCGTTCGGCGCCGGCACCTGCCTGATCCTGGTCGGCCTGTTCTTCGCCACCAAGCTCTACAAGCTGAACCTGCTCACCATCGGCGACTACTATCGCGAGCGCTACGGCAAGGGCATCGAAATCTTTTGCTCGGTCGCGATCATCCTCAGCTACCTCGGCTGGGTCGCGGCCCAGATCACGGCGCTCGGCCTGGTGTTCTCGGTGCTGACCGGCGGCGCGATGTCGCCGGCCACGGGCATGGTGATCGGCACCCTTGCCGTGCTGATCTATGTGGTGGTGGGCGGCTTCCTGGCCGTTGCGCTGACCGACTTCATCCAGATGATCGTGCTGGTGATCGGCATGTCGATCATCGCCTTCTTCGCCGCCGACCTGGCCGGCGGCGCCGGCCGCGTGCTCGACATGGCGAGCAGCGCCGACCTGTGGCGCGTCTGGCCGGAACCGACCTTCACCGAGATCGCCTTTTTCATCGGTGCGGCCGTGACCATGATGTTCGGCAGCATTCCGCAGCAGGACGTGTTCCAGCGCGTGATGTCGGCCAAGGACGCGCCGACCGCGCGCACCGGCGCCGTCGTCGGCGGCGCCAGCTACATCCTGTTCGCCTTCGTGCCGATGTTCATCGTCGCCGCCGCCGTCGTCGTGATGGGAGAGAACGCGATGGCGATCGCCAAGAACGACTACCAGCAGCTGCTGCCGACCTTCGTGATGACCAAGATGCCGCTCATCATGCAGATCCTGTTCTTCGGCGCCCTGCTCTCGGCGATCAAGAGCACCTCGTCGGCCACGCTGCTGGCGCCGTCGACCAGCTTTACGGAAAACATCTTGAAAAACCTGCGTCCCGGCATGTCCGACCGTCAGCAACTGTTCGCGATGCGCGTGACCATCGTCGTCTTTGCCGCCCTGGTGCTGGCCTACGCGATCATGATGGAAGGCACCTCGATCTACGAACTGGTGTCCTCGGCCTACCAGGTCACCCTGGTCGGCGCCTTCGTGCCGCTGGTGATGGGCCTGTACTGGAAGCGCGCCACCACGCAAGGCGCAATCTTCTCGATCGGTGCCGGGCTGTTCGTCTGGATCCTGTTCTTCCCGCAGGTGTCGAACCTGGGCGAAGCCTTCCCCGGCCAGCTGGCCGGCCTGCTGGCCGCGTTTGCCGGCATGTTCGCCGGTTCGCTGGCGCCGCAGGTGCTCAAGAACCGGACCGAGCCGTCGAAGTCGATCCCGGCCAGTGCCTGATTCGGTTGATCTGCGAGCGAGGGGCGTAGGGTGGGCGGCTCCACCCGAACGTTTGCCGATCCGCGGCGTCCGATGCCGCCCACGCGTTCAACGCACGGTCGATCATTCGCGGTAGATCACATGGCGGTTGAACGCGTGGGCGGCGCCAGTGTCGCGTAAATGCAGGCACCAGGGTAGAGCCGCCCACCCTACGTCACACCCACCCCCGGCTACGCACATCGGCCAGCGTTAAATCCAAACAAGTCCAGATCCGCGCGGCCATCGCGTCGATCTCTTCCTTCGTCATCACCAGCGGCGGCGCCACGATCATCCGGTCGCCCACGGCGCGCATGATGACGCCCTGCTCGAACATGTGCCCGCGGCACAGCATCCCGACCTGCAGCGCGCGCTCGAAGGGGACGCAGTCGTGCGCGCTTGCACCCTTGACCTTGACCAATGTCAGCCCCGCCACCATGCCGCAAGTTTCGGCATGTCCGACCAGCGGGTGCGTCGCCAGCCGCTCGAACGCCGCCTTCAGGTACGGCCCGGTTTCCAGCGCCACCTGTTCGACCAGGCGCTCTTCGCGCAGGATGCGCAGGTTTTCCAGCGCCGCCGCACAGGCGACCGGGTGGCCGGAATAGGTAAAGCCGTGGTTGAAGTCGCCGCCCTGCTCGACCAGCGCATGCGCCACCCGCTTGCCGATCAGGACGCCGCCGAGCGGCACATAGCCGGAGGTGACGCCCTTGGCAAAGCTGATCAGGTCGGGCGTGAACCCCATCAGCTCGGAGCCGAACCAGGTGCCGAGGCGCCCGAAGCCGCAGATGACTTCGTCGGCCACCAGCAGGATGCCGTACTTGTCGCAGATGCGCTGCACTTCCGGCCAGTAGGTCGCGGGCGGGATGATGACGCCGCCCGCGCCCTGCACCGGCTCGCCGATGAAGGCCGCGACCTTGTCCGCCCCAATGGCGAGAATTTCCTGTTCCAGCCAGCCGGCCGCAAGCAGCCCGAATGCGTCCTCGCTCATGCCGTGGCCGGACTCGGCATGGTTCGGCTGGCCGATGTGGCGGATGCCGGGGATCGGCAGGCCGCCCTGGGCGTGCATGCCCGCCATCCCGCCCAGCGAGGCCCCGGCCATCGTGCTGCCGTGATAGGCGTTCTGGCGGCTGATGACGACCTGGCGCTCGGGCTGGCCCAGGATGTCCCAGAAGCGCCGCACCATGCGCACGACCGTGTCGTTCGCTTCCGAGCCGGAACCGGTGAAGAACACGTGGCTGAACCGGGCCGGCGCCAGCGCCACCAGTTCGGCCGCCAGGCGCAAGGCCGGGACGTTAGTCGTGTTAAAAAAACTGTTATAGAAGGGCAGCGTTTCCATTTGCCGGTAGACGGCGTCGGAGATCGAGGTGCGCCCATAGCCGACATTCACGCACCACAGCCCCGACATGCCATCGATGAGCTGGTGCCCGTCCGAGTCCCACAGGTGGACGCCCTGCCCGCGCACGATCACGCGCGCGCCCTTGTCTCTGAGGGCGGCGTGGTCGGTGAACGGGTGCAGGAAGTGGGCGGAATCGAGTTGTTGCAGGGCACGGGTGTCGAACGTTTCCACATTCGGCACGCGCGCGGAGGTCAAGCTGGCGGCTAGCACCGCCGTATCGTCGGTTGCCATGATGGCACCTCGTTTTAGTTATGAAACCCTGGTTTTGGAGTTGAAACTTTTAAACGTGCAGTAACAGGTGTTCGCGCTCCCATGGACTGATGACGGTCATGAACTCCTGGTGCTCGAGTTCCTTGATCGCGGAATACACATCGATAAAACGGTCGCCCAGCACTTCGCGCAGGCGCGCCTCGCCGCGCAGGTGGTGCAGCGCTTCCGGCAGGCCCTGCGGCAATGCGACCGGCATCTTGTAGGCGCTGCCCTCGACGATCTGGGTCGGCTCCAGCGCATCGACCATGCCGAGGTAGCCGCAGGCCAGCGTCACGGCCAGCGCGAGATAGGGATTGGCGTCGGCGCCGATGATGCGGTTCTCGATGCGCCGGTCCTGGGCGCCCGATACCGGCACCCGGAAGCCCACGGTGCGGTTGTCGACGCCCCACTGCAGGTTGATCGGCGCGGCCGTGTTGCGCACGATGCGGCGGTAGGAATTGACGTAAGGGGCGACGATCGCCATCGCCGACGGCATGTAGCGTTGCAGCCCGCCGATGTACTGGCGGAACAGCGGCGATTCGCCGCCCTCGGCATTGCTGAAGATGTTGCGCCCGGTTTCGGCATCGACCACGCTCTGGTGCACGTGCATCGCCGAGCCCGGCTCGCCGGCCATCGGTTTCGCCATGAAGGTGGCGTACATGTCGTGTTTCAAGGCCGCTTCGCGCAGCGTGCGCTTGAAATAAAACACCTTGTCGGCCAGGCCCAGCGGGTCGCCGTGCTGGAAGTTGATTTCCATCTGGCCGGCGCCGATCTCGTGGATCAGGGTGTCGACGTCGAGGTTCATCAGGTCGCAATAATCGTAGATGTCCTCGAACAGCGGGTCGAATTCGTTGACGGCATCGATGCTGTAGACCTGGCGGCTGGTCTCGGCGCGGCCGCTGCGGCCGATCGGGGCGGCCAGCGGCAGGTCGGGGTCGATGTTTTTCGCGGTCAAGTAAAACTCGAGCTCGGGCGCAACCAGCGGCTTCCAGCCCTTCTCGCGGTACAGTTTCAGGACGCGGCGCAATACCGAGCGCGGGGCGAAGTCGACCAGCGTGCCGTCGGCAAAGTAACAGTCGTGGATCACCTGCGCGGTCGGGTCGACCGCCCACGGCACCATCGTGATGGTGGTCGGGTCGGCCTTCAGGATCATGTCGCGGTCGGTGCTGGAAATGGCCCGGTCATAGGCGTCGTCGCCGATCGGGGAGTTGCCGGTGACGGTCATGCCGAGCACGGCTTCAGGCAGGCGCATGCCCCGCTCTTCGGTAAATTTGATGCGGGGCAGGATCTTGCCTCTCGCCACGCCGGTCAGGTCCGGCACCAGGCATTCGATTTCGGTGACGCGCTTGGCATTGAGCCACTCGTCCATGTCGGTATAAGAAAAATTCTCGCGGATTGCCATGATTGCCTCAGTCTGGTTTCATCTTCGCAGGCGCAACGACGCCTGCAGCTTATGCGGGAGGGATCGAGGCAGCTACGGGACGGCGCCGGCCGCACCGCAGCAAACGTCTTGCTTACAGGCGGTCATGTGAGCCCCAGTTTTTTGGCACGGTAGTCGCGGCAGGCCTGGCCGAAGGCGCCGAACATCTTCATCGAATACGGGTTCTGCGTGATGCGCCACTCCGGGTGCCATTGCACCGCGAGCGTGAAGCCGGGCGCGGCGCCGACCGAGAAGGCCTCGACCAGGCCGTCCTCGGCGACCGCCTCGACCACCAGGCCGGGCGCCATTTCGTTGACGCCCTGTCCGTGCAGCGAATTGACGGGAATTTCGTCGGCACCCACGATCCCGTGCAGGATGCCGCCCGGGGTCAGCCTGACCTTGTGGGCGTCGCCGTACTGCTCGTCCATGCCGAGTTCGGGGTTTTCGCGGTGGTCGAACTTGCCTTCCACCAATTGCACCGCCTGGTGCAGCGAGCCGCCGAGGGCCACGTTCATTTCCTGGAAACCGCGGCAGATCGCAATGATCGGAATGCCGCGCCCGACCGCCGCCCGGATCAGCGGCAGCGTGGTCTCGTCGCGCGCCGGATCTTGCGGCAGCGAGGGGTCGAGCACTTCTTCGGAGTAATAGCTGGGATGGACGTTCGATGCCGAGCCGGTGAGCATGATCCCATCGCAGAGCTGCAGCATCGTTTCCAGGTCGAGATCCTTGCCCAGCGAAGGCAGGATCATGGGAGCGCAGTCGGCGCCAAGGACGATGGCGTCGACATACTTGTGCTGGGCCGCGTGATACGGGTGTTCGCCAAAGTCACGCGTGCATGCCGGAACGATTACGATGGGGCGCATAGTCAATACCTTGTCGTGGGCGCACTGAAGACCATCATACGAGCAATCTGGTCCGAGCGCGAGGGGCCATTAATCCAGATCAAACAACGCGCAGGTGGCGCGCATGCCTAGCCTCGATCTGCTACTGCATCCTTGATTTCGTAACAAAAGCTTAACGGCAACTGAGGAAGGGTGCCAACACGAAACCGTTGGGCAACGGCCCGGCTACTGTCCTGCCCGGCGCAGAACGCGTTCTCAGGCGGCCGGGAACAGCAGCACGAAGGTATTGCGGCCGGCCCCGGGACGCAGCTCGGCGCGCCCGCCGTGCAAGTGCATGATCGCACTCACGATCGAGAGCCCGAGGCCGGTCGAACGGGCGCCCTCGCTGCGCGCGGTATCGGCGCGGTAGAAGCGCTCGAACAGGTGCGGCAGGTCACGCGCGGCGATCGCCTCGCCCTCGTTGGTGACCGCCAGTTCGATCCATTCCCCGCGCGCCGCAGCCGCCAGCTTCACCACGCTGCCCGGGTACGCGTGACGGATCGCATTCGACAACAGGTTGGCCAGCGCGCGGCGCAGCAACTGGGCGTCGGCCCGCACCTCGCCCGCCGCCGCATACTCGAGGGTCAAGTCGCGCTCCTCGGCCATGCCCTCGAAGAACTCCGCCATGCGCGCGAACTCGTCCCCGACCGCCAGCGTGGTGCGCACCGGCACCACGTCTTCCTGCTGCGCCCGGGCCAGGAACAGCATGCTGTCGACCATCCCCGACAGGCGTTCGAGTTCCTCCACGTTCGAGACCAGCAGGTCTTCGACTTCGCGCGGGCTTCGGGGCTGGGCCAGCGCCACCTGGGTCTGGCCCAGCAGGTTGTTCAGGGGCGTGCGCAGTTCGTGCGCGAGGTCGGCCGAAAAGCCCGACAGCCGCGTGTAGCCGTCGTGCAGGCGCGCCAGCATGGCGTTCAGGGCCGCGATCAGGGGCTGCAGTTCGCGCGGCACGTCGGCGCCGTCGATCTGGCGGTCGAGCCGGCCGGGGCGCACCAGCGCCGCATGCGCGGCGATCGCCCGCAACGGACGCAGGCCGCGCGCCAGCATCATGGCCGCCAGCAAGCCGGCCAGCAGCGCGCTCAGGGTGCAGGCCAGCACGATCTGGCGCCGGTAACGCTCGAACATGGCGCTGCGGTCGGCGTACACGCGCGCCACCGTGACCTGCACCGGACGCTCGCCACCCAGGCGCGCGCTGCCCGAGACCACCTGCGCGGGATAGCCGGCGCTGCTGGTCCAGGCGACGATGCTCGCACGCGAGGGCGCCGGCGCGGCACGCGGCAGCGGATAGCGTTCGCCCAGCGCATTGATGTCGAGCAGCACCTGGCCGCCGGCATCGCTGATCCGCACCAGGGAATTTTCCTGCCCGCTCATGGTGTCCCGAAAATATTGCGGCCGCTCATGCACCAGCCCCGCTGCGCCCGGGCTGCCGAGCAGTTGCTGCACTTGCCGCAGTTTGCCGAGCAAGGCGGTGTCGTCGCGGCGCACGATCTCCTCGGTGAAGGAGTGGTACAGGTACCAGCCCAGGCCGGCCGCGCTGAGGGCGACGATCAGCACGAAGGCCAGGCTCACGCGCAGGGTCAGCGACTGTTTCACGCCTGCGGCTCCCGCGGATCCTGCGCCGCCTCGGGCACGGCCTCGCACACATAGCCCATGCCGCGCCGGGTATGGATCAGCTTTTGCTCGAAGGGATCGTCGAGCTTGCGGCGCAGGCGGCGCACGGCGGCGTCGATGACGTTGGTATCGCTGTCGAAGTTCATGTCCCATACCTGGGAGGCGATCAGCGAACGGGGCAGCACCTGCCCTTCCCTCCTCGCCAGCAGGTGCAGCAGGTTGAATTCCTGGGCCGTCAGCAGCACCGGCCGCCCCTGGCGCCGCACCTTGCGGCCGATGACGTCGATCTCCATGTCGCCGATGCGCAGCACCTCGTCCTCGCGCACCCGGCCACGGCGCAGCAGGGTGCGGATGCGCGCCACCAGTTCGACAAAGGCGAAGGGTTTCACAAGGTAATCGTCGGCGCCCAGTTCGAGTCCTTTTACGCGGTCTTGTACCTCGTCGCGGGCGGTCAGGAACAGCACCGGCAACTGGGCCGTCTCGTGGCGGGCGCGCAGGGCCGCCAGCACCTCCCAGCCGTCCATGCGCGGCAGCATCACGTCGAGCACCACCAGGTCGACCTCTTCCTCGCTGGCCAGGTGCAGCCCGTCGCGGCCGTTGCGCGCCAGGCTGGCCGTGAACCCGCACTCGCGCAGGCCGCGCTGCAGGTAGTCGCCGGTCTTCGGCTCGTCTTCGATGATGAGGATGTGCATGGCGCCCATTCTAAGCCGGGCGGGCGGCGCCCAACATGACAGGATTGTCATCTGCGCGTCAGGCTGGCGTCGGGATCGGCATCCTAGACTGGCGGCTCACCGTTACCGAAGGAAGACCATGACCCGCAGCACCCTCGCCCTGTGCGCCCTCCTGCTGGCGCAACCGGCCTTCGCTGCCCTGCCGCGCAGCGCCGACCTCTCGCTCGAGGCGGCCAATGGCCTGGCCGGCGCCGCGATTGCCGCCTGCCGCGCGCAAGGCCGCGCCATCGTCGTCTCGGTCGTCGACCGCGGCGGCAACCTGGTGGCCGTCCAGCGCGCCGACGGCGTCGGTCCCCACAATACCGAGGCAAGCCGTCGCAAGGCCTATACGGCGCTGTCGACCCGCAGCGCGACGCTCGAGCTGGCCCGGAATGCCGCCGCCAACCCGGACGCCCGCAACTTGTCCACGCTGCCCGAACTGCTGCTGCTCGGCGGCGGCGTGCCGCTGCGCGCTCAGGGCGAAGTCGTCGGCGCGATCGGCGTCGCCGGTGGCGGCGGCGCGACCAACGACCATGCCTGCGCCCTGGCGGCGATCGCCACCAATCCCGACTTCGCGCCAGCGCGCACCAACTGATTTATTCACAAAAGGAACCATCCCATGAAAACCATCACCCGCTCCCTGCTTGCCCTCACCCTGGCCGCCACCTGCCTGGCCGCCAGCGCCGCCGCCCCGGCCGACAATCCGCTCAGCGTCCACATCCTCGACCTGCAAAGTGGCCAGCCGACCGCGGGCGTGGCAGTCACGCTCGAGCAGCGCGACGGCCCGCAATGGCGCGCGCTCGGCAGCGCCGTCACCGACGCCCAGGGCCGCATACGCGCGCTCTACCCTGCCGGCAAGCCACTTGCCGCCGGTGCCTACCGGGTCGTGTTCAAGACCGGCGACCACTATGCCAAGCTGCGCCAGCCGACCTTCTTCGAGCAGATTCCGGTCGAGTTCAAGATCGAGAACACGACCCAGCACTACCACATCCCGCTGCTGCTGAGCCCTTACGGCTACTCGACCTACCGAGGCAACTGAGGGGGCAACTGAGGGGCGCGGCGCATTCCGAAAAAGGTCTAGCATGTCCGTTGGCATACGACGGACATGACGAGGATGCGATGCTGAACCTGAAAGACCCCAGCCTGCTGCGCCAGCAGGCCTACATCGACGGACAATGGTGCGACGGCCAGGACGGCGCCAGCGTCGACGTGATCAACCCGGCCACCGGCGACAAGCTGGGCAGCGTGCCGCACATGGGCGCGCAGGAGACGCGGCGCGCCATCGAAGCCGCCAGCGCGGCCTGGCCGGCCTGGCGCAAGAAGACGGCGCGCGAGCGCAGCCTGATCCTGCGCAAGTGGAACGACCTGATGCTGGAAAACGCCGACGACCTGGCGCTCCTGATGACGGCCGAACAGGGCAAGCCGCTGACCGAATCGAAGGGCGAAGTCGCCTATGCGGCGGCGTTCTTCGAGTGGTTCGGCGAGGAAGCCAAGCGCGTGGCCGGCGACACCCTGCAGTCCCCGTGGCCGGACCGCCGCATCGTCGTCACCAGGGAACCGATCGGCGTGTGCGCCGCGATCACGCCCTGGAACTTCCCGGCCGCGATGATCACCCGCAAGGTCGCGCCGGCGCTCGCCGCCGGCTGCCCGATCGTCCTGAAACCCGCCGAGCTGACGCCATTTTCCGCGCTGGCCCTGGCCGTGCTGGCCGAGCGCGCGGGCGTGCCGCGAGGCGTGTTTTCCGTCGTCACCGGCGACTCGAAAGCCATCGGCGGCGAAATGACAGGCAACCCGCTCGTGCGCAAGCTCAGCTTTACGGGCTCGACCGCCGTCGGCCGCCTGCTGATGGAGCAATGCGCGCCAACGATCAAGAAGCTGTCGCTGGAACTGGGCGGCAACGCCTCCTTCATCGTGTTCGACGATGCCGACGTCGACGCCGCGGTCGAAGGGGCGATGGCCTCCAAATACCGCAACATGGGCCAGACCTGCGTCTGCGCCAACCGCATCTATGTGCAGGACGGCATCTACGAGGAATTCGCGCAAAAACTGGTGGCCGCCGTCGAGAAGCTCAAAGTCGGCAACGGCGTCGAGCCCGGCGTCAACCAGGGCCCGCTGATCGAAGAAAAGGCCGTGGCCAAGGTCGAGCAGCACATCGAGGATGCGCTGTCGAAAGGCGCGCGCCTGCTGCTCGGCGGCAAGCGCCACGCACTCGGCCACAGCTTCTTCCAGCCGACCGTGCTGGCCGACGTGACGGCCGGCATGGCCATCGCGCGCGAGGAAACCTTCGGTCCGCTGGCACCCCTGTTCCGTTTCCAGACCGAAGACGAAGTGATCGCGCTGGCCAACGACACCGAGTTCGGCCTCGCCTCGTATTTCTACTCGCGCGACATCGGCCGCGTCTGGCGCGTGGCCGAGCAGATCGAAACCGGGATGGTGGGCGTCAACACCGGCCTGATTTCGACGGAAGTGGCGCCCTTCGGCGGCGTGAAACAGTCGGGCCTGGGACGCGAAGGTTCCCGCTACGGGATCGACGATTATCTCGTCATCAAATACATCTGCATGGGCGGGATCTGATGGCGGGAGATCCGCTGGCACCGATCGTCGATGCCCCGCTGTTCATTGTGCCGCGCGTGCTGGAGGGCTTGCGGGCCTACCGAACGGCGCAGAAAAACGTATCCGGCCCGGACGCTGCGCGGCTGAGGGCGGCAATCGACGGGCTGGCCGAGCGCCTGCTGGCGGGAGTCGAGGCGCATCCGACCCGGTTCTGGGTGCTGACGCAGTGCCGGAAGACGCTCGATTCGCTTGGGGTCGCGGAACCGGCGGCAAGGCAGCAGCTGCGTATCGAACTCGAGAAGCTGATGGAAATTCTTGGCGTGGCCAACGCGGATGCCGCGCTGGGTTTTACGTAGGGTGGGCACTCGTGCCCACCCTACCGTGCACCGGGCCGCTCAGGCGTCCTTGTACTCGTGATACTTGCGCGCGTCGCCCCTCACCTTGTCGGCCGGGTACTTGGCGCGGTTGAGCACCATCTTTTCCTCGACCGCCGCCAGCAGGTCGACGTCGAGCTTGTCGGCCAGGCGCACCAGGTAGACCAGCACGTCCGCCATCTCGTGGCGCACCTGCGCCAGCTTGTCCGCGCCGAGTTCATCGGCGCGGCCGGTCTGCAGCCACTGGAAGTGTTCCAGCAATTCCGCCGCCTCGACCGCCAGCGCCGCCGACAAATTCTTCGGGGTGTGGAACTGGTCCCAGTCGCGTTCGTCCACGAACTGGCGGACGATGGCGCGCAGCCGTGCCAGGTCGCCGTTTTCGCTCACGCCGTCAGCGTTCACTGGCCGGCGCCCTTGTCGCCGTAGGCTTCGAGCACGACCGCGAGTTTCGGCGCGATTTCCTCGAAGCTGCTGACCGTGATGCCGAGGTCGCGCAGCCGGCCGTCGTGCACGCCGTAGACCCAGCTGTGGATGGTCAGCGGCTGGCCGCGCTCCCAGGCATCGCGTACGACCGTCGTGTGGGCGACATTGATGACCTGCTCGGCCACGTTGAGTTCCACGAGGCGGTTCGTCGCGGCCTGGCCTGCCACGTTGCCCAGGTATTTGCCGTGCTTGTCGCGCACGTCGCGCACGTGGCCCAGCCAGTTGTCGGCCAGTCCGACGCGGGTATTGGTCAGCGCCGCTTGCACGCCGCCGCAGCCATAATGGCCGCAGATGATGATGTGCTTGACCTTCAGGACGTCGACCGCGAACTGCATCACGGAAAGGCAGTTCAAGTCCGAGTGCACGACCACGTTGGCGATATTGCGGTGGACAAACAGCTCGCCCGGCGCCATACCGACCAGCTCGTTGGCGGGCACGCGGCTGTCCGAACAGCCGATCCACAGGTATTCCGGGGCTTGCTGGGAAGCGAGATCTTTGAAGAAATTAGGATCCTCTTCGACCATCGAGGCCGCCCATTCGCGGTTGCGTTGAAAGAGATCGGCTGCGGTCAGGCCGGTCGGTGTTTTTGCCATGGGATTCTCCTGCTGGGGAAGGATGCCATGCGGCACCGCTCCGTGAGTTTTCGTGAACATTGCGTATTGTAAACGCAACACGCCGGGCGCACCGGGCAAAAAAAAACCGCTGAGGGCTTGCGCCATCAGCGGTCGATCTCGGATCGCTTATTCGAAGAAGTCTTTGACCTTGTCCATCCAGCCCTTGCTTTGCGGGCTGTGCTTGGCACCGCCCTCGTTGGTGCTGCGCTCGAATTCGCGCAGCAGGTCCTTCTGCTTCTCGGTCAGTTTCACAGGCGTTTCGACGACGACGTGGCAGAACAGGTCGCCCGCGTAGCCGGAACGCACGCCCTTGATGCCTTTGCCCTTGAGGCGGAAGGTTTTACCCGTTTGCGTGCCTTCGGGCACGGTGAACGAGACCTTGCCGGTGAGGGTCGGCACTTCGATCTCGCCGCCCAAGGCCGCTTTCGAGAACGAGATCGGCATTTCGCAATGCAGGTCGTCGCCTTCGCGCTGGAACACGGCGTGCGGCTTGATGTGGATTTCCACGTACAGGTCGCCCGACGGGCCGCCATTCGTGCCCGGCTCGCCGTTGCCGGTCGAGCGGATGCGCATGCCGTTGTCGATACCGGCCGGGATTTTCACTTCCAGCGTCTTGTTGCGCTTGATGCGTCCGGCGCCGCTGCACGATGGGCAAGGCTCCGGGATCATCTTGCCGCTGCCATGGCACTTCGGGCAGGTCTGCTGGATGCTGAAGAAACCCTGCTGCATGCGCACCTGGCCGTGGCCGGCGCAGGTGGTGCAGGTGACCGGCTGGGTGCCGGGCTTGGCGCCGCTGCCGTGGCAGGTGTCGCACTTGTCCCAGCTCGGCACGCGGATCGTGGTGTCGAAGCCGTTGGCCGCCTGTTCCAGCGTGATCTCGAGGTTGTAGCGCAGGTCGGCGCCGCGGTACACCTGCGGACCACCGCCGCGGCCGCCACGGCCGCCGCCGAAGATGTCGCCAAAGATGTCGCCGAAAGCATCGCCGAACCCGCCGCCGCCAAAGCCGCCGCCGCCGCCCATGTTCGGATCGACGCCGGCGTGACCGTAACGGTCATAGGCCTCGCGCTTTTCCGGATTGGTCAGCATCTCGTAGGCTTCCTTGACCTCCTTGAACTTCTCTTCCGCTTCCTTGTTGTCCGGGTTGCGGTCAGGATGGTACTTCATCGCCAATTTGCGATACGACTTCTTGATCTCGTCTTCCGACGCACCCTTCGCGACCCCAAGGATCTCGTAAAAATCACGCTTTGCCATTTGGCACCTTGCTGTTATCTGCTAATACGAACTGTCTGAGCAAAAAAACCGAGCCGCGCATAAAACGATTGCGTCGGCTCGGTCCTTCAGGAACCCGATAAGCCGGGCTCCCTTCCACGCAAAATTATTTTGCGTCTTTCACTTCCTTGAAGTCGGCATCGACGACGTCGTCAGCCTGGGCCGAGGCGTCGGCGCCGCCCTGCTGGGCACCGCCTTCAGCGCCCGGACCGCCAGCCTGCTGCGCCTGCATATCGGCGTACATCTTTTCGCCCAGCTTTTGCGCAGCGGTCGACAGTGCGGCCGTCTTGTTGTCGATGTCGGCCTTGTCGCCCGACTTGATCGAGCCTTCGAGGTCGGCAATCGCTGCCTCGATCTTTTCCTTCTCGCCGGCATCGAGCTTGTCGCCGTATTCGGTCAGCGACTTGCGGGTCGAGTGCACCAGGGCGTCGGCCTGGTTGCGCGCTTCCGCCAGTTCCTTGACCTTCTTGTCTTCCTCGGCGTTCAGCTCGGCATCCTTCACCATCTTCTGGATGTCCTCTTCGGTCAGGCCCGAGTTGGCCTTGATGGTGATCTTGTTTTCCTTGCCGGTGGCCTTGTCCTTCGCGCCGACGTGCAGGATGCCGTTGGCGTCGATGTCGAAGGTCACTTCGATCTGCGGGGTGCCGCGTGGTGCCGGTGGCACGCCTTCGAGGTTGAATTCGCCCAGGGCCTTGTTGCCCGCTGCGATTTCACGCTCGCCCTGGTAGACCTTGATGGTCACGGCCGGCTGGTTGTCGTCGGCGGTCGAGAACACCTGCGAGAACTTGGTCGGGATCGTGGTGTTCTTGTGGATCATCTTGGTCATCACACCGCCCAGGGTTTCGATACCCAGCGACAGCGGGGTCACGTCCAGCAGCAGCAAGTCCTTGCGATCGCCCGACAGGACCGAACCCTGGATGGCGGCGCCGACGGCGACGGCTTCGTCCGGGTTCACGTCCTTGCGTGGATCCTTGCCGAAGAACTCCTTGACCTTCTCTTGCACCTTCGGCATGCGGGTCATGCCGCCGACCAGGATGATGTCGTCGATGTCCGAGACCTTCACGCCGGCATCCTTGATGGCGATGCGGCATGGCTCGATGGTGCGGGCGACCAGTTCCTCGACCAGCGCTTCCAGCTTGGCGCGGGTGATCTTCAGGTTCAGGTGGACCGGCGCGCCGTTCGCCATGGCGATGTACGGCTCGTTGATTTCGGTTTGCTGCGACGACGACAGTTCGATCTTGGCGCGCTCGGCCGAAGCCTTGATGCGCTGCAGGGCGATCGGGTCCTTCGACAGGTCGAGGCCGTTGATCTTCTTGAACTCGTCGATGATGTAGTCGATGACGCGCTGGTCGAAGTCTTCGCCGCCGAGGAAGGTGTCGCCGTTGGTCGACAGCACTTCGAACTGCTTCTCGCCGTCCACGTCGGCGATCTCGATGATCGACACGTCGAAGGTGCCGCCGCCGAGGTCATACACGGCGATCTTGCGGTCGCCCTTGTCGGTCTTGTCCAGGCCGAATGCCAGCGCGGCCGCGGTCGGCTCGTTGATGATGCGCTTGACGTCCAGGCCCGCGATGCGGCCGGCGTCCTTGGTTGCCTGGCGCTGCGAGTCGTTGAAATAGGCCGGCACGGTGATGACCGCTTCGGTGACTTCTTCGCCGAGGTAGTCTTCGGCGGTCTTCTTCATCTTGCGCAGGGTTTCGGCCGAGATTTGCGGCGGTGCCAGCTTCTTGTCGCGCACGCTGATCCATGCGTCGCCGTTGTCGGCCTTGACGATGGAGTAAGGCATCAGCGCGATGTCTTTCTGGACTTCCTTCTCGTCGTACTTGCGGCCGATCAGGCGCTTGACGGCGAACAGGGTGTTTTTCGGGTTGGTGACGGCCTGGCGCTTGGCCGGCGCGCCAACGAGGATCTCGCCATCTTCCTGATAAGCGACGATCGACGGCGTGGTACGCGCGCCTTCGGCATTTTCGATGACCTTGGGCTGACCATTTTCCATGATCGCGACGCACGAGTTGGTGGTGCCCAGGTCAATACCAATAATTTTGCCCATGATTTTTTTCCTTTGAATGCTAAGTTTCGGATGTTTTGTAATATTGGGAAAAACGATGTGCTTTCAAGGGTTCGCCGATCAGCACAGGTGTTTTTCTTATTTTGCCTGTGCAGCGGTCACGATGGCCGGACGCAGCAGGCGGTCGGCGATCATGTAACCCTTTTGCAGTACCGAGACCACGGTATTGGCCTCCTGGTCGGCCGGAACGACAGCGACGGCCTGGTGCTTGTTCGGGTCGAGCTTCTCGCCCTGTGCAGGCATCACTTCGACCAGGCGGTTCTTTTCGAACGCGGTGGTCAGCTGCTTGAGCGTCATTTCGACGCCTTCCTTGATCGACTCGACCGTCGGGGCTTCGACCTTGAGCGCCATCTCGAGGCTGTCGCGTACCGGCACCATGGCCTCGGCGAAGCTTTCGATAGCGAATTTGTGCGCCTTGCTGACGTCTTCCTGGGCGCGGCGGCGGATGTTTTCGGTCTCGGCCTTGGCACGCATGAACGCGTCATGCATTTCAGCCAGCTTGGCTTCGGTCGCGCTCAGCTGTTCTTCGAGGCTCGGTTCGCCGTTGGCAGGTGCTGCCTGGGCGGCGGGAGCGGCTTCGCCTTCTGGCTGGGGAATCACCTCTGGATTTTCTTGGTCTTGCATCGAAAAACTCCTGAAATCAAGTACTTGGCTGAATAATTAGACGGAAACTGCTTGTCGTACAGCGCCCCATATGGGGTGATCTCCTACAACTTCAAGGGGTATTACCACTCTGTCAGCGGAAAGTTTGACAACATTTGTTACAACACTTACCGCTGAGCTGATTCTTTCTATAACGGGAAGTTTTACCATGGTCTCCAGACGCGTGAAGTCGTCCTTAGAACAACGACCGTACCAGGGAGTCCATCATGAAATTGCATTTGATCAGCAGCGCCGTCGTGGTCTACACCGCACTTGCCACCGTCTGTATTTGCTACGCGGGGGTGTAGGCCTGGGTTGCCAAAACGTGCAATTTTAGCAGGTTAAGGCCCAGGGTCGGATGCGAGCGGCAGAGCGCAATGGAGCAGCGTGCGCATGTCCGTCGAACGCGTGGACGGCGGAGCCGTCCACCCTACGGGTCAGCGCTTGCCTGTAGGGTGGACGGGTTCCCCGTCCACGCGTCGATCGTTGGCCTCAATCAACCTCGACGGTACCGGTATTGGCGACGCTACGCCCCCAGCCGCACCGCGTGCTCGCGCCCCAGCTCGGCATCGCGCCGCTCGGCTTCCCGCTGCGACGGGCTCATCATCGTCGGCCAGCCGATCAGGTGCTGTTCGGCGATCTCGGCCATGCCGACGATCCAGGTCGGCGACTCGTTCAGGCAAGGAATATAGTGAAATTCCTTGCCGCCGGCGGCCTCGAAATCGTGTTTCACTTCCATCGAGATCTCTTCCAGGGTTTCCAGGCAGTCGCTGGTAAAACCGGGGCAGATCACGTCGACGCGGCTGATGCCCTCGCGTGCCAGCTGCTGCACGGTCGGCGCCGTGTACGGCTGCAGCCACTCGGCCTTGCCGAAACGCGACTGGAAGGTGACGACGTAGTCGTCCGGCGACAGGCGCAGGCGGGCGGCCAGCAGGCGCGCAGTCTTCTGGCATTCGCAGTAATACGGGTCGCCCAGCAACAGCGTGCGCTTGGGCACGCCATGGAAACTCATGACCAGCTTCTGGCCGCGGCCGTGCGCATCCCAGTGCGCTTCGACGATGTCGTGCAGCGCGTCGATATAACCCTCGTGGTCATGGTAGTGCTTGACCAGGCGCAGCTCGGGGACGTTGCGCACGTTTTTATAGTGGGCAAACACGGCGTCCCAGATCGAGGCGGTGGTGGTGCCGGAATATTGCGGATAGGCGGGCAGGATCGCGATGCGGTCGCAGCCCTCGGCCTTGAGTGCGTCCAGCACTTCCGGCAGCGAAGGCGAGCCATAGCGCATCGCCATGCGCACCTGCACGCCTTCGTGGCCGCGCTCCTGCAGCGCCTCGGCCAGCAGGCTGGCCTGCTTCTGGGTGTGCACCTTCAGCGGCGAGCCCTCGCGGGTCCAGATCGTCTGGTATTTCTTCGCCGAGGCACCCGACCGGAAAGGCAGGATGAAGATGTTGAGGATGAACCACCACACCAGGCGCGGGATCTCGACCACGCGCGGGTCCGACAGGAATTGCTTCAGGTAGCGCTTGACCGCGGCACGGGTCGGCGCGTCCGGCGTGCCGAGGTTGACGAGGACGATGGCGCTCTGGGCAATGCTACCGTGGGTATGGGGTGGTTCTTTTCTAAAAGGCATGGGCAATCAGGAGGCGGCTGGGGCCTCCATTATATGTGTGCCGGATACCCCATCGAACCGATATTTGCGATCGGCCAACTAACGCGGCCGTTCGGCAAGGCCCATACGCGCCTGCCGGCATGCCGGTGTCGCGCGGCCGCCACGGACGGCCGCGCCGATCCGGCGCCGCAGACGCCTCAACTGCTCAGGTCGTGACCTTCAGGCGCACGTCGATGTTGTTGCGCGTCGCATTCGAATACGGGCAGACAATATGCGCCTTGTCGACCAGCGCCTGTAGCTGCTGCTGGTCCATGCCGGGGCCGTGGACGGTGAGGTCGACTTCGATGCCGAAGCCGGTCGGGATCTGGCCGATGCCGACCTCGCCGGTCACCGTCAGCTCTTCCGGCAGCTTGACCTTCTGCTGGCCGGCGACGAATTTCAGCGCGCCCAGGAAGCAGGCCGAATAGCCGGCGGCGAACAATTGCTCCGGATTGGTGCCGGTCGCGCCATTGCCGCCCAGTTCCTTCGGCGTCGTCAACTTGACGTCCAGCACGCCGTTATCGCTGCGCGAGCTGCCCTCGCGGCCGCCCTGCGAGGTGGCCTTGGCGCGGTACAGGACTTTTTCGATGCTCATGGGTTCCTCCATGGTTGGGTTGGACGGAGATTGTGGCAGATGCATGAGAGATGCCGCGCCCGCTAGCGGCACCGTCCCGTGTATCCCGTACTCCCGAAATGGGTTAAATTGTCCACTGCCCTGCATGAGAGGACATCCGAATCGGCAGGATCGATTCCACCTACTTTCACGAGCCGATGCCTGTTCCCTCTCTCCCCTCCGATTCGGATCAGATCCACAGCCTGCTGGCCTCGCTGGGACTGCACGACAGCGTCGAAGGGAATGTGTTTTCGTTTCTGCAGGACAGTATCCGGGATGTGATCTTCGTCCTCGAGGTCAGCCAGGGCAGCGAGCAATACCGTTTCGTCCATGTCAATCGCGCCTTCGAAATCACTACCGGTCTGCCGCCGGACGCCGTGGTCGGCAAATTCGTCCATGAAGTCATTCCGCCCGAATCGGTCGACCTGGTGCGCGCCAAGTACCGGCGCGCCATCGAGACAGGCGAGAGCATGCACTGGGACGAGGTGTCGAACTATCCCACCGGCACCAAGGTTGGCGAAGTCACCGTCACGCCGGTCTTCTCTGCCGACGGCACCTGCCCGCTCCTGATCGGCACCGTGCACGACGTGACCGAGCGCTACCGCGCCCAGGAACGCCTGGCGGAACTCGAGGAACGGTCGCGCCTCGCGCTCGAAGCGTCCGGATCGGGCACCTTCGACTGGCACGCCGGCACCAACCAGGTGCTGCTCTCCAGGCATTGCAAGCAGCTGCTGGGCCATGTGGCGGAAACGCTCGACCTCGACACGTCCCGGCTGGACCGGCTTGTGCATCCGGACGATGTGCTGCTGGCCGCGACGACGCTGCGGCAGATCCGGGCGGGCGACTTGTCTACTTTCTCGATCGAGCTGCGCATCCGTCACCTCTACGGTCACTGGATCTGGCTGCGCTGCCACGGGCGCGCAGTCAAAGGCAACGACGGCAAGGTCAGCCGGGCGTTCGGCACCCTTGCCGAGATCACCCGGGCCAAGGAAGCCGAGGAGATGATGGCGCGCGCCTCGCTGGTGTTTGCCCATAGCAGCGACGCGATCGCCATCGCCGATGCCGCCGGGCACATCATCATGGTCAACCCGGGGTTTACGCGCATGCGCGGCTATGAAGCCAATGAGGTCATCGGCCGCCCAGCCGGCTTTTATGATGCGGACCTGGAGCGCGGTAGCGCGCACGAAACCCTGCGCGCCCACGTCCAGGCGGCGGGGCACTGGAAAGGAGAAATCTGGAGCCGCCGCAAGGACGGGCAACTGATTGCCGAAGAGCGCTCCGTTACCGCGATCAAGTCGCCCGGTGGGGAAGTGCGCAATTTCATCGAGATCGCCAGCGACATCACCCGCGCCAAGAAGGACGAGGAACTGCTGTGGCGCCAGACGAATTACGACAGCCTGACCGGCCTGCCCAACCGCCACCTGTTCCTCGACCGCCTGCGCCAGGCGATCAAGAGCAGCCATCGTGGCGAGCATCCGGCGTTTTCCCTGCTGTACATCGACCTCGACCAGTTTAAGGAGGTCAACGATACGCTGGGGCATAACGTCGGCGACCAGTTGCTGAAGGAGGCAGCCCAGCGCCTGCTGCGCTGCACCCGCGACAGCGACACCGTGTCGCGCCTGGGCGGCGATGAATTCACCGTCCTGCTCGTCAACATGCACAACCTGGAGAACGAGGACGCGTATGTCATCGACCGGGTCGCACAGAGCATCATGGGCACGATGTCGCAGCCTTTTCGCATCGACGGCGAGAGCCTGCACCTGTCGGCCAGTATCGGCATCACCCATTTCCCGGGCGATGCGGCCGACGCCGACAGCCTGCTGAAGCACGCCGACCAGGCAATGTACGAGGCCAAACGCCTCGGGCGCAACCGCTACGCGTATTTTTCGCCGGCCATGCAGGACCGGGCCCAGGAACGGCGGCGCATGAGCGACGACTTGCGCCTGGCCGTCGCCCGGCATCAGCTGCAGGTGCATTACCAGCCGATCGTCGACATGCAGACCGGAAGGGTCGTCAAGGCGGAGGCGCTGGTGCGCTGGCGTCATCCGCAGCGCGGCTGGGTCCAACCGCTCGAATTCATTCCGCTGGCCGAGGAAACCGGCCTGATTTTCGAGATTGGCGAATGGGTGTTCCATACCGTGGTGAGCGACACCGTGCGCTGGATACGCGAGCTCGGCCAGCCGATCCAGGTCGGTATCAACGTCTCGCCACTGCAGATCGCCAAAGGCGGCGACAGCATCGATCGCTGCATCGCCTTCCACGCGACCCAGGGTTTGCCGGTTCACGCGATCGTCATCGAGGTGACCGAAGGATCGCTGCTGGAACACGACCTGGACGTCGAAAGCCGCCTGCGCGCACTGTCCGAGCACGGTTTTGCGCTGTCGCTCGACGACTTCGGCACCGGCTATTCCTCGCTGTCCTATCTCCAGCAATACCGCTTCGAATTCCTGAAAATCGACCGTGCGTTTGTCGACAACATGCAGTCGGGAAGCCGCCAGCTGGCGCTATGCAAGACCATCATCGACATGGCGCACACGCTGGGCATGCGCGTCATCGCCGAGGGCATCGGCAACGAAGACGAAGCGGATCTGCTGCGCAGCGCAGGCTGCGACTTTGGACAGGGTTATTTCTTCCACCTCCCTGGGCCGGCAGAGCAGTTCGAGCGCTTGATGCTGGCGCAGGGCGTGCATGGCCAGGCCTGAGGATGGCCGGCAGGTAGCGCACCCGCCGAACATCCTCACTATTCGGTAGACGATGGCTAGGACGCCAGCAACTCCCGCGCATGCTTGCGCGTCGTCTCGGTAATCTCGATCCCGCCCAGCATGCGCGCCACCTCCTCCACGCGCGCCCGGTTGTTCAGCACTTCGATGCGCGAGACGGTGCGCCCCTCGCCGGTGGTGCCTTTCGCCACCTGGAAGTGCTGGTTGGCCTGGCTCGCCACCTGCGGCAAGTGGGTCACGCACAGCACTTGCCGCTGCTGGCCGAGGCGTTTCAGCAAACGCCCGACGACTTCGGCGACGCCGCCGCCGATGCCGCTGTCGACCTCGTCGAAAATCAGGGTCGGCGTGGTGGTGGCGTTCGAGGTGATCACCGAGATCGCCAGCGAGATGCGCGCCAGTTCGCCGCCCGAGGCCACCTTGGCCAGCGGACGCGGGGCCACGCCGGCGTGGCCGGCGACTAAAAATTCGACCTGCTCGAGGCCGTGCGCGCCCGGCTCGCCGGCGTTGAGCGCGACCTCGAAGCGCCCGCCCCCCATGCTCAGCTCCTGCATCGCATTGGTGACCTGCTCGCCCAGCGAACGGGCGGCGGCGGCGCGCCGGCCCGAGAGCCGCTCGGCTACCTTGCGGTAGGCCGCTTCGGCCTTCGCTTCCTGGCGTTTTAATCCCTCCATGTCGGAAGCGTCGGCCAGCTGGCGCAGCTTGGCCGCCAGCGTGGCGTGCTCTTCCGGCAGGTCTTCGGGCGTGACGCGGTACTTGCGGGCGGCGCTGTGCAGCGCGTCCATGCGGGCGTCGACTTCGCGCAGGCGGTCCGGGTCGAGCTCGACCTTGTCGATGTACTGGTTCAGCGCGTACACCGCTTCCTGGAGCTGGATGCGGGCCGGCTCCATGCAGTCGAGCACGGTCTGCAGCTCGGCGTCGACGTCCACCAGTTTACCGAGCTTCGTGTTCAGCGAACTCAGTTGCGACAGGATCGGGTGGTCGGATTCGGAAATCGCGGCCAGGGCTTCCTGCGCCCCTTCGATCAGGCTGGCGGCGTGCGACAGGCGGCTGTGTTCGTTGGAGATCTCGGTCCACTCGCCCGGTTTCGGCGCCAGCTTGTCGAGCTCGCTCACCTGCCACTCGAGGCGTTCGCGCTCGATCAGCACGTTCTTTGCATTCGTTTCGTATTCCTCGCGCTGGCGAGATAACGCACGCCAGGCGCGCCAGGCGACGGCCACTTCCTGCGCCTCGGCCGCAGCGGCGGGATCGCGCACGGCGATCTGGTTGTCGAGCAGCGCGCGCTGGGCGTCGGACTTCAACAAGCTCTGGTGCGCGTGCTGGCCGTGGATGTCGACCAGCATTTCTCCCAGCTCGCGCATCTGGCCGGCGGTGGCGGCGGTGCCGTTGATATAGCCCTTCGAGCGGCCGGCGTTGTCGATCACGCGGCGCAGCAGCGCCCCGCCCTCTTCGACGGCGAACTCGTTCTGCTCGAGCCAGGCGCTGGCGGCGTCCGTCAGGGCGAAGTCGGCCGTGATGTCGGCCTTGGCCGCGCCCTCGCGCACCATGCTGGCGTCGCCGCGCCCGCCCAGGGCCAGCTGCAAGGCATCGATCAGGATCGACTTGCCGGCCCCGGTCTCGCCGGTGAAAACCGAGAATCCACGGGCGAATTCGAGTTCGATGGCGTCGACGATGACGAAGTCGCGAATGGTCAGAGTGCGCAGCATGAAAAGACGGGTCTCCCGGGGGTGGTTTGTTATTTACTTTAATTTGCCGTCGTGGGACGGGTATTCGTGCCAGTGCAGTTTTTCGCGCAGCGTGTGGTAGTAGCTCCAGCCTTCCGGATGCAGGAAGGTGATGGTGTTCGGTGAACGCGAGATGACGATTTCGTCGCCATGCTGCAGGCTGGCGAACGTCTGCATGTCGAAATTGACCGAGATGTCGCGCCCGCTGACGATCTCGACCACGATCTCGCTGGTGTCGGGAATCGCGATCGGCCGGTTCGACAGCGCGTGCGGCGCGATCGGCACCAGCACGATGCCCTGCAGGCTGGGATGCAGCAAGGGCCCGCCGGCCGACAGCGCATAGGCCGTGGAACCGGTCGGCGTGGAGACGATCAGGCCGTCCGAACGCTGGTTGTACATGAAGTGGCCGTCCACCGTCACCCGCAGCTCGGCCATGCCGGCGCCGCTGCCGCGGGCGACGACGACGTCGTTGACGGCCACGCCGCAAAAAATCATCTCGCCGCCGCGCAGCACGCGCCCTTCGAGCAGCGTGCGTTTTTCGGTACGGCCCTTGCCCTCCAGGATTTCGCCGAGCGCCGGCAGCATGCGCTCGACCGGGATGTCGGTGATGAAACCGAGCCGGCCCAGGTTGATGCCGATCAGGGCGATGTCGTACTTGGCGAGCTGGCGCGCGATGCCGAGCATGGTGCCGTCGCCGCCCATGACGATGACCAGTGCACCGAGCGCGCCGATTTCGGCAACCGTCATCGACTCCACCCCGGTCATGCCGAGATGGGCCGCCGTGTCGGCCTCGAACACGACGCGGCGCCCGGCGTCTTGCAGGAAGGCGACGATCTTCGCCACCGGTTCTTCGATGCCGGCCGTGTTTTGCCGCACCACGAGCGCGATGATCGATTGCGATTCGGGTGTCAGGGGCATAAGTCTCTCGGCGATGGATGGGCGGACACGCTGGAGATTAACCGATAATCCCAGCGCCTGCCACCCGCCCGCGCATCAAATACTGTACAAAATCACAGTATAGAGGCACGGGGTGTGATCCGGCAAGATCAGGCGATCACGGCCAGTGCGGCGGCGGCCGCGATCGCCATCGCGATGCACAGCAGGTGCAGGGTCATCAGCACGATCCAGCGCAGGGCCGTCAGCAGGCGCCCTCCCCCATACACCTTGCGCATGGCGGTCGGCAGGTAGAAGGTCAGCCACAGCATGAGCGCCGCTCCCAGCAGGGGGATGAAGTCCGGCAGGATCAGCAGCAAACTCAGCATCAGGAAGGCGAAGGCATTCGTGTGCAGGGCGAACAGCAGGTGCTCGCCATAGCGCCGGCCCGAGCCCAGGTAGAGCAGCTTGAGCAGGGCCGCGAACACCGGCATCAAGGCGAAGATCGCATACGGCGCATAACTCGAGAGCGCGCGCAGCAGCGCGGCGCTGCGCTCCTTGCCCGGCAGTGCGTTGAACTTCTCGACCTTCTTGCCCAGCGCCGGATGGATCGAGGCTGCGAATGCCACTCCCCTGCTGGCGTCGCCCTCGTCGAAGGTGACCAGGCCGTCGTGTTTCTTGTCCTGCGGAGCGCGCGCTTCGAGCCGCGCCTGCTTGTCCTCTCGGGGCGTGGGCACGGCCGCCTTGCCCGGCGCCGGCGCTTCCACCTGCGGCACGGGGCGCGTGTCCGCTTCGTTGGTGCCGACATTGACGCCGCCAAGCTTGAAAATCGCAAAGAAAATGATGCTGAAGCTCAGGTACAGGCGCAGCGGCTCGACATAGCGGGCGCGCTTGCCCTCGATGTAGTCGCGCGTCAGGCGGCCGGGACGGAACAGCAGCAGGGTCAGCGACTTCCACAGCTTGCCCTCGAGCGCGACATAGTGGGCGATGAATTCGTGCAGGAATTCGCGCGCGCTCGGCACGTGCAGATGCGCCGGCTGCCCGCAGCCCTGGCAGAACTTGCCCGCAATCAGGGTGCCGCAGTTGGGGCAGGAAACGGCGGCGTGCTGCAATTCGGGAGCGTTTTTCAAGGCGTATGTCCGGCAGGAAGGTCGAAGCCGTCATGGTAGCGATTTCATTGCAAAAAAGCATCATCCAATTGCGCGACTGCGCCCGGTTCGACGGGTTAGGATTCATGCAAGAGTCAGCAGAGGAGAAAGCAATGGTTACCGAAACCAAAGATCGCTTCGTCAACACCGATGCGAAGATCGAAAACGACGGCGTCAAGCGCCAGCCGCACGAGCGCGACGAGGCACCGGACGGCCAGGATACCGAGCCGCGCGGCGTCATGAAGCAGGCTGCCGAAGACCTGGCGCAGGGACTGGTCGACACCGACCTGCGCAACACGCCTGGCATCAGCGAAGCCGTCGACCCGAAGCCGGGCGCGACCGGCCAGGCCAACCCACAACCCGACCGCCATCGTTCGATGCGCGATCACGATTCGGTCGAGCCCGTACCGGGCAAGAACCGCTGAAAGGAAACCCATGACCATCAAACGCAACGGCAGCGCCGTCTGGAGCGGCGGCATCAAGGACGGCAAAGGCGCCGTCTCGACCGGCAGCGGCGCCCTGAAGGATGCGCAATACGGCTTCAACACCCGTTTCGAGGACGGCCCCGGCACCAACCCGGAAGAACTGATCGGCGCGGCCCACGCCGGCTGCTTCACGATGGCCTTGTCCGGCCAGCTCGGCAAGGCCGGCATGACGGCCCAGGAATTGCGCACCACGGCCACGGTGTCGATGGAGAAGCAAGGCGATGGCTTCACGATCACCGCCGTCCACCTCGACCTCGTCGCCAGGATCCCGGGCGCCAGCCAGGAGGCCTTCGACCAGGCAGCGAACACGGCCAAGGAAAACTGCCCGGTATCGAAGCTCCTCAACGCGAACATCACGATGAGCTCGCGGCTGGAAAACTAGTTTTATACAAACAGCGGCGTCTCTGGACGACGTAGCGTGGACGGCTTGGCCGTCCACGCGTTCAACGCACGCTCGCCAACCACGAACACCTGCCCGGCAAAGATCGCCGCGACCGCATAAAATTCCCCCTTTCCGATTTATCCAGAAAGACAACCCATGCGCCTCCTGCACACCATGCTCCGCGTCGGCGACCTGCAGCGCTCGATCGACTTCTACACGAACGTGCTCGGCATGAAACTGCTGCGCACCAGCGACAATCCCGAATACAAGTACAAGCTCGCCTTCCTCGGCTACGGCAGCAATCCCGACCATGCCGAACTCGAGCTGACCTACAACTACGGCGTCGACAGCTACGAGATGGGCACCGCCTACGGCCACATCGCCCTCTCGGCCGACGACATCTACGCCACCTGCGACGCCGTGCGCAAGGCCGGCGGCAACATCACGCGCGAGCCGGGCCCGGTCAAGGGCGGCAGCACCGTGATCGCCTTCGTGACCGATCCGGACGGCTACAAGATCGAGTTCATCCAGCGCAAGGACAGTGAAATGGGCGCTGGCCTGAACAGCTGATGCTTCCCGGCAGCATCGAAACGATGCTGCTACAATCTCCTTGCCTGATTCCCAGGCAACAAAATACGTCTTCGGGGCGGGGTGGAATTCCCCACCGGCGGTAGGACCGGCAACGGTCGAGCCCGCGAGCGCCTGTTTTCTTGAAACAGGGTCAGCAGATCTGGTGCGATGCCAGAGCCGACGGTCATAGTCCGGATGAAAGAAGATGTGCGTGATTGCGCGTGTAGCATGCGTCCGTACGCCAGCCTGCCTGGCGGCCGGCGGCATGTCTCCACGCGTGCCTTCGCTTGCCCTGATGCGTTTTTCGCCAACTTACCGCGAGGAGCGTTTCACATGTTAGTCAATACCTACTCCCTTTACAGTCCTGACCTGGACGGCCGCATCGAAGCAGCACTGGCCGCGACCCGGGCGGGGATTCCCGTCATCCTGCTCGACGATTTCGACCGCGAAAACGAGGCCGACCTGGTCGTCGCCGCCGAGAAACTGACTGTCGAAAGCATGGCCCTGATGATCCGCGAATGCAGCGGCATCGTCTGCCTGTGCCTGTCGGCCGACAAGGTGCGCAGCCTGGAATTGCCGCCCATGGCGGCCGAGAACGGCAGCCGCTACGGCACCCCGTTCACGGTCTCGATCGAAGCGCGCGACGGCATCAGCACCGGCGTCTCGGCCCAGGACCGGGTCACCACCGTGCGCGCCGCCATCGCCGCGGACGCCCAACCCGAGCACCTGGTGCGTCCGGGCCACGTGTTCCCGCTGCGCGCCACGCCGGGCGGCGTGCTGGCGCGCGCCGGCCATACCGAGGGATCGGTCGACCTGGCGACCATGGCGGGCCTGCAGCCGGCCGCCGTCCTCTGCGAGCTGATGAACCCGGACGGCACGATGATGCGCGGCGAGGCGATCGAACGCTTCGCCGAAGAGCGCGGCTTCCCGATCCTGACCATCGCCGAGCTGATCGCCTGGCGCCAGGCACGCGCCTGAGAGCGCTCCGGCAGAATGAACGGCGCTCCGGCGCCGTTTTTCTTTTCGGAACAAATTCTCGCCCATGCCGGCGGTCAACGATCCGTTTGACCGAGGCTAAGCTAGCTCATCTTTAAGCGAACGAATCCGCGCCCCGGTTCTAGACTGAACCGTCAACTCTTCCACGGAGGCGCGTCATGTCCACATCCCGTTCCACCCAGTCCTTGACCAGGCCGCAGCGCGCGGCATCGGCGGCGGCGTTCGCGCTGGCGGCACTGCTTGCAGGCTGCGGAGGCGGAGGCGGCGGGGGCGCAGGCGGCTATCCGGCGCCGGCGCCGCCGCCTCCGCCTCCGCCTCCGCCGCCGGTCGACCTCGGCCCGCTCTACGATTTCACCGCGATCGGCCTGCCCGGCATCACCTTCGGCGACGTCGACCGGCGCGGCATCGCCACCAGCGCGCGCGTGACCGGCACGTCGCGCGACGCGGCCGGCAACGTGCGCGCCTTTTATTACGACGGCAAGCAGAACATCGACCTCGGCACCTTCGGCGGCGCCGCTGCCCAGGCCTATTCGATCAACCGCTGTGGCCAGATTGCCGGCTGGGCCCAGGCGCCGGGCAACCTGGCGCGCGCCTTTTATTACGACGGGGCGCTGCACGACCTCGGCACGCTGGGCGGCGCCGAATCGTTCGGCTTTGCGATCAGCACCTGCGGCAAGGTCGCGGGATGGTCGGGCACCGCGGGCGGCGAAACCCACGCCTTCTACCACGACGGCAAGACCATGCGCGACCTCGGCACCTTCGGCGGCACCGGCTCCTTTGCGCTGGCCCTGAACTCGGTCGGGCAGGTCGCCGGCTATGCCTACGGCCCCGGCAATGCCTGGTTCCACGCCTTCCTGTTCGATGCCCGCACCGGGGCCCCGATCCGCGACATCGGCGCGCCGGGCCTGAACTCGCTGGCGCAGGACATCAACGACGCCGGCCAGGTCGTCGGCTACACGCGCGATGCCGCCGGTGTGCTGCGCGCCTTCCGCTACGAGGCGGGCACCATGCACGACCTCGGCCTGCTGCCGGGCGCGCAAGGCGCGGAAGCGCGCGCCATCAACGGCGCCGGGCACACGGTCGGCTACGTCGTCTACCCCGACGGGCGCCAGGTCGCCTTCCTGCACGACGGCACCACCATGCGCGACCTCGGCACCCTGAACGGCAGCCGCTTCTCGGACGCGCGCGCGATCAACGGGTCGGGGCTGGTGGTGGGTTCGTCGGTGAACCCGGCCGCGGGCGCCGAGCACGCGATTGCCTGGTCGGCCAGCTACGGCATGGTCGACCTGAATACGCGGGTCAAGGACTTGCCGAAAGGGATAGAACTGGTGAGTGCGCTGGCGGTGGCCGACGATGGCGGCATTGCGGTGCGCACCAACCAGGGACTGGGACTGCTGCGGCCGCGCCGTTGAGGGCAAGGCAAGGCACTGCCCTGCAATGCAAAACGGCGCCGATTCGGCGCCGTTGATTATTTGCCTCCCAAGCTCGGGATGCACATATCCTTTGCAGGCTTACTTCTGCAGCAGGTTGTTCACCGGCAGCAGGTCGGCTTCGCGCAGCGAGCCGGACGCGGCCTTCAGGCGCAGGCCGTTCAGGATGGTGTTGTAGCGGGCACGCGCCAGGTCGGTGCGGGTCGAGTACAGCTGGCGCTGGGCATTCAGGACGTCGATGTTGATGCGCACGCCGACCTGGTAACCGAGCTTGTTCGACTCGAGCGCCGACTGGCTCGACACTTCCGCTGCCTGCAGCGCCTTGACCTGGGCTAGGCCGCTGTTGACGCCGAGGAAGGCCTGGCGCGCCTGCAGCGCGGCGTTGCGGCGCGTCGTTTCGAGGTCGTTGCGGGCGCGGTCTTCGAGGGCGATCGATTCGCGCACGCGGCTGGTCACGGCAAAGCCATTAAAAATCGGCACCGACCACTGCACGCCGATCGAATTGTTGCGGCTATCGCCCGAGGTGCCGGCGATGCGGCCGTTGACGTCGCGGCGGGTCGAGGCGGCGACCAGGTCGAGCGTCGGCAGGTGGCCGGCGCGGTTGCGCTGGATGTCGCGCTTGGCCGACTCGAGCGCCAGTTGCGACACCGTCACCCCGTAGTTCTGGTTTTCGGCCGACGACACCCAGGCATCGACTGCGGCCGGTTGCGGCGGGGCCAGGTTGATGCCCGACTGCAGCGGCGCCAGCGCGCCCGGCTCGGTGCCGATGATCGCCTGCAGCGCGGCGCGCTTGTTGTCCAGGTCGTTCACGGCGGCAAATTCCTGCGCCACCACCAGGTCGTAGGCCGCTTGCGCCTCGTGGGTGTCGGTGATGGTCTGGGTGCCGACCTCGAAGTTGCGCTTGGCCGAGGCCAGCTGTTCGGTGACGGCGCTCTTCTGGGCGCGGGTCGATTCCAGCGTATCCTGGGCCGACAGCACGTCGAAGTAGGCCTGGGCGACGCGCGTGATCAGGTCTTGCTGGGCCTGCGCGAACTGGGCTTCGGCGATCGCCTGCGCCAGCTTGCTTTGTTCATAGGTCTGCCAGCGGTCCCAGCGGAACAGCGGCTGGCTCAGCGCCAGCGTGTACTCGTTGGTGCGCAGGTTGGTGCCGCGGCCGCCGATCGGGACGCCGTCCACCAGTTCGCCCTCGTTAAACGGCGAAAACTCGCTATCGTTCTTGACGACCGAGCCCGACAGGCCGACCGTCGGCAGCAATCCCGCCCGCCCCTGGGTGACGCGTTCCCGCCCGGCCGCAAGCGAAGCGCGTGCGCTGGCGAAGGTGGCGTCATTGGCCACGGCCTGCTGGTACACCTGGATCAGGTCGATCGCGTGCGCATTGAGCGACACGAAAGCGCTGGCCAGCAGCACGGCGATGAGGGATTTCTGCATTGCGGTCTCCGTCGGAGTCATCAAAAGTTGGAAGGAAAAAAACGCAGGTCAATACGTCGGCATCGCCGGGTCGACCTGTACGGCCCAGGCGTGAATTCCGCCGGTCAAATTGGTGACGTTCTCGAAGCCGTTACGCTCGAGAAAAGCGGCCACCTGCATGCTGCGCGCGCCGTGGTGGCAGATGCAGACAATCTCTTGCCCGTCGTCGATCTCGCCCGCGCGGATCGGGATCAGGTGCATCGGGATCTGGGTCGAGCCGGCAATGTGGCAGGTCTCGAATTCCCAGTTCTCGCGCACGTCCAGCAGCAAGGGGCGCGGCTGGGTGTCGTCAGCCAGGCGGGCGGCCAGTTGGGGCGCGGTCATGTGCTGCATCGCCGGTCCTTAGAACGTGAAGCGCGAAACGGCCGGCGCACCCGCCAGCGGCTTGACGTTGGTCTCGAACAGCTTGACCGTGTCGTAGGCGGCGTCCGAGACGCGCGTCACCAGCACGACGCTCATCGCCGGCGAACGGCCGACGATGGCGGCGATGCGCCCGCCGACCTTGACCTGCTTCAGGAAGGCTTCCGGAACGCTTTCCAGGCCGCCCGAGATGACGATCACGTCGTACGGTCCGCCCTGCTCCCAGCCGGCTGCGCCGTTGCCTTCGACCACGGTCACATTGTCGATGCCGGCCCGGGCGATGTTCTGCTCCGCCAGCGCCTTGATTTCCGGCGAGATCTCGACCGTGGTGACGTGGCGTGCGCAGTGCGCCATCAGGGCCGCCATGTAGCCCGAGCCGGTGCCGATTTCCAGCACGTTTTCGTTCTTGTTCAGGTTCAGTTCCTGCAGGATGCGCGCTTCGACTTTCGGATTCAGCATCACTTCGCCGCCCGGCAGCGGGATCTCGACATCGGCGAACGCCAGGTTCTGGTAGGCTGCCGGCACGAACTCTTCGCGCTTGACCACATGCAGCAAATCGAGCACGTCCTGGTCCAGCACGTTCCACGGCCGGATCTGCTGTTCGATCATGTTAAAGCGGGCTTGTTCGATATTCATCTCAATACTCGGTGGAAAGGAAATAATCCGATATTTTATCGTTGAACTGCCTCAACACGTATATCTTATCGGGACGGCATCGAGATCGCGTGGAATTGCGACAGTCTGCAGTTTGAGGGGGTTGAACGTACGCAAATTCGGCTGCGTCGCAAATGCTCCGCGGAAACGATCACCTGGCACTGCAGGGCAAGCGAGGCCAGGCTGCCGGTGCAAGGCCGCCATGGCAGGCTTAGCGGGCGTTCCCGACTGGAAGCAGGCCATTGAGCGCGAGGTCCAGGAAAGCGTCGAGGAAGGCCTGCGGCTGGAGCATGTCGCGCTCGCAAGGGCCGACCGAATGCTTCCAGGTAACGAGCATCAGCATGGGCGCGATCAGCACCTGGGTGATCTGGGCAACATCGACCGGCCGGAATTCGCCCCGGTCGATGCCGCGCTCGAGCATGCTGGAGATCATGCGCGTGCCGCGGTTGATGACTTCGTCCTGGTAGAACGCGGCCAGCTCCGGGAAATTGCCCGCTTCAGCCGTGACGAGCTTGATGATGCCCGACACTTTATTGGCACCGATCCGCTCCCACCAGCCCATGATCACGTTGCGCAGCAGCTCGGCACTGTGGCCGTCGAATTCCGCCACCGAGGACTCGGCGTCGCCGATCACGGGCACGATGCTGTTGCGCACCACCGCCTTGAACAGCTCTTCCTTGTTTTCGAAGTAGAGATACAGGGTGCCTTTCGAGACCCCGGCGCGGCGGGCGACATCCTCCAGCCTGGTCGAGGCAAAGCCCCGCTCGACGAAGAGGTCGATGGCCGCTGCCAGCAGTTCCTGCGGCCGGGCATCCTTGCGGCGCTCCCAGCGCGGCTTGGCGTCAACTGAGCATTCCATGCTTCCACCCGACAACTTGATAATAAGTCATCGAATATAGACCTGCACTCGGGGTCAGTCAAGGGCTACTCCCGCTTGCGGTGCATAGACTTGCAACACCTGGCGCCGGCAGCCTGCCCGCCATGCCGTTCAGCGCCCGCTGCGGCCGCCGTCGCCATAAATACGCCCTTCCGAACCGGGCTGGTAGAGAGAACCTTCGGGATTGAGCGGGGCGGCGTCCGTCTGCTGGCGCGGCACCTGGAATACCGACATCACGTCCACCAGCCCCGGCACCAGCTTTTCCATGGCCACGTCCAGGCTGGCCATGGCGCCGACCTGGACCGTGCGCGCCGGCGTGGTGGCCGCGCCCAGGATCGCCTCGGCCACCTGGTGCGGGTCGATCTGCGGCGCCGGCAGCTTCGGTTCGTGCGCCAGGTAGTTGCGCGCATGCTGGGGCAGCGGCGTATCGACCGCGGTCGGCTCGATCAGGGTGATCGACACCGGCGCGCCGTCGACATGCTCGATCTCGATGCGCAGCGCGTCCGTAAAACCTTTCACGGCATGCTTGCTGGCCGAATACATGCCCTGCAGGGGAATCGCCAGCTCGGACGCTTCGCTGCCGACATTGATCAGGGCGCCGCCCGTCAGGCGCAGGTGCGGCAGCGCCGCCAGGCTGCCGTTGACCATGCCCCAGAAATTGACGTCGAACAGGCGCCGGCTGTCCGCTTCCGTGACCTGGTCCAGCCGGCCGTAGATCGTGCTCCCCGCGCAATTGACCCAGGTATCGATGCGGCCGAAGCGGGCCATCGCCTCGCGCGCCACCTGCTCGACCTGCGCGCGGTCCGCGACGTCCGCCACCACGTGGATGGCCTCGTGCCCGCTTGCCGCCAGGCCCTGCACGATCGCCTCGAGCACGTCGGCGCTGCGCGCCACCAGCACCAGCTTCGCGCCGCGGCGCGCCGCGTCCTGGGCGGTGGCCAGGCCGATGCCGCTGGAGGCGCCGGTAAGGACGATGACTTGCTGGTCGAGCGGTTTCAGGGAGGCGGCCATCCGATGCTCCGTTCTGCGTGTGGTGGGGATGCCTCGAACATAGCAGCAAGGCCCGCCCGGCAGCGCGCGCCTCCGCCCAGGGGCTGGCCGCGCTGCGGCGGTTTGGCTATACTGCGCAGTCCCCCCTCCAGGTCCGCGGCCCAGACGCCGCCCCGCACGCCCGATGAATTGCCGCGACAACTGTGGTGCCTGCTGCACCGCCCCTTCGATCACCAGCCCGCTTCCCGGTATGCCGCACGGCAAGCCGGCCGGCGTGCGCTGCGTGCAGCTGGACGGGGACAACCGCTGCCGCGTGTTCGGCAAGCCGGAACGTCCCGCCTTTTGCGGCGGCTTGCAGCCCTCATTCGAGATGTGCGGCGACAGCCGCGCGCAGGCGATGCTCTGGCTGGACGCGCTGGAACGGGCCACGGCCCCCGGCTGAGCAGCCCCGCCCTGCCGGCCCGGCCTAGGGCGGCGGCTCATCCGGCTCAACACCGTTCAGCCTGGCTTTTTTCTTCTTTTTGACAGTCACCGAGATCTCCTGGGCCGGCTTGGTCGCGGGCGGTGGCGCCACCGGCAAGGGAAAGCCCAGGAACACCATGATCAGGAAGACCGGCAGCAGCAGGAAAAACAGGGGACGGCGCCAGTTGAGTTTGCGTTTTAGCATTGCCAATAGATAAGTATTGGCGCCGCCCTTGCAAGAGGTGCAAGTAAATATTTGCGGGAACTTAGCGCGGGGTGGTGCGGGCCTGGACATGGGCGAACAGGGCGCCCAGGGTCATGTGTTCGTCCCAGATGTCATCGAGCGCGACACCGTAGCGCGTGCGCAGTTCGCTGGCGAGCTTCTGGAGTTCGGCCGCATCGGCCATCCATTTCGATGGATGCAGCGCCTTATAGATACTGAGCAACTGATCGTCGGGGCGGAATTTGAGCTTGTCGGTATCGCCAAAGGCGAAGGCCTCGGCAAACACGGAGAGGAATTCCCGAATCTGCCGTTTGGAGGCCCAGGGAAAGGCGCGGCGCCACAGGCGCCCCTGGCAAATCCGGGTGCGAAACGGGTTGGGGATCTGCCCATACGACAGGACCCACCATGCTAGCGCCAGCAAGACCAGGATGGCGACAATACTCATCAATGTAGGGCAGCGTGACTCATGCAATCGAGTCTAGCACGCGAACGGCGGCGTGTGCGCGCGTGGCGCGATATCGTGCGCCGCCGCGGCCACACGCCACGGCCGAATCGGTTTTACCGAATAGCAACTATCCCTGTACAAAATTGCCTCACGCCAGACAGCCGACTCAGCGATTGAAGGCGTGCTCATGGTAAGCTTCGACCCCGCGCAGTTCTTCCGCACCGCACTCTCCAATAACACAGCAAGCGATTCATGGATATTCTTCTGGCCGTCAAGGCGATCATCATGGGCCTGGTCGAGGGCTTCACCGAGTTCCTGCCGATTTCCTCCACTGGCCACCTGATCCTGGCCGGCAGCCTGCTCAATTTTACGGGCGAAAAAGTCAAAGTCTTTGAAATCGCGATCCAGGCCGGCGCCATGTTGGCCGTGATCTGGGAATACCGCGAACGCATCGGACGCCTGCTGGCGGGCCTGGGGTCGGACCGCAAGCAGCAGAAGTTTGCGCTCAACGTCTTCATCGCCTTCCTGCCGGCCGCCGTGCTCGGCCTGCTGTTCAGCAAGGCCATCACGGCCGAGCTGTTCAAGCCGGTCCCGGTCGCCATGGCCTTCATCATCGGCGCCTTCGTGATCCTGTATGCGGAGCGCCGCCACAAGCGCATGCCGGGCACTGTGCGCGTCGAAACCGTGGACGACATGACGATGCTCGATGCATTGAAGGTCGGCTGCGCCCAGACCTTTGCCCTGATCCCGGGCACCAGCCGTTCCGGCGCGACCATTATCGGCGGCATGCTGTTTGGCCTGTCGCGCAAGGCGGCCACCGATTTTTCGTTCTTCCTCGCCATTCCTACCCTGCTCGGCGCGACCGCCTATTCGGTCATCAAGCAACGCGAGCTGCTGAGCTGGGCCGACCTGCCGATGTTCGGCCTCGGCGGCCTGGCCGCCTTCGTGTCGGCCTTCCTGTGCGTGCGCTGGCTGCTGCGCTACATCAGCTCGCACGACTTCACGATCTTCGCCTGGTATCGTATTGTGTTTGGCGTGATCGTTCTCGTCACCGCGCATTACGGGCTGGTGAACTGGGCGGAATAAGCCGAAAGCAATCCAATGAACACCGAGCCAGTCGCTCAAGACACGGAAGCGCGCGCGCTTCACCTGCTGCAAACCGTTTTCGGTTATCCCGCCTTCCGCGGGCAGCAGGCCGACATCGTCAACCACGTCGCCGGCGGCGGCGACGCCCTGGTCCTGATGCCGACCGGCGGCGGCAAGTCGCTGTGCTACCAGATTCCCGCGCTGCTGCGCGACGGCGTCGGCGTCGTCATTTCCCCGCTGATCGCGCTGATGCAGGACCAGGTCGATGCGCTGGAAGAGGTCGGCGTGCGCGCCGCCTTCCTGAATTCGACCCAGACCTTCGAGGAAACGCTGCGCATCGAGCGCCTGGTGCGCACCGGCGAAATCGACCTCGTCTACGTGGCGCCGGAACGGCTGATGACGCAGCGCTGCCTCGACCTGTTCGAGTCCTCGCGCATTTCGCTGTTTGCGATCGACGAAGCCCACTGCGTGTCGCAATGGGGACACGACTTCCGCCCCGAATACATCCGCCTGTCGATCCTGCACGAGCGCTTCCCGGACGTGCCGCGCATCGCGCTCACGGCCACGGCCGACCAGCAGACCCGCGACGAGATCGCGCACCGCCTGCAACTGGACGACGCGCGCAAGTTCGTCTCCTCCTTCGACCGCCCGAACATCCGCTACCAGATCGTCGAAAAGACGACCGGACGCAAGCAGTTGCTCGATTTTATTACCACCGAGCACCCGGGCGACTCGGGCATCGTGTATTGCCTGTCGCGCAAAAAAGTCGAAGAAACGGCCGACTTCCTGAACGAACACGGCATCCGCGCGATGGCCTACCACGCCGGCATGGAGCACGCCAAGCGTGCCGCCAACCAGGCCCGCTTCCTGCGCGAAGAGAACATCGTGATGGTGGCGACGATCGCCTTCGGCATGGGTATCGACAAGCCGGACGTGCGTTTCGTCTGCCACCTCGATCTGCCGAAAAGCATCGAGGGCTATTACCAGGAAACGGGACGCGCCGGACGCGACGGCATGCCGGCCTCGGCCTGGATGGCGTATGGCTTGCAGGATGTGGTGCTCCAGCGCCGGATGATCGACGAGTCGGAAGCCGACGAAACGTTCAAGCGCGTGCTGGGCGTAAAGCTCGACGCCATGCTTGGACTGTGCGAGACCCTGTCCTGCCGACGCATGCGCCTGCTCGACTATTTCGGCGAGCGCTCAGGGCCCTGCGGCAATTGCGATACCTGCCTGATTCCGCCAGTCAGTTTCGATGCCACGGTGCCGGTGCAAAAGCTGCTCTCGACCATCTACCGGGTCGACCAGCGCTTCGCCGCCGGCCACGTGATCGATGTCTTGCGCGGCGTGCAGACCGACCGCATCAGCCAGTGGCACCACGATGCGCTGTCGGTCTACGGCATCGGCAACGACCGCAGCGAGCAGGAATGGCGCGCGATCGTGCGCCAGGTGATTGCCCTCGGCCTGGTGACGGTCGACCACGAAGCCTACAGTTCCCTGAAGCTGACCGACGCCGCGCGTCCGGTACTCAAAGGCGGCCAGAAGGTGCAGCTGCGCCAGTACCAGAAACCGGTCAAGCCGAAGCGCTCGTTCGCCTCGTCCAAGGGCTATGAAGAGATGGAGTTGTCGAAGTCGGAACAGGCCATCTTCGAACGCCTGCGCTCCTGGCGCATGGGCTGCGCGCGCGAGCACGGGGTGCCGGCCTATGTCGTGTTCCAGGATGCAACGCTGCGGGAAATCGCCAAGGTCAAGCCGACCTCGCTCGACCAGCTGCGCGGCGTGACCGGCGTCGGCGAGAAGAAACTGGTGTCGTATGGGGACGAGATTGTCGGGATTATCGGCGAGATGGTGTAGGCTGATCGGCGTGGATTTGCCGTAACCTCAACGATATACCGGTAGGGTGGGCGGGTTTCCCGCCCACGCGTTCAACCAATGCGAGATCAGTTGAGCGGGCATTCCATACGTGATTTGAACGCGTGAGCGGCGAAGCCGCCCACCCTACTTCTTCGTAAACACGAGGTCCCACACCCCGTGCCCCAATTTGAGGCCACGGTTCTCGAACTTGGTCAGCGGCCGGTAGGCCGGCTGCGGCGCATAGCCCTCGGCGGTATTCGCCAGCTGCGGCTCGGCGCCCAGCACCTCGAGCATCTGCACCGCGTAATCTTCCCAGTCGGTGGCGCAGTGGATATAGCCGCCAACGGCCAGCTTCTGGCACAGCAACTGGACAAACGGGGTCTGGATCAGGCGGCGTTTATTGTGGCGCGCCTTGTGCCAGGGATCCGGGAAGAAGATGTGGACGCCGGCCAGCGAGCCGTCCGGAATCATGTTGTTGAGCACTTCGAAGGCGTCGTGCTGGATCAGGCGCAGATTCTGGATGCCCTGCTCGCCGATCTGCTTGAGCAGGCTGCCGACGCCCGGCGTGTGCACTTCGACGCCAATAAAATCCTTGTCCGGCATCTGGCGCGCGATGTGCGCCGTGGTATCGCCCATACCGAAGCCGATCTCGAGGATGGTCGGCGCCTGGCGCCCGAAGGCGGCGGCGTAGTCGAGCATCTCCTTCTTGTACGGGACCAGGAACTGCGGCCCGAATTCCTCGAGCGCGCGCGCCTGCCCCGTCGACAGGCGGCCGGCGCGGGTGACGAAACTGCGGATGCGATGTTCGGTAGGGTCGTACAGCATCGTACGGGCCGGGCCGTTGTTGGTCGTGTCTTCGGACATGGGAAATGAGAGTGAGGAAAGAACGGCGGACATTATAGCCTACGGCTTTTCGCCCGCCCTGCGCCGGATGGGCAGGCCCGGCCGGCTGTTGCGTCGCCGCATTGGAATGTGATCAGAAAGGCAATCTGCGCGATAATCGGCTCTCGCAAGCCATCCCTCCCAAGATTCCCGATGCACTCGACCAAACACCCGATCGCGATCGAAGACAACGTCGCCACCTTCCAGCTCACCTCGTTTCATTACGGCACACCGGGTAGCGGCAAGAAAGTCTATATCCAGGCCTCGCTGCATGCCGACGAGGTGCCGGCGATGCTCGTCGCCCATTTCCTGCGCCAGGAACTGGAGCGGCTCGATGGCGAAGGCCGCGTCAAGGGCGAAATCATCCTGGTGCCGGCGGCCAACCCGATCGGGCTGTCGCAGACTATCCACGGCACGCCCTTCGGGCGCTACGACCTGTCCACCGGCGTGAATTTCAACCGCGCCTACAAACACGTGGCCGAGGATTTAAAGCAATCGCTCGCGGGCAAGCTCGGCCAGGATGCCGAGGCCAACGTCGCGCTGATCCGCGAACACGCGCGCCAGTCGCTGGCCGAGTGGGCGCCCTCGACCAGCGGCGGGCTGCTCAAGAAGACCCTGCTGTCGATGGCGATCGATGCCGACATCATGCTCGACCTGCACTGCGACAACGAAGCGGTGCTGCACATGTACGCGGGCGAACCCCTGGCACAGGCCGTCCAGCCGCTGGCCACGCTGATGGGCGCGCACGCCGTGCTGCTGGCGCGCGAATCCGGCGGCGAGCCTTTCGACGAAGCCTGCAGCCGCCTGTGGTGGGATTTGCAGGAACACTTCGGGCCGGAGGTCGCGATCCCGCCGGCCTGCGCTGCGATTACTGTCGAACTGCGCGGCGAGAACGACGTGCGCTACGAGCTGGCCCGGCCCGACGCCGACGCCTTGCTGCAATACCTGGCGCACGAAGGCGTGCTCGACATTGCATTGACCCCGCTGCCGCAACCGCTGTGCGCGCCGACACCGCTGGAAGCGGTCGAGCCCTTGTCGGCCCCGCATTCGGGGGTGCTGGTGTTCCTGAAACGGCTCGGCGAGCGGGTCGAGGCCGGCGAGACCGTGGCCGAGATCGTCAATCCGGTCAGCGGCAGGATCACGCCTGTGCAGCCGGAACGCCCTGGCGTGCTGTTCGCCAGCACTGCGCACCGCCACCTGCTGCGCGGCATGCATGTCTGCAAGATCGCAGGCGAGACGGCGTTCAGGGCGGGGAACCTGCTCGGTTCGTGACGGGGCGAGCAGCACGGCGCGCCCGCAGTCTCGCCGTCAGCCCGATCGCCACCGCCGCCAGGCCCATCAAAGGCAGCACCCAGGCCTGGGACGAGCGCAGTTCCATCAGCGTGGCGCCCGTGACCGCGCACCACAGCAGCGGCACGATCCAGAACGGCCAGGCCGCGCGCCACAACAGCAAGGCGCCGAAGGCGAACGCCACCGTCGGATCGGGCGCCAGGCCGAACAGCTCGGCCTGGGTCCAGGGCCGCCCGCCCAGCGGCGCCAGCAAGGGAAAGGCGGCCAGCGCCAGCAGCGCGATGCCCAGCGCCAGTTTCGCCAGGGTGCCGGCGGGTGGCATCAGGCGCGGGGCGGCGCGCCGGCTCGCCAGCCACAGCAGCAGCACGGCCTGCAGCGCGAACGCGATCGCGTAATACGGCGCGGCCGTGTTGATGGTCGCATACTGCCCGGCAAAATAACTCCAGGCGACGGCAATCCAGGCCAGCGCGAGCAGCAAGGCCGCCAGGCGCCCTGCCCGCTCGCCGCCATGCAGCAGGCACAAGAGCAGCGCAATGCCGGCCCCCAGCGCGAACCATTGCGCCGGCCACAGCGCCAGGTTGTGCAGTTCGAACAGGCGAAAATACGTGCTGCTGGAGAACATCAGCAGGTCCGACAACGAATACGTCCACCATTCGCTCATGCCAGCCTCTCCACGTCGGCGACCATGCGCCGCCGCAGCGCCGCGTCCGGCAAGGGGCCGCGCGCCGCCAGCATGTTGTCGCGCGCGTGGGCCGGGTTGCCGGTGGCGGGGATGGCGCAGCTGATGCCGGGATGCGACACGATGAATTTCAGCAGCGCCTGGGCCCAGGTCGTGCAGCCGATCTCCGCGGCCCAGCCCGGCAAGGCTTTGCCGGCCAGCGCCTGCGTCAGCGCGCCCTGGCGGAACGGCCGGTTGGCGATCACGGCGATGCGCCGCTCGCGCGCCAGCGGCAGGATGCGCTGCTCCACTTCGCGGTCGAGGACGTTGTAGCTGACCTGGACGAAGTCGATCGGCTGGGTCTGCATGATTTTCATGAGCTCGCCATGCCTGCGTCCTTCCGAGGTGGTGATGCCGACATGGCGCAGGCGTTTGTCCGCCTTCATCGCGAACAGGGTGGGCAGATGCGCTTCCCAGGCCAGCAGGTTGTGCACCTGGAGCAAATCGAAACGCGGCACCCGCCACAGCTTGCGCGAGGTCTCGACCTGGCCCGGCCCGCGCGCACCGGACCCGATCCAGACCTTGTCGGCCGAGAACAGGGCGTTCGGGTGGCGCAGGCGCGCCAGGGCGTCGCCGATCACGGCCTGGGCCGAGCCGTACATGGGAGAAGAGTCGACCAGGCGCCCGCCGCCGGCAAAAAAGGCGCGCATGACCTCGGTGCAGGTGGCGCGCGCGGCCGGGTCGTCGCCGACATTGAAGGTGATCCAGCTGCCGAGGCCGACCACGGGCAGCAGTTCGCCCGAGGACGGGATCGGGCGCACAAGCAGGCTACCCGGCTGTGCCGACGGCGCCGCGCCGCCGCGTGCCGTCACGGCCAAGCCGCCCGCGGCGAGCGAGGCCTGCAATAACAGGCGGCGTTGGCGGGAAACAATTCCCATGGTGGACTCCGTCTGAGCTGAACCGATCATGAGCCCATGTCAGCACAGTTCGGGGCGCGGTTCAAGCGTGCTCGCCCTGCCGGACCAGGTTTGACCCTATTTCAGCTTCTCGCCCCCCAGCCGCGCCAGCGCTTCGCGCTCGGCAAGCTCGGCCTGGCGCTGCTCGCGCGCGTCTTTGCGCCGCATGTAGGCGACGTTGGCGATGCAGGTGACGAGCGCGGTCACGATGCCGGCCAGGACGCTCCACTCGGCCAGGGTGAAGAAGGTAAAGAAGGAGGCGAGCGCGCCGGTAGTGTGCGTTATGTCGGGAAAGGTTGGGGTGCGCATGGTCTCCTCACTTGTGTGGCTGTAGCAACGTGAAACATTGACATTAATTAAACTTAGTATAGTTATTCTATACTTTGAGGTCAAGTTTTTCTATACATTCGTGCGCCCCTTCTTATACACTACTGCGATGGAACTCAAAACGATGATTGCGAACTGGCTCAAGGAAGCCAGGAAGGATGCCGGCCTGTCCGGGGAAGCGCTCGGAACCAGGCTCGCCTTCGAGCTGGGCACGGTGCGTGGCCATACCAAGGCCAACATCTCGCATTGGGAAACCGAAAAGCACAGCCCGAACCTGCAGCAATTGCTGGCGATTGCCAAGGTCACCGGCAAAAGCCTGCCGCCGGCCATCATCGCCGGCCTGCAGGGTTCAAGCCCGGCCGCCCTGCTCCCGGGCGCGATGCGCGTCGTGATCTCGGACACCAACGACGACGCCTTCGTGCAGGTACCGATGGTCAAGTTGCGCCTGTCGGCCGGCGTCACCGGTTTCCAGACCGAGCCCGAGCACCACGACGGCGGCACCGTCGGCATGCGCCGCGACTGGATCGAACGCAAGCGCCTGAATCCCGCCCACCTGCTGGCGATCCTGGTCAAGGGAGAAAGCATGGAGCCGACGCTGTACGAAGACGACATCGTCGTGATCAATACCGCCGACCGCAAGCCGGTGGCCGGCGAAGTGTTCGCCGTCAATTTCAATGGCGAGCCGGTCGTCAAGCGCATGCAGAAGGATGGCGGGCGCTGGTGGCTTGCCTCCGACAACCCGGACCAGCGCACCTATTACCGGCGCGCCTGCGAGGGCGACAGCTGCCTGATCATCGGCCGCGTGGTGCGCAGGGAAAGCGATCGCATCTGATGAAGGTACAGGTCACCGAATTCGCGCCGCATGGCTCGACCATCGTGGTCGCCATCGTCGAGTCGCGCTATACGCTGGACGGCACCGGGGAGGCCGTGCTGCGCCAGGTCGAGGCGCACTTCCCGACGCGCCCGGTGATGCTGGTCTCGCTCGAGCCGAACGGTTTTCGGGCTTATGCGCCGTTCCAGACGGGGCAGCTGCTGGCCTTGCTGCAACTGGAAAGCCTGGCGCTGCGCGAGATCGACCTGGCGCTGCCGCCGCCGGCGAAGGACGAGCCGCTGCCGTTTTAATCAGTGTTGGGGAGGGAGGGTGCCGCAGGGATGCGCTCGGTGCGCCGTTTGACTGGAGCGGGTGAAGGGAATCGAACCCTCGTCGTAAGCTTGGGAAGCTTCTGCTCTACCATTGAGCTACACCCGCGTGTGTCGCATTCTACGCGGTTTTGCCCGGCAATGACAACATGGCATTGGCCTGCCCGGCAGGCCGGCAGGCCGGCAGGATCAGCAGGCGATCTTGGCCTCGATCACCGGTTTAAACCCTTTTTTGTAGGCCACTTGCAGGAGGTCCATATCGTAGCGCCAGTTTGCTTCGACGATGACCGGGCCGCTTTCGAGGACGGCAACGTCCCAGCCGACCGTGTGCAGGCCGGTGATCGTGGCGTGGGCGCGCTTGACCAGGTCGAGCACTTGCGGCCAGCACGGCAGTTGCACGCCGATGATCGAGGCGCCCGATTTCGGATGGACCGGCACGTCTTTCATGACCGGCCAGGTCTTTGATTTGGAACCGATCGAGGTGATCATCTTGCCGGTCTCGACGTCGACGCCGGCCGCCAGGTTGCCGCTGGCGCCATGCTGGAAACTGTCGACATCGGATTCGCCGACGACGATGCGCACCGCACCCGCGATGACTTCGATCTGGCCGTCCTTGCGGATGGTGACGACGCGGATCGTCGACAGCCCCTTCGCCTGGGTGATGTCCGTGATCACGCGGTGGTTCGACAGCTTGGGCTGCACGATCAGGGCGCGCGTAAACTGCAGCGCCGCCTCGCAATAGCGGGCCAGGTCGGCGAACGAGCCGGTGTTGCCGCCGCTCCAGCGCAGGCCGGACGGGGTGACGCTCAGGGAGAAGGTGCCCTTGCCGTGCGAGCCGTGGCTCGGCTTGACGAAGTATTCGCCGGGCACCAGCAGCTTTTCGAGTTCGTCCGGCGCCAGCACATGCGGAATCGTGCTGCCATTCGGGTCCGACTTCGTGATCAGGGCAACGATGTTGGCGGTGGCGATGCCGTGCGCGCTACAGTGTTCGAAAAACTTGATCTTGTCGTCGGCCAGCAGGCGCGCCTCGTTCGGGGTGATGGCGGCATAGCGTTTTTTCATCGGCTCGTTGTCCAGGTAGTCGCCCCAGGTACGCTTCGGCACCTCCGCCAGGCTATACAGGGAAAAGAACTTGGCGCCCAGGCCCAGGTTGAGCCGCGCATGGATCGGGCCCCACAGCAAGTGCACGTCCGACAGTCGCTTGATTGACGAAATCGCATACAACTCGGCACGCATGTATTCCGAGGCGACATTCAGTACGTGTGACAACTTCATCGTGCATCCCTTTGTGAACTGATTTTTTGGCCTGAGCGCTGCGGTTTGTTATCGGTCTACCAGCAACAGCGCCTCAGATAATATCCAATTATCAATTTTTTGGGCGCACGAGAAATGGCATTTCCACCGCCTGTTGCGCGCTGACGACCAAGGCCCCTGCCGCTCATTTCGGTGGCTCGACCGTATAGCCTTTGCCTTGCAGGGTGGCGATGACGCCTTTCGGGTTCAGGATCTCCTTGATGGGCACGACCGTAAAGGTGCTGGCGTTGGTCGCGAGCGCCTTCTCGGCGGCCTCGACCCATCGGGCGAGCGCCGTTTCCTGCGCGGTTTTCAGTTCGGGCTGGTTCTTGCCGAGCGAGCCGGTGGAAAATCCGTGGATGCAGGCATTGGCCCGGTCATCGAAGTTCAGCTTGCGGATCTCGTCGAGATCGCCGACGGCCCAGGCATTCGCATGCCTGCGCATGACCTCGACGTCGGTGTCGAGACTTTCGATGGTTTTCATCAAGCAAGGAGCATCGTCCATGGCCGACTTCTTGAACTCGCGCACCGCCTTGGCGGGGTCCTTGATGGCGACGTGATAGGTCGCATCCGTGAACTTCAGCTTGTGTTTTTCTGCCAGCTTTCCGATCGTGGCGCGCACCTCGTCGCCTTTCGAGAGCCCGGCCTCCTTCAGCGCACGGCTGTACAGTTCGCCGGCCACGAAGGTGGGACGCTCGCGTTCGATCCCGCTGTCTTTACCAAAATATTTTTCCCGCAGGGGCTGCCAGCGCGCATACACCTCGGGCGGCAATACGTCCTTCAATTCGGCGCCGTCCGGATTTTTCTTGATGCCGATCAGGAAGGGGACCGCAGCCAGGCCACCCCACCCGACGCCTATCGACACGCCGGGCGGCTTCAGGTATTCCTGGGAATTGGCGATGATCTTCTCGACCCTGGTCGAGCGCCATTCCATCTCCGCGGGCAGCGGCGAATAGGCGCCGAACACCCACATCACATGCTCGCCCTTCGACACCTTCCACAATCCCGGGCCCGGCCGGCTGCCGGACACGAGGATGGTTTGCGGAACTGCATCGCCATTGTCGAGCGTTGGCGTGGCCGCCGTGGCGTCCGCGGCGGGTGCCGCGGACGGCGCCTCGACCTGTGCCCAGGCAGGCAGGCTCAGCAAACACAGGCCCAGGATCGGCCATACGCGCTTGAACATCGTGACATCCCTTCGGTTGTTTTGGTGACTGAAGGGTATTGTCTTTACGTTTAGCAATATAGGCAAGAAACAATATGTTACAGCGAGATATGCATGACTGGTTATCCGCGCCGTTGCCGGAAGCTTATTCTGGACGCTTGCGCGTCGCCCAGGGGCGCAGCACCCGGTAGCTCGGTACCGCGGTGCGCGAGGCGCTACTGACGCCGATCAGCTGCCGGCGCTCAAGCAAGGCGACCGCGCGCTGGGCGGTGACGCGCGACAGGCCCGTTTCCAGGGCGATCGTCGCATAGCTGCACTGCACGGCACGGCCCGCTCCCGCCTCGACCCGGTGCCACAAATACAGGTAGACGACGAAGGCGGCCGGCGAATGTTCGTGGCCGACCAGGTCGGGCATCAGGACGTCGAGCACGTAGGGGTCGAGGGTGGTCACTGTCATCGTGAAGAGTATAGTCATGGTGATGATAGCAGACCCGGTGACCATGCGAGAATGCCGGCCACACAAGACCAGAGGAGACCCGCTTGATCACCCATATCAAATTCGTCAGCATTCCGACCCGCGACCAGGACGCGGCGCTCGCGTTCTACACCGACAAACTCGGCTTTCGCGTCATCACCGACCAGCCCTTCGACGGCAAGCAGCGCTGGATCGAGCTGCGGGTCGGCGCGTCCGACACGCGCTTCGTGCTGTTCACGCCGAACGGGCAGGAAGACCGGATCGGCAGCGCCTTCAACGGCTCGCTCGCCTGCGACGATGTGGAAGCGACCTACCGCCAGCTGTCGAACCGCGGCGTCGAGTTCCTGTCTCCGCCGCAAAAGCAGCCATGGGGCATCTTCGCCATCATGAAAGATCCGGACGGCAACCAGTTCGTGCTGTCCTCGTCGTGACGCCTTGTCCGGCGCGCCAGGGATGGCCGATACGCCAGGCACGCCACGCGATTCGCGCTGTTTGCGCTAAATATTTCCGTACGTCCATCAAGATCCGCGGGCGGCGGCCGTTATCCTGACTGATACCGCGCCCTTCGCGCACCGCATTTTTACCGGATCTGTCATGAAACTCGTCGCTGTCTTCGCCCTCGCCTGCGCCTCGCTGCTGTCCGCCTGCGGCACCATGCACCCGCCCGGCCCGGCCCGGCAGGCTGCACAGCCTGCCGTCGTCACCCTGAGCGCCACCGGTTACGGCGCCGTCAACAATAGCGTCTGCGCCGGCCAGTGCGAGCGCATTTCGACGGCCCAGCGCAAGCTGCTGGCGATGCGCGCCTCGCGCCTGGACGCCTATCGGGCGATGGCCGAGCAGGTCTACGGCCTGCGCATCGAAGGCGGCAGCACGGTCGGTTCGCTGGTGCTGAAAGACGACAGTTTCAAGGTCTATATTGACGCCTTCATCCGCGGCGCGCGCGTCACCAACGTCGCCCAGCGCGAGGACGGCAGCTACGAGACTTCGGTCGAGATGGATTTCGACACCCGGGCGGCCCGGCCGCAGGCACAGGCGCGCCCGGCGCAGGCAGCCATGGCGGCGCGCGCCATGCCGGGCAGCGCCGGTCCCGGCGCCGCCTATGGCGCCTCGTTCTACCATGCCCAGTAAGTTCCACGCTGGCTGCGCCGTCCTGCTGGCGCTGTTCCTGGGCCTGTCCCAGCCGGGCCTGGCCGCGCCGATCGAGGCCGAGGGCGTGGCGGTGATTGCCGACGGCGGCGCCGCGCGTGCGCGCCAGCTGGCGATCAAGGATGCGCTCGAGCAGCTCGGCCTGCGCGCCGGCGCCCGCGTCGATCTCGCCGCCGGCGCCGGCCGCGCCGCCTTCGATAGCAGCCGCGTCCAGCCGGCCTATGATTTCGAGCGCTACCGCGTGGTGCGCGAGTGGCAATCGGGCCCGATGCTGCACGTGCGCCTCGCCGTGGAGGAACAGGACGCGCGCCCCAAGGGCAGCGTCAACCTCGGCTACAAGAAAAAAATCGTCGTCACCCCGTTCCACCTGCGCCGCTCGCCCCAGCTCGACGATGTCGACGAGATCGCCACCCGCCTGCCCCAGGAACTGCTGCGCCGCTTGACCGGCACCGGCAAATTCCTCGGCAAGACCAGCCCGTACGTGATCGCTCCCGGTACGAGCGGACCGGGCAGCGACACGGCGGCCGTGCGCCGCCTGGCATCGATGCACGAGAGCCAGTTCGTGATTTCGGGCGAGATCGTCGACGCCAGCCCGTTCGACAAGCCGGTCCTGTATGGCCTGGCCGGGCGCAAGGCGCGCCGCATCGAGATCGAATTCTTCGTCCACGACGGCCTGACCGGCGCCCTGCTGGCGCGCCGCACTGCCGCCGTGGAACAGGTGGGCACCCAGCGCGTCGGGCGCGACAAGCCCTTCGGCAGCGCCAGCTTCGCGGCCACGCCCTTCGGCGGCGCCATCCTGCGCGCGCTCGACGAGGGCGTTACCGGCATCATGGCGGACCTCGCCCCGCTGCCCTTCATGGCCAAGGTGGTTCAGGTGCAAGGCGAGCGCATCTTCATCGACGCCGGCAGCACCTCGGCGGTGACGCCGGGCGACCAGTTGGTGATGTATAAGCTCGACCCGCGCCAGCAGGTGTACGGGAACGATCCGCTGGTGCCGCTCGGGACGGTCGAGTCGCCGCTGGGGACGGTGTCGATCGTGCAGGTGCAACCGGGCTTTTCGATCGCCACCATGACGCCGCCGGCGGCGGCGCGCCAGGTGAGTGCGGGAGACATGGTGCGTTTCGACGTGGCGGTGGCGCCGGGCCGGTAATCCTCAAGCCGGCGGTTCTTCGGGCGGGCGCTCCAACAAACTCTTCGCCAGCTTCAGCCCCTCCACCATCACGTGGAAAGCCTGGCGCTTGGCCTCCTCGTCGGGCACGCGCAGGATGTAGGACGGGTGGTAGACGGTGACGACCCAGCGCCCCTCGTGGCGGATCGCCTTGCCGAGCGCGTCGCCGAGCTTGGCGCTGCCGGTGCCGAGCACGGATTTCAGGGCGGTCGCGCCGAGCGCCACGATCACGGTCGGCTTGACCGTCGCCAGCTCCTTCTCCAGCCAGTAACGGCAGGCCTCGACTTCGCGCTGGGCCGGCGTCTTGTGCAGGCGCCGCTTGCCGCGCGGCTCCCATTTAAAATGCTTGACGGCGTTGGTGAGGTAGATCGCGCGCCGTTCGAGGTCGGCCGCCTCGAACACCCGGTCGAGCAGCTTGCCGGCCGGCCCGATAAAGGCTTCGCCGGCCAGGTCTTCCTGGTCGCCCGGCTGCTCGCCGACCAGCATGATCGGCGCCTTCTTCGGCCCGGCGCCGGGGACGGCCTGGGTCGCGAACTGCCACAGCTCGCAGCGCCGGCATTCGTCGAGCTTCGAGGGTTGCTGGCGCTCGGGCTGGGCGTCGGCCGGGGCGATCGGGATCGTGCTGCCGCTCTTCTTGCCGACGGCCTGGGCCTGGCCGGTGCTGCGCGCGCCCAGTTCCGCATTGCTGACCATGGCGGGGACGATCGCGCCTTCCGGCAGGTTTTTCCAGAAGCGCGACGGGATGTGGCTTTGCATCAGCTGGGCATTCACGCGTGCCGGATTGAAGATGCTGCGGTAATAGGTGAGCCAGAGCGCCTCGCCGGTATCAATCAGGTCGGCCGCGCTCGACATCAAGGGACCGGCGTGGTGCAAGGTCGCGCCGTCCCACAGGACGCTGGCCTCGGGCGTGCCGATCATCCAGGTGACGCCGCCCATGCGGTCCTTAAAATGTTCGGCGACCTGGGGCAGCACGTCGTGGCGCGGCTCGAACCAGGCGGCGAAACGCGGCGGACCGGCGGATTCGGGACGCTCGCGGAATCGAATATAGGCATGCATGTCGTGCTCCTCGCGGCGCACCGCCTTGACCATCGCATGCAGTTTCGCGCCGTCGGCGTCGGCCGGCGATTGCACGTCGTGCTCGCCATGCTGCCAGCGCCAGATGACGCGGTACAGGAAAGCCCAGCGGTCGGGCACCCGGCAGCAGGCGGCCGACTGCAGCATCTCCATCAGCGCACGGGGGACGGATAGTCTATGCGGCGCAGCTTGTGTTATGGGCGTGAGCCCGGCAGGAGCATTATCGGCAGAAGGCGCCGCGTCCGGCGCACCCGAGAACAGGTCGTCGGCACGCGCCCCCGGCTCGCTCCAGGTGACCCGCTCCGGCGCCACCTCGTGCAGCAGCAGGTCGCGCGCGGCCTCGCGCCACTCGGCAAAGTTGCGAACCACCAGCGGCCGGCCGCCGGCGACGGTCGCGGCGGCAGCGGCGCTCATGCCGCCTTCAGCTCCGGCCACAAATTCATCTGCTCCTGCGGCGCGCCGAGATGGCGCCGCAGCAGGTCGGAACTGGCCAGCCCCTGGGCCGGCTTGTAGTCGGCCGTGACGACGAAGGGCGCGATCTTCTTCATGCTGCAGCGCAGGCGCGATAAATCTTCCCAGCGGACGCGGCGCAGGCGGCGCAGGTCGACGATGCGCTTGGCATTGCGCAGGCCGATGCCGGGCACGCGCGCGATCATCTCGGCTTCGGCGCGGTTCAGGTCCATCGGAAAATGCTCGCGGTTGGCCAGCGCCCAGGCCAGCTTGGGGTCGACGTCGAGCGCCAGGTTGCCCGACTGCGGCATCAACTCTCCTGCCGTAAAGCCATACCCGCGCAGCAGGAAATCGGCCTGGTACAGGCGGTGCTCGCGCAGCAGCGGCGGCGGCGCCAGCGGCACGCTGTCCGGGCTCTGGGGAATCGGGCTGAAGGCCGAGTAGTACACGCGCTTGAGTTTATAGCTGCCGTACAGGGTTTCGGCGGTATTCAAAATGGTGTGATCGTCGCTGGCGTCGGCGCCGACGATCATCTGCGTGCTCTGCCCGGCCGGGGCGAAACTTGGCGCCTTCGGTTCCTCGGCCTTTTCGTCGAGCTTGCGCCGGATCGAGCCCATCGCCAGTTTGATGGTGTGCACGTTCTTTTCCGGCGCCAGGCGGGTGACGCTGTCGTGCGTCGGCAGCTCGATGTTGACCGACAGGCGGTCGGCATAGCGGCCCGCCTCGGCGATCAGGAGCGGGTCGGCGTCGGGGATCGTTTTCAGGTGGATGTAGCCGCGAAAATTGTGCACTTCGCGCAGGGTGCGCGCCACGGCGACCAGTTGCTCCATCGTGTAGTCGCTCGACTGGATGATGCCGGAACTGAGGAACAGGCCGTCGATGTAGTTGCGCAGGTAGAAATCGTGGGTCAGCTTGACCACTTCCTCCACCGAAAAGCGGGCGCGCGGCACGTTCGACGTACGGCGGTTGACGCAGTACTGGCAATCGTAGACGCAGAAATTGGTGAGCAGGATTTTCAGCAGCGACACGCAGCGGCCGTCCGGCGTGTAGCTGTGGCAGATGCCCATCCCGGTGGTGGCGCCGATGCCGCCGTCGGCGCCGTCGGAGGCACGTTTCGGCGCGCCGCTGCTGGCGCAGGAGGCATCGTACTTGGCGGCGTCCGCCAGGATTTCGAGCTTGTCGGAAAGTTTCATCGGGGTGGCGAAACTGTATGGGCGTACAGTATAAACCAGCCACGATGGGGTCGGGGCACGGACCCCGCAGGATAGCGGGACAAAGGCGGTTCGTGGCGGTCCATCCGGCGCCGTGGGCGCCGGTGCCGCCACACAGGTTTAGCGCACCGGCTTGCCGTCCTGGTCCAGCACAATCACTTCTCCCCAGCCCAGCGCGCGGATGCCCGCCTCCACCTTGCGCAAGTCGCCGATCACCATCCAGGTCACCTCGTCCGGCTTGACGAATTTGCCGGCGGCCTGGCCCAACTGGGCCGGCGTCAGCGCCTTCAGGTTGGCCGAATAGCTGTTCCAGTAGTTTTCCGGCAGCCCGAGGTTGATGCTGGCGAGCGCCGCGCCTTCGAGCGCGCCGAGGGTCTCGAAACGGCCGGACAGGCGCGATGTCATGTTGCGCATGATGCTCTCGTACTCGGTTCCGACCAGCGGACGCTCGCCCGCCACGCCCTTGATCTCCTTCGCCACTTCGCGCATCGCCTCGACCGTCTTGTCGGTCTGGACCGGCGCGACCGTCATGAAACTGCGCTGGCCGCGCACTTCGGTCAGGCGCGCGCTGGTGCCGTAGCTCCAGTGTTTGTCGAGCCGCAGGTTGCGGTTCAGGCGCGAGGTCGCGATGCCGCCGAAGTTGTGCATCACCGGCTCGATGGCGAGGTCCTCGGGCTGGCCGTAGGGCTGCGACAGGTGGGCGGCGACGATGGTCGATTGCGGCGCGTCCGGCTTGTCGACCAGGTAGACCTTGCGGCCGGCGGCGCCATTTGCGCCCGCGGTCTGCTTGGCCGGCGCGGTGCCGGGGGCCCAGCGGCCGAACGAGGCCTCGAGTGCCGGCAGCAGCTTCTCCATCGTGGTGTCGCCGGCCACGACCAGGGTGGCGCTGCCCGCTTTGAACCAGGCCGCATGCCAGGCGGCGAGGTCGTCGCGGGTGATGCCTTCGACGCTGGCGCTGGTGCCGCTGGCCGGCTTGCCGTAGGCGTGTTCCGGGCCGTACAGCAGGCCCGGGACCAGCCGCGCCGCCAGGATACTCGGCTGGGCCTTTTCCTGGCCGATCTGGGCCATGCGGCGGCCCTTTTGCAGCGTGAACTGGTCTTGCGGGAAGCTCGGCGCCAGCGCCGCCTCGGCCATGATCGCCAGTGACGGCGCCAGGTTGGCTGACGTTGCCTGCAGGCGCACCAGCGACTGGTCGGCGCTGGTGCCGGTCGACAGGCTCGCGCCCAGGTTGTCCAGCGCGTCCGACAGGGCGAAGGCGTCGCGCGTCTTCGTGCCCTTGTCGAGCAGGTCGAGTGCCAGCGAGGCCGCGCCGGCGCGGGCGACGGTGTCGGAGGCGGCGCCGGCATCGACTGCCAGCGTCGCGTTGACGATCGGGGCCGTGTGGCGCTCGAGCAGGATGACTTTCAGGCCGTTCTTGAGCTGGGCGCGCTGCATCGCCGGGAACGTCACATCCGGCGCTTCGCCGAGGCTAGGGAGCAGCTTGCGGTCGAGCGTCGATGGGACGGCGGCCAGTTTCGCGAACGGGCGCACCGTCATCGTGTAATGGTGCGCGCGCAGCCATTTGTTACCTGCGGCCTTCACCTCCGGCGCGCCGGCCTTGACCGTTTGCTCGAGGCGCGTGAGATAGGTGTCCGGCGCGCCGCCGTAGGTCGTGCTCTCGGCCAGCAGGTTGGCGCGGCCGCCCAGGCGTTCGATGCTGCGCGAGAAGCCGGCCAGGCCGCGCGTCTTCACGCGCGCCAGCTCGGCGGCGGTCGGCCCCTTGTCGAGCAGTTCCGCCACGACGGCATCGATCTCGCGCTCCACCAGCAGCGGGTCGACGCCCGGCTTGACGGTGGCGACGATGCTGAACACGCCGGCCAGTTCCCGGTCGTCGAAGTAGGCCGAGACATTCGTGGCCAGGCCCTTGTCGTAGACGAGGCGCTTGTCCAGGCGCGCGCTCTTCGAGCCGGCCAGCACGTCGGCCAGCAGCGAGAGGCGCGGCGTGTCGGCGTCGCGCCAGCCCGGCGCGTGCCAGTTGCGGTAGATGCGCACCTGCGGCACGTGGTCTTCCATCTCGTCGCGGATGTTGCGGTCCAGGGCAGGAATCCACCGTTCCGTGCGCGGCAGCGGCGGGCCCGGCGGGATCGCGCCGAAGTACTTGTTCACCAGTTCATACGCCTTTTCCGGCGTGATGTCGCCGGCCAGCGTGATCACCGCGTTGTTCGGGCCGTAATAGGTGCGGTACCACTCGCGGATGTCTTCCAGCGAGGCGGCCGACAAATCTTCCATGCTGCCGATGGTCGACCACGAATACGGGTGCGAATACGGGTACATCTTGGCGCTGATCTCGTTGCGCACGCGGCCATAGGGCTGGTTTTCTCCCTGGCGCTTCTCGTTCTGCACCACGCCGCGCTCGCGCTCGAGCATCTCCTTCGAGATGTAGTTGCCGAGGAAGCCCATGCGGTCCGATTCGAGGAACAGCGTGCGCTCCAGCGCCGACACCGGCACGTCCTCGAAGAAGTTGGTGCGGTCGGTATTCGTGGTGCCGTTACGGTTGTTCGCGCCGAGGTCGTCCATCGCCTCGCGGAAGCCGTGCGGGTAGTTTTCGGAGCCGTTGAAGAAGAAGTGCTCGAACAGGTGGGCAAACCCGGTCTTGCCGCGTTTCTCGTTGCGCGAGCCGACGTGGTACCACATGTTCACGCCGACCACGGGCACGCTGTGGTCCTCGTGCACGACCAGGGTCAGGCCGTTGGGCAGCACGAATTTCTTGGCGTCGATCGTGTAGGCCTGGCGGTCGAAACCTCCCGCCTTGGCGGCGGTGGCAGGGGCGGCGTGCGCAGGCAGCACGGCGGTCGAAGCGAAGGCGAGCGCCAGCGCAGCGAGAAGCGGTTTGTTCATGGGTCTCCGGCGAGCGGTGTAGTTGTTGTGCGCGGTATTTTACAGGCGCGCTGTCGAGGCCGGGACAGGTTTTGCCCCCTTTCGGATATGCATGCGACCAGCGCCAGGACAGCCGCTACGCCGCTTCCTGGACAAGTCCCTGGACCTGTTCCAGCTGCAGCGCCGTCATCCGCCCCGCCACCCGTTTTAGATACGGCCCGGCCGCGGCCACGCCGGCGCCGGCCGCGCGCGCCAGCCACTCGCAGGCCGCGACCGGGTCGCGCAGCGCGCCCTGCCCCGTCGCGTACATCACGCCGAGGTTGAACTGGGCGCGCGCATGCCCCTGGCGCGCGGCGCACAGGTACCAGAAGTGGGCCGCCTCGTAGTCGCGCTCGCCCCCGATCGCGCTGTCGTAGCGCAGCGCCAGCGCGAACTGGGCCAGCGCGTGGCCGGCGTCGGCCGCCTTGCGGTACCAGCCGGTCGCCTCGAGCGGGTCGGCCGTCTCGATGCGGTCGAGCAGGGTGGCCACCATGTGCTGGGCCGGCGCGTAATCCTGCTCGGCCGCGCGCCGGTACCAGGCCAGCGCGCGCGCCGCATCCTGTTCCACCCCGAGGCCGTTCTCGTAGCGCAGGCCGAGGTCGAACTGGGCGCGCAGGTGGCCCTGTTCGGCCGCCTGCGCGTACCACGCGACGGCCTGCGCCGGGTCCTGCTCGACGCCGCTGCCGGCATCGAACAGCTGCGCCAGGTGATACTGCGCGGCCGGCAGCCCCTGGGCGGCGGCCTGGCGGTACCAGTGCGCGGCCTGGACGGGATCGCGCTCGACGCCCTGCCCGTGTTCGTAGCGCAGCCCGAGGTTGTCCTGGGCGGCCGCATGGCCGCGCTCGGCCGCGCGGCGGTACCAGGTGAGCGCTTGCGCTTCGTCGCGCGGCACGCCGTGGCCGCTGTCGTAGATCAGCGCGAGGTTGAACTGGGAGCTGGCGTGGCCCTGGGCCCCGGCGCGCTCGTACCAGGCAATCGCCTGGCGGCTGTCCTGTTCCAGGCCCTCGCCTTTATCGTAGCGCAGCGCCAGGTTGAACTGGGCACCCGCGTGCCCCTGTTGCGCCGCAAGGCGCAGCAGGGACAAGGCTTCGTCCGGATTGCGCTCGACGCCCTGGCCGCTGTCGTAGCGCAGGGCCAGCGCGAACTGGGCCCGCGCATAGCCCTGGCCGGCCGCGCGCCGGTACCAGCCGAGCGCCGTGTCGGCGTCCTGCGCCACGCCCTTGCCGCCCTCGTACATCATGCCGAGGTTGTGCTGGGCGCCGGGATCGCCCTGCTCGGCGGCCTTGCGGAACCAGTGCAGCGCCCGGCCGACGTCGGCCTGGACGCCCTGGCCCTTCGCATACAGCCAGCCGAGGTTGTACTGGGCCGGGGCATAGCCCTGTTCGGCCGCCTCGGCGTACCAGTGGAAGGCCTGGGCGTCGTCGCGCGCCACGCCCTGCCCCTTCTGGTACATGACGCCGAGGTTGTACTGGGCTTGCGCAAAACCGGCGCCGGCGGCCTTGCGGTACCAGCTGACCGCCATCGCTTCGTCGCGCGGCACGCCCTGGCCGTTGACGTACATGAAGCCCAGGCTGTGCTGGGCGCTGGCGTTGCCGCGCTCGGCCAGGCTTTTCACGCGCAGGTACTCGGCCGTGTGGCGTTCGCCGCTGGCGGGCACGCTGTTCATCGGGGGTTCAGGCGCTCAGCGCGCGCACCGCGGGGCGCGCCTGGCCCGCCGGTGCCTGCGCGCGCAGCACGCCGATGAAGTTCGACAGCGAAATCGGGCGGTGGAACAGGTAGCCCTGCATCGTCTCGCAACCGTTGGCGCGCAGGTAATCGGCCTGGGTCTCGGTCTCGACGCCCTCGGCCACCAGGTTCAGGTTCAGGCCGCGCGCGATCGAGATGATCGCCAGGATCACCGGATAGTGGCCGTCCGCGTCGTGAATCTCCTGCACGAAGGACTGGTCGATCTTCATCGTGTGGATCGGGAAGCGGTGCAGGTAAGAGAGCGACGAGTAGCCGGTGCCGAAATCGTCGATCGCCACCGACACGCCCAGCTGGCACAGTTTATTGAGCTGCTCGATGGCGTACTGCGGATTGCGGATGCAGATGTTCTCGGTGATCTCGACCTCGATCTGGGCCGGCGAAATCCCGTAGCGCACCAGCGCCCCGCGCATCTTCTCGAAGAAGTCGCCGCGGTCGAGGTATTGCGGCGACAGGTTGAGCGACAGCTTGACTTCCGGGCCGCTGGCCGCGCCGATCGCCTGGCCGATGGCGAGGTTCCACTGCAGCATGTCGCGGCACAGGGCGCCGATCATCCAGTCCGAGATCGGCAGCATCAGGCCGTTCTCTTCGGCGAACGGTAAAAATTCGCCCGCCGACAGCAGTCCGCGCGTCGGATGGTTCCAGCGCATCAGCGCTTCGGCGCCGACGATGCGTCCGCTGGTCGAGTCGATCTGCGGCTGGTAATACATCTCCAGCTCGTTGTGTTCGAGCGCGCGGCGCAGCGCCTGCTCGAGCGCGATCTTCTGGTGCGACACGTCGAGCATCGAGTCGTGATAAAAACTGTGGCCGTTCTTGCCCAGGGCTTTTACCTGGTACATGGCGATGTCGGCATGGCGCAGCAGCTCGTCGATCGATTCGCCGTCGCCGGGGTAGATCGCGATGCCGATCGAGGCCGAGATGTGCACCTCGTGGCCGTCGAGGTCGAACGGGCGCTGCAGGCTCTCGAGGAACTTGTCGGCGATGATGCGGGCATCGTCGCGGTCGCGCAGTTCGGGCAGCACGATCGTGAATTCGTCGCCGCCCTGGCGCGCGATGGTGTCGCCGCGGCGCAGGCAGTCCTTCAGGCGCACCGCCGCCTGCTGCAGCAGCTCGTCGCCTTTCACATGGCCGAGGGTGTCGTTGACGAGCTTGAACCGGTCCAGGTCGATGAACATCACGGCCAGCTCGGTCTGCTTGCGCTTGGCCTGGATCACGGCCAGCCCGAGGCGGTCCTTGAACAGGATCCGGTTCGGCAGGTCGGTCAGGATGTCGTGGTAGGCCTGGTAGGAGATGACTTCCTCGGCGCGCTTGCGGTCGGTGATGTCGCGCGCCACGCCGTAGGTGCCGAAGAACTCGAGTTTTCTCACTTCGCCGTCGGGCACGTGCATGCCGATCGAGTTCAGCGAAATCGTCATCAGCGTATTGTTGAACGTGCGCTCGCCGCTGCTGCTCTTGGCGCCCCTGCACTTGAGCCGCAGTTCGACGTTGCGCGAGGCGCGTTCGTCGACGCGGCGCTCGTTGAAGACATAGCGCGCGCGCTCGAGGTCTTCGTCGTGCACCAGGATCGAATAGTGCTTGCCGATCAGCTCGTCGCGCGAGAATCCCAGCAGCTGGTAGGCGCGGTCGTTCACGAACGTGAAACGTCCTTCGTGGTTGAGCGTGTAGATGATGTCCGGCGAGCTGTCGACCAGGTAGCGGTACATCTTCTCGGAGTTCTCGAGCTGGTTGGCGATGCGCGCATTGGCGCTTGCCAGGCGGCGCTGCTCGAGCGCGTTGCCGACCGTTTTCAGCAGCTCCTCGCGGCTGTAGGGCTTGCGCAGGTAGTCGTAGGCGCCGCGCTTGAGGGCGCCGATGGCGGCCTCGATCCCGACCTCGCCGCTCATCACGATCACGTCGGCGCCGACCGCGCGCTCGTTCATGAAGTCCATGATCTCGTGGCCGCCGATGTCGGGCAGGCGCAGGTCGAGCAGGACCAGGTCGAAGCGGAAGCGCGACAGGTGGGCAATGGCCTCGGTGCCGGAGCTGGCCGTGGTCAGGTGGAAGCCGCGGTCGCGCAGCAGTTCGTAGAGCGAAGACAACAGGCGCGGCTCGTCGTCGACCAGCAGCAGGCGTGGTTGGTCTTCGGTATCGGCATGCCCGGCGGGATCGCCACTGGCGCAGTACTCGTTCATGATGACCTTAAACAGAACCGATGGCACGCACCGGGATCGCCGGGGCCGGGTTGGAACTGGAGTTGGCGCCGGACCAGGCCGGCAGCAGGATTTCAAATGCAGTGCCGCCGCGGCCGCTGCGGCAGGCGATCTGGCCGCCCAGCTTGTTCACCAGGCCGTGCACGATCGACAGGCCGAGGCCGCGGTGCGCCCCGTCCTTGGTGCTGCGCACCGCCGAGAACAGGTTGGCCATCACCTCCGGCGACAGGCCCGGACCGGTGTCGGTCACGGCCAGTTCCAGGTACAGCTTGCGCTCGCGATGGACGATGCCGCGGTTGACGATCTCGATCCGTCCGCCGCCGCTGCCGCCGCTGCCGTTGCCTGCCAGCGCCTCGACCGCGTTCTTGACCAGGTTGACCAGGATCTGCTTGAGCAGGTCGGCCTCGCCTTCGACCAGGCGCGCCTCGTCCTGCATGCTGGTCACGATCTGCACGCTGGTGGGCACGAACTGGCCGGCACGGAACAGGCGCACCACCTCGTCGGCGACCTTGGCCACGTCGACCGGGCGCGGGCCGCTGGCCTCGGGCTTGATCTCGGCCAGGCTGCCGATCAGCTGGCCGACACGGTCGATCTCTTCGTTCAGGACCGACATCTCGGTGGCGACCGGCTCCTGGCGCGTCAGCTTGCTGTCGAGGACGCTCAGGTAGTTCTTGATGATCGACAGCGGGTTGTTCACCTCGTGCAGCACGCGGCGCGAGGCTTCGCGGTATTCCTCGGCCACGCTGGCCAGCTGGCGGCGCGCATTGTTCTTCTCGAACAGGGCCGTTTCCAGGGCGCTGGCCGCCTGCGCGGCAAACGATTGCAGGAAGCGCTCCTGCTTCTTGCAGCTTCCTTCCTGCCAGGCGTGGATGCCGCCGACCAGCACGCCGAGGCAGCGCCCGCCCGCCACCAGCGGCAGGCAGACCATACTGTCGGTGCCGAGCATGCGCAACAGCTGCTCTTCCGGCAGGGCGAGCGCTTCGGCGTCGCGCCGGATGAACGCGGTGCGGCGCTGCTGCACCGCTTCGGCGACCCGCCCACCGCGGCCCAGCGGGATGGTGAATTCGGCGACGCGCCCGATGGCCGCGCCGGGCGCCCCGACCAGGGTCTGGCCGGTCGGGTTCTCGAGCAGGATCACGGTGTTGTCGAAGTCGAACAGGATGCGCGCCGAGCGCGTCATCGATTCGAGCAGGCCGCCCTCTCCCTGCTGGCGCGCGAAGGTCTGGCCGACTTCGGATACCAGCACCAGGTTGCGCACTTCTTCCGACAGGCGCTGCTGGACCGGGTCGAGCACCGGCGCGGCATAGGCGGCCGGGGTCGGGATGTCGTCGGCGCCCGCGAGATCGATGCCGAGGTGGACCGCCGCCTTGTCGACCTGGCGCGCGCTCGATGCCAGCATCGCGTCGAGTTCGCCCTCTTCGATGCCGCACAGGGCCGCGCCCTCGCGCAGCGCCACATGGTCGTCGGCGTGGCAGGCCATCAGATGCGCCAGGCGCACGATGCGGATCAGGGGATGCGCCGCTTCCAGGCGCTCGCTCGACTCGTGGTGGTACAGCACCGCGTCGGCCAGGAAGGAATCGAGCTGCCAGCGCTCGACCAGCCAGGCGCCCGCTTCGGCATGGGTGATCTGGAGCGTGCGCTGCTCGACCGCGCACAGGTCTTCGTCGTCGCGCGCGGTGAAATTGAAGGCGTATTCCTTCGGCGCCGTGGCCAGCAGGGCCAGGCGCCCGACGTTGTGCAGCAGGCCCGCCAGATAGGCTTCCTCGAGGTGCGGATAGTCGATGCGGCGCGCGATGTCGCGCGCCAGCACGGCGGCGGCGAGCGAGCGCTTCCAGAAGGCGCGCAGGTCGGTGCTGCCGGAATGCGGGAAGCTGTTAAAGGTCTGGAACACCGAATCGCTGATCACCAGCGTCTTGATCATGTCGGTCCCGAGCGCCACCAGCGACTGCTCGAGGTTCACGCCGCGGCCGGTCCGGTGGTAGGCCGAACTGCTGGCCACGGCCAGCAGCTTGCCGGTGATGCCGGCATCGTTCGCGATCAGGGCAGCCAGTTCGGGCATGCCGAGGTCGTCGGCCTGCAGGTGCCCGAGCAGCTTGATGAGTATCTGCGGCATCGCCGGCAGGCGGGCGATCAGCAGCCGATTGCGGATATCCTGGTCTGGTTGGTGCATTGTCTCAAGCGAGGACGCCACTGAACGAGGTTGTGGGGTGGCTCCCCCTCGGGGCTACCACGACATGACATTCATGCAATCTTTGGAACAGGAGGAACTTCCTGCGTTTGTTCCATCGTAAAAAAGTCGTCTTAGCATATATACATTTCTGATCAGGAACAATACTTTCAATCAAAAGTATGTCCTATACCGGAAGATTGATGCACCCGGGGTACACTTTATTGCATTAAAAACATGTAATAATCACCACACCAGGATGCCGGCCAGCGTTTCAGCCAGCGCGGCGTGCCCGCACCCGGCGGTAGCGCCGCGCGGCCAGCCACAGGCTCAAGGCCATCACGGCGAACCCGGCCTGGCCGAGGGCCAGCGCCAGCACCGAATGCGACAGCATCGGCGAGATCACGCCTGCCACGATGGCCCCGAACAGGGTCGTGATGAAGGACTGGCAGGAGGCGGCCGTGCCGCGGATATGCGGGAACAGGTCGAGCGCGAGCAGCGTCGCTCCCGGAGAAATCAGGGAACTGCCGAAGGTGAAGAAGAACATCGGCAGCACCGTCCACGGCAGCGCCGGCGGCTGTAACAAGTGGTAGCCGACGTTGAAGGCGACGGCGCTGAGCATGAAGCCGAAGCCGGTCCAGATCTGGCGCGCGAAGCTCCATTTGCCGGCCGTCCGGTTGGCCGCCATCGAGCCGAGGAAGATCCCGCTCACGGTCGGCACGAACAGCCAGGCGAACTGCGAGGGCCCGAGCCCGAGGTGCACCGGCAGCAGCACCGGCGAGGCGGTAATGTAGAGGAACAGCCCGGCGAAGTTGAACGCCGTGATGCCTGCCTTCAGGTTGAACAGGAAGGAGCTGAAGATGGCGCCATAGCTTTGCGCCAGGAAGCGCGGATTGAAGGGCTGGCGCTGAGGTTTGGGCACCGTCTCCGGCAGGTGCTGCCAGCACACCCAGCCCAGCACCAGCGTATAGCCGAACAGTGCCAGGAAAATCGCGCGCCAGTCGAACCAGGTGACGATCCAGCCGCCCAGCACCGGCGCCAGGGCCGGCGCGATCGAGAAGATCATCGTCACCATCGACAGCAGGCGCGCCGCCGGCGCATCCGAGTACAGGTCGCGGATGATGGCGCGCCCGACCACGACCCCGGCCCCGGCCGACACCCCCTGCATGATGCGGAACACCCACAGGTAATGCACGTTCGAGGCCGCCGCGCAGCCGAGGGTGCCGATCGCGAACACGACCAGCGCCACCAGGATCACGTTACGCCGCCCGAAGGCGTCCGACAGCGCGCCGTGCCACAGCACCATGCCGGAAAAAGCGAGCATGTAGGCGGTCAGCGTCTGCTGCACTTCGATCGCCGAGGCGCCGAGATTGGCCCGGATCTGCGGGAAGGCCGGCAGGTAGGCGTCGATCGAGAACGGGCCCAGCATCGACAGCGCGGCCAGCAGCGTGGCCAGGCCGCCGGCCGAGAGCATGACGATTTTATGCGGCGCCGGCAGCGGCACCGGGATCACCGGGTCTTTCGGCAGCTGGTCGGGTTCGATCGGTGGCAGCATGGGTGTGTTTACTCCGCGCTCTTCGGCTTGGCTTCCTCGCGGCGGTTGTAGCCGGCCACCATGTCGAAGCGGAACAGGCGGCACTCGAGGGCGCCGTTGAAGAACGGCGTCTTGCGCGCCTCCTTCAGGCGCAGCAGTTTCGGCAGCGACAGGTCGGCCGTGAACAGGAACACGGTCCAGCCGGCGAAGCGCTGCTTGAGCGTGGTGCCCAGCGCCGAATAGAAGCTCACCGCCATCTCGTCCTGCGGCACGGTGGAGTCGCCGCGCACGCCGATGCGCTCGCCGTACGGCGGATTGGTCAGCAGGATGCCCGGCTGGCTGGTCGGCGGGCTCACGTGCTGGGCCTCGATCTGTTTCAGCGGCACCTCGAACAGGATGCCGGCAATTTTCAGGTTATGGCGGGTCATCTCGACCATGTCGCCCGAGATGTCGGAACCGAAAATCGATGGTTCCGCCGGCAGCGGATTGGCCTTGATCGCGGCCTTCATTTCCTGCCAGGCGGCGCGGTCGAAGTCGGCGAATTGTTCGAAAGCGAAGCGCCGGCGCGCGCCCGGCGGAATGCCCTGCACCATCTGCGCCGCCTCGATCAGGATCGTGCCCGAGCCGCACATCGGGTCGAACAGGGGCACGCCCGGCTTCCAGCCCGACACGCGCAGCATGCCGGCGGCCAGGTTCTCGCGCAGCGGCGCATCACCCGTCTCTTCGCGCCAGCCGCGCTTGAACAGCGCTTCGCCCGAGGTGTCGAGGTAGATGATGAAGTTGCGCTGGTCGAGAAAACCCACGATGCGCATGTCCGGCTCGCGCGTGTCGACCGAGGGACGTTTATTGAACTGGTCGCGGAAGCGGTCGCAGATCGCGTCCTTGATTTTCAGGGTCGTGAATTCGAGGCTTTTCAGGGGCGACTTCACTGCCGTGACGTCGACCCGGATCGTGTGGTCGACGCCGAACCAGTCTTCCCACGGCTGCTCGAGCACGAGGTCGTAGATGTCGTTTTCGTTGTTGTAGCTGCGCTGGCCCATGCGCATGAGCACCCGCGAGGCGATGCGCGAATGCAGGTTGATGCGGTAGGAATCGACCAGCGTGCCCGAGCAGTGCACGCCGCCCGGCACCTGGTTGTGCACCTTCAGGGTGCTGCTGTGCTGCTGGGCGATTTCGGCGATTTCTTCGGCCAGCGCCGCTTCCATGCCGCGCGGGCATGGGCAAAAGTAGGAGGTCATGGGAGTACCCTTTGTCCGTTAGTAAAAAAGAGGAAGGCCGAAAGCGCCTGCGCTTTCGGCCGATAATTCGTTTGTTTTGCGATAAGGCCGTGCGGTCCGGCCAGCAACGATCAGCCGGTTATGCCCCGGCGAGCCGCAACGCCTGATGTGACCGCGCCGTCAGAACGGCTTGACCACCACCAGGATCACGATCAGCGCCAGCAACACCACCGGCACTTCGTTAAACCAGCGGAACCACGTATGGCTGCGCTGGTTGACGCCGCGCTCGAATTTCTTGAGCAGCGAGCCGCAGGCGTGATGGTAGCCGATCGTCAGCAGCACCAGCGCCAGTTTCGCGTGCAGCCAGCCGCCCTTGATACCGAAGCCCATCCACAACCAGAGGCCCAGCAGGACCGCCGGCACCGCCAGGATCGTCGTGAAACGGAACAAGCGGCGCGCCATGCCGAGCAGGCGCGTGATGGCGCCCTGGTCGGTCTCCTGCGCCAGGTTCACGTAAATGCGCGGCAAATAAAACAGGCCGGCAAACCAGGCTGCGATGAAAATGATGTGGAAGGCTTTGATCCAGAGGTACATGCGGTTCCTTGTTATTGACTAATTGCGGATTTCACCATGGCCGAACACGACGTACTTGAGAGAAGTCAGTCCCTCCAGCCCGACCGGCCCGCGTGCATGCAGCTTGTCGTTCGAGATGCCGATCTCGGCGCCCAGGCCATATTCGAAACCGTCGGCGAAGCGGGTCGAGGCGTTCACCATCACCGAGGCCGAATCGACCTCGCGCAGGAAACGCAGGGCCGCGCTGTAGTCTTCGGTGACGATCGCTTCCGTGTGCTTCGACGAATAGCGGTCGATGTGGTCCATCGCCTCGTCGATGCCGGCCACCACTTTGACGGCCAGCACCGGCGCCAGGTATTCGGTGCTCCAGTCTTCCTCGACGGCCGCGCTCAAATGCGGGTAGCCGGCCAGGATCGCCTGCGCCTCGCCGTCGGCGCGCAGCTCGACATCCTTCGCCTTGTACAGCTCGGCCAGCCGGGGCAGCACGCTCGGGGCGATCGCACGCGCCACCAGCAGCGTCTCCATCGTGTTGCAGGTGCCGTAGCGGTGGCACTTGGCGTTGAAGGCGATCGGCAGCGCTTTCGCCAGGTCCGCCTTGTCGTCGATGTAGACGTGGCAGATGCCGTCGAGGTGCTTGATCATCGGGACCGTCGCTTCCTCGATCAGGCGCGCGATCAGGCCCTTGCCGCCGCGCGGCACGATCACGTCCACGTACTGCGGCATCGTGATCAGGGCGCCGACGGCGGCGCGGTCGGTCGTGTCGACCACTTGCACGCTGTCCACCGGCAGGCCGGCTTTGGTGACGCCCTCGGTGACCAGTTTCGCCAGCGCGCGGTTGCAGTGGATCGCTTCCGAGCCGCCGCGCAGGATCGCCGCGTTGCCGCTTTTGATGCACAGGCCGGCCGCATCCACCGTCACGTTCGGGCGGGCTTCGTAGATGATGCCGATCACGCCCAGCGGCACGCGCATCTGCCCCACCTGGATGCCGCTCGGGCGCGACTTCATGTTCGAGATTTCGCCGATCGGGTCGGGCAGCGCGGCGATCTGGCGCAAGCCCTCGACCATGGTCGTGATCGCGCCGGACGACAGCGCCAGGCGGTCGAGCAGCGCCGGCGCCAGGCCGGCGGCGCGCGCGGCCTCGAGGTCGCGCGCGTTGGCTGCCGTCAGCGCGTCCGCGTCGCGCTCGATGGCCTCGGCAATCAGGAGCAGCGCCCGGTTGCGGGTAGCGCCATCGGCGCGCGCCATCGCGCGCGACGCGGCGCGGGCCTGGCGGCCCAGCGTGTGCATGTAGTCGGTGATGTCCATTGTTGATTCCAGTTGCGTTGAGCGTTGCGATTAAGCGGGGGGATACGTGTTTCAACGTCACCGTAGGGTGGGCACCTGTGCCCACGCGTAAAGCATGCGTCGTGTTGGCCTTCACTGCGCGTCGCGTCTGCTCATGGTCCACGCGCGGACACAGGCGCCTACGCCGGCCGCGTCCACCCTACCGTGCCACCCTCAAGGCCAGCTGCAGCATCGCATCCCACGCATCGCCGGCAAACGCCTTGGCGCGCAGGCCCTTGACCATCTTGTCCACCTGCGCCGCTTCCTGCAGCGCCGCGTCCAGCGTGGCCAGCGAGACCCGCCGCAGCGCCGGCTCCATCAGCCGCTCGCGCGGTCCCCAGATCCGGTATTCCTTCATCAGTGCCCCGAGCGGTCGCCCCTGCGCCATCCCGGCTTTCAATTTTAACAGCGTGCGGATTTCTTCGGAGACGGCCCACAAGACCAGCGGCAGCGCCTCGCCCTCTCCCTTCAGGCCGTCGAGCATGCGCGCCAGGCGCGCCGCGTCGCCGACGAGCATCGCTTCCGACAGCTTGAACACGTCGTAGCGCGCCACGTTCAGCACCGCGTCCTGCACCTGCTCGTAGCTCAGCTTGCCCGGCTCGTGCAGCAGGCCCAGTTTCTGGATTTCCTGGTGCGCCGCCAGCAGGTTGCCTTCTACCCGGTCCGCGATGAAGTCGAGCGCGGTGCGGTCCGCGCTCTGCCCCTGGGCCCCCAGGCGCATCCCGATCCAGCCCGGCAGCTGCGCGCGCTCGACGTTCGGGATCTCGATATACACCGCCGCCTGCTGCAGCGAGGCGACCCAGGACGCCTTGGCGGTCTGCCAGTCGAGCTTGGGCAGGGTGATGATGGTCAGGTTGTCGGGGCTGAGGTCCTTCGCATAGGCCTGCAGGGCGGCGCTGCCGTCCTTGCCCGGCTTGCCGCCGGGGATGCGCAGTTCGATCAGCTTCTTGTCGCCGAACAGGGACAAGGCCTGGTTCGCCGCCAGCAGTTCGCCCCATTTGAAAGTGCGCTCGACGGTCAGGACCTCGCGTTCGGTGTGGCCGGCCGCGCGCGCGGCGCGCCGGATCTTGTCCGCCGCTTCCAGCGCCAGCAGGTGCTCGTCGCTGGTGATGACGTACAGCGGCGCCAGCCCTTTTGCCAGGTGGGGCTCGAGCGCCTCAGGCCGAAGTTGCATCGATGCTTCCCGCCTTACTGCGGCTTGATCGCCGCCAGGCGGCGCATCACCTGCTGCACCAGGTCGGACTGCATGTCGCGGTACAGCAGCGCTTCCTCGCCTTCCTTGGCCAGCACCGCTTCTTCGCTGAAGGCGAGGTTGCGGCGCAGCGTGATCTCGGTCGGGCCGAGCAGCAGCTGGCCGCTGGCGTCGCGCACCTGGAACACCAGCGTGTAGGTCAGCAGGTATTCGCGCACGCGGCCCAGGTTGTTCAGCGACAGGATCGCCTTGTTGCGCGCTTCCGAAATCACCTCGAAGCGGGCCTGGGCGCCTTCCTGGGTCGGGGTGACCACCACCCGGTCGCCCGCGCGCAGGTTGCGCTTGAGCTCATTGCCGAGCGGCGAGGTGTCCGGGAAGCCCAGGAAGATGCTCGAGAACGGCATGTCGTAGGCGCCGTTCGAGCCGCGCAGCTGGAAGCCGCAGGCGGCCACCGTGATGGCCAGCAGCAGGGCGCCGACCGCGCGCACCAGGAAGGGGTTGAAAGCGCGCATGGGTTACACCACGATGTTGATGAGTTTGCCGGGCACCACGATGACCTTCTTCGGCGTGCCTTCCACGAACTTCTGGACCGCCTCCGACGCCAGCGCGGCAGCCTCGATGGCGGCCTTGTCGGCATCCTTGGCCACCTTGACCGAGCCGCGCAGCTTGCCGTTCACCTGGACCATCATCTCGATCTCGGCCTGCTCCAGCGCCGCCGGGTCGACTGCCGGCCACTGCACGTCGAGGATATCGCCGTGCGCCTTGCCGTAGCCGAGTTCCTGCCACAGCACGTGGGTGATGTGCGGCGCCACCGGGTTGAGCATGCGCAGGAAGATCGACAGGCCTTCGGCGATGACGGCGTCACCGGCCGCGCCTTCGGGCAGCTTGCTCGACTCCAGCGTATTGAGCATCTTCATGCAGGCCGACACCACCGTGTTGTACTGGATGCGTTTCAGGTCGTAGTCGGCCTGCTGCAGGATCTTGTGCAGTTCGCGGCGCAGCGTCTTGTGGGCTTCTTCCAAGTTGCCCTGTTGCTGGGCGCCGAACGCGGCGGCGATGCGCTCGCGCTGGGCATAGCCGAAGGCCCACACGCGGCGCAGGAAGCGGCTGGCGCCTTCGACGCCGCTGTCCGACCACTCCAGGGTCTGTTCCGGCGGCGAGGCGAACATCGTGAACAGGCGCGCGGTGTCGGCGCCGTACTGCTCGATCTGGGCTTGCGGATCGATGCCGTTGTTCTTCGACTTCGACATCTTTTCGGTGCCGCCGATTTCGACCGGCTGGCCGTCGGCCTTCAGGGTCGCGCTCTGCGGGCGGCCCTTGTCGTCGAACACCAGTTCGACGTCGGCCGGGTTGAACCAGGTTTTTTTACCCGACGCGTCTTCGCGGTAATAGGTCTCGTTCAGGACCATGCCCTGCGTGAGCAGGTTGACGAAGGGCTCGTCGAATTTCACCAGGCCGAAGTCGCGCATGACCTTGGTCCAGAAGCGCGCGTACAGCAGGTGCATGACGGCGTGCTCGATGCCGCCGATGTACTGGTCCATCGGCATCCAGTAATCGTTGCGCGCGTCGACCATGGCGTCGTTCGAGCCCGGCGAGGTATAGCGCATGTAGTACCAGGACGAGTCGATGAAGGTGTCCATCGTGTCGGTCTCGCGGCGCGCCGGCTTGCCGCATTTCGGGCAATCGCACTTGAGGAAGGCCTCGTCCTTGTTCAAAGGATTGCCGCTGCCGTCCGGGACCAGGTGCTCGGGCAGCACGACCGGCAGGTCGGCTTCCGGCACCGGCACCACGCCGCATTCGGCGCAGTGGATCATCGGGATCGGGGTGCCCCAGTAGCGCTGGCGCGAGATGCCCCAGTCGCGCAGGCGGAAGGTGACCTTCTTGTCGCCCAGGCCCTGTTCGGCCAGGTCGCCCGAGACGGCATTCACGGCGGCGATGTAGTCCAGGCCGTCGTACTTGCCCGAATTGACGACGCGGCCCTGTTCCTTGTCGCCATACCACTCCTGCCAGCCGTCGAGCGAGAATTCCTGGCCTTCGACCTCGACGACCTGCTTGATGGGTAAATCGTATTTCTTGGCGAAGGCGAAATCGCGCTCGTCATGGGCCGGCACGCCCATCACGGCGCCGTCGCCGTAGGTGATCAGGACGTAGTTGCCGACCCAGACCGGCAGCTGCTCGCCCGACACCGGGTGCGTCACGAACAGGCCGGTCGGCATGCCCTTCTTTTCCATCGTCGCCATGTCGGCTTCGATGACCGAACCGAGCTTGCACTCGGCGATGAAGGCCGCCAGTTCCGGATTGTTTTTTGCCGCGTGCTGCGCCAGCGCGTGTTCCGGCGCCACGGCGCAGAAGGTCACGCCCATGATGGTGTCGGCGCGCGTGGTGAAGACGTACAGCTTGCCTTCGTTGATCAGCTCACCGGACTCGTTCATGACCACGTGCGGGAAAGCGAAGCGCACGCCGGTCGATTTGCCGATCCAGTTGGTCTGCATGGTGCGCACGCGCTCCGGCCAGCCCGGCAGCTTGTTGTCGACGAAATCGAGCAGTTCCTCGGCGTAGTCGGTAATGCGCACGTAGTACATCGGGATTTCGCGCTTTTCGATCGGCGCGCCCGAACGCCAGCCGCGCCCGTCGATGACCTGTTCGTTGGCGAGCACGGTCTGGTCGACCGGGTCCCAGTTCACGGTGCCGGTCTTCTGGTAGATGATCCCTTTTTCCAGCATCTTGAGGAACATCCACTGGTTCCACTTGTAGTATTCCGGCTTGCAGGCGGTCATCTCGCGCGACCAGTCGATGGCCAGGCCCATCGACTCCATCTGCCCACGCATGTGGGCGATGTTCGAATAGGTCCACTCGGCCGGCGGCACGTTGTTCGCCATCGCCGCGTTCTCGGCCGGCATGCCGAAGGCATCCCAGCCCATCGGCATGAGCACGTTGTAGCCGTTCATCCGCAGGTAGCGGTACATCACGTCGTTGATCGTATAGTTGCGCACGTGACCCATGTGCAGCTTGCCGGATGGGTAAGGCAGCATCGAGCAGGCGTAGTACTTGCCCTTCGGGAAACGTGGGTCATGCTCGACGGCCTTATAGGCGTCGATCGACTTCCAGTATGCCTGGGCGGCCTGTTCAACTTCGGCGGGACTATATTTATCTTGCATGATCTTCGGCGGACGATGTTGGAGGGGTTGAGCAGAACATTATACTGTTTCGTCTTGCACTGCGGCGAAGCCATGCCAGCGCAGCCTGGCTGCCGGTTTTTGCCATCGCCAGCCGAGGGCGCCGGCCGCAGGTGGGCTCGACGAGATCGTGGCGACGCCCTGGCCGTCGGCCAGGCTGAAGCCGAGGTGGGAAAAGAAAGTGGGGTCTTCGATGTTGAGGAGGATGTCGCGCTGGCGGGGCGACAGCGGCAGTTCGGGTGCGGCGGGCTGCCGCGCCAGCAGCGCGTCAATCGACAGTGCCGCCCACAAGGGCCGCGAGGGCGAGGTAAGCCAGCAGCAGCGCCGTGGATCACAGCGCCGTCTTGCCGAACCGCTTCACCCCTGGCTTAGCGCAGCACGAGCTCGAGCGCCGGCTTCTCGCCGTAATCCTCGTAGCGCTCGTTGATGCCGCCGACGCAGAAGGTGATTTCGTCGACCAGGTCGGGCAGGCGCGCGCGCAGGCCTGCGCTTTCGGTGATGACGATTTCCAGCACCTCGTCCGGCTTGAGGCGGAACTTGGTCATGTTCTCGTCGTCGCGCAGGTAGCTCAGGCAATCGACCCAGGTGTCGATGGTGTCGCCGGTTGCGGTGTGAAAGCCGAACGCGCGGCGGCTCTCGGCCATGAAGCTTGCTTCGTTGACGATCGCGGCGCCGTTCAGTTCTGCCACTGCCATTGCATCATCCTTTCAAGGACAGGACGTCCTGCATGTCGTACAGGCCGCTCGCCTTGGCGGCGATAAAACGCGCGCCGCGCAGGGCGCCGTGGGCGTAGGTGACGCGGCTGCTCGATTTATGGGTGATTTCGATGCGCTCGCCGGTGCCGGCAAACAGCACGGTGTGGTCGCCGACGATATCGCCGCCGCGGATGGTGGCGAAACCGATGGTCGACGGATCGCGCTCGCCGGTCACGCCTTCGCGGCCGTAGACGGCGCAGTCCTTCAGGTCGCGTCCGAGCGCGTCGGCGATGACTTCACCCATTTTCAGGGCGGTGCCCGAGGGCGCGTCGACCTTGTGGCGGTGGTGCGCCTCGATGATTTCGATGTCGTAGCCTTCGGCGAAGCTTTTGGCGGCCAGTTCCAGCAGTTTCAGGGTGACGTTGACGCCCACGCTCATGTTCGGCGCGAACACGACGGCCGTCTTGTCGGCCGCCGCCTGGATCGCCGCCTTGCCGGCCTCGTCGAAACCGGTGGTGCCGATCACGATCTTGATGCCGTGCGCGGCGCAATACTTCAGGTGCTCGAGCGTGCCTTCCGGACGCGTGAAATCGATCAGGCAATCGGCGCCCGCCAGCGCGCGCGCCAGGTCGGACTCGATGGTCACGCCGGTGGACTGGCCCGCATAGGCGCCCGCGTCCTGGCCGACGGCAGGCGAGCCCGGCACGTCGAGCGCGCCCGAAAGCTGCATGTCGGGCGCGGCGGCGATCGCTTCGATCAGCATGCGGCCCATGCGCCCGCTGGCGCCGGCAACCGCGATGTTCAAGTGCGTCATGATGCGCTTACCGGGTCTGGGTGGAGGTGGCGGGCACGACCGACGGGGCGGTGGCCGGCTTGGTGTTCTCGGCGGCGGCCTCTTTCTTCGCCGTCTTGATCGGGCCGGCGATGCGCGCGATGTACTCGCGCTCGGTCGGCAGGTTGCCGCCGTCGAAGCGCTCGACCACGCCATCCTTGAAATACACGGTGACGCGGCTGGTGGTCAGCTCGCCGTTGCCGCGCGCCAGATAAAACGGGTAGTCCCAGCGGTCGGCGTGGAACATGTCGGTCAACAGCGGGGTGCCCAGCAGGAAGCGCACCTGGTCGCGGGTCTGGCCCACTTTCAGTTGCGACAGCATTTCCTGGGAGACGAAGTTGCCCTGCTGGATGTCCGGACGGTAGGGCGAGAAGATCCACAGGAACTTCTGCAGCTTGGTAGCCTGGACCGTTTGCGCGCCGGCATTGGCATCGGTTTCCGCTGCCTGAGGGGAGGTGCTCACCGGTTCGGCCGGCGCGCCCTGCTGACGCCATGATGCGCAGCCCGAGAGCAGTAGCGTGCATGCAAGGCCCGCGGCAAGTGCAGCGCGGGCATAGGAACGATGAACAACGGCATCAATGATGCGCATAAGTAACCTCAAAACGATTAAGCGGGAGCTTCCAAAACGCTATATCATAAAGCACTCCGCCCATCTACGAGTAACAAACATGAGTAACAGCCCTACCGACCTGAAGGCGAGCGGCCTGAAGGCGACTCTGCCACGCTTGAAGATTCTGGAAATTTTCCAGAACAGCGATGTCCGGCACCTGACGGCGGAAGACGTGTACAAAATCCTCCTGGCCGATAACATGGACGTCGGCCTGGCGACCGTCTACCGGGTGCTGACCCAGTTCGAGCAAGCCGGCCTGCTCAACCGCAACCACTTCGAAACCGGCAAGGCCATTTATGAGCTGAATGCCGGTTCGCACCACGACCACCTGGTCTGCCTCGATTGCGGCCACGTCGAAGAGTTCTATGACGACGAAATCGAATCGCGTCAGCACAAGATCGCCGTCGAGCGCGGCTTCAAGATCGCCGAGCACGCGCTGGCGATCTACGGCAACTGCGTCAAGCCGGCTTGCCCGCACCGCAGCGGGAACTGAGTCCGGTCCTGCTTGAAAGAGCGACGGCGCCGATGGCGCCGTTTTTTATTGGGTGTATGCCGCACGCGGTTCAGGAATGGCTCAGCGCATTCGACAGCAATTTCGCCGTGATGTCGACAATCGGGATCACGCGCTCGTAGGCCATGCGGGTCGGCCCGATGACGCCGAGAGTGCCGACGATCTTGCCGTTCACCTCGTAGGGCGCGGTGACCACGCTCATTTCGTCCATCGGCACCAGCTTCGATTCGCCGCCGATGAAGATCTGCACGCCGCCGGCCTTGCTCGATACGTCGAGCAGCTGCATCAGTCCGGTCTTTTGCTCGAACATCTCGAACAGCTGGCGCAGCGAACTCATGTTCGAGGAGAGGTCGGACACCGACAGCAGGTTGCGTTCGCCGGAAATGACCATGCCGTCGCCCTGCTCGGCCATCGCCTCGGTGCCGGCCTCCACCGCCGTCTGCATCAGGCCGCCGATGTCGTCGCGCAGCTGGCGCAGTTCGCTGCCCAGGCGCCGGCGTACTTCGTCGAAGCTCAGGCCGGCGTAGTTCTGGTTCAGGTAATTGGCCGACTGCACCAGTTGGGACGGGGTGTAGTCGACCTCGGTGAGCAGCAGGCGGTTTTGCACGTCGCCGCGCGGGTCGACAATCACCAGCAGGATGCGGCGCTCGGACAGGCGCAGGAATTCGATCTGCTGGAACACCGATTCGCGGCGCGGGCTTTGCACCACGCCGGCGAACTGGGTCAGCGAGGACAGCATCTGCGCCGCGTTGGCGATGGACTTTTGCGGGTGCTGGGCGGCCAGGCGCATGCGCTCGGGATCGACCCCATGCTGGCCATCGAGGTGCTGGACCGTCAGCAGGGTGTCGACAAACAGGCGGTAGCCGCGCGGCGTGGGCACGCGCCCGGCCGAGGTATGGGGACTAGCGACATAGCCCATTTCCTCGAGGTCGGCCATGATGTTGCGGATCGTGGCCGGGGACAGGTCGAGGCCCGAGATTTTCGAGAGCGCGCGCGACCCGACCGGCTGGCCGTCGGCGATATAGCGCTCGACCAGGGCTTTCAGGAGGGTTTGGGCACGGGGTTCAAGTTGCATGGGGGCGGAAAGCGGGCAGAATGGTTCTGCACCTATTATGCACGTTCGCCCGCCGCCTGTGGGCGTAGAGCGTCTAACAGAACAGTCAGGACAAGGCGCGTCGTCGAAGACAGTACGCTGGTACGGCGAGACGACGCAACGCCGTCATGGCGGTTCTGTTAGGCGCTCTCAAGCGTGTTCGCGCTTGAGCCAGGCAAGCAACCCATCGAAATCGGCCACGATCGCATCCGGCGCGATGCCCTCTTCCAAGTGGCGCCGGCTGGCGGTGCGGTTCATCCAGACGCCGCGCATGCCGGCGCGCTGGGCGCCCTGCACATCCAGCACCAGGTCGTCGCCCACATAAACGGCATCGCCCGGCGCCACGCCGAGCGCATCGAGGGCGGCGTGGAAGATCGCCGGGTCCGGTTTGGCGCGGCCGAAGGCCGGCGCCGACACCGAGGCGTGGAAATGGTGGGCCAGGCCGATCGTCTGCAAATCGGCATTGCCGTTCGTAACCGAACCGATCAGCACGCGCCCTTTCAGGCGCAGCAGGCCCGGCAGCACGTCATCGTAGGGAATCACGGCATTGCGCGCGGCAAAGAATTCGGTCATGGCCAGCTCCACCATGGCAGCGTCTTCGCCGGCCTGCTCGAACGCGGCCACCAGGCCGGCGCGGCGCAGGGCGCCCAGGTCGAGCTGGAACTCGGGCTTGCGCGCCAGCAGTTCGAGCCGGGCCTGGCGCAGGCTCTCGATGGTGAAGCGCTGCGCCACCCGCGGCGCGTTGTTGGCAAGCCACGCGAACAGGGTTTGCTCGGCCTGCAAGATCACGGGCGCGATCGGCCACAGGGTATCGTCCAGGTCGAACAGAACGGCTTTGGGCCAGGGGCGGCGGTGGGTGGGCGTCATCGTCAGCGCTTGTATGGAAGGCGAGCCAAGGATAGCGAGGCCGGCGGTGAAATGCAATCGCGCTCGCGTGCGGGGCGCAGCCGGCCTGCGGTGCCGCGCGTTACGGCCTGAGCGTTACAGCGTGAGCGTTACAGCCTGATACACAGGCCAATGAGCCCGGGCCTTGTCAAATGCTCTAAAATGATGGGCAAACTTCCACCGTGCGGCGTGGCCATCCGGTTGCGCGCCAGCCTTCCCTTTTAATGTTTGGAGAAATGATGATTCGTTCCCCCCTGCGTGCCGGCATCGCGCTGGCATGCGCGCTGGGCCTGTCGGCCTGCGGCGGCAGCGACGGCGACATATACGTCGCCGGCACGGCGTCCGGTATTACCAAGCCGGGCCTGGTGCTGACGAACAACGGCGGTTCCGACCTCGCGGTCGACGCATCGGGTCCCTTCATCTTCAAGGACCTCGTCGAAACCGATTCGCGCTACGACGTCAAGGTCAAGAGCGTGCCGCCGAATGTCGAGGGCATCGACAAATGTGTCGTGGTCAACGGCACCGGCCGGGCTGTCTTCAATGTCAATAACGTGTTTGTCCAGTGCACGATCCGCCAGCGCGAGCTGGGCGGCACGATCATCGGGCTGGGCGATGCGTCCGGTCTCACCCTCGTGAACGGCACCGACAAGGTCGAGATCCCGGCGAATGCCACCGCATTCAAGATGGCCAAGGTATCCGAAGAGTCGCCCTATGGCGTCACCATCCTGAAACAGCCGGCTGGGCGTACTTGCGCCGTGGAGAACGGCAGCGGCACGATGCCGGCAGGCGACGTTGCGAGCATCGTCGTGCGCTGCACCCCATGATCCTGGAGACTAATGTGAAGAAATCGACCCTGGCGCTGTCGGCGCTGACCCTGGCCCTGGCGGCCGGCCTGAGCGCCTGCGGCGGCGGCAGTTCGACCTATACCATCGGCGGCGTCGTCACCGGCCTCGAATATCCTGGCCTGGTGCTGTCGAACAATGGCGAAGACCTGGCACTTGGCCCGGCCGGCTATGAAACGCTGTCGGGCTCGACCGTGCCGACACCGAAAGACGTCACCTATGCGTTCAAAAACAAGGTCGATTACGGCGACCCCTACGATGTCACCATCAAGGCGTTTCCGGCGCACCAGCAATGTGGACAGTCCGGCGGCACCACCGACACGGCAGGACGCCTGTCCGTCATCAATGCCGTCATTACGTGCGTGCTGGTCAGCAACACGATCGGCGGCCCGGTCACCGGCCTTACCGGCGAGGGCTTGGTACTCATCAACGGCAGTACCGGCGGCATCGGCGGCAAGCTCCCGGTTGCCAAGGGCGCTACCAGCTTCGCCTTCGAGCAGCCTGTGACCTACGGCCGCACCTTCGGCGTGACGGTGCTGGAGCAACCGGCCGGCCAGACCTGCACGGTAACCAACGGCGCAGGCACCATGGGCGACGTCAAGGTCGACACGATTGCCGTGACCTGCCGCGATAACGGCTAGAGACAGATATTCACCACAAGCATGTCGAACATTCTCAAAGAAAATTAGACGTATATGCTGTGGTGCAGCATAATGCTTCTGTCTCCTCCAACTCTCCTCAGAAAAGAATTGGATTTAGCCCGCCCGCAACGGCGGGCTTTTTTTTTGCCCGCGCTGTTCCCGGCTGGTTCCAAGTGATGCCGCAAATCCTCAGCCGATCTTGGTATCGGTTGCCAGGCGCTTGGCGCTGACCTTCACCACCGCCACTTTTTCGCTGCCCACGGCGACCATCGCATCGGCGCGCACTTGCGCCTTGTAGCTCTCGGCACTCGCATAGGTGCTGACGCCCACGACCAGTGCGGCGACGACGAACAGGGCTTCCATGTGTTTGAGGACGTTCATTTCAGTACTCCCTTCGGTTGGTTGGTGCCCGTCGCTGGGTGCGTTCGGGCTTTCGATGGGAGTACTTTAGCAATCGGCCGATGCGTCCTCCAGCGGCCTGCGACGAACTGCAAAAAGCGCGCGACGAAGCGCGTGGAGGGGCGATATACCGTGTTATACGCGTGTTGTGCGGCGCATCACGGATGAGGTAAAAGGCGGTTGCGTCCGTCGGGCGGCGCCCGACGAGGGGTTTATACCGGCTTGAGAAGGTTTGCCAGCGCCACGTACTGTTCCAGGCTGACCGTTTCCGGACGGCTGCCCGGATCGATGCCGGCCTCGGCCAGCTGCTGTTCGGTGAACATGCCGGCCACGCAGTTGCGGATCACCTTGCGGCGCTGGGAAAACGCCTTCTGCACCACGGCTTCCAGGGTCGGGCCGTCGGCGGCGAGCGGGCGCCGGGTCGGCACCATGCGCACGATGGCCGAGTCGACCTGGGGCGGCGGATCGAACGCGGTCGGCGGGACGACGAACAGCAGCGCCATGTCGTAGCGCCATTGCAGCATCACCGACAGGCGACCGTAGGCCTTGGTGCCTGGTTCGGCCACCATCCGCTCGACCACTTCCTTTTGCAGCATGAAATGCTGGTCCTCGACCAGGTGCGCGAACTCGGCCAGGTGGAACAGCAGCGGGCTCGAGATGTTGTACGGCAGGTTGCCGACGATGCGCAGCTTCTGCGCTGGCGGTACCGGAATCGAGGCGTAATCGAATTTCAGGGCGTCGCCCGAGTGGATCGTGAGTTTTTCGCGTGGGTAGGCTTTTTCCAGGCGCGCCACCAGGTCGCGGTCGAGTTCGACCACATGCATGTGGTCCAGTTCCTGGAGCAGCAGCGCCGTCATCGCCGCCAGGCCCGGCCCGATCTCGACCATCGCTTCGCCGCGGCGCGGGCCGATGGCTTCGATGATGCTGTTCAGGACCAGTTTATCGGTCAGGAAATTCTGGCCGAAGCGCTTGCGTGCGACGTGTTTCATTATTGCTTTCGTTAATTGGGTTCAGGCGCGGGCGGCCGCCGCTTGGCTGGCCTCGACCATGTGCATGGCGGCGCGGATCGCCTCTTCCATGCTGCCGCAGTCGGCCAGGCCGAGGCCGCGCGCGGCGAGGTCGAGCGCGGTGCCGTGGTCGACCGAGGTGCGGATCAGCGGCAGGCCGAGGGTGACGTTGATGCCGCGTCCGAAGGTCGCGTGCTTGAGCACGGGCAGGCCCTGGTCGTGGTACATCGCCAGCACGCAGTCGGCGTCGTGCAGGTATTTCGGCTGGAACAGGGTGTCGGCCGGATACGGACCGCGCGCATCGATGCCGCGCGCGCGCGCCGCCGCCAGGCTGGGCTCGATGACCTCGATCTCCTCGCGCCCCAGATAGCCGTTTTCGCCCGCATGCGGGTTCAGGCCGGTCACCAGGATGCGCGGCGCGGCGATGCCGAATTTGCTGCGCAGGTCGGCGTCGAGGATGTCGAGGACCTGGGCCAGGCCGTCGGCCGTGATCGCGGCCGGCACCTCCTTGAGGGGCAAATGGGTGGTCGCCAGCGCCACCCGCAGATAGGCTTGCCCGTTGGCCGGCTGGCCGGCCAGCATCATGACGACCTTCGGCGTGCCGGTTTTCTCGGCCAGGTATTCGGTATGGCCGGAAAACGCGATACCGGCCTCGTTGATGGTGCTTTTTTGCAGGGGGGCGGTCACGATGGCGTCGAACCAGCCGGCAGCGACGCCCTCGATCGCCAGGTCGAGCGTGGCCAGCACGGCGCGGCCGTTCTGGGCGTCGAGGGTGCCCGGCACCACGTGCGCGGCGAGCGGCACGTCGATCACGGCCAGCCGGTCGTGGCCGAAGTGCGGCAGGCCGCCGTTTCTCAGCGCCTGGGTCGACAGGGCCGCCAGGCGGATCGACGGGTCGATCAGGCTGGCGGTGAGCGCCAGGAAGGCGGCGTCGCCGACCAGCACGCAGTTGGCCGCCTCGCGCAGCGCCCAGGCCGCGCGGATCGCGATCTCGGGGCCGATGCCGGCGGGCTCGCCGACGGTCAGCGCCAGGGTCGGACGCACGCTGCGGCGAACGCCTGCCGGTCCCGCCACGGCTTACCCTTCCTCGCGGAACTCGACGTAGGCGCGGTCGCGCACCTGGCGTGCCCAGTCCTCGAAGGCTTCGCCGAGCTTGCGCTCGCGGATCACCTGGCGTGCCTGCAGGCGCTCCCTTTCCTTCGATACGTCCTGGGTCTTGCGTTCCGTAACCTGGATCAGGTGGAAGCCGAACGGCGTCTCGACCACGTCCGACAGCTGGCCCGGCTGCAATGCATTCATCGCGGCCGTGAATTCCGCCGGGACGTCTTCCGGCTCCAGCCAGCCGAGGTCGCCGCCCTTGATGGCCGAGCCGTCGACGCTGTTCTGGCGCGCCATGTCCTCGAAGGTGGCGGCCTTGCTGTCGATCTTGGCCTTGATCTCGGCCAGCTTGCGTTTCGCTTCCGCGGCCGGCATGGTCGGCGTCGCCTTGAGCAGGATGTGGCGCGCGCGGGTCTGCTGCACAACGGCCTCTTCCGGCGCGGTCTTGGCCAGGCTGCGCTTGTCGGCCATCTTGAGGATGTAGAAGCCGGTATTGGTCCGGATCACGGGCGTCACCTGGCCCGGGCTGAGCTTGCGCAGTTCGTTGGCGAACAGCGGCGGCAGGCGGTCTGCGTCGCGCCAGCCGATGGCGCCGCCCTTGAGCGCGTCGGGCGCGTCGGAATAGGTGGTGGCGATGCGGGCGAAGTCGGCGCCGGTGCGCAGCTGGCGCATCACTTCGTCGGCGCGGGCGCGGCGCGCGGCGATCTGCTCGGGCGTGGCATTGGCCGGGATACCGACGAAGATCTGCGACAGGTCCATCTCGACCTTCTCGGCGGCAGCCGCCTTTTCGGCGGCGAGATAGGTGTCGACCTCGGCATCGGAGACCTGGATCTTGCTGTCGACCTCGTGCTCGCGCAGGCGCTGCATCATGATCTCGTTACGGATCTCTTCGCGGAACTGGGCGAAGGTCAGGCCCTCTTTTTCCATCTGGTTGCGCATGTCCTGGACCGTCATCTTCTGGCCCTCGGCGATGCGCATGATGGCCATGTCGAGTTCGCGGTCGGACACGCGCACGCCCATCTCGCGCGCCAGCTGCAGCTGGGCGCGCTCGACGATCATGGCTTCGAGCACCTGGCGCTCGAGGTCGGCCATGGCCGGGAGCTGGGCGTTCTGGGCACGCAGGCGGGCCGTGATCTGGCCGACGCGATTGCGCAGTTCGTTGGCCGTGATGACTTCGTCGTTGACGACGACCTTGATCGAATCGATGACGTTGGCGCTGCTCGCCGCCGGCGGCAGGAAACCGGCTCCAGGCTTGGCGGCAGTCGCGACGGGCGCGGCTGCAGGCTTGGCCGCGGCAGTGCCGGTGCTTGCCTGGCCGAGGGCGGCATTCGCCGAGAGCGCGCACAGCAGCGCCGCTGCGAGCTTAAAGTGATGCAAACGGGTAGTACGCATAATCTGGAAGGCACTCATTCAGGTCAAAATCCATGGTTCTGGTCATGCGGGACGCCCGGCTGGGGCGCCCGGTCAGGGACGGCCAATATTATTGTTCAACCGCGTATAGCCGGGAATACTCTTGTAAAACGACTCCAGCGGATTGCCGAGGCCGAGGCGCGACAGGCCGTTGAGCTCGAGCTGGAAGAAGATCGGCGTCGAGGTCTGCTGGGCCGTCGTGACGAAGCGTTGCGCGCCCATCCGGAACACCCAGCAATCGGCCTTGTACTCGAGCCCGACCAGGCTCTCGAGCACCTTGCGGTCGCGCAGCGAATAGCTGACGCGGCCGACGCCGTACCAGCGCTTCGACAGCGGCCACTGGGCCGAAATATCGGCGTTGCGGAAGCTGTCGCGCACGTAGCGGTACTCCGCATTGAGCACTTTCATCGGTCCCGGCGTCCAGCGCACGCCATGGCTCTGGCTAAACAAACTGTCGCCGATCGCGTCATATTGTACGCTGCTGTCGAAGTTCCAGTTGTTGACGATGCGGCCCGACGCCGCCAGCAGCAGGTCGGAGCGGCCCTGCTGCTGTCCCTGCACGCGGCCGACGCGCGGCTCGGTCAGGTAAAAGCGCTGGCCGAAGGCCATGCGCAGGCGCTCGGCGCCGTCGGCCTCGATGAAGCGCGACACCACGGCCGCGGTCAGCTGGTTGGCGTCCGAGACGCGGTCGGGACCGACGAAGCGGTTCTCGCTGAACAACTGGGCGTAGCTGAAGCCGGCCTCGCTGGTGTCGAAGATCGGGAACTCGTCCTGGTTCTTGTACGGCGTACGCACGTAGAACAGGCGCGGTTCGAGGGTCTGGGTGACGGCGCTGCCGAACAGTTTTGCATCGCGTTCGAACACCATCCCGCTGTCGATCGAAAAGGTCGGCAGCGTGCGCGACAGGCTGGTCGCCCCGCGCGCATTCGTGTCCATGCTGTACTTGGTCGCGTGCAGCATCAGCTTCGGGGTGATGTAATAGCCCGGACGGATCCACGGATAGCTGACCTGGCCGACGGCGACCAGGCGGTTGCCGTTGTCGAAAGTCGGGTGCGCGAAGCGGGTCGCCTCGGCGTCGAACGCCCAGTCGAAGCCCTTGACGTCGTAGCGGCCCGAGTGGAACAGGATCTGGGGCAGCCGGTCGTAGGGGCGCGGGATGCGCAGCGCCGGATTGGCCACCGCCGCCGGCTCCTGCAGGATCTGGTAGCCCTGGGCGCGCGCGGTCAGGCTCCAGTATGGCGTGCCGTAGCTCGTAAACAGCTCGCGCACCAGCTGGCGCTCGGCGCTGATGGCCACCGTGCGCGAGAAGTCGCTCGGGTATTCGTCGTCCGAGGCCCCGTTGACGTTCCAGCCATAGTTCCAGCCCGGCCCGATCGTCTGGTTGTGCACCGAATTGACCAGCCAGCGGTCGGTCCTGGTGATGCGGTCGTTGCTCAGGTACTCGAGGTGGGTCTGTCCGCCATACGGACCGCGCGCGGTTTCGCCGATATAGCGTCCGGTGGCGCCCATCTGCAGGCCGCGGTCGAACATCAGGCGCGGGAAGACCGTCAAATCGCGGTTCGGCGCGATGTTGAAGTAATACGGCACCATGATCTCGGAATTGCCCTTCGAACCGAAACCGATGGTCGGCGGCAGCCAGCCCGAGCGGCGCTCGCCCGACAGCGAAAACGACATCCCCGGCGTGGCCAGGATCGGCACGTCCTTGAAATAGATGACGGTCTTGCCGGCGGTGCCGACGTCGCGCCCGGAGTCCAGGCGCAGCGTGCTCGATTTCAGGTACCAGTCGGGGTTCGTGCCTTCGCAGGTGCTGTAGGTGCCGTCCAGGACCAGCGCCTGCCCCTCGCCGAGGAAGTCGATGCGGTCGGCGCGGCCCTGGGCGTTATTCGCCTGCAGCTTGTACTGCGGGTTGAGCAGCCAGCCGCGCTGGGTCGACAGGTTCAATTGCAGCGAATCGCCCTGGTAGCGGTCGCCGAAACGCCACATCTGCACGTTGCCGCTGGCCGTGACTTCGTCTTCGACCAGGCGGTAGCAGGCCGTGTCGGCAACCAGCCTCGACTGGCCGCGCGTGATCTCGACATTGCGCTTGAGATTGATTTCGCGGTCGGGACGGCCGTCGATCTCCTCCGCGCTGACCGTAATCGGAAGGTCTTTTTCGTCGGCCGGAGACGCGGCCGGCGCAACTTGCGCATGCACCGGCCCCGCGGCCACGGTAACGAGGGCGGACAAGGCAAATGCCCGCCGCCGTGGGAATGGTAGGGCCGTAAACCAGCTCATGGAATCTGTGGCTGCACCATAAAGGGCGATTTTTTGGATTGAATCCCTTATTATATGGGAATTGTCTCTCTCAACCGGCTTCTCCTGGACGCTTCATGTCTTCTTTGTATCAAAACACCCCCACTTCCGCCGCTCAGGATGCACGCCTGGCCTTGCTCACCGAATGGCTGGGCACACTCGGCCTGGTGGAAGCCGGTTCGCGCCGTCCGGCCTCGTCCGATGCGAGCTTTCGCCGCTATTTCCGCCTCGATGTGGTGCCGGCGCTACGCGCCAAGCTCGGCGACACCCTGGTCGCGATGGACGCGCCGCCCGAGCGCGAAAACGTGCCGGCCTTCATCCACGTGGCCGGCCTGCTGGCCGAGGCCGGCGTCACGGTGCCGGCGATCGTCGCGCGCGATGTCGAGCGCGGCTTCCTGCTGCTGTCGGACCTCGGCACCACCACCTACCTGGCCCGCCTCGATCCCGACAACGCCGCCTTCATGTATTCGGACGCGGTCGATGCCCTGATCAAGTTCCAGCTGCACAGCCAGCCCGGCGTGCTGCCCGAGTTCGACCGCGCCTTCGTGCTGCGCGAGATGAACCTGTTCCCGGAGTGGTATATCAACCGCCACCTGGGCGTCACGCTGGATGCGAAACAGCAGGCGCAACTGGACAAGGTGTTCGAAGCGATCACCGCCAATGTGCTGGCCCAGCAGCAGGTGTTCATGCACCGCGACTTCCACTCGCGTAACCTGATGTTCCTCGACCAGGGCAACCCGGGCGTGCTCGACTTCCAGGATGCCGTCTACGGCCCGGTCACCTACGACCTCGGCTCGCTGCTGCGCGACGCCTACATCCAGTGGGACGAAGAGATCGTGCTGGACTGGGTGGTGCGCTACTGGCAAAGCGCCAAGCAGGTCGGCCTGCCGGTCAACCCCGACATCGACGCCTTCTACCGCGATTTCGAGTTCATGGCCCTGCAGCGCCACCTCAAGATCCTGGGCATCTTCTGCCGCCTGAACTACCGCGACAACAAGCCGATCTACATGGGCGACCTGCCGACGGTGCTGGACTACGTGCGCAAGACCGCCAACCGCTATCCCGAACTCAAGCCCCTGCTGCGCCTGCTCGACGCCTTCGAGGGCAAGGCGCCGCAAGTCGGCTATACCTTCTGAGCCTGCTCAGTTCATTTCCCAGAGACGCCCATGAAAGCCATGATTTTCGCTGCCGGCCGCGGCGAGCGCATGCGTCCCCTGACGGACAGCTGCCCGAAACCCCTGCTCAAGGTGCGCGGCCGTCCGCTCATCACCTGGCACGTGCTGAACCTGGTGCGTGCGGGCCTGACCGACATCGTCATCAACCACTCGCACCTCGGCCACATGATCGAGGAAGAACTGGGCGACGGCAGCAAGTACGGCGCGCGCATCGTGTATTCGCACGAACCGACCCCGCTGGAAACGGCCGGCGGCATCGCCAACGCCTTGCACCTGCTGGGCGACGAGCCCTTCCTGGCCGTGTCGGGCGACATCTACGCGCCCTATTTCGACTTCGCGCAGGCGCGTGAGGCCCTGCCCGACAACGATGCGCTCGGCCAGCCGATCCCGGCCGGGCAGCGCGACATCGCCTGGCTCTACCTGACACCGAACCCGTGGCACAACCCGAACGGCGACTTCGGCCTCGACATGTACACGCTGGCCAACGACGGCGACCCGAAGTGGAATTTCGCCGGCATCGGCGTCTATCGCCCGGAAATGTTCGAGGGCATCAAGGCCGGCGAATTCCTGAAGTTCGGTCCCCTGATGCGCAAGTTCATCGAGCAAAAGCGCGTCGGCGGCGAGCTCTATCACGGCCCCTGGGTCAACGTCGGCACGGTCGAGCAGCTCGAGGAACTGAACGCGCCGCTGACCAGGCGGGCCGGCGCTTGACTCCCCACGCCGCCCGCCGCGCACGCCTGGCGGCAAGCATGGCGCCGGGCGCGGTGGCGGTCCTGCTCACCGCGCCCGAAGTGGTGCGCAACGGCGACAGCGACTATCCCTACCGCCACGACAGCCATTTTTATTACCTCACCGGTTTTACGGAGCCGGAAAGCGCGCTGGTGGTCGTCGCCGCGCGCGGCGATGCGCCGGCCCGGTCGATCCTGTTCTGCCGCGAAAAGGATGTCGATCGCGAGATCTGGGACGGCTTCCGGCACGGCCCGCTGGCCGCGCGCGACGCCATCGAGGTCGACGAGGCCTATCCGATTGCCGAGCTCGATGCCCAGATGGCCTGCCTGCTGGCCGACGCGCCCGCCCTGTACTACGCCGTGGCCCGCGACGGCGCGCTCGACGCCCGGGCCGCCGGCTGGCTGCAGGCCGTGCGCGCGCGCGCCCGCAGCGGCGTCGCGGCGCCCTCGCGCATCGAGCACCTGCTGCCGCTGCTCGACGAGATGCGCGTGTTCAAGGACGAGAGCGAACAGGCGCTGATGCAGCGCGCCGCCGCCATCTCGGCCCAGGCCCATGCGCGCGCGATGCGCTCCGCCAGACCGGGCATGTTCGAATACGAACTCGAAGCCGAACTGCTCTACGAATTTCGTAAAAATGGCGCGCAGTTCCCGGCCTATCCGGCGATCGTGGCCGCAGGCGGCAACGCCTGCATCCTGCACTACAGCGCCAACAATGCGCAAACCCGGGACGGCGACCTGGTCCTGATCGACGCCGGCTGCGAATTCGACAGCTACGCCGCCGACATCACGCGCACCTTCCCCGTCAACGGCCGCTTCAGCGAGCCGCAGAAGCAGCTCTACGAACTGGTGCTCGCCGCCCAGGCGGCGGCACTGGCCGCGATCGTGCCGGGCCGGCCCTACAGCGGCGTGCACGAGGCGGCGCTGCGGGTGCTGTCCGAGGGCATGCTCGACCACGGCCTGCTCGACAAGGCGACCTGGGGCAACGTCGACAACGTGCTGGCCGAGCGCGCCTATACCCCCTTCTACATGCACGGCACCGGCCACTGGCTGGGACTGGACGTGCACGACAGCGGCAGTTATCGGGACCTGACGCGCGAGGGCAAGCCCTCGCGGCTGCTGGCCCCGGGCATGGCGCTGACGGTCGAACCGGGCATCTACGTGCGCCCTGCCGCGGGCGTGCCGGAACGCTACTGGCACATCGGCATCCGGATCGAGGACGACGTCATCGTCGGCGACGCCGGCGCGCGCGTGCTCACCGACGGCGCGCCCAAAACGGTGCGCGACATCGAAGCGCTGATGAGGAAGTAAGAACATGGAACAGCACAAGGACAATCTCGACGTCGCGATCTGCGGCGCCGGACCGGTCGGCCTGGCGCTGGCGGCGCTGCTGGCGCGGCGCGGCGTCGACGGCCGGCGCATCGCGCTGATCGACGCGCGCGCGCTCGGCCAGGCCATCTCCGACCCGCGCTCGATCGCGCTGGCCTGGGGCAGCCGCATGCTGCTCGAGGAAATCGGCGCCTGGCCCTTGCCCGACGCCGGCTCGGCCACGCCGATCCACACGATCCACGTCTCGCGCCGCGGCCAGTTCGGGCGCAGCCTGATGGACCGCGACGAACACGGGCTCGATGCGCTCGGCTACGTGACGCGCTACGGCGAGGTGGTCGACGCCCTGTCGCGCGCCGTGGAGCGCGCGGGCGTCCAGGTGATCCGGCCGGCGCGCGTGACCGCGCTCGACGAAACGGCGGAGCAGGTCACGCTGGCGCTCGACGACGGCCGCGCGCTGACGGCGCAGGTCGTCGTCGGCGCCGAGGGCGGCGTGTTCGGTGCGCAGGAAGACAAGGCGCAGACGCGCGACTACGGCCAGAGCGCCGTGATCGCGCGGGTGAGCGCCAGCAGCCCGATTCCGCACCGCGCCTTCGAACGTTTTACGGACGAGGGCCCGCTGGCGCTGCTGCCCCAGGACGGGCCCGACGGCCACGCGTATGCGCTGGTCTGGTGCGTGCGTCCCGAGCGCGCCGAGCGGCTGCAGGCGATGGAGGACGAGCGCTTCCTGGCTGAACTGGACGAGGCTTTCGGCGCCCGCCTCGGGCGCTTCACCAGGGTGTCGGCGCGCTTCGCCTACCCGCTCGGCCTGAACGCCGAGCCGCGCGCCACCACCCGCACCGTCGCCATCGGCAACGCGGCGCAGACCCTGCATCCGGTCGCCGGCCAGGGCCTGAACCTGGGCCTGCGCGACGCGGCCGTGCTGGCCCGCCTGCTGGCGCGCTGCGCCGGACCGGAAGCGATCGGCCGCTTCATCGAGGAACGCGCCCGGGACCGCCAGGCAACGATCGCGCTGACCGATGCGATGGCGCGCGCCTTTGTCGGCAGCGGGCCGCTGCAATCGGTGCTCGGACTCGGCCTGGCGACCCTCGACGCCGTGAAACCGGCGCGCACCCTGCTGGCCGAACTCATGATGTACGGCAGACGGGGCGGCTCGGCCTTGCTGCCGCATCGGCAGGCTTAGGTTCGTAGGGTGGACTCCCGAGTCCACGCGTTGCGGGAATGCATACGTAACGCGTGGGGTCATTGAGGCCAGTGGCCTCAATGACGCAGCCCACCCTACGACCGGCTTACTCCACCGCTTTCACCATCGACTCGATCACCTTCTTCGCGTCGCCGAACACCATCATCGTGTTCGGCTGGTAGAACAGCTCGTTGTCCAGGCCCGCATAGCCGGAGGCCATCGAACGCTTGTTGACGATGATGCTCTTCGCCCGGTAGGCCTCGAGGATCGGCATGCCGGCGATCGCCGACTTCGGATCTTTCGCGGCCGGGTTGACGACGTCGTTCGCGCCCAGCACCAGCACGACATCGGTCTGGCCGAATTCGCCGTTGATGTCTTCCATCTCGGCCACCTGGTCGTAGGGCACCTCGGCCTCGGCCAGCAGCACGTTCATGTGGCCCGGCATGCGTCCCGCCACCGGGTGGATCGCGTAGCGCACGTTGACGCCGTGTTCCGTCAGCTTATCGACCAGCTCTTTCACCGAGTGCTGGGCGCGGGCGACGGCCAGGCCGTAGCCCGGCACGATGATGACCGACTCGGCATTCTGCAAGATGAACGCGGCGTCTTCGGCCGAGCCGGATTTGACCGGGCGCTGCTCCTGGGTGCCACCGCTGGCGGCCGTCGCTTCGCCGCCGAAGCCGCCCAGGATCACGTTGAAGAAGGAGCGGTTCATCGCCTTGCACATGATGTACGAGAGGATCGCGCCGCTCGAACCGACCAGCGAGCCGGCGATGATCAGCATCGAGTTGTTCAGCGAAAAACCGATGCCGGCCGCGGCCCAGCCGGAATAGGAGTTGAGCATCGACACCACCACCGGCATGTCGGCGCCGCCGATCGGGATGATGATCAACACGCCCAGGATGAACGAGAGCACCGCCATGATGACGAACGGCGTCCAGGCCGGCTCCACTGCATCGGAGAAGCAGAACACCAGGCCGAGCCCGATGATGGCGATGGCGATCACCAGGTTCAGGATGTGCTGGCCGCCGAAACGCACCGGCGCGCCCTGGAACAGGCGGAACTTGTACTTGCCCGACAGCTTGCCGAAGGCGATCACCGAACCGGAGAAGGTCACCGCGCCGACAAAGGTGCCGATGAAGAGTTCCAGGCGGTTACCGAAAGGCAGCGCGCCGCCGCGCTCGGCAATATTGAAAGCCCAGGGTTCGGAGACGGCCGCCACGGCGATGCAGACCGCCGCCAGGCCGATCAGCGAGTGCATCGCCGCGACCAGTTCCGGCATCTTGGTCATCTCGACCTTCTTGGCGGCATAGGCGCCGATCGCCCCGCCCACGACCACCCCCAGCAGCACCAGCGGGAAGCCGAGGCCGCCGCCGCCGCTTGCGGCATCGCTCGATGCGGCGAACTCGGCCTGCATCTTGAAGATCAGGGCGATGGTGGTCGCCACGGCAATCGCCATGCCGGCCATGCCGAAGGTATTGCCCATGCGTGCAGACGAGGGCGACGACAGCCCCTTCAGGGCCTGGATGAAGCAGACCGAGGCCACGAGATACAGCAGCGTGACCATATTCATACTGATGTAGTTCATGCCCCCTCCTTGCTGGCCGTCACCGGCGCCGTCTTGGCGCCGGACTTTGGCTCTTTCTTCTTGAACATCTCGAGCATGCGCTGGGTGACCAGGAAGCCACCGAACACGTTGACGGCGGCCAGCGCCACGGCGAATGTGCCCATGAACTGTCCGAGCGCCCCTTCGGTCAGGCCGGCGGCCAGCATGGCGCCGACGATGATGATGGCGGAGATCGCGTTGGTGACCGCCATCAGCGGCGTGTGCAGCGCCGGCGTGACGGTCCAGACGACGTGGTAGCCGACGTAGATCGCCAGCACGAAGATGATCAGGTTGATGATGGTATGACTGATTTCCATGACGGTGTCCTTGTTATGTGCGCGCAGCGTCGCCGCGCAACGCCTCGCCCTCGTGGCAGAGCAGCGTGGCCCGCACGATCTCGTCCTCGCGATCGATGAAGAATTTGTCTTCCTTGTCGAAGACAAGTTTCAGGAAGTCGAGCACGTTGCGCGCGTACAGGGCCGAGGCGTCGGCCGCCACCAGCGCCGCCAGGTTCGGCTCGCCGATGAGGTAGACGCCGTGCTTGACGACGGTCTTGCCCAGTTCGGTCAGCGGGCAGTTGCCGCCCTGCTCGATCGCCATGTCGACGATCACCGAGCCGGGCTTCATGGCGCGCACGGTTTCCTCATGGATCAGGGTCGGCGCCGCGCGGCCGGGAATCAGCGCGGTGGTGATGATGATATCGGCCAGTTTCGCGCGTTCGTGCACCAGTTCGGCCTGGCGCCGCATCCAGTCGGCCGGCATCTGGCGCGCGTAGCCGCCGACGCCTTGCGCGATCTCGCGCTCCTCGTCGGTGAGGAAAGGCACGTCGATGAACTTGGCGCCGAGCGACTCGACTTGCTCCTTGACGGGCGGGCGCACGTCGGAAGCCTCGATCACGGCGCCGAGCCGCTTGGCGGTGGCGATCGCCTGCAAGCCGGCCACGCCGACGCCCATGATCAAGACGCGCGCGGCCTTGACGGTGCCGGCGGCGGTCATCAGCATCGGCATGAAGCGTTGATACGTGTTCGCCGCCAGCATCACGGCCTTGTAGCCGGCGATGTTGGCTTGACTAGACAGCACGTCCATCGACTGGGCGCGCGTGATGCGCGGCGCCGCTTCCAGCGCAAAGGCGGTCAGCCTGCTGGCCGCCATGGCGGCAATGTTGTCGCTGTCGAAAGGATTGAGCATGCCCACCACGACCGTGCCGGGGCGCATGCGTCCCCGTTCGGATTCGTTCGGGGCGCGTACTTTCAGGACCATGTCGCAGCCAAGCGCGTCGTCGGCGCTGCCGACCGTGGCGCCGGCGGCCGCGTAGGCCTCGTCCGTCACCGCGGCATGCAGGCCGGCGCCGGTCTGGACCACGACCTGGTGCTTGCCTGCCAGTTTCTTTACCGTCTCCGGCGTTGCCGCTACGCGGGTTTCGCCCGGCCGTGTTTCGGCCGGAATGCCAATTCTCATGCCTTTCTCCTTGCTTTTTATGTTGTGTTTACAATCTAACACGTAAACATGCTCCTTTAGCTACCTAAAAATACCAGGTGAGCTCTTCCGTGGCTTTTAATGCCGATACGATACGGAAGAGGCAAGATGGGTCGTTTTTTTGTATCAAATCAGGACAAGTGCTGCTTTTTTGCTGCATTGCACACGTACCTGCGAGCAACCCTTTGCGCGCCGCTGTAAAATACCGGCTCATTTGTCGAGGACGCGCATGACCCATACCTTCAGACCGTCAGTCACCGTTGCCGCAGTCATCGAACGCGATGGCCGTTTCCTGTTGATCGAGGAAGAGACGAGCGAAGGCATCAAGCTGAACCAGCCGGCCGGGCACCTCGACGAAAACGAGTCGCTCGAGCAGGCCGTCGTGCGCGAAGCGATGGAAGAAACGGCCCATGAATTCATCCCCACCGGACTGGTCGGGATGTACATGTCGCGCTATTACTCGAAGTCGCGCAAGGCCGACATCACCTACCTGCGCTTCACCTTCTGCGGCACGGCCGGCCGGGAGTACGACCAGCCGCTCGACGACGGCATCCTGCGTACACTGTGGATGACGCGCGAGGAAATCGCCGCCAGCGCGGATCGCCACCGCAGCCCGATCGTGCTGCAGTGCGTGGACGACTACCTGGCCGGCAAGCGCACCGAACTCGATCTGCTGTACACCCACCCGTCGGTATTCGAAGACGGGCTTGAAACCAACCGGACGTAACATGAGCAAGAAAAAAGTCGTGATCGGGATGTCGGGCGGAGTCGACTCCTCGGTCGCGGCCTGGATGCTGAAGGAACAGGGCTACGACGTGGTCGGCCTGTTCATGAAGAACTGGGAAGACGACGACGATTCCGAATACTGCTCGTCGCGCCAGGACTGGATCGACGCGGCCAGCGTGGCCGACGTGGTCGGGGTCGACATCGAAGCGGTCAACTTCGCCGCCGAATACAAGGACCGCGTGTTCGCGGAATTCCTGCGCGAATACCAGGCCGGCCGCACGCCGAACCCGGACGTGCTGTGCAATGCCGAAATCAAGTTCAAGGCCTTCCTCGACCATGCGATGAAGCTCGGCGCCGATTTGATCGCGACCGGCCACTACGCGCGCGTGCGGGAAAACCCAGCGGGTAAATTCGAGCTGCTGAAAGCCTTCGACCATACCAAGGACCAGAGCTATTTCCTGCACCGCCTGAACCAGGCGCAGTTGTCGAAATCGCTGTTCCCGCTCGGCGAGATCCCGAAGACCGAGGTGCGCCAGATCGCGGAAAAGCTCAAATTGCCGAACGCGGCAAAGAAGGATTCGACCGGCATCTGTTTTATCGGCGAGCGCCCGTTCCGCGATTTCCTGAACCGCTACCTGTCGCACCAGCCCGGCCCGATCAAGCTCGACAACGGCCAGACGGTCGGCGAGCACATCGGCCTGTCGTTCTACACGCTGGGGCAAAGGAAGGGCATCGGCATCGGCGGCCTGAAGTCGCACAAGAACGCCGACGGCACCAGCGAGCCGTGGTTCGTGGCGCGAAAAGACATCGCCAACAACACCTTGTACATCGTGCAGGGCCATGACCACCCGTGGCTGCTCTCGAGCCGCCTCGAGGCCGGCCAGGCCAGCTGGGTCGCGGGCGAGGCGCCGGCACCGGGCCTGCTGTCGGCCAAGACGCGCTACCGCCAGGCCGATGTCGCCTGCACGGTGGCAGCAAGCGGGCTGGAACGCTTCGCGCTCGATTTTACCGACCCGCAATGGGCGGTCACGCCGGGCCAGTCGGCCGTGCTGTACGACGGCGATATCTGCCTGGGCGGCGGCATCATCGACGGCGCCCGCGGGATCTGAAGCGCATGCAGCCGTAGGGTGGACGGCTCGGCCGTCCACGCGTTCAGCCAGCGCCTGAACTTTTCTCCCTCTTTTTTGATCGCCGAAGACCCGGAACCAGGACGCTTGTCTTGTCGCGGCGGCGCACCCGTTTGTTGAACGCGTGGACGGCAAAGCCGTCCACCCTACGGATCAAGCGCAGGCTGCTTCCAGCTGGCGCGCGGCGCGCGGGCGCGGCAGCGTCCATTTCGCGCAGATCCAGCGCTCGAAGTCCTCGGGCGCCATCGGGCGCCCGTACAGGTAGCCCTGCACCTGGTCGCAGCCGGCGCCGCGCAGGAACCCGGCCTCCTCCGCCGTTTCCACTCCTTCCGCCACCACCAGGTGGCCCAGCTCGTGCGAGAGCTTGATCATCGTGGCCACCAGCGCGCGTTTGTGCGCGTCCTGGTCGAGCCCGCGAATGAAACCCTGGTCGATCTTGACCACGTTCGCCGGCACGCTCTGCAGGTAGGCCAGGCTGCTGTAACCGCTGCCGAAATCGTCGATCGCCAGCTGCACGCCCGCGCGCGCGAGGCCGTCGAGGGTGGCGGCGGCCTGCTGGCGCTTGCTCATCAGGGCGCTCTCGGTGATTTCGATGGCCAGCGCCGTGGCGGGCAAGCCGTGCTCGCCCAGCCGCCCCAGCACCCAGGCGCAGAAATCGGGCTCGAGCAGGTTCACCGCCGACACGTTCACCGCCACCTGCTGGGCCAGCCCGGCGCGGTGCCAGCGCGCCAGCTGGCGCAGCGCGCGCTCGATCACCCAGCGCGTCGTCGCGCGCGCCAGCAGGGTCTGCTCGATGACCGGGAAGAATTCGCCGGGCGACACCTCGCCCAGGTCCGGATGGCGCCAGCGCAGCAGCGCTTCGGCGCCGACGCAGCGCCCGGTCGCCAGCTCGACCTTCGGCTGGTACACGAGGCGCAGCTGGGTATCGTCCTCGAGCGCGCCGCCGAACTCGTTGACCATGCGAAAACGCCGCATCGCGGCAAGGTTCTGCTCTGCCGAAAAGACGCGCACGCGCTCGGGACCGTCGATCGCGTCGAGCGCCGCGCCGTACAGGTCGCGCAGCAGCTCGGGCGGGCGCACGCTGCCGACCTCGAACGGCACCACGCCGAAGGTACTGGTGGTGACGAAACGGGACGTGGTGTCGGCCGCACGCCGGTCGAGCCAGGTGCCCAGCCAGCGGCACAGGCGCTCGATGTCGGTGCCCGGCTCGGCCAGGAAGGCGAACTGGGTCACGCCCACGTGGTACAGGCGGCGCCCGGGGCCCAGCACAGCGCGCAGCATGCGCGCCGCCTCGCAGGCGATCTCGTCGAGGTAGCCGACGCCCATCGCGCGCACGGCATTGCTCAACTGCTCGATGGTGGCCAGGTTGACCAGCGCGGCCAGGCGCGTTTCGCCCGCGGGGCGGTCGATCGCCAGGTCGGCCAGGTCGTCCACGAACTGGATGCGGTTCGGGATGCCGCTGACCGGATCGACCCTGCCCAGCGCGTGCCGCAGTTCGACCTGGTCCATCACCATCGCGGCCAGGTCGGCCAGTGCCGCCCGCTCGGCGTCGCTGAAGCTGCGCGGCTCGAGGCCGAGCACGCACATCGCGCCCAGGCAGTAACCGTCGCGCGTCATCAGGGGCGCGCCGGCGTAGAAGCGCACGCCGCCCGCGCCCAGGTGGCTGGCGCGGTAGAACGGGTCGTCCTGCAGGTCGGGGATCACCAGCGTGCGGGCGGAACCGGCCACCTGGGCACAGGGGGCGCGCTCGCGCGGAATCGCACAGTGCGCGACCCCGACGCGCGACTTGAACCACTGGCGGTCGCTATCGGTCAGCGACACCGCCGCGATCGGCAGCCCGAACAGCTGGGCCGCCATGCGCGTGATGCGGTCGAACGCCTCGTTCGGCGGCGTATCGAGCAGGTCGAGCTTGTGCAGTGCATCGAGGCGGGCCGCTTCCGGCCGCACCGGCGGTTGGTGACTCATGGGTGTCCTTGTAACTGCCGGCAGCGAGCCGATTATCAACTGATGAAAATGACGAATAACGCACATTCTGTTCGTCAAATTTCCTTAAGTCAACTAATTTCTCGGTATTTTCCGCCGCATTGTGGCGATTTCTGAACAGCCTGACAAATTTACCCACACTGCATCATCAAATCCGGCATTTAATTGATTCCTCCAGTAGAATGCGGGCACTTACTGATTCGGTGAAAAAATATCATGCATGCGCCCTACCCCGACGAGGCGAGCGATCCTGTCCTGACGACGCGCGAGGCGGCCAGGCTGCTGGGGATTGCGGTGAGCACGGCCCAGCTGTGGATCGAAAACGGCGCGCTGGCCGCGTGGAAGACGCCGGGCGGCCATCGCCGGGTGCGCCTGAGCGAGGTCAACCGGCTGCTGGCGGCACGGGGCGGCCTCGCGCCGGCGGCCGGGCCGGACGACTTTGCGCCGCAGTCCGGCGGCAGCCTGCCGCGCCACGAACGCGCGCGCCTGGCCGCGCTGCAGGCCACCGGGCTGCTCGACAGCCCGGCGGAAGCCGTCTTCGACCGCCTTACCTGGCTCGCCGCCGAGGTCACCGGCTGCCCGATCGCCCTGCTCACGCTGGTGACGGCGCAGCGCCAGTGGTTCAAGTCGCGGGTCGGCATCGCGCTGGCCGAGTCGCCGCGCCAGGACGCGTTTTGCAGTGCCACGATCGCCCAGGACGGGGCGCTGATGGTGCCCGACGCCCGGCTCGACCGGCGTTTCCAGCACAGCGCGCTGGTCGTCGGCGCGCCCCACGTGCGCTTCTACGCCGGTTTTCCGCTGGCCACCCGCAGCGGCCAGCGCATCGGCGCGCTGTGCGTGATGGACCTCGAACCGCGCCGCCTGCGCGAGCGGGAACTGCGCGCGCTCGGCGAACTGGCGGCGATCGCGGCCGAGGAAATCAGGCGCCGCTAGAGCTTCCGGCTTGCTGGCGCCGCACCAGGGCCAGCACCGTGTTGCGGATGGTCTTGAGTACCGTGTCGGCCTTGAACGGCTTGACGATGAAGCCGTGCACGCCGCGCGCCATGGCCGCTTCGATGGTCGCCGCGTCGAAGGTGGCGGAGACCATGAAGACGAGCGTCTTCGGCAGCGTTTCTCGCAGCTGCTCGACGACATTGCTGCCGTCCTCGACCTGCTCGCGCGCGATGCACACGATCTGCGGGCGGAATTTATGGGCCAGCAGCAGCGCGCCGTGCGCGGTATGGGCCTGGCCGACGACCTCGTAACCGCCGTCCTGCAGCACCGTGTTCAACAGGCCGCGCGAGACCGCGCTCGAATCGACTATTACTGCCTTGAGCATGGCCTTGTCCGTCCCGGTGTCATCGTCAGTTTCATGGTGCATTCATGGGGATTCGTAGGCCAGCATCTTCCACGTCACGCCCAGGCGCACGTCGGTTTTCAGCTCGACGAGCCGGCGCGACAGATACAGGATGTCGCGCTCGGCGCGCAGGCGCTCGCCCAGCGGGGTTTTCAGGATGCCGGCGCCGGCCATGACGGCGTCCAGGCTGCCGTAGGCGCCGAGCAGACGCGCGGCCGTCTTCATGCCGATCTTGGAGACGCCCGGCACGCCGTCGGTGGCGTCGCCCATCAGCGCCAGCAGGTCGTGCAGCTGCTCGGGCGCGACGCCGAACTTGTTGCGGACCCAGGCGTCGTCGTGCCACTCGCCCTTGAAATGGTCCCACACCAGGGCGCCGTGCGCGATCAGCCCGTGCAGGTCCTTGTCGGTGGTGGCGACGATCGCTTCTCCGCGGTTTTCCTGCAGCCAGCGCATCACGCAGGTGGCGAGCACGTCGTCCGCCTCGACCTCGGGCACCACCACCACCGGCACGCCGGCGCCCTGCAGGCGCGCCTGGAATTCCGGCAGCGCCGCGCGCAGCTCGGACGGCATCGCGTCGCGGTGCTCGCGGTAGCGCGGGTACAGGGCGTGGCGCCAGGTCTCGCCGCCATGGTCGAAGGCGGCCAGCACGTGGGTCGGCGCGTGCGCCTCGAGCAGGTTGCGGAAGGACGAGAACGCGTGGCGCAGGGCGATCCCGGCTTTTAAATCCGAGTCGGGCTCCGGGCTGGCCTCATAGACCCGGCGCACGATGTTCAGGCCGTCGATCGCGAGCAGCTTCGGCATGGCGGCTTACCTGGCGTAGGCGTACTCGCCGCCGCGTTCGAGGGCGCGCACATAGGCCGGGCGCGCGTGGATGCGCTGCAGGAAGTTCGACAGGCGTGGGTACTGCGCATCGAGCCCGCCGCGCGAGGCGGCCGCCTCCAGCGGAAAGCTCATCTGGATGTCGGCGGCGCTCAAGTCGCTGCCGGCGAACCAGTCGCGCGTGGCCAGTTCGGACTCGAGGTAGTCGAGCTGGCTTTTGATGTTCGGGTTCACGAAACTGTCCTTCACCTTGCGCGCGATGGCGCGGGCGATCGGTTTCGCAAAGAAAGGCATGGGGCCGTTCTCGATGCGGTCGAAGACCAGCTTCATCAGCAGCGGCGGCATCGCCGAGCCTTCGGCGAAGTGCAGGAAGAAGCTGTATTTCAGCTTGTCCGGGCTGCCGGCAGGCGGCACCAGGCGCCCCTGGCCATAGCGCTCGACCAGGTATTCGACGATCGCGCCGGACTCGGCGACGACCACGTCGCCGTCGCTGATCACCGGCGATTTGCCGAGCGGGTGCACGGCCTTCAGCTCGGGCGGCGCCAGCATCGTCTTCGGGTCGCGCTGGTATTTCCTGATCTCGTATTCCACGCCCAGCTCCTCGAGCAGCCAGAGGATGCGCTGCGAGCGCGAATTGTTCAGGTGATGGACGGTGATCATGAAAGGCTGGACTGGAGGTGTAGAACGCTAGCTTAGCACTGTTACGGCATTCCAAAAAGGCAGGGGCGCGCCGGCACGGTACGGCAGCGCACCGAGCTGCCTGGCAGCCCCTTCTATGATGCGTTCATGGGCAAGATCCACATCGGCATCTCCGGCTGGCGCTACGCGCCCTGGCGCGGCGTGTTCTATCCGGACGGGCTGGCGCAGGCGCGCGAGCTCGACTACGCGTCTCGCCAGCTGCCGACCATCGAGATCAACGGCTCCTTCTATTCGCTGCAGCGTCCCGAAAGCTATGCCGCGTGGTACCGCGCCACCCCGCCCGGCTTCCTGTTCGCGGTCAAGGGCAACCGTTACATTACCCACATGCTCAAGCTGAACGAGGTCGAGGGACCGCTGGCGAATGTGCTGGCCTCGGGCGTGTTCGAATTGCGCGACAAGCTCGGCCCCTTCCTGTGGCAGTTCCCGCCGATGGTGCGCTTCGACCCCGAACGCTTCGAGCGCTTCTTCCGCCTGCTGCCCCAGGACACAGAGGCGGCGCTGGCGCTCGCCTCGCGCTACGAGCCGCGCATGGAAGGAAAAATCTCGCTGGCGCTGGATGCCAAACGCCCGATGCGCCATGCGGTCGAAATCCGCCACGACAGCTTTCGGGACCCGCGTTTCATCGACCTGCTGCGCGAGTACAACATCGCCCTGGTCGCCGCCGACACGGCCGGCCGCTGGCCCTACATCGACGAGGTCACGGCCGATTTTACCTACATCCGCCTGCACGGCGACAAGGAGCTGTATGCGAGCGGCTACGACGACGAGGCCATCGCGCTGTGGGCCGCACGCATCCGCGCCTGGCACAGCGGCGGGCGCGACGTGTACTGCTACTTCGACAACGACATCAAGGTGCACGCCCCCTACGACGCCCTGCGCCTGATCGCGGCCCTCGGCCTGCCGTAGGGTGGCGTCCCCGACTCCACGCGTAAAGCCCGCGTACCAGCAGCTCCTACTCCCACTCCAACTCCGCAATCTCCGGCGCTCCCGCCCAATCACCCGGACACACCCCATCGCGCACATACCGGTGAAACGTCGAAAACGGCCAGTCCCCCACCCTGCGCACGAGCCCGTGCTTGAGCGGATTGAAGTGGATGTAATCGACATACCGCTCCATATCGCGCTCATCGCGGATCCGGTGCTCCAATAAGCGCCGCTGCCAGATCGTCGACTCCTTCCGGTGCCTGCCCACGTTGGTCAGGAGCGCCGGGTCATGCAGGGTGCTTCGGCAGGCACTCGCGACGTCGCGCTTGATCTCGCTCCAGCGCGTCGGGTAATCCTGGTCGCCGGCCGGCAGCGTCCAGATGCAGTGCATATGGTCGGGCAGCAGCACCCAGGCATCGACGACGAAGGGCCGGGTCAGGCGCACGCTGTGAACGGCCTGGTGCAGGGCCGCGCGCAAGATCGGGAGGCAAAAGATGGGGCGCCGGCGGTAGGAAACGGCCGTGAAAAAGTAGGTCGAGCCCGTGAATTGGCGGCGGTAGCGTGGCATGGTGCGGCATCGTAAAGCCGGCGCGCGCGGGGGTGGATGCGTTAGCTCAATCGGGCGGCGGCAGGCGGTGTGCAGCGTTTACCCGAGCAGCATCTTGGCGATGTCCTCGGAGCCATGCCAATCTGGCGGATAGCTGCCCTCGCGCACGTGGCGGTGAAACGTCGAATGCGGCCAGTCCCGGACCCGCTCGGCCTGCCCGTGCTTGACCGGATCGAAATGGATGTAATCCATGTGCCGTTCGAAATCGTGGTCGTCGTGGATCGGGTGTTCCCAGAACTGGCGCTGCCAGAGGGTCACTTCGCGCCGGTGATGGGGAGACGGGTCGGCAAAGGCGGCTTCCTGCAGGCGCCGTCCGACGTCGCTCGCGACATAGCGCTTGATCGCCAGCCAGCGCGCGGCGTAATCGAGGTCGCCTTCCGGCAGCGTCCACATGCAGTGCATGTGATCGGGCAGCAGCACCCAGGCGTCGACGATGAAGGGCCGGCTGGCGCATACCAGTTGCACCGCCTTGGCCAGGCTGGTGCGGATGATGGGGTTGCAGAAGATCGGCCGCCGCTGGTGGGCGACGATCGTGAAGAAATAGGTGGAACCGGCGAGCGGGGAGCGGGAGCGCGACGTCATGGTCGCATCGTAGTGCGGCGGCGCGCGCCAGCGGATGTGTCAGGTCAATCCGGACGCGATTTCGCCCGGCCGGACCGGGTTCAGCGCTTCTCGTGCAGCTTGATCACGCGGTGCTTGCTGCCGGCAGGCGGGGTCGGCGCGGCGGGCTCGTCGGTACTGCAGGTGTTGCAGGTGTTGCAGCCGCTGCCGCAGCTGCCGCCCGTGTCGAGCCAGCGCACCAGTTTCGAATCGGTGCCGCCGCTCGACAAGCGGTTGACGATGCGCAGGCGCCAGGCGGCCGGCAGGTATTTCGCGCCGATATACACGGCCGCCACCAGCACGACCAGCGCGACGACGAGTTCCTGCCACATGCTCAGCCTCCGCCCAGCGCCAGCGCGACGCGGTAGGTGATGAAGGACGCCAGGTAGGCCAGCGCGAACATGTAGCCCGCCATCATCCACGCATATTTGGCGCTGCCGGTTTCGCGGCGCACCACCGACAGCGTCGACAGGCACTGCGGCGCGTACACGTACCAGGCCAGCAGCGACAGCGCGGTGGCGATCGACCAGGAGCCGGCGATCAGCGGGCCCAGGGTGTTGGCGACGTCGTCGCCGGAACCGGCCAGCGCGTACACGGTGCCCAGCGCGCCGACCGCCACTTCGCGCGCGGCCATGCCCGGCACCAGCGCGATGCAGATCTGCCAGCCGAAGCCGATCGGCTCGAAGATCACGGCCAGCGCGCGGCCCAGCATGCCCGCGATGCTGTAGTAGATCGGCGGTTGCGTCGCGCCTTCCGGGGCGCCCGGGAAGCTCGACAGGAACCAGACCAGCACCATCAGGGTCAGGATCAGGGTGCCGACGCGGCGCAGGAAGATCATCGCGCGTTCCCACAGGCCGATCGCCAGCGTCTGCAGGTGCGGCCAGTGGTAAGCGGGCAGTTCCATCATGAGGGGGTGCTGGCCGCTGCGGCTGCGGCGCTTCATGAACCAGGCCACGCCCATGGCGCTGACGATGCCCATTGCGTACAGCACGAACAGGACCAGGCCCTGCAGGTTGAAGATGCCGACGTCGCGATTGGGAATGAAGGCGGCAATGATCAGGGCGTACACCGGCAGGCGCGCCGAGCAGGTCATCAGGGGCGCGATCATGATCGTCACCAGGCGGTCGCGCGGATTCTGGATGGTGCGCGCGGCCATCACGCCGGGGATCGCGCAGGCAAACGAGGACAGCAGTGGAATGAAGGCGCGGCCGGACAGGCCGACGCCGCCCATCATGCGATCGAGCAGGAAGGCCGCGCGCGGCAGGTAGCCGATGTCCTCGAGGATCAGGATGAAGAAGAACAGGATCAGGATCTGCGGCAGGAATACCAGCACGCCGCCGACGCCGGCGATGATGCCGTCCACGAGCAGGCTGCGCAGCGGTCCCTCCGACATGAGGTCGCCGATCCGGCTGCCGATCCCTTCCACCGTCGAGGTGATCAGGTCCATCGGCGCCTCGGCCCAGCTGAACACGGCCTGGAAGATCACGAACATCATCACGGCCAGCAGGATCGGCCCGATGACCGGGTGCAGCACCACGTTGTCGATTTTTTCGGACAGGTTGCCCTTGTCGTGGGCGTAGCTGGTGCAGGCTTCCAGGATGCGGCGCACTTCGCGCTGGGTCTGTTCGACCGGCACCGCGTCGATCGCGGCCAGCGGCTGCGGCGCGACCGGGCTGTCGAGCGGCATGCGGTCGAGGGCGGCGAGCAGCGGCGCTTCGCCGCCGGCCTGGATCGCGACCGTTTCGACGACCGGCATGCCCAGTTCCTGCGCCAGCTTCGCGGTGTCGATCTCGATGCCGCGTTTTTTGGCGACGTCGACCATGTTCAGGGCCAGCACCATCGGCAGCCCGAGGCGCTGGACTTCCAGCACCAGGCGCAGGTTCAGGCGCAGGTTGGTCGCGTTGACGACGCAGATGACGGCGTCCGGCGCCTTTTCGCCGGCGCGCAGGCCGGCGATCACGTCGCGCGTGATCGCTTCGTCCGGGGTCTGGGCCGACAGGCTGTAGGCGCCCGGCAGGTCGAGCACGCGCAGCGGGCGGCCGGCCGGCGAAACAAAACTGCCTTCCTTGCGTTCGATGGTGACGCCGGCGTAGTTCGCGACCTTCTGGCGCGCGCCGGTCAGGCGGTTGAACAGCGCGGTCTTGCCGCAGTTCGGATTACCCAGCAATGCGATCAGGGGCGACTTCGCCGCCACCTGTTGTTCCATGACACCCATCGATTATTCCGGCTGGATTGAGACGAGCGCAGCTTCGAACTTGCGCAGCGCGAAGGTCGATTCGCCGACCTTGACGGCAACCGGGCCGCCGGGCAGGCCGCGCTTGAGCATGCGGATGCGCTCGCCCGGCACGAAGCCGAGCTCCATCAGCCGGCGCGGCACGTCCGCGCCGCCCTGGGCGGTCGGCGCGAGGTGGATCACGGTGGCACTCTGCCCGGCCTTCAGGGTATCGAGTGTCGTCAAAGTTGGGGCTAGGGTCATGGCGGCGGTCCGGTGATGTAGCGCTGATGAGACAGATACGAACATCATAAACCTAAATGCGAATTATTTCTATTTGCAGAATCGATCACACGACAAAACTGCTTGCGTTCCTCCAAAAGATTCAGCAGAATAGAACACGAATGAGAACGATTCTCATTATTCTACTGACAATGCCAGGGAACTACTTCGATGATCGTCTGTGTTTGCAACAACATTTCCGACCGTGAAATCCGCCAGGCGGTCGACCTCGGCATTACCTCGATCGCCGCACTGCGCGCGGAGCTCGGCCTGGGCACCGACTGCGGCAAGTGCGTCAGCTACGCCCGCGAAGTGCTGCACGAGGCGCTCGACAGCAAGACCGTTGTCACCGAACTGAGCTTCCGCGCCTCGCAACTGGCCTGATCCGATTTTCCCGGCGTGCCGGCGTTCGCGCCGCGCACCCTGTCGCCCTTTGCTATGATGGTGGGTAACGAACAACCACAACAAGGCATATCATGAAGGGCGATCCCAACGTCATCCGGCTGCTCAACGCGCAGCTGACCAACGAACTCACCGCCGTCAACCAGTACTTCCTGCATGCGCGGATGTACCGCCACTGGGGCTTCTTCAAGCTCGGCAAGAAGGAATACGACGAATCGATCGGCGAAATGAAGCATGCCGACCGCCTGATCGACCGCATCCTGATGCTCGACGGCCTGCCGAACCTGCAAGCCCTGCATAAGCTCCTGATCGGCGAGAACACCGAGGAAATGCTGGCCGCCGACCTGAAGCTCGAGCGCGCCGCCCAGCTGACCGTCAAGGAAGGCATCGCCGCCTGCGAAGTGGCCGCCGACTACGTCTCGCGCGACCTGCTGCTCGAAATCCTGGAAGACACCGAAGAGCACATCGAGTGGCTCGAAACCCAGCTCGACCTGATCACCAAGGTCGGCATCCAGAATTACCTGCAGAGCCAGATGGTGGAATAAACACCCTGCCGTATGGCGGGCCGGTTGCGCCCGCCATACGATGCGGCCTCACTCCTGTGTCACCCACACCGGCGCCGACCACAGTACGTTGCCGTCCGCCTGCGTCACCTTCGCATAATAAAAATGCGCCCCGATCGATGGGGTGAAAGTCAGCGTCGCCTCGCTCGACATCTGCGTCACGTTCCCGCCCCGCCCCGGCACCCCTTCCATGATCGCGACCGACGCGACCTGCTTGCCGCTGCTGCTGGCAAAATTCGCCACCAGCGTCAGCGGTCCGCGATTGGTAAACCGCTCCCCCATCATCCGCCCGTTGGCGGTCAGCACCAGCTGCGAACCCTTGTCCATCGTCGCGAACACGCGCCGCGCCTTCAATGCGTCGATGAAGCTGGCCTGGCTCAAGGGCAGGCCGTTGGGGATCAGCACGCCGGTGCGGTTGGTGTAGGCCGTGCCCCAGTTCGCGCAGTGGTTGTCCTGGTTGGTGCTGAAGGCCACGTGGAAACCCGCCTCGAGCGCCTTGTTGCAGGCCATCTCGAAATTGCTGCGCCGGGTTTCGCCCTCCTTGTCGTTGCTGGAAAACGCGGTGCTGTTGACGACCTCGCACAGCGCCATCGCCTCGTCGCCGTCGGGCGTATAGCCGAGCGCCTTGCCGCCAATGTCGAACTGGCCGCTCAGCGAGGGATGGTTGAACTGGCCGACCCAGCCGCGCTCGCGCATCAGGGTATACAGCGCCGCATAGTCGCTGCGCGGCGTGTTCAGGTCGGCCAGCAATTCTCCCTTCGCGTTCTTTTCCCAGCCGAGCAGCTGGTCGCTATTGAAAATGTTGATGTGGCCGCCCTTGTTGATGACGCCCCACTCCATCCCGTAGACGGCGAGGAAATCCGGATGGGCGGCATTGAACCCGGCCGCGCTGGCGAGCCCCTTGCGGTACAGGGCCTTGGCCGTGGCCGGATCGGCTTCCACTTGCGTGCCGTCCGAACCGTCGAACATGTGGTTGTGCTCGGAGGCAACGAGGATGTCGAGACCGTGCCGGCGCGCATAGGCAAACGCATCGTCCGGGCCATATTTCGCGCTCAGGGGTTCCTTGGCGCCCTTGCAGTCGGACAGTTCGGCCCCGCCGTCGCTGTGGTTGGTCTGGCTGTGCAGGTTGCCGAAGTAGACGGTGTAGGGCAGGGAACCGGTTGCCGGCGCGGCGGCACGCGGCGCGCGGTTGACCGGGAGCGGCGCGAAGCGCGGCAGGCGCGGCGACCGCGGCGGGCCGATTTCGATTTGCCAGGACTGCTCGTGCAGGTCGGTAGAGGGTGTGTCCGCGCCCGCGTCGCGGCTGGCGGCGCGCAGGCGCACGGCGTAGCTCCCGGGGCTCAGCTTGCCGGCGTCGAGCCCGGACCAGGGCACCGCCACCGACACCGGCCCCTGCGGCATGGGCGTGCTGCCCTGCCAGCGCCGCACCACGCGCCCGTGCGGGTGGATGATCTCGAGCTGCCAGTCGACGACCTGGGGCGCCTGCGCGTTCGGGAAGTCGAACGCCAGCGTGAACGTGCGCGCCTCGGACATGCCGGGGCTGGCGGCGCGGTAGGGCGCGTGCAGGGTGGCTTCGAATTCGCGGTGTTCGTCGATGCCGGCAAACGCGCCCGGGGCGCAGCACAGAAGAAGAAGAGCGAGGCGGAATGGGGGCAGGATTGAGGTTTTCATGATGCAATTGTTGCAATTGCATCATGATGGCAACTTGCGCTAGCGCCCGCGAAAGTTGCTAATACTTATACTTTTTTTGACAAAAGGACAGCGGCCTGCACTGACGCGGTTCTTATCCCGCCCGCATCCAGCGATCGACCTGCTTCAACGGCAGGTTCAGGCGCGCGCAGCCGATCTGGTCCGGACGCACGTTGAGCTCGATCATGCGGGGCCCATCGGTCGCAATGGCGACATCGACCCCGGCCAGGTTGACGTGCGGGAAGGCGCGCAAGGCCTGCTTCGCCACTTCCTGGCATTCTTTCCAGTACGGCAGTTGCACGCCGCTGATCTGGCCGCCCGTGTCCGGGTGCGCGTCCATGGTCTCGAGCGGGTTCTTGGCGTTGGCCGCATGGGTCAGGATGCCGGTCTCCAGCTCGACCGGGCAAAAGATGCCGCCCTGGCTGGTGTTGTCGACCATGCTGCCCTTGCGCCCCACGCGCAAGAAAGCGCCGGCAATCCGGCATTCGCCGCGCGCCTGGTACAGCCAGATGCGCAGGGTGTTGACCGAATTCGGGTGAATGCCGGATAACACCGGGTGCTGGACCAGGTAGTGCTCGACGATATAGCCCTCGCGGTTCTGGCTCGCCAGTTGCCACCAGTCGCCGATCGTCGTTTCGGCGCCGGTCAAGGGGTGGCGCAACACGGGTTGGCCGCCCTTGTCTCCGATCTCGAAGGCGGAGAAGCCGGCGCCGCCATAGCCCTCGACGGGTTTGAAACAGACCCGTTTGCCCATCAGGCTGCGGCACAATTGTTCGAGGTCGCGCGCGTCGCGCAAGGCGACGCCATCGGCACGCGCGCCGCGCTGCGGGTGCAGGTAGCCGATGAATGCGGGCGTGGGCACGCCGACCAGTTGCAGGATCGCCTTCTCGATCACCTTGTGCTGCGAGCTCTTCTGGTAGCCCGGACGGTTCCAGCGGTCGATGAAGGCGTTGTATTCCTTCTTGTTGACGTGTTCCCACTTGTCCGTAAACGGCACCGAGGGGCGCCACCAGCGCGCCTGCAGGTAATAGCCGGGGCCGATCCCGCGCAGCAGGAACAGGGCGCCCATCTCCAGCGACTGGCGCCAGAACGGCAGGTAGGCGTGCCCGCCCTTCCCCGAGCGCAGGTGCGCCCAGGCACGCTTGATATCTTTTACGACTTGCATCTGTATCCTCTCACCGGCCCAGCCATTGCTGACAGCACTACCCGAAAAATTATCGAAGTATTATGCCATTCCTAGGCGCAATAGCCCGGCACGGTAGACAGGATCAGGCGCCGGTCAGAAGTGGTACTCGGCGCGCACCATCGGCGTGCTGGCGCGCTGGCCGCGCCCGCCCGTGGTGGCGCGGGTATTGCCGAACTTGTTGTTCCAGAACTGGTACTCGAGGCCGACGCGGAAGCGGTTCTTCGGCTGGCCGAAGTGGAAACCGGCGTCGTACATCAGCGCCATGTCGATGTTCGTTTCCGGACCGGTGTCCTGGCCGACTTCGTCGCGGCCCTTGGCGCCGATGTAGTTGCCATAGCCCTCGAAGGACAGGCGCTCCATCACGGGAATCGCCCAGGTGACGGACAGCATCGCGTGGGTGTCGTAGGTGTAGCGGCCGTTGACGTTCGAGATCGGCGGGAAGGCACCGCTCGGGGCGTTGCTTTCGCGCAGCAGGAGCAGGCTGGTATTAAGGAAGCCGGCCGGCACGTCCCACATCAGGGTCGGCCCGGCCACCAGCATGCGCTTGCGCGAGTTGTAACCGACGTCGTTTTTCGTGTTCCAGTCGAAGCCGAAGGTCGCGCCCACGCCCTTCACTGCGCCGAAGCGGATCTCCTGGCCGCGCAGCGCGCCGATGTCGAGCGTGTGGCGGTAGACGACATAGGCTTCCTGCGCGCCTTCCGACTGGGTCAGCGAAGCCGGGTCGCTCTTGTCCGACTGCAGCAGGTCGACGTTGAAGTAATTGCTGCCGTACTTGTAGCCGCTGGCATGGGTCAGCGCGAAGATGTGCTTCTTGATGTGTTCGGGATTGAAGGGCTCGGCGAAACGGGTGCCGTAGCGCCAGCTGATCGAGGTATCGCTCCAGTCGGCGGCCTGGGCTGTTTGTACAGCGCCGCAGGTGAGCAGGAGGGTGGCGCAGGCCGCCAGCGTGATCTTGTTCGTCATGGAATGGTTTTTGACTGGGTTTCTTCTTGTTCCGCCGAAACGGCGGGCCCTTGCCGGCGCGCGACATGCAGCTCGACGCGGTGCGTGGCGCCATCGTCGACCAGCGGCACCGCGTTGCCGGCCACCGGCTGCCCATCGACCAGCAGCAGTGCCGCCTCGGCGGCGCTGACTTCGATCGCATAGACGCTGCTGCGGTAGCGGTACTGTAACCGGAAACCCGGCCAGTGTTGCGGCAACTGTGGCGCCAGCAGCAACTGTTGGCCGACACGCTCGACACCGAGCAGCGATTCGACGACCAGGCGCAGCAGCGGTCCGGCGGCGCCAGTGTACCAGTTCGCACCGGCCGGCCCCAACAGCGGCGCCGGCGGCAGCGCCGCGCGCAACAGATAGGGGGCCTGGCCGGCGTCGGCACCGCCCGCGTGGACGTCCGGGCGTGCCGGGTTGAGCTGGTCGAGCAGTTGCCAGGCGCGCTCGGCCTGGCCCAGGCGCGCAAAGGCCATCGCGGCCCAGACCGCATCGAGCGTGCGCGCGGCGCCGTCGCGCACCAGGCAGGCGTCGGCGGCCGCCATGGCGCAGGCGGCGCGTCCCGGACTGGCCGCATCCGACAGCACGGCCCAGGCTTGCACGGCCACATCGAGCGGCGCGTCCTTGTCCTGCGCATCGAGCCTGCTGCGATAGCGCTCGCCGTCCCAGGCGTGCTGCGCGATGCGGGCGGCCAACGCCAGCGCGCCGGCGCGGCAGGTGGTCGCGAAACCGTAATCGGCGCGCCGTTCGGCCACCTCGGCAAAGCGGCGCAACACCTCGGTCATGAACAAGCCCAGCCACACGCTTTCGGCGCCCCCGGCGTTTTCGCCGTCCGCCAGCGGCAGGCCGTGCCTGCCGACGCGCAGCGCGTGACGGATCGCGCGCACGCAGTGCTCGTAGAGCTTGCCGTGGGCGTGCGCGCCGGCATCGAGCGCGCGCTCTTCGAGCCAGGGGATGGATTCGTCGAGCAGGCTGGCGTCGCCGGTCGCGGCCAGGTAGCGGCAGGTCGCCAGCGGCAGCCACAGCAGGTCGGCGGCATCGCGCATGCGCACCGCACGCGGCACCGCTCCGTCACCCATGCGCGCCGGCACGTCCTCGAGAAACTGGTGGGCAGCGCAGCGCAGCACCTGCTCGCGCAGCAGTTGCGGGCGCGTCTGCGCCAGGGCCATCGCTTCCTGCAGGCAGTCGCCGAAGCGCCAGCCGGCTCGCACGCCGCGCGCCCAGATGCCGCCGGCAATTGCCTGGTAGGCCAGCCAGCCGTTGGCCAGCAGGTCGAGCGCGGGGTCGGGCGTCTCGATGCGCAGCACACCGAGGGTCTCGCGCCACCAGGCGCGCACCTGGGCGAGCGCCGCGGCGGCGTCGGCGTGGGTGCGAACGAGCTCGCCGATGCCGCCGATGCCATCAACGCGGCCGGCGCCGAGCATGAACACATACTGTTTCTCTTCGCCCGGCGCGAGCACCAAGGCCACCTGCAGCGCCGCGCAGGGATCGAAGCCGGCGCCGATGCTGCCCGAGAGCGGCGTGCCGCCCAGCGCCTGCGGCTGGCCGCGCTGGCCGTTGCGGCCGATGAACTCCTGGCGGTCGCAGGTGAAAGCGGCCTCGGCGTCGACGTGGAAGAAGGCTGCGCGGTCCGCATCGCCATGCCAGGCGCTGCGCGCCAACAGGGCGCCGGTGGCCGGGTCAAGCTCGGTGACGATGTGGGGCGCCAGTTGCGCCCGCCCCTCGCCCGGCAGCGCGCCCAGCATCCACTCGACGTAGCCGGTGACGGACAGGCGACGCGGTGCGCTGCCGTCGTTGCGCAGTTTGAGCACCGTGTATTTCAGCGGCGCCGCCAGCGCGACAAAACTCGTCATCTCCGAGCCGATGCCGTGCGCGCTGTGCTCGAACACGCTGTAGCCGAAGCCGTGGCGCGTCAGGTAGGCGCCGCCGGACGGCGCCGGCAGCGCGCTCGGCGACCATACCGCGCCGCTGGCCTCGTCGCGCAGGTAGAAGGCTTCGCCGCCGGGCGCGCTCAAGCACTGCCCTGCCGGGCCCCAGGTGGCGGCCTCGCCGCTCTCGGACAGGCAGCTGCCGAAGGCCGGGTTGGCCAGCAGGTTCGGCCACGCTTGCGGCGTGCCGCGGCCGGGCGCCGTGCGGACCAGGTATTCGCTGCCGTCGGCGCTGAAGCCGCCGATGCCGTTGTCGAGCAGCGGCGCGGGTGGCGCCGCCTGCGGCGGCCGCGGGCTCGGTGGCGGCGTGGGGCGCAGCGGCGGCGCGGCGGGTGGCGCGGATG